>JAUNCZ010000116.1 GCA_030526405.1 Lachnospiraceae bacterium | reverse complement strand
TTTCGCCGAAAATAAAGTGTGGTTCTCACCTCCCAGAAAGTGCCGTCTGACACTCTGCCTTCTCACGGCGTTTTTCACTGGATGGAAGAAGAGACTCATCAAAGGTATGCTCTACATAATCCCTGGAATAGGCATAATCGATCCAGTCACAGAACTCATACAGATTTCTCAAAGACACCACCGCATCGTCCCTGGAAATATTGCTGTTGGTATGAACCGCCACATTGCCAAGACGAATGACGAAACGAATCATCGGAAACAGTCTGGGCTCAATAATTTCACGAAATGTCTCCTCATGGATCAGACTGCTGATGTTATCCTGATAGGGAAGCACCAGATCAGCATCCACCGAATATACAAAACGCACAGCCAGCTCCAGTGCACGTCTCGACAGAATAGCACAGGTAGCCGGAGAAAGAGCCAGACTCCTCTCCGCCTCCACTGCCTGTTTGGAAAAATTATTATATTCCGGTTTTTCCCTTAAATAATCAAAATTAGTTCCCAAAATCCTTCACTCTCCCCGTTCATTGCATTAAGAAAGCATCTTTTTCAGTTCTGCCATCTCCATTGCAATCTGCTTCTCAAGCTCTTCAATCTCAGCAAGAATCTCAGATGTAGGAGGATACTCCACCGGAACATACTCCACTTCCTTATACTTGTTGATTGAAAGATCATAGTCATTTGCCACAATATCCGCAACATCCACAAAGAAGCTCTGGTCCGTCTTCTTGCGATCCGCTTCCGCCTCCAGATTATTGAATCTGGCAATAATATCAGGAATATCATTGTCGTTCACAGGCTGGCGCTTATCGTCCAGACTGAGGCCATCTGCCTTCATATCGTAGAACCAGACCTTATCCGTTCCGCCGCTTCCTGTTTTTGTAAAAATCAGAATGGCAGTGGACACACCGGCATAGGGCTTGAAAACACCACTTGGCATGGAAATAACAGCATCCAGTTTATTCTGCTGCAGAATCTCCTGTCGAATCTGTTTATGAGCCTTACTGCTGCCGAACAGAACACCATCCGGTACAATAACCGCTGCACGACCACCCTTTTTCAGAATTCTCAGGAACAGTGCCAGGAACAGAAGCTCCGTTTTCTTGGTTTTTGTCACCTTCAGCAGGTCTGCAGAAACCGCCTCATAATCCAGACTGCCCTTGAAAGGCGGATTCGCCAGAACAAGGGTGTATTTTTCCTGATCTGTATTCTGCTCAGACAGGGAATCCCGGTAGGAAATATTCGGATTCTCAACTCCATGAAGAAGCATGTTCATGGCACCGATACGCAGCATGGTTCGATCCATGTCATTGCCATAAAACATGGTATTGTTGAAATGCTCCAGAAACTTTTCATCCAGAAATGCCTCTTCACAGTGTTCGCGAAGATACTTCTGGGCTTCAATCAGGAAACCGGCGGAACCCATGGCTGGGTCAATAATCAAATCATCCGGCTGTGGTTTCACCAGCTGAACCATCATCTCAATAATATGACGGGGTGTACGGAACTGGCCGTTTGTACCGGCAGTTGCCACCTTTGATAACAGGTGCTCGTACAGATCTCCCTTAGAATCCTCATCTCCCAGCTCCAGCTTATCAATTCCATCCACGATTTTAGAAAGCATGGAGGCTGTAGGAATCTTAAAAATGGCATCTCCCATGTATTTTGCATAGGCGGAATCACCATCCTGGTGAAGATTCTTGATAAACGGGAACACCCCATTCATCACAATCTGGTACATCTCTTCCGCAGAACCCAGGTTCTTGAATTTGCTCCAACGATACTGCTGGCACTCTCCGGGAAACATGGATTCATAGGGAACACCATAGAAATTAGCATCTCTCTCCTTGATTGTCTCCACATCATCCAACTGCTTGATGAAAAGCAGATACGTAAACTGCTCAATTACATCAAGGGGGTTTGTAATACCACCGGTCCAGAAAATCTCCCAGATCCGGTCAACTTTATTCTTTAATTCACCTGTAATCATAAATATTAGTTCCTTTATTTTGATTTATTGTATAAATACTGTTATGCAAAAGCACAACAGAAGCATTGTTTACTCAAGAACATAGATCCAGAAAGGTTCCATCTCCTGTTTTGCAAAAGAAAATGGGTCAATCATTTTTCTCGTGGGATTGACGCGACCACGATATACACTTTC
>JAUNCZ010000064.1 GCA_030526405.1 Lachnospiraceae bacterium | reverse complement strand
TATAATTACCATCTGAATAGTTCAATAATTTCGCCATTTCTGCATTCTTTAAACCATTTTCTTTTGCCAGCTTTTTAATTTTTTGCCCTAGTTCTTTACTTTTTCGGCTTCTTATCAGTAGTGGATAATATAATAAATCTTCCCTCATATATTGCACCATCTTCCCTGTTTTCCATTCAAACTTATTAGAAAGTGATTCTGATTACAGTTTTTTTATTAATTTTCAACAGTTTTTTGTATATTTCGAACCATTCCGAAATTCTATATATTCATATTATCAGTTCG
The DNA here is from genome assembly GCA_030526405.1 of Lachnospiraceae bacterium. Classification (GTDB taxonomy): domain Bacteria; phylum Bacillota; class Clostridia; order Lachnospirales; family Lachnospiraceae; genus JAKSRN01. The sequence goes on along the minus strand of JAUNCZ010000064.1, from coordinate 14,001 downwards.
AACCGATAACCACAAATGACAAAAACAAAAAAGTAAAGGAATTATTTTTTATGAAGAACAATACAAAAACAGAACCTGTACGCCTGTTATCTATCCCCGGTTTATGCACATTCTTGTCTATGGGTAAGAATAAAGCTGTAGAATTTGGAAAGCTCTGCGGTGCTGAACTGCATATTGGAAGACGCTGCTTGTATGACAGAGCTGTTATTGAAGCTGTGTTAGATGATCCGAGAGAATTTGAACGTGTGATTGCTTCCATGTCTGAAGAGTAACCAAGAAGAAGGTACGACATGGGAAAATATTTCATAAAGAAGAAAGAATATGAGATAACCGAAAAAGAAGAAAAGGAAATTCTTGCAGAAAGAAAGACTCTTTCAATGTATGCTGACAGGCTTGAGTGTATAGAAAATATGTCTGATGAGGAAGCCGGCCAGTTCATAAAGGCTATTTATTCATACTTTAAAACCGGAGTAATGCCTGAACTAGGTGACAGATACATGGACGGCCAGCTTCAGAACATGAAAAACGGCATGATTCTTCTTGAACGCCAATATATAAAAAAAACTCTTACTAACTGGATAAACTCCGGAAGTAGCAAAAGCCCCAAACCACTGGAAGCCAGTGACTCCCATTCACTCCCAGTGGAAGCCACTGGCTCCAACTGGCAACCAATGGGAGCCTATAGAGATAGAGACAGTTATACATACAGTGATAGGGATAAATATAGAGATAGAGAGAGGGAAAAGGAAAGGAATAGAGAGCCGCCTACTATAGAAGACATAAGAACATATATTCGCGATAAATGGAACAACAAAAAAAGTGCTGAGGAATTCATTTCAAAAAATCCTATAGATAAGCTTCATGAACTTTGGAGAAATGATATAGATACTTTTATGTATTTCGGGCAATAAGACTGTAAAGGGGAAATAATGAACACAGAAACAAATGAACACAAGATGATCAAAATTGTGATCAAGCCAAAGGACAGCATAAATATAGCAGCTACCGGCTTTCTGGCCGGCTGTATGGTTAGTTTGCTTGTATGCCTGCTTGCTACGCTGGTATGACTTTCAGAGCGGCCGCAGCTGCTGCCTGCACTCTTCTGCTGGTAGATCTTCCGCAGGATCCAGAAGGACATTCTGCAGACTGCTGCCGGCAGGATCCTGCCGGCAGCAGTCTGCAGTTTCACCTTCAGGAAGCTTCCTGCAGATCAATCTGAAGGAACCGGAGCACGTCCCTTCCTGGTTCTTCCTGAAGATCTCCGGAGCGGATCCGGATAACCAGCACGGCAAAAAGGACTGGAAAAGGGCAAAAAAAGAAGCTCCGGAACAGTTCCAGGGGCTTCTACTCTTCTTCTGGTTCCTGATCAGCTGATACAGCGGTTAAATCTATTGTGCCTTCAGCGGTCATTCTGTCAATTCTTTCATTGATAGAATTCTTTACAAATCCGTTGACGCTTTCACCGGCCTGGTTAGCTGCTTCCTTCAGCTTTTCATAATCTGGCTTCTGAAGATCCAGAGGAACACGCTTTAAATGATTTTTTTTGTATTTAAGACTTGCTCGTTTCTCTGCTTCTGTTTGTGTCATATTTCACCGCCTTATAAAGATATCTATTTTTGATGGTAACACAAAAAAATATGTGCGTACACAAGAAACTGTATTTTTTCTAACTTTACATCTATTGACATAGGTGTACACCCATGGTATATATAAATTAATATATGAGTGTACACTCATATAAATTCAAGAAAGGAGCCGAATAAATGAACAGAGCAAGAAGAAAAATCCTTATGGATGCAAGCAAGCTTCTCCAGGAAGCTGAGGAAAAGCTTCTGGAAGCTAAAGAAATGCTTCAGACCGCTATGGAAGAGGAACAGGAAGCATTTGACAGTCTTCCGGAAGGACTCCAGGAAAGCGAAAAGGGCGAACAGATGAGTCAGAATATCGATGATCTGGAAGAAATCATTGATTACCTGGAAGAATTTGATATCTCAGATTACACTACTAGTCTTGATGAAATGTAGGGGGGTGGAATTTATGAAATGCAATTTTGACACAGACACACTCGATATTTACAGCTTATCTCTGAAAACAGCAATTATGATTGCTGAAATGAGAGACAGAGTAAAAGCAGAAAAACCAGAGTATACAGATGAATTCAGAAAAATATTCAATCAGTTTTTCGCTTTGCATGAAGAAGTATTTCCTGAAGATTACAAATAAAAGGAGTGACTGAGAATGAAGAAAATAAACATGGTTTACTGTGACGGCTTCTACAGACCAGAAAAGGAAGCCCGAAAGCTTCACCCTGAAGGATATGACTGCACTTTCACGAAGGTGGAATATGTGGAGACCTTCGGAGACAAGCTACGGAACAATTTAGGAGAAATAGTTGTTCTGACTATCCTGTTCATGATCGTTTTTGTGATTGTTGGATACCTGGCAATGCAGATAATCCTGTAAAAAGAAAAACCCTTTACAGAATTACCAGTTCTGTAAAGGGCATACCCACTATAAAACCTGTCAAGTGCTATAGCAAGGGCTTTCTGACATTTTTTTCACCCTTACTATAGCACCGAACCGGCAAAGAATCAACCAGAGAGGTGCAGAACATGGCAAAAAAGCGTAAAGACGGCCGTTATATGCTCCGGTTTACATATAAGGACAAAATCTATTATGTGTATGGCAGCACGAAGGCCGAAGTAGAAGAAAAGAAGTATAAAAAGCGTCAGGAACTTGAATCAGGTTCCCTGTACAGAAAAAATCCTGTTTTAAGAGACTTCTATAGCGAATGGATGGATTACAGAAGGGGAAAGGTATCTGAAAGTACAATCTGTACACAGAATCACCATTTCCAGAGATGTGCAGCAATTAATATTTCCGGTACTCTGTTCGGTGATCTCCGTATAACAGAAATCACTTCAAGGGATATCAAAAAGGTTCAGATGGAGCTGGAGAATTCCGGTTTGAATTCAAACAGTGTAAATCAGATTATTGATCACCTTTCAAATGTATTCAATACAGCTGTAAAAGAGGATCTGATCACAAAGAACCCTTGTATTGCAGTGGACAGGATCCGGAGAACAGAGCCGCTTGCAAGGGATACAAACCATAGAGCTTTGACGCTGGAAGAGACACAGGCGTTCTTCCAGGAAGCAAAAACAAGCTATTACAATAATTTGTTCTGTATGCTGCTTCAGACCGGTATGAGAATAGGAGAAATTGCAACTATTACATGGTCTGATATTGATTATGTAAATGGCTGCATTCATATATCAAGAACCTTAACCAGAACAGAAAGCGGTCAGGATATCATTGGAAATACTACTAAAACAGCTAAGGGAACAAGAGATATACCCATGTCTGCAGCTGTCAAATCCATTTTGAAGGCGCAAAAGGAACTTAATAGTGAAGTGTTCGGCAACGTGGTAAATATGCAGCAGAAGCCTGTTTTCAGGTCTCCAGAGGGAACTATAATCAGGAACCCTTCAGTTAATGCAGAGATCAGAAGAATATGCAAGAGGGCAGGGGTTGAAAAATTCACAAGCCATGCATTCAGACATACGTTTGCTACAAGGTTTATGGAGCAGAGACCGCAGGACTTCAAGATCCTGTCTGAAATCCTGGGGCATTCCACTGTAAATATTACCCTGAACCTTTACACGCACGCCATGGAAGACACAAAGAAAGCAGCAATGAATGAACTGGTAATTGACATGTGAGAAGCCGAAATAGGCGTTTTCAGGGTGGTTCAGCTATAGAAAGGAGATATTACTATGAAAGAACGAACAAGAGAAAATAGAGCAAATTACAGCGTCAGATTGATGGATATTACACAGCTGTGTGCCTATATCGGACTGGGACAGGTTACGGCAAGAAAGTTTGCGGCTGATTGTGGTGCTGTTATGAAGATTGGAAGACGTTGCCTGTATGACAAGGTAATCATTGATAAGTACATTGACGGAATGGGGGCAAACAGTAATGTCTGAAGCAAGAATTGAAGAGAAAAGGGCGAATTTCTCTATGATCAGCAATAGAGCTATAGAAGAGCTTTCCCCGGAGGAACTTTGGTTATATACCTGGATCTATAGCAAATCAACTATTCCAGGCTTTTCTATTTTCAAGAATGTAATGCAAATGGAAGCAAAGGAAAGAGGGATTGGAAGGGATAGATTTGAAAAAGCATGGAAGGCACTGATTGAAAAGGGATACCTGAAGAGAATCAGGCTGAAGGATGAAAAGGGACATTTTTATTATCAGTTCGAAGTCCTGGAAGATCCGGAACAGATAGAAGCAGCGGAACCAGAAGAAAAGGCCGCAGCTCATCCGGACGGACAGAAGGAAGTGAAACAGAATACTGCTGCCGCTGATCAGAACGGCAGCAGCTTCCTTTCCCATTCTTCCGGAAGATCTCCGGAGCGGATCCGGAGAACTGGAACCGATAAATCAGAAAAATCAGTTCCTCAGATTCGGAAAGAGGAACCTGCAGGCAGCAGTAAGAAAAGCACCAGGGCAAACTATCCACAGGGCAACTATCCGTCATACAGTAACCTGCCCCACGGTGAACTGCCTACCCCGGAACCTGCCCCATATAATAATACTATATATAATAATACTAATAATACTATATATTCATCATCATCTAATAATTTACAGTTCTGTGATGATGACAAGCACATTCCTGCAGAAGTAAAAAAGGATACCAAATACAATCCGGATTCTGTCCTGAAGGTGATCACTGAATCCCTGGGAACTGTTCCGGAACCGGAAGAGGTGAACAGGATCCTGTCCATGGCAAGGAACCGATATACCAGAAAGGCGGCTTCTGAAACCATTCACAAGCCGTTTGCGTACTTCATGGAAGTGGTTGCAAGCTTCTGCAGCATGAAGGAAACCAATAGCGAACCGGTAATCAAGCCAAATGCATTTCATAATTTCCACCAGCGTGATTATGATTACCAGGAACTTGAAAAGCAACTGCTTGCGGCTCAGTGGTGAAAGGGGGCTTGTGTATGGCAATATTGGCATTTAACAGGGACAGGGGAGCTGCCGAAGATATTCTTGATAAGCAGCAGGAACCGGCTGAAGAGCGGCTGAAAGTGGCTGAAGCACTGGCTGAACCGGCTGAAAAGCGGCTGAAAAGCCGGTTTAAGCCACTAAGAGCCGCCAGAAACGCAGGAATCGCACCCTTTGACAGTATATTTGCGAATCTGATCCCGGTGGCGGCAGCAGTAGCAGCGGCCAGCTGTACCATATCCGGAGGAAGGCCCAGAGATCAAACAATCCTGTACCTGATCACACTGGCCAGCATGATACTGATAGATCCGCTTAAAGCTATCACCTTTTTCCTGGCACCACAGACCAGGGTATTCCTTGCGGCTGACCTGGTTCTGATCATTCCGGTGATCCTGAAGCCATCCTTCAGATGTGCGGCAGTGGTGGCCGTGTTCGTCCTGGTTACTCTGCTGCTATGCTGGGGAATGAATAGAAATTGGCTGTACTGCTACAACTGGCTGGCTTCAAAATCAGCACAGAGAGCTGTTACAAAGTCACCAGAAGCAAAAGGCTGCATATCCTGGCAAAAATCCGGAAAGCGGGAATGTAGGGCTGCCCTGGCTGAATGTGGGTTGAAATTCAACGAAGATCTTCTGAACGGCTACGGTATGACAATATTCCTTGTGGGATTCTATTCCGGATATCAGAACACTGAGAAGGTGAAGAAAAGAGCTAACAAGGCTCTTGAAGCTCTGGATGATCTCACAGAATACACCGGAGAGCTGGAAGCGGATATTGAAGGTCTTTCTGAAACTCTGGAACTGCAGGAACAGGCTATTGATGAGCTTGAACCTAAGGTTGAAGCCTACCATCAGTTAAACGCTGAAAGGCTCCAGCTGGAAGCCAGAGTGAACGGCCTCAGGAACGATATAGAACGTCTGAAACAGGCCAATGCTGAATTATTGGCAGCAGCACCGGATAACCTGCAGAAAGCAGCTGCAGAAGCTGAAGCGGATATTGAAGAGCGGCAGCAGTCAGAAATTGACTACCTTATTCGGGAAGATCTGCTTTTAGCTGAGGAAATGAGAGGAAGAGGATTGAAAGCAAAGGGAACCAGGAAGATAGCAGCTGATCACGGAGTAACCCGGGCACACGTTGAAAAGATCCAGAAGGAACTGAAGGAAAGGCGTGTTGTGAATTTCTCAGATCAGGCAGAAAAGGAACCGGAAAGGCTGCCGGCAGTAAACGATAGATAGAGGAAGGGGGGAATAACATGATTGAATATATTGTGATCCGCTGCAGAGAGGAATTCAATCGTGAGCTTGAGTATATCAATGTGGCTATAAAAAAACGCCTTTCGGAACTGATGAAACGTCTTGTGAAGGTTCCATTGAAAAGAATCCTGAAATCCTGCAGGAAAATTCTGGAATACTTTCCACTGCTTTTCCCTTTGGCTATGTTTGTGCTTTGCACTGGGATTTGTGCTCTGTTCGCCTGGATCGGGCAAAAAGTATTCCCAATGGATAAACAAGCGGCCAGGAAACTGGAAAACGTCCTGAATGCTCTGTTCATGCTGGGGATCCTTGTAACTGTTATATATCTGGTATATATCATGAAAACAACCATGCTATAGAGAACCAGAGCAAAAAGGAAAGCTGAAGGGGTTCCTTCAGGAAGAGTGACCACATGAATAATTTTGACATGGCATATATAACCATACTGGAATTGATTGATTTACTATTCAATACTTTTGGTTCTTTTAGATTAAATGTAACAGAAAAAGAGAAAAAGAACTGCTTTGATGTTACATTTGAATTTATACGGCATTTCAAAAAAAGGTATTATGAAAAACGGAAGGGGGAATTTGTATCTGATGAATGGGCTTACTGTGATGTTGGCGAAAATAATTTGAACACTGAAGAGATAATAGAACGGATATGCAGCTATCTGAAAGATATGGATCCTGATGAAATAGTTTCTGATCAGGATGAAAAAAAGATAATGTCTGTAAAAATGGTGTATGAAATAGTAAAGCGTGTTCATGATCACACATGCCAATATTACATGGGTGAATGTACAGAGGAAGATATAAAAGCACGTTTTCAAAAGTAACAAAGGAAGGGCAAGCCAGAAAAGGCAAGCCCTTCTTTCTTTTTACCGGTATCATGGGAAGCTTCCTGCAGATCGATCAGAAGGAACCGGAGCACGTCCCTTCCTGGTTCTGCTGGTAGATCTTCCGCAGGATCCGGAGAAGCAGCACGCCCATGAAGCGGAACGTTGCCGCTGATCAGCGTGGACATGCTGCCAGGAACCGACACGCTGCAGCTGTTCCCCTGCAGGATCCTGCCGGCAGCAGTCCTGTTTCTGACCCCATTTTGACACCGAAGCAGACAAAAAATCCTTGACACCATGCAAAACGAAATGACGCAGTAATAACCAATTATAAAAAGGTCTATCTTTAAGAAAAAGCCCTGTTTATAGTACTTCTGATTTCAAAAATGCTAATAATAACCAGAGGAAAATAATTGTAAAAAATGCATCAAGTTAAGGTTTCGTTAAGGTTTCTCACATTTTATGGAAAGAAACAGAATGTAGTATTAAAGCATCAGAAAACATGAAGAGTATACGCAGGAGAGGAGAATACAGATGGAAAGCGAGAGGTGAAATATATGCTAGGATTTATTATTTGTTTTATAATTATTGCAGCAACAGGAATCAGTATCTATAAACTGGTGGAAGAATTTGGTATTACAGGTGACGGCTGTTGTTAAGTTCAAAAAAGTATAAAAAAGTGATATTCAGAAACGCTGTATGGCGAATTGGATAAGGCGGAATGATTCGTTTGAGACGAAATTGTTCCGCCTTTTCTTTGTAAGAGGATAAAAATTGCCACCATAGCGGTGGCAACGAAAATGTAACCGGAATGCTATACTGTGTATGCAATTCATTAACGGAAAGCTTCCAGCAGAACCAGGATAAACATCGGGATGAAACTCAGGATAAGATCCAGCAGGATGATTCCGGATACCCGAAGCATTTTGTTGGAATGACGGCAAAGAGGCATCAGTTTCTGGACATTGCAGTAATTGAAGCTGCCGAATACGAAGGAAAGCAGCATGCAAAAACACAGGATCCGATTGTACCACAGAACCGCGCCAGTGGCGTTTTCCACCTCCAGCGTGATGCAGGAATAGAAGATCATCAGATACCCAAAGAGAGACAGCAGCATTTTCCAGGGGGTTCCGGATCGAAAGCCGGGTGGCAGAAAATCGGAAACAGTACCGGGGGTATGCGGAATACTTTCTTTTCTGTCTGATGAAAGTAATTCCTTTCTCAGAGCAAAAGCAGAGCTGTACCGTTTTGCGGGATCCAGCTTTGTGCAGGTCTCAGCAATGCTGTTCAGTCTGGGAGAGTATGTATGGCAGGCATGGAGCATTTCTTTCAGAAGAACACCCAGAGAATAGATGTCTGTCTGAGGAGAGGAAGCACCAAACCCATACTGCTCAGGGGCGGCATATCCCTGGGTGCCCAGCAGAACTGTATCCTCCTCTGCAGTTGCCCGGTACTGCTTGGCAGCATTGAAATCCAGCAGGACGGCATGGTTATAGGGAGTGATAATGATATTGGAGGGCTTGATATCCCGATGGATGATGGGTGGCTCCATGGAATGCAGTTTTTCCAGAATCAGGCAGAGATCCTGGGTATAGCTCAGAATGTCTTCTTCTGTCAGAGTCTGATCAGAGATTTTCTCCGACAGGGGAGTCCCTGAGATGAATTCTTCGATGACCGTAAGACGATGGTCTTCCTCATAATAAGCGATGATCCGGGGTGTTCCCAGCACAGGATGGTTGTACAGATTTTCGTAAATGCTGCTATTATAGACAGTAAGAACCTTTTTGATGCAGATCTGTTTTGTGGTCTGATGCTGCACCAGATAAACGTTGTGTGGTTCATTGACTGTGGCGATTGTTTTGTAGTAAGAACTGGTAAGTCGTTGGTTTAGATCCACGGTATGCTTCCTTTCTTTCAAGAATGACAATGAAATAATTATAACAGACAGGGGAAAAAATGAACGAAAAAAGTACAAGAGAATTGGTGGAAATTCTGGGAAAAACACATCTTTCAGAGTTCGAAAGCTATTGTAATGAAAATAAGGAGAGCATGAATCTCAGTGAGGAGGCATTTTCGATCTATATGAAAGGGCTTCTGGCGGAAAAAAGAATCAAACAGCAGACAGTTTTTCTGAAAGCAGACATCCCGGAGAGATATGGATACAAGCTGCTGTCCGGGGAAAAGCACACAAAACAGAGGGATATTATCCTGAGGATCTGTTATGCCGCTGAGCTGTCTCTGGAGGAGACCCAGAGGGCCCTGAAAAAATATGGAATGCCGGAGCTTTATGCCAAAAATCCAAGGGATGTGCTGTTGATGATCATTTTCAATGAGAGACCGGGAAGTATCATAGATGTGAATGAATTGCTGATAAAAAATAAAATGGCGCCTCTTCGGACCAGCGGTGTGCAGGAGTAGAGGAACAGGCATGAGAAAGGGTAAGGCAATATGAAAAAAAGAGTAATGATATTAACTGGTGTAATTGGAGTATCCGTACTGGGTATGCTGGCAGGCTGTGGCTCCTCAGATTCTGAGAAAAAGGAGATTACGGCAGTGGTGTCTGAAAGTGCAGAGGAAGCAGCAGAGACAGTTGAAGCTGCAACAGAGTCAGAAGCTGAAGAAGAGGAAGCTGCTCCGGAAGAGGAGAAAAAAGCTGCTGAAAAGAGCGCAGTTTCCATTGAAGAGCAGGTTCTTGTGGACAAGGATGGAATCAAGATCACAGCCACTGAGTATACAGAGGATGATTTCTGGGGCGAGGGAATCAGACTTCTGATCGAAAATAATACGGATAAAACCTATATGATTGGCTGTGATGCATTGATCGTAAATGACTATATGATTTCAGATCTGTTTTCTTCAGAGATTTCAGCGGGAAAGAAGGCAAATGAAACCATGTATCTTTCCACAACTGAGCTGGAGGCAGCAGGCATTGACACTGTAGGTAAGGTGGAGATCTATTTCCATGCCTTTGACTCAGAGGACTGGTCTGATTCTCTGTTCCAGAAGGAATTCTGTGAGGTCAAAACCAGTGAATACGAAAACATGGATACCACCCCAAATGATGCAGGCATGGAGCTGTACAATGAGGGCGGTATTAAAATTGTAGGAAAAACAGTGGATGAAAATTCTTTCTGGGGCACTGCGATTCTGCTTTACACAGAAAACACCTCAGATCAGGATGTGAGCATTTCCGTGGAGGAGATGTCCATCAATGGATTTATGATCGATCCCCTCTATTCCAGCACCTGCTATGCCGGAAAGAAATCCATCGAGGATATTACCGTGCTCTCAGAGGATCTGGAGAGCAATGGCATTGAGTCCATTGAGGAGGTGGAGCTGAAATTCCACATCTATGATGCAGACTCCTACGAGACAATCGCTGATTCAGAGGCCATCACATTCTCTGCACAGTGAAAATGTAAGAGATAAGTATGAAAATGCTCCTTCACAGATTTATTTCCTGTCTGTGAGGGAGCATTATTTGTGGGTTCAGAGAATCAGCGCGGCCATCTCTCCTCCTTTGGAGGAAGAGGTTTGAATTTCTGGTGTGGAAGAGTCTGATACCAGTAGGCTACACTGGACACGTCGTCCTGTCTTTCAAAGAGACCCTTGTGGCAGACACCCAGCTGCTGGATGGTAACCCGGATATCCTCATCAAACAGGATCGGATCCGGAATGTGCCAGCGGTAGAAGCCCCGCTCTGTGCAGGTATCGTTCATATAGTAAGGACTGGAGATTCGGTCGTCCTGTCTGGAAAGATAGGGGAATCCCATGTAGGGAGTATTGTAGGTCTGCTCTGTCATGACTCCGTCTTTGATGCCGGCAAAGCTCCAGGCACCTCCGAAATAATCCTCCGTTCCGGTGCCGCAGATGGTGGGATATTCCTCATCGCCATCCAGATAAACCTTCAATTCTCCTTCCCCATACCAGTAGCGCTCCAGGGTGGAGAGGGCCATATAGGTGCCCACATAATGGCCTTTTCCCTTCACATCATCCAGAATGGTATAGTCCTTCTTAAGCTCTGTGATCTTTTCCCGTCTCCACTGGGCATGGAAGTAGGAGATATCATCGGGCATCTCATCGTAGAGGGTGTAATCCACCTGATAGAAAAATGCTTCGATTTCCGCCTCATGCTGGTTTTCTATTGTGATTCGTGCTCTCTTTTTGAAGGGCATGGGGAAGAAGCAGTTCATTCCTCTGGCGGGATTTACCACGATGGGCTGGGAGTTTACAAGACAGGGTTTTCCGAAGCCGCAGCAGAAAAAGTCTCCAAGGGGACTTTCTACAGATGGATATTCCTCGTCATCCCAGTACATGCGAAGCACCAGATCCCGGAATACAAAAAAATCCTTATCCGTATGATCTGTCACAGTGATCCAGAGATGCTGGATCACTCCCGCACCCTGGATATCTGCCAGAGTTCTTGTTTCACCGGGCTTTACGTTTCTCATGCAGGGAGAACCCTTTCTGGATGGTCCCAGTTCACTGGCGGCCATTCCGCCCTTACCCTTTTCACCGGTGGGATTTTCCTGGTTGATGGCACGGCTGCGGCCTTTTTTCTGCATCATGATGTTGGACATGTCATTTACAAATGAATACATACTTAATTCCTTTCCTTTCTGTGAATTATTTCCATGTCTGTAGTATTACATTGGGAAAATAAGAAAAACAAGAGACAGCCGCGACAACCCTTCTTTTTTGAGAACTTTGAACCATTGTCGAAGGCAGCAGTGGTTCATGAGCAAGTTGTGACGGGGATTGTGAATGTCTGCTTTACTTGAGACTTTGATCAGAGTATGATATACTGCTTGCGATAGAAGGGAATGAAGTTCTCCCCTGGCAAAAATGCCAAAACCGCTTATGAAAGCTGATGACTTCTGCGAGAAAACAGACGCAGGGGGGTATCAGCTTTTTTTGTATAATGAGAAATTATATCAATTATCTGTTATACAAAAACACTGGTACGCAGCTCTGCTTCGTTGTGTCAAAAAGGAGGAATTATGTTATTAAGTATTTCACTGATCATGCTTCTTGGCATGTCCATGGGATGGATCTGCCGGAAATGTAAGCTGCCCAGTCTTCTGGGTATGTTGCTGACGGGGATCGTGCTGGGTCCCTATGTATGGAATCTGCTGGATCCCGGGATTCTTGGGATTTCTGCTGATCTTCGAAAAATCGCTCTGATCATTATCCTTACAAGGGCCGGACTGGGACTGGATCTGTCGGGACTGAAAAAAATCGGCAGACCGGCAGTGATGATGTGCTTTGTGCCGGCCAGTCTTGAGATTCTGGGAATGCTGCTGCTGGCACCGAAATTGCTGGGGCTGTCTCTTCTGGAGGCTGCGGTGCTGGGATCTGTTCTTGCAGCGGTATCTCCGGCAGTGGTGGTTCCCCGCATGGTAAAGCTGATGGAAGAGGGATACGGAGTGAAGGAAGGAATTCCCCAGCTGATCCTGGCTGGTGCATCGGTGGACGATGTGTATGTCATTGTTCTGTTTTCTACCTTCATCGGAATGATGCAGGGGGAAAATGCCTCGGTGCTGGCATTTGTGAATATTCCTGTTTCCATTGTGCTGGGAATCGGCCTGGGAACAGCAGTGGGTTGTCTGCTGGCATACTTCTTTAAAAAATGCCATATCCGTGACACGGCGAAGGTTCTGATCATACTGAGTGTGGCATTTCTTCTGGTAACTCTGGAGGATTCCTTAAGTACTCCCATCAGCTTTTCTGCCCTTATCGCTATCATGTTCATCGGTATAGGTCTTCAGAAGAAGCGAGAGGTGGTGGCGAAACGACTGTCCCTGAAGTTTGGAAAACTGTGGGTGGCAGCAGAGGTGTTCCTGTTTGTACTGGTGGGTGCCACTGTGAATGTACAGTACCTGGGGAAGGTTGGTGTATCCGCAGTGATTCTGATCCTGGGAGCTCTGGTATTCCGGATGCTGGGAGTGTTCCTGTGCGTTCTGGGCTCAGATCTGAATCGTCAGGAGCGGTTGTTTGCCATGCTGGCCTATACACCTAAGGCTACTGTTCAGGCTGCTATTGGAGGAATTCCCCTTTCCCTTGGGTTTGCCTGCGGTGATGTGGTGCTGACAGTGGCTGTGCTGGCCATTGTGCTGACAGCGCCACTGGGAGCATTTGCCATTGATCTGACTTATAAAAAGTTTTTACGGCTTTCTGAAAACTGAGTCTGGGATGGAACGCAGGGACTGTTGTGGGAAGCGGGGATCAGTCTCTGAAAGAAGCAATTAAATTATTCTGGACCATTCGTGTTCCATGGGGTTGGGCATACACACCGGGCCTGGTACCTGACTGGGTAGCAAAATTCAGTTTTGGATTTTACAGCATGATGCTGACATCCACATTAATCGGTCTCATCGTAATGATTCTGTATAAACCAAGAACATGGTGCAGCTTCTGCCCTATGGGAAGTATGACACAGGGAATCTGTAAGATCAGGAATCGAGAGAAATAATAATCAATAGTAACGGAATAGAACTGGTAATCAGCAAATGCACTCAGAATATTGGGTGTGTGGATGATTCAGGAGGAACAGGTTTTACAAATTTTACAAATGGTGAAAGTCAGCGGCGTCTTAATAAGACTGTCGCTGACTTTTTTCTTTATATTACTGTATGATTTTAAAACTTGAAAACGTTCCATCGATAAAATTGATTGTTAAATCAATAGCTATCGGATTTTTGCAATTTTCTGTTGACTTTCACGGTGCAGGGTGGTATTCTAACTGAGCTGTCGCTTTTGCGGATTGATATCCAGTAAAACAGCACAAAAAAAGATGAAAACAGTTGTTGACAAGTGCCAACGACTTGTGGTAATCTAACCTGGCTGTCGCTTCTGCCGATTGACTTCGAGCAAAAAGCGAAACAGAAAAAAATA
>JAUNCZ010000012.1 GCA_030526405.1 Lachnospiraceae bacterium | reverse complement strand
CAACTACACGGGTTTTAAACTCTTGAAAGGTTAAGCCGTGAATAATTCAGGATAACTACTTCTATGTGCTGGCCTATTCTGAGAAACTGAAGAATGCCAACATATGGGAAGCGGATTTGAAAACAGGACGGCCGGTGGTAAGAACCGTGATCAGAAATGATTTTCAGCTGGACCAGGAATATCTGGAAGGCTTAAGTGAGAGGAAAACGGTACTGTTTTCTGCCAACCAGAGGGGTTACCAGATTCTGTATCGGAATCTGTATAATGAAAAACGCTATATCGGAAGAGTTCTGGTGGAGGAGATCGTAAATCTGATCCAGCCGGGAGATTACGATGTGATGGAGTATCTTGCAGATTTTATCCAGGAAACCATCACCCTGAAGGGTCTTACAAGGGGAGATTACGATGGACAGCTGGATCAGGATATCCGTCAGATCCTCAATGGCCAGATCCCGGATAATCAGAATCTTCTCAGGATGATGGAGCAGAAGGAATGGCGACAGGAGGATGTGTATCGCTGTCTGAAACTGATTCCAAACCAGATGGAGGCCTATCTGGTATCCAACACAGCCATTGTGGACCGTCTCCATGTGCTTCTTCCCGCCTGCTATACCCTTCTCTATGAGGAGTCTGCAGTGGTGATCGTTAATATGACAAGAATTGACAAGACCATCAAGGAGATTGTCACAGGACTGGCTGTTTTTCTCAGAGATAATCTGATGAAGCTGGGGATCAGTTCCGAGTACAGTGGATTTTTCAGGCTTCAGAACGGCTATAAACAGGCATCCATTGCACTGGAGATGGGTAAGAGAAGCGGCAGTATGTACTGGTACTACTATTTCGAGAACTATCTGGTGGATTATGTCAGGGATACCATGACCCGGGAAATGCCTGTGGATTTTCTGATATCTGAGGCGATGAATACTCTGAAGCAGTATGATGCAGATAACCACACAGAGCTGTTTCATACCCTGAAGGTATATCTTCGTCTGGAGCGAAATCTGCTTCAGACAGCAAAGAAGCTGTATATTCACAGGAGTACCTTGTCCTACAGGATCGAACGGATTCAGAATATTACAGGAATTGATCTGGAGGATGAAAAGGAAAGACTGAAGCTGCTGCTCTCCTTTGCCCTGGAGGAGCAGATCGGAACATAAACGGGTAAGGGGATGGCCCTGACCTGGAATGGAAACAGGACAAAGAACAGCTCCCCGCTGTCTTCTTTCAAGAAGACAGCGGGGAGCTGTGTTTTCTTTACGTCAGAAATAAGCCAAAGTCCCTGCTTGCACGAGACCTTGGAGACTGCCGCAGCGGCCACCGTTCAGATGGTGCTTACACCAGAAATTTCAGATTCTTTATATCCAGGTTTCGATAGAGATTCAGTGCCTGGTCGGTTATGGCGGTGACTGTCTCATTGGGGATTCCTGCCACAAGTGGAAAGGTGCGGATGATGATCAGCACAAGCTCCGTGGCATCGATAGTCAGTTCTCCGTCGTAATAACGGTTCAGGATCTCCCGGCGTGCACCGAAGTCGATGGAGATGCAGGCCTGGAAAAATTCCTCCGATACATTCAGCTCCATATCCTCCAGGATTTTTCTGTAAACATGTTCAATATACGTGTTCAGAATTGCCGCATTGGACTGACTGACCAGGGATTCCTGGTACACCCGCATGTTTCGGGGGTCCTTCATGATGATATCGTAATAGATCAGCTGGGTGACCGTGTGAGCCAGAAGCACATTGGTGTCACCAGTTTCTGAATAAAGTGCGGAATATACAAAAAGGTCGATGTTACCGAGAAAATCCAGATAGATCTGCTGAACGATATCCTCCTTTTTTTTGAAGTAGTAGTGGACGAGACTGACGGGATCCTCCGATCTCTCTGCAATCTCACGGATGGTGGTACCGGCAATTCCCTTTTTATAAAACAGATATTTGGCATTATATAATATGATATCTCTTTTGTAGGCACCCTTCTGATACCTTGCCATAGAATGCTGCTCCCTTCTGCTGTATTTTTGCGTTGTCCACAGATGTTTCCTGGACAGGCAGTACATCAGTTTATTTTATCATTAAAGAAATAAAAAATACAGTATACAGTTGCTATATTATATATTTGTAAAACTGCACAAAAATAAATATTTATTTTTGGAATCGAAAATCAAGATTCAAAATTGACCGGGAATGGTGGATGTTTTATAATAAAATTGACAATTCGAATGATTTGTCAATTTTTGGAGGAAAAAAGGAGAGTAGTGATGACACAGAGAGAGATTTTACTGGAGAGCCTGAAAAAAGGCGGAAAACCTGCATGTCTGAACAATAACTGGGCAATGTTTAAACCCATCGGTGGAGACCCATGCTTTAAGCTGATCAGAGGAAATCGTATCAGAGGAACCTATTCCTATGATGTTTGGGGAACCTACATTCGTTTTGAGGAGTCTGATCCTGCAGCAGTTCCGATCGTTACACCTGAGAATCAGGTGATTAAGGATATCGAGAACTGGAAAGAGTATGTTAAAGTTCCAGATCTTATTGGAAAATGCTCCGATGGCTGGGAGACAGCAATTGCAAACGCAGAGGCAATTGACCGTGAGAAATATCTGTCCTGCGTAATCATGGGAACAGGTATCTTCGAGCAGCTTCATATGCTGATGACCTTTGAAGATACTCTGATGAACCTGGTGGACGAGGATGTTGAGGAGCAGATGCATGAGCTTATCGATGCAATCTGTGAGTACAGACTGACCTATATGAAACTGGTGGTAGAGCATCTCCATCCGGATGTAATCGTATCCCATGATGACTGGGGTTCAAAAACAGGTCTGTTCTTCAGTGTTGATACCTGGAGAGAGTTCTTCAAAGAGCCATATCGCAAACTCTATGATTACCTGCATTCTCAGGGCGTTATCGTTATGCACCACAGTGATACCTTCCTGGAGCCACTGGTTGAGGATATGGTTGAGATCGGTGTTGATATCTGTCAGGGTGTTCTTCCATCCAACAACATTCAGAAGATCTGTGAGCAGGTGGGAGACCGCATGCTGATCATGGGTGGAATCGATTCTGTAATCGACCGTGAGGACGCTACAGAGGAGGAGATCCGCAAAGAGACAAGAAGAGCCTGCGAGGAGTACGGCGAGCTGCCTGGCTTCTGGCCTGGAATGACCTACGGTGGACCTGGATGTATCTATCCGGGAGTTGAGGCTACCATCGAGGATGAGATCAGAAAATTCAACGAAGAGAAATACGGTGTAGTGGTTGAGTAAGAGTACTTCATCAGACCTGGTATAACGGAATATGTCATTTCAGAACGGGAGGGAATACCTCCCGTTCTTTTTTTGTGGCACAGGAAAGGGCGTATCTGTTGCCATCGGCGGAAGTTTACGCTATTATAGGAGTATTGAACATAATTACAATAGCAGTCGTATGCACTTCTTTAGAAAGGTATGCGAAAAGAGTAAATAACCTTATTACAGGAGGAAATAAAAGTGGCAGGAATTGATCAGAGTAAAATCCGAAATTTTTGTATTATCGCCCATATTGATCACGGTAAATCCACACTGGCGGACCGTATCATTGAGAAAACAGGACTTCTGACCCAGCGAGAGATGCAGGATCAGGTCCTTGACAATATGGATCTGGAGAGAGAGAGAGGAATCACCATCAAGGCCCAGGCAGTGCGTACTGTCTACAAGGCAAAGGATGGAGAGGAGTACATTCTGAATATGATCGATACTCCGGGACACGTGGACTTCAACTATGAGGTTTCCAGAAGCCTTGCTGCCTGTGACGGCGCTCTTCTGGTGGTGGATGCAGCCCAGGGAATCGAGGCCCAGACACTGGCCAATGTGTATCTGGCACTGGATCATGATCTGGAAGTATTTCCTGTTATCAACAAGATCGATCTCCCCAGTGCAGATGCGGACCGTGTCATCAATGAGATCGAGGATGTGATCGGAATTGAGGCCCAGGAGGCACCGAAGATCTCTGCAAAAACAGGACTGAACGTGGAGGATGTGCTGGAGGAGATCGTCAATAAGATCCCTGCACCCCAGGGAGATCCTTCTGCACCGCTGCAGGCCCTGATCTTTGATTCTCTTTATGATTCCTACAAGGGAGTAATTGTATCCTGCCGTGTGATGGAGGGACAGGTAAAGAGGGGAACCCGTATGAAAATGATGGCTACAGGAGCTGTGGCAGAGGTGGTTGAGGTTGGCTACTTCGGTGCAGGTCAGATGATCCCCTGCGATGCCCTGTCAGCAGGTATGGTAGGCTATATCACTGCCAGCATCAAAAATGTTGCCAGCACCCAGGTGGGTGATACCATCACCGATGCGGATCGCCCCTGTGCAGAGCCACTTCCAGGATATAAAAAGGTAAATCCAATGGTATATTGCGGACTGTATCCGGCAGATGGTGCAAAATATCCGGATCTTCGTGATGCCCTGGAGAAGCTGCAGCTGAATGATGCTTCCCTGTTCTTTGAGCCGGAGACCTCCATTGCTCTGGGCTTTGGTTTCCGCTGTGGATTCCTTGGCCTGCTGCATCTGGAGATTATTCAGGAGAGACTGGAGAGAGAATATAACCTGGATCTGGTAACCACCGCCCCCAGTGTTATCTATAAGGTACATAAAACTGACGGCAGCTGCTTTGATCTTACCAACCCGACCAATCTTCCGGATCCTTCTGAGATTGATTACATGGAGGAGCCGATTGTAAAGGCAGAGATCATGGTAACCACAGAATTCGTAGGTTCTATCATGCAGCTGTGCGAGGAGCGCCGTGGACAGTATCAGGGAATGGAATACATGGAGCAGACCAGAGCCATGCTGCACTACCATCTGCCACTGAATGAGATCATCTACGATTTCTTCGATGCCCTGAAATCCCGCTCCAGAGGCTATGCTTCCTTTGATTATGAGCTTCTTGGCTATGAGAAGAGTGATATGGTGAAGCTGGATATCCTTGTCAATAAGGAGGAAGTGGATGCCCTGTCCTTCATTGTATTCGCCGGCTCTGCCTACGAGAGAGGAAGAAAGATGTGCGAGAAGCTGAAGGAGGAGATTCCACGTCAGCTGTTTGAGATTCCGATCCAGGCAGCAGTGGGCTCCAAGATCATTGCCCGTGAGACTGTCCGCGCCATGAGAAAGGACGTACTTGCAAAATGCTACGGTGGCGATATTTCCCGAAAGAAGAAACTTCTGGAGAAGCAGAAGGAAGGAAAGAAGCGTATGCGTCAGGTGGGCAATGTAGAGATTCCTCAGAAGGCATTTATGAGCGTTCTGAAGCTGGACGAGAACTGATGCAGCTGGAGCTGTACATTCATATCCCCTTCTGTGTGAAAAAATGTGCCTATTGTGATTTTTTAAGTTTCAGAGGGGGAAGAGAACAGCAGAGAGTCTATGTGGAGGCTCTTCTTAAGGAAATTCAGGCAAGGAGCACACAGGAAAATCTGAAGGGAAAACAGGTGGTCAGCATTTTCTTCGGAGGTGGAACCCCATCTGTTCTTCCTGCGGGCTGGATCCGGGAGATTCTGGACTGTGTGAGGCAGTGCTTTTCCCTGGCACAGGATGTGGAGATTTCTCTGGAGTCCAATCCGGGAACTCTGGATCGGGAGAAGCTCTCTGTATACAGAGCGGCGGGCATCAACCGCCTCAGCCTTGGCTGTCAGAGTACAGAGGATCAGGAGCTTCAGATGCTGGGCAGGATCCATACCTGGCAGCAGTTTCTGGAGAGCTATTCCCTGGCCAGAGAGGCGGGCTTTTCCAATATCAATGTGGATCTGATGTCGGGACTTCCAGGGCAGAGTGCTGCCTCCTGGGAACAGTCTCTGCGCCGTGTGGCAGAGCTGCAGCCGGAGCATATTTCTGCCTACAGTCTGATCCTGGAGGAGGGTACTCCCCTGTATGAGCAGCAGGAGCAGTATGCATTTCCAGAGGAAGAGGAGGAGCGCCTCATGTATGAGAGTACCTGGAGGATACTGGAGAACTACGGCTATCAGCAGTATGAGATTTCCAATTACAGTCTTCCGGGAAGAGAGTGCAGGCATAATCTGGGCTACTGGACCGGGACGGAATATCTGGGTCTTGGCCTGGGAGCGGCCTCTCTGCTGGAAAACAGGCGATTTTCCAATACCGGGGATCGGGAACGCTATGTGTCTCTCTGCGAAACTCCCGGGATGCTGGAGGAGCAGCAGGAACTCCTGACGGAGGAGGACCGTATGGGGGAATTCATGATCCTGGGTCTGCGACTGAACAGAGGGGTTTCTTCCAGGGAATTTCAGGAAAAATTCGGACGGAGCCTTCAGGAGCAGTACGGTGCTGTTATTGAAAAATATGAAAAATGGAACCTTCTTGTCAGGGAAGGGGAATACCTGCACCTGACCAGGGAGGGGATTTCTGTCAGCAATCAGGTAATGGCAGAATTTTTATGATACAAAAGACAGGGGCTGTTCACTCATAAGGGGGGAACAGCTGCCTACAGGAGTGGTACATGACACAGAAAAAGGAATTTATCAGGATCCGCGGTGCCGCGGAGAATAATCTGAAAAATATAGATGTGGATATTCCCAGAAACAAACTGGTGGTGCTGACAGGTCTTTCCGGTTCGGGAAAGAGCTCGCTGGCCTTTGATACCATCTATGCAGAGGGGCAGAGAAGGTACATGGAGAGCCTCTCTTCCTACGCCCGTCAGTTTCTGGGACAGATGGAAAAGCCCAATGTGGAGAGCATAGAGGGACTTCCGCCGGCTATTTCCATTGATCAGAAGTCCACCAACAGGAATCCACGTTCCACCGTGGGCACTGTTACAGAAATCTATGACTATTTCCGTCTTCTGTTTGCAAGGATCGGAATCCCCCACTGCCCTCGCTGCGGGCGCAGGATCAGCCGGCAGACGGTGGATCAGATGGTGGACCAGATCATGACAATGCCGGAGCGGACAAGACTTCAGCTGCTGGCACCGGTTGTCCGTGGAAGAAAGGGACGCCATGAAAAACTGCTGGAGCAGGCAAAAAAGGATGGCTTTGTCCGTGTTATGGTGGATGGAGAGCTGAGAGAGCTGTCTGAGGATATCAGTCTGGACAAAAATCTGAAGCACTCCATTGAGATCGTGGTGGATCGTCTTGTGGTTAAGCCGGGCATTGAAAAGCGTCTTACCGATTCCATTGAGACTGTTCTTGGAATGGCAGAGGGACTGCTGCTGGTGGATACCATGGATGGCAATATCCTGCGGTTCAGCCAGAATTTTTCCTGCCCTGACTGCGGCATCAGTATGGAGGAGATTGAGCCCAGAAGCTTTTCCTTCAACAATCCCTTCGGTGCCTGTCCGGAATGTGCCGGTCTTGGCTACAGAATGGAGTTTGCGGAGGAACTGATGATACCAAATCCGGAACTGTCCATCACAGAGGGGGCCATCGTGGTAAACGGATGGCAGTCCTGTGCAGTGAAGGGAAGCTTTTCAAGGGCTATTCTGGATGCCCTTGCGGAGGAATACGGATTTTCCCTTTCCACTCCTTTTAATCAGTATCCGAAAAAGATCCATGATATTCTGATCCATGGTACAGATGGTCAGGAGGTTAAGGTCCATTACAAAGGCCAGAGGGGAGAGGGCGTCTACGATGTTGCCTTTGAGGGTCTGATCAAAAATGTGGAGAGGCGCTACAGAGAAACCGGTTCAGAGTCCTCCAAGCAGGACTATGAGAGCTTTATGCGCATCACTCCCTGTCCGGCATGCAAGGGGCAGAGGCTGAAGCCAACCTCTCTGGCTGTGACGGTGGGAGAGAAAAATATCCATGAGATCACAAGCATGTCCATTGAGAAGCTGCTGGCCCATATGGAACAGCTGCAGCTCAGTGAGCAGCAGCTGCTGATCGGTGAGCAGATCCTGAAGGAGATCAGGGCCCGGTTGTCATTTCTGGTGAATGTGGGACTGGAGTATCTTACTCTGTCAAGGGCAACTGGAACCCTTTCTGGAGGAGAGGCCCAGAGAATCCGTCTTGCCACCCAGATCGGCTCCGGTCTTGTGGGAGTTGCCTATATTCTGGATGAGCCCAGTATCGGCCTGCATCAGAGGGACAACGATAAGCTGCTGGGTACTCTGAAGGATCTTCGTGACCTTGGAAATACCCTGGTGGTGGTGGAACATGATGAGGATACCATTCGGGCTGCGGACTTTGTTGTGGATATCGGTCCCGGAGCCGGTGAACATGGTGGAAAACTTGTGGCAGCGGGAACCGCCGAGGATCTGATGAAGTGCGATGAATCCATCACGGGAGCATTTTTAAGCGGAAGGGACAGTATTCCGGTGCCGGAAGCAAGAAGACAGCCCTCTGGCTGGCTCACTGTAAAGGGGGCAAGGGAGCACAATCTGAAGAATGTGGATGTACAGTTCCCTCTTGGGGTGCTGACTGCTGTAACCGGTGTATCCGGATCCGGAAAAAGCTCTCTTGTGAATGAGGTGCTCTACAAGCATCTGGCCAGAGACCTGAACAGGGCAAGGTGTATCCCGGGAGAGCACGATGCTCTGGAGGGGCTGGAGCAGCTGGATAAGGTGATTGCCATTGACCAGGCTCCCATAGGAAGAACACCCCGTTCCAATCCGGCCACCTACACCGGACTGTTTGATCTGATCAGAGATCTGTTTGCGGCCACCTCCGATGCAAGGGCAAGGGGATACAAAAAGGGCAGATTCAGCTTCAATATCAAGGGCGGCAGGTGTGAGGCCTGCTCCGGTGACGGAATTCTGAAGATTGAGATGCATTTTCTGCCGGATATCTATGTTCCCTGTGAGGTGTGCAAGGGTAAAAAATACAACAGAGAGACTCTTGAGGTGAAATACAAGGGCAAGAGTATCTCAGATGTTCTGAATATGACTGTGGAGGAGGCTCTGGAGTTTTTTGCACCTGTGCCTTCTATTAAAAGGAAGCTGCAGACCCTGTACGATGTGGGACTTTCCTACATTCGTCTGGGACAGTCCTCCACCACCTTGTCGGGAGGAGAGGCCCAGAGGATCAAGCTGGCTGCGGAGTTATCCAAAAGAAGCACCGGCAAGACCATTTACATTCTGGATGAGCCCACCACCGGTCTTCATTTTGCCGATGTGAAAAAGCTGGTGGAAATCCTGAACCGACTGGTGGAGGGCGGAAATACAGTGGTGGTGATCGAGCATAATCTGGATGTGATCAAAACGGCAGATTATCTCATTGATCTGGGACCGGAAGGCGGAGATAAGGGAGGTACCGTCATTGGCTGCGGAACTCCTGAGGAGCTGGCGGAAAATCCGGTGTCCTATACCGGCCGTTATGTAAAACAGTACCTGTCTTAGTGAGAAGAGAACAGATGCCGGAGGGCTGCAGAGGCAGGCGGCATCGGCTGTGACAGGTACCGGGAGAATAGAGCGCGAAAGTAAAGAGCTGTCAGAAAGCCAGCGTATACATACAGTATAGAAAGAAGGGAGATACACAGATGGCAGTGTCTACAGATATTGGAATTGATCTGGGAACGGCTACGATTCTGGTTTATGTAAAGGGAAAGGGAATTACCGTTAAGGAGCCGGCAGTGGTTGCCTACGATAAGGATCTGGACAAGATAAAAGCCTATGGGGAGGAGGCGCGGCAGATGATCGGCCGAACACCCGGAAATATTATTGCGATCCGTCCCCTGAGAAATGGAACCATCACAGATTACGTGATCACAGAGCGGATGCTTCGCTATTTTATCCAGAAGGCCATGGGAAGAAGAGGACTGCGCAAGCCAAGAGTCGTGATCTGTGTGCCCAGCGGTGTTACAGATGTGGAGAGAAGAGCGGTGGAACAGGCCACCTATCAGGCGGGAGCAAGGGATGTTACCATTGTTCCTGAACCCATTGCTGCTGCAGTTGGTGCAGGAATCGATATTACAAGACCCTGCGGCAATATGATCGTGGATATCGGAGGCGGTATTACAGATATTGCAGTGATCTCTCTGGGTGGCATTGTGGTTTCTGACTCTGTACAGCAGGGAGGAGACAGCTTTAATGAGAGTATTATCCGCTATGTCAGAAAGGTGCATGGCCTGTTCATTGGAGAGCAGACAGCAGATGCTCTGAAGGTGAAGATCGGAACGGCACATCAGAAGGGAAAGGACAAGGTTATGGAGATCCGCGGCAGAAATGTTGTTACAGGACTGCCGAAAACTGTGGATATCTCCTCAGGAGAGATCCGTGCAGCTGTGTCTGATGTGGTAACACAGATCGTTGAGGTGATCCAGAGTGTTCTGGAAAAGACTCCCCCGGAGCTGGCGGCTGATGTGGCCAGAAGAGGAATTCTTCTCACCGGAGGCGGTGCTCTTCTGGATGGGATCGAGGATGTGATCCGTGATCGTACGGGAATCAACACAATCCTTGCGGAGAATCCCATTTCTGTGGTGGCCCTGGGAACAGGACGCTACATGGAAGTGATGAATGCATTTGAGCGAAGAAGCTGAAAAGTTTTACAGACACCGGGCATGAGGAATCTCTGTCCGGTGTTTCCAATCTGAAAAGGCTGATGTGGAAGGAAAATGAGCGAAAAGATAGAAGGATATGTGGAACATATCGTTTACAGAAATGAAGAAAACGGATACACCGTAATGGTGTTGAATGGCAGACAGGTGCTCTCCCCGGAGGCTGAGGCAAAAGCCAGACTCAGTGAGGAGGAGATCACCTGCGTAGGCATTTTCCCCGGAGTCCATGAGGGAGAGTATCTGGAGGCGGAGGGAAGCTTTCAGGTCCATGCTTCCTATGGACAGCAGTTCCGGGCTGATCGGTACCAGATCAAGGTGCCCACAAATGGCATTGCACTGGAGCGGTATCTGGGAAGCGGTGCCATCAAGGGCATTGGCGCGGCACTGGCGGCAAGGATCGTGCGCCGTTTTGGGGAGGAGACCCTGCGGATCATGGAGGAGGAGCCGGAGCGCCTTGCTGAGGTGAAGGGGATCAGTGTCAGAAAAGCCAGAGAGATTGGAGAGCAGATGATGGAGAAATCCCAGATGCAGAATGCCATGATCTTTCTGGCCCAGTACGGTATTTCCCTGTCCATGGGAATCAGAATCTACAATCAGTATCAGGATTCCCTGTACCGGGTGCTGCAGGAGAATCCCTACAGGCTGGCAGAGGATATCTCCGGAATTGGATTCAGAATTGCCGATGAGATCGCTGCAAAGGTGGGAATCCGGGTGGATTCTGAGTTCAGAATCCGCAGCGGCCTTCTGTATGTGCTGTCCCAGGCAGGATCGCAGGGACATCTGTACCTGCCGAAGGAGGTGCTGCTCCGGAGAGGAAGCGAGCTGCTGGGCATTGCCCCGGAGCATCTGGAAAAGTTTCTGGGGGACCTGGCCATTGAGAAAAAGATTGTTCTGAAAAAGCAGGACAGGGGAACAGAAGAGCCGGAGGTAATGGTATATACCACCAGAGACTATTATCTGGAACTGAATACCGCCAGAATGCTGCAGGAACTGAATATTGTCTGTGAATCCAACGAGGAGGAGGTTCGATCCCGGATCGCGGCCATGGAAAAGTCCGATGATTTTGTTCTGGACGAAAAGCAGAAGGATGCCATCCTGTGGGCAGTAAAATACGGTCTTATGGTGCTGACCGGTGGTCCGGGAACGGGAAAGACCACCACCATCAACACCATGATCCGATATTTTCAGTCCCAGCGTCTGGAAATTGCTCTGGCAGCTCCCACAGGGAGGGCGGCAAAGCGAATGACGGAAACCACAGGCTGTGAGGCCTCCACTATCCACCGACTGCTGGAGCTGAACGGTGTGATGGAGGAATCCTCCTCCCATGTCCGTTTTGAGAGAAATGCGGAAAATCCCCTGGAGGCAGATGTGATCATCATTGATGAGGCATCCATGGTGGATATTCATCTGATGCATGCACTGTTGTCGGCAATCCTGCCAGGCACCCGCCTGATTCTGGTGGGGGATCAGTATCAGCTGCCCAGTGTGGGGCCGGGAAGTGTGCTGAAGGATGTGATCCAGTCCGGTGAGATACCGGTGGTGGAGCTGACCCATATTTTCCGTCAGGCAAAGGAAAGTGACATTGTGGTAAATGCCCACAAGATCCATGCGGGGGAGATGGTGCAGCTGGACAACAACAGCAGGGATTTCTTTTTCCTTGAAAGAGATGACGTGCGGGTGATCCAGAAGGGAATCATCACCCTTGTATCCAGAAAGCTGCCGGGGTATGTGAAGGCAGATATGTCGGAGATCCAGGTGCTGGCGCCCATGAGGAAGGGACCTCTTGGGGTGGAAAATCTCAATGTGATTCTGCAGAAGTATCTGAATCCCCCCTCTCCGGAAAAGGCGGAGAAGGAGTTTGCCTCCGGACTGTTCCGGGAGGGCGACAAGGTGATGCAGATTAAGAATGATTACCAGTTGGAATGGGAGATTAAAGGTGCCTATGGCATTACCGTTCAGAGAGGAATGGGTGTGTTCAACGGTGATCTGGGAAAAATCATTTCCATCAACAGCTACAGTGAGCTGGTAACTGTTGAATATGAAGAGGGAAAGAGAGTGGATTACTCCTTTAAACAGCTGGATGAGCTGGAGCTGGCCTACGCCACCACCATCCATAAGGCCCAGGGAAGTGAGTATCCGGCGGTGATCATTCCTCTGCTGGGGGGACCGAAAATGCTGATGACAAGAAACCTTCTGTACACAGCGGTAACCAGGGCAAGAAAATGCGTAACCCTTATGGGAAGCTCCGCTGTTTTTCAGTCAATGATCGATAATAAAACAGAGGAACAGAGATATACCACGCTGGCACAGCGGATTCAGGAGATGGGAAGAGAGCTCGGGGAGAAAGGCTGATCTTTTGAATTCTTCGAAAAAAAATACTGGATGGATGGCAATACAGAGGTCCCTGACAGACCTGCTGTATCCCAGAAGATGTCCTCTGTGTGACGGACTGCTGGAAAAGAAAGAGCCCTTTGTGTGCCGGGGCTGCGCCGGAAAGCTGCATTTTATTACAGGCCCCTTCTGTCTGCGCTGCGGAAAACCGCTGGATAACGAAGAGGAGGAATACTGCTATGACTGCAGGAGGCGGAAACACAGCTTTCTCCGATGTCGTGCTCCCTTTCTGTACAGGGGCACTGTTAAGGAATCACTGATGCGATTCAAATACGGAGGAAGAGCAGAGTATGCCCTGTTTTATGGTGGGGTCATGGCTGAGTATGGGAAAAACTGCGGATTATTCCAGAAGATCGATATGATCATTCCTGTTCCGGTCCACAGAAAACGCCGGATTGAAAGGGGATACAATCAGGCGGAACTGCTGGCAGAAGAGATGTCCCGGTTGCTGGATATCCCCATGGAGCCGGGAATTCTGAAACGAAGAAAGAAAACCAGGGCGCTGAAGCAGGTCAGCAAGGAGGCAAGGAGCAGAAGCCTTGCGGAGGCATTTTCCGTTTCTGAAGGGAAAGGCTGCCGTCTGGGAGGAAAACGGATTCTTCTTGTGGATGATATCTATACCACAGGGAGTACTGCAGATGCGGTCAGTAAAAAGCTGCTGCAGGCAGGGGCGGAATCTGTAACAGTGATCACTCTGGCCATCAGCCCGGGCTTTTCAGGGTCTTAGGGGTTAGTGACAGGCTGCCGGGGTTGAAGGTTTGCATAAAACCGGGGATGTGTTATACTATGCATGGTAGTATGCCTTTTGAGAGAAATCGAGGTGAGTCGGTATGAACGAGAAAAAAGTCCATCAGATGATCCGGGTGGCCCGCTATGAACAGAAAGCGGAGTCGGAGGATCTGAAAATTCACAAGTATTACAGAAGAGATTATGTGGCATTTGCCATGATACGGAATTTCTTTGTGGTGACCATAGGCTATGGCCTGCTGTTGGGAGCAGTACTTCTCTACAATATGGAGTTTCTGCTGAATAATCTGAAAAACCTGAATGTGAAGCCACTTCTGATCACCATCGGAACCGGCTATGTGTTTGTGCTGGCCCTGTATTCTGTGCTGGTCTACACTCTCTGTTCTCTTCGCTACCTCAGGGCAGAGCGCAAGGCAAAACGATATTATTCAGAGCTGAAGAAACTCAGAAATCTCCAGCGAATGGAGAAAAACACCCTGAAGCAGCAGGATGAAATACAGGAGGTACAGTGATGCTTGCACTTCGTGATCGATTAAAAAATCTCTATGGAGAATATGACAGGTACATTCTGCCTGTTATCAAATATGCGCTGGCACTTTTTTCCTTTATCAGCATCAACCGTATGCTGGGCTATATGCAGCCTCTGAACAATGTGGTGCTGATTCTGGCTCTTTCCGCTGTCTGCGGAATCCTTCCATGGAATGGAATCCCGGTGCTGGGAGTACTTCTGGTGATCCTGCATTGCTTTGGCCTTGGAATGGAGGTGGGAGTGTGTGCAGTGGTTCTCTATATGGTCCTTCTGATTTTTTATTTCCGGTTTGTACCTGGAGACGGACTGGCCCTTGTGCTGACTGCTGCCACCTGTAATCTGGGATTTCCGGGAATCGTACCCATCGGACTGGGTCTGATGAGAGGACCTGTGTCTGCTCTGACAGCAGTCTGCGGCATGATTTCCTGGTTTTTCATCCGGGTTGTCAATGAGATTGCAGCACCTATGAAGCTGTCGCCGGATGCATCCCTGCTGAGTGTGGTACAGGGTATGCTGGAGGGAATGATGAATAACAGAGAACTGCTCCTGTATGTGCTGGTTTTTGGAGTGGTGGTGCTGGTGGTCAGCCTTATAAAGAGTACAGGCGTATCCTGGTGTGCAGAGCTTGCTGTTCTGCTGGGAGGAGTACTTCAGGTGGCGCTGGCAGTGCTGCTGGCAGGACTTCTGGGAGCGGAGCTGAATCTGACCTCCTTTATGATGGGTACTGTTCTGGCAGTGCTGGTATCATTACTGTTGAACTGGCTTGTGTACGATGTGGATTATAAAAGGGCAGAGTATCTTCAGTTTGAGGATGATACCTATGTCTACTATGTAAAGGCAATTCCGAAAAAATGTACCGGTCCTGAAGCGGTGGAGGAAACTCTCCCGGAGTCGGAGCAGGAATAAGCCTGTAACAGTTTGTAAGTTGTAAATTTTATTTTGGAAGTGCCTGCAATGCACTTCCGTAGGAAGGGAGACACCTATGGATGCAGTGTTGACCTGGATCAGATTACATATTATTTCCTGGCTGACTCCACCGAAGCAGATAGAGTTTATGGATCTGATTCAGATTATTGTAATTGCATTTTTTGTATATCGGCTGATCCTGTGGCTGAAAAATTCAAGAGCCTACACCCTGCTGAGGGGAATTCTGCTGATCGTGGTATTTGTGGTGCTGGTGAATGTGCTGCATATGGATGCCATTATGTGGATTCTTGGAAATATCGGTGTGGTAGCCATTACCGCAGTGGTAATCGTATTCCAGCCGGAGCTTCGAAAATTCCTGGAGCAGATGGGAAGGAAAAGATGGTTCGATTCACTTCTTCTGCTGAGTGGTAAATCAGAGGAGGAAAGGATTCGATTCAGTGACCATACCATCAATGAACTGGTACGTGCCTGCTTTGAGATGGGAGAGGTGAAAACGGGAGCACTGATCGTTCTGGAGCAGGATGTGGTGCTGACAGAATTTGAGAATACAGGAATTCCTGTGGATGCGATTCTTTCTGGATCGCTTCTGATCAATATCTTTGAAAAAAACACACCTCTCCATGATGGTGCTGTTCTGGTAAGAGGAAACCGTGTGGCGGCGGCCACCTGCTATCTTCCCCTTACAGATAATATGGATCTGAGCAAAAGTCTGGGAACCAGACACAGAGCTGCATTGGGAATCAGTGAGATCAGTGATTCTCTTACCATTGTGGTGTCAGAGGAAACCGGCAAAGTATCCTATGCCATCGATGGTTCTCTGACTGCCGGTGTAAGCCCGACAGAATTAAAGGAACAGCTGTATGCCATCCAGCGTCCGTTTGAGAGTCGTCACAGATGGAAGAGAAAGGAAAAGAATGCCCGTGGATAAGAATTGTTTCAGAAAGCTGATTCAGGACTTTACCGATAATCTCGGTCTGAAGATCCTGTCTGCTGTGATTGCGATCGTAATCTGGTATATGGTGGTGGGTTACAATGATCCGATCGAAACAGCATCCTACACGGTTCATGTGGAAGTGACCAATGAATCGTATATTGCAAATGGAAAAAGAATCTTCACTGTAGGTGATGATTACACCAGTGTAGTTGTATTTATCAGAACAAACCGTTCTGTACTGAAAAAGCTGCAGGCCTCCAATGTGGTGGTGACAGCTGATCTGACACAGATCGTTGAACTGAATTCTGATCCGGTGTACGTTCCTCTTCAGGTAAGCTGTGCCGGTGTCAATCAGGAAAATATTACATTGTCCAGAACCACCATTCCCATCTTTATCGAAGACATAGCCAGTCAGAAATTTGCGGTGGTGGTGGATCAGGGAGACAGTGTTCCGGGTATGAATTATGAGGTAGGAAAGATGAGCGCTGACACAGAGACAGTGACCATCAGCGGCCCGGAATCTCTGATCAACAAGATTGGTACTGTCAAGGCTACCATTGATGTTACCGGAATGACAAAGGACGGAAGGGTTCCCTCTGTTCTGAGCCTTCTTGATAAGGAGCAGAATGCACTGCCTCTTTCTGCGCTGGATAATCTGACCTTTGACGGCGGTGTGCCGGAGATCAATGTATTCGTTGAATTCTGGGAGAAGGTCAGCGGCGTGAAGCTGGAGTCTGATTACAGTGGCAGTACGGCACCCGGTTATCAGGTGGCAAAGGTATCTGTCCTGCCCGCTGAGATCTCCGTTGTGGGAAGCAGGGCGGCGCTGAATAAGCTGGCCGAGAATGGAAATACCATCAGAATTCCAGGAAACCTGGTATCCCTTGGGGATGCCTCAAAAGATCTGAATGTATCTGTAAATATCGCAAAGCTTCTTCCTGCAGACTGTCGTCTTGCCTCCACCATGAATGAGAATGTACAGGTTGCTCTGGCTATCATGCCTGAGAACAGCCGGGAATATTCCATGGATGTGGATCACGTAAGCTGCAAGGGCCTGTCAGATTTTCTGACGGTATCCTTTGAGCATACAAAGGTGGCGGTGCGCGTGAAGCGCACGGAGGCTGCCAAAGAGGAGCTGGCCGTTCCTGATATTGAACTGAGCATTGACCTTTCCGGAAAAACCACAGGAGAATATACACTTCCTGTACAGGTGAAGCTTCCGGAGGGTTATGAGCTGGTGGAGGATGTTACTCTGGCAGTTCGAATAAAAGCTAAGGCAGAGTCCTCATAGGAGGGAAACTTGTCAGAAAAACTGTAACTAAAGAGAGGAAAGCAATTATGTTCAAGAAAATCAGAAAGCTGCTGGGCTGCAGCCTTCTCGCTGCTGCACTGACTGTGGGATCTGCAGTAGGTGTATCCGCGGCGGTAGACGTTTCAGCAACCACTGGTACCTATCCTGTTGAATCGGACAGCTGGGCAAACTGGCCCCAGTCCCCTTCCATGCTGGCTGTAACAGCCTGCCTTATGGATGCTGACACAGGAGCCATTCTCTATGCAAGGGGTATGGATGTTCCCAGATTTCCGGCCAGCATAACCAAGGTTATGACTGCCCTGGTGGTGATGGAGCATGCGGATCTGAATGCCCAGGTGGCATTCACAGAAACAGGACTGGCAGACGCCTATGGAGGCAGCTCCAATATCAATCCAACCCTGGGAGAGGTGTTTACCGTAGATCAGATGCTGCAGATGCTTCTGGTGAAATCCGCCAACGATGTGGCCACACAGCTGGCAGAGGCTGTGGGTGGTTCCGTTGAAAACTTTGCTGCCATGATGAATCAGAAGGCAGCTGAACTGGGCTGCACCAATACTCATTTTGCCAATGCCAGTGGTCTGGAAAATGATGACCATTATGTCAGTGCCCATGACATGGCGCTGATCATGAAGGCAGCCATTTCCCATGATCGACTGAGAGAGATCATGAACGTGCAGAGCATTCAGGTGCCGGAAACAAACGCAAGCGGTGCCCGCTATTACGATACCCACCTTCAGATGCTGGTGCCCGGCAATGAATACTATTATGAGGGGGCTCTGGGAGGAAAGACAGGATATACACCTGTATCCGGATCCACACTTGTTATGTACGCAACAAGAGAAAACCGTACTCTGATCGGTGTGGTAATGGGCAGCCAGAGTGCGCAGCTGGACACAAACGGCTGTTGTATTGATATGGCGGATCTGTTTGATTACGGCTTCTATTCCTTCTCTTATCAGGATATGACAGGGGGCTACCCTTATCTGTGGGGAGGAACTGCACTGCTTCCCAACGGCATGGATCCAGCGGGGGTGAATGTACTGACAGAGGAAACCCCTGAGGGTGTGCTGTATTCTTACCAGTATAACGGACAGAATCTGGGAAATGGTCTCATGGCGAAGGATACCTATGATGCCATGCAGGCAGCTCTCCAGTCTGCCGCTGAGACAGAGATGGCTGCTCAGGAGGGTACAGAGGATGCTGTAACATCGTCTTCAGCAGATGCCCCTGAGGAGAGGACAGGAAACAGCGGTAAAAGCGGAAGAACTGTGGTAATGACCATTGCCATTGCTGTTCTGACGGTTTCCATTCTGGGCTGTATCGTGCTGATCATCCTGACATCTGAGGGACATCAGAAAAAGCTTCACAGCCAGAGAAGAAACAGAAAGAATAAAAAGGACAGATAATACTGTAATAGCTACAATAGTAATTAGTATATATCCAGGAGGAATGACAGACATGAGAGTACTTGTAACAGGAGTAAAGGGACAGCTTGGACATGACGTGATGAACGAGCTGGCAAAAAGAGGCTATGAAGGTGTAGGTGTGGACGTTGAGGAGATGGACATTACAGACGCAGCTGCTGTTGACAGAGTGATCAAAGAGGCGAAGGTTGACAAGGTAGTACACTGTGCTGCCTGGACAGCAGTGGATCTGGCAGAGGAGAAAGAGGACATCTGCCGCAAGGTAAATGCCGTAGGTACAGCCAATATTGCAGAGGTCTGCAAGGAGCTGGATATTCCCATGATCTACCTTTCCACAGATTATGTGTTTGACGGCCAGGGTGAGAGACCATGGGAGCCGGATGATCCGGTTGTGAAACCTCTGAATGTATATGGACAGACAAAATATGAGGGTGAGAAAGCCATTACAGACCGTCTGACTAAATACTACATTGTCCGCATTGCATGGGTATTCGGTGTGAACGGAAAGAACTTCATCAAAACCATGCTGAATCTGGGAAAAACCCACGATACTCTTACCGTTGTAAATGATCAGATCGGTACACCAACCTATACCTATGATCTGTCCATCCTGCTTGTGGATATGCTGGAGAAAGAGGAGTACGGCTTCTACCATGCAACAAATGAGGGTGGCTACATTTCCTGGTGCGATTTTGCAAAAGAGATCTTTGCACAGGCAGGAATGAATGTGGAAGTAAAAGGTGTTACAACTGCAGAGTACGGTGCAAAGGCTCTTCGTCCTTTCAACAGCCGTATGGAGAAGAAAAAACTGACAGAGCACGGTTTCAACAGACTTCCAGACTGGAAGGATGCGCTCTGCAGATATCTGAAAGAGATTGAGTATTGATTGTTCCGTGAGATAAGGGGCTGTCGCACTAAGCCCCTTCCCAAATCGAGAGGTGTCTATTGTATTAACAATGGATGCCTCTCTTTTTTTGCAGTATTTACTTTTTATACAACAAAAGCCAGATTCCGAAGAACCTGGCTTAAGTGGTATAGTTTAACTGCTAATGAAAAATATATACACCGAAGTAACTACTGACATTTAGCAATGTTCAAAAAGGGGAAGAAAAAAGGGGCCATCGCAACAGTTGTTGCGACAGCCCCAGGACTTTGTTCTGGATTTCAGGAATGATTTCCGGGAAATTCCCGGGAAGGATTCGTTATTCTTCTGTCGGTCTCTCTTTACGTCTGTTCAGACAATGGTGAAGGAGTACCAGCACCAGGAAGAACAGCCAGGAGCCTGCTGTGATCAGCAGTGCGGTATTCAGCAGCGGCTGACGATAATTAAGAGAGATCTCGTAGCTGCCGGGTTTCAGATGGATGGCGGAGAAGCCGTAATCTGCACGGAGGATTTCCTGCTCTTCCCCGTTGGCTGTAATGGTCCAGCCTGTCTCATAAGGGATCGGGAAGAAGAGATAGCCCTCCTTTTTTACCTCGGCACTGCAGAGGAGATGACTGTCATTGTAGGTGTCTGTTACCATGATTTCTGCAGCGGAGGGAGCATTTTTAGCTGCCGGAGCACTGTAGAAATGGAAATCAGCCAGGGAGGTGATCAGGTCCGGATTCCAGTTATGGATGTACAGACCGGTGGTGCCTGCCGGCAGTTCCATGGACACCGTTGTGGGAACATCTGCGGTAACAGTAACTGTTTTATAGTTATAGAGGTCTTCTGTGGTGCGGATCTGCAGATCATAGGAGCCGTTTACAGTGACAGTAAAGCGGACTGTGATCTCTCCATCCTCCTCCGTCACCGCTCTGTTCAGCGGAAGCAGAGTCTCCTGCTGCTGCCAGGTATAGGCGCCCTTCTCATCCGGTACCAGATCCGGTGTGATGCCAAGCTCATCTGTCTCCTGCAGCTCGTAGGCGGACAGAGCATCGGACAGGGTATTCACATCCACTCCAGGAGCCTCATCGTCCAGAAGCAGATAGTCCTTTAACAGGGCATCTGTATTCAGCAGGGCCTCATGATTTTCAAAATCATAGGCTGCCAGAGTTTTGGTATAGAAGGAAGCAAAGGATTTCCAGTTTTTGTTTCTGTAGAGATATAAATCTCCGAAGACCTTTTCCAGCTCGTAGCAGGGAGCAGGGGCAAGCCGGCTCTGGGACACCACATATTTTATACCGAAAAGTTCAGCATAATCCATCTCATCTGTGATCTGGCGGAAACTCCAGTGTGCACCGTTGACGTAATACAGTTCCGGAGCAGCCTTGTCCAGAAATTCAAGGATATACCGGTTGGAGGTGCTGTTGTAGGTACTGATGCCTCTGTAATACTGGCCTGCAGAATCCATACATGCAGAGCCGGCGGTATAATCCTTCTCCAGACGGTAAAAATCAGCATCCTTATCCAGCAGGTAACCGGTCAGCTCCTGCCAGTCCTCTCCGTACATGTTCTCTGTATACTCAGGATCCACCTGGTAAGAATCTCTTTTTCCTGCTGTGGTATAAGTGTCTGCAGTGACATTCAGCCCAATGGTCAGACACAGAAGCACATAAAAGAGTCCTTTCCATTTTTCCAGTGATCTTCTGCTGAGGAGAAACAGGAAAATCGCCATAAGAACAATGGTGACCGCCAGGATCTCCGCATTCAGGCGGAAGGTCAGGAGGAAGGCAGCCCGTGCCTTGGTAACATAGATGTAGACTGCCGGAACCACACTGAGCAGTGCACCAATGATGCTGAAGAAATGCTCCTGAAGGATCACATCCAGCATATAGGCTGTCAGCAGTGCAAACAGCGGCATCAGCAGAAAGGTATGTCTGCAGAAGGGGGAGGAAAAGGCATTGAATACCATGCTTCCCAGCATAATGCACAGGGAACATGCTCCCGCCAGCAGTGCAAACAGCTGAACCAGCCTTGTTCTGATCCCGGTTCCTTTTTTGAAGAAGATTGCCAGCAGAAACTGAACAAGAAGGATTACCAGAAGACCTGAGAAGAACAGGTTGGGTGCCTCATAGAAGTTGGCAAATCCGCTGTAGCCCAGCTGGGAGGTACCGATGCCCTCCAGGGTGCTGGAAAGGAAACGAAAGATCAGAGTTTTGAAATAGTCCAGATCCGGCCAGGGGCGCAGTGCTGAAAGACAGCGGGCAATAAGAGAACTCTGTCCCTCCATTCTGGCAGACACGCTGAAAACCAGTGCGTAGGAGGGAAGCAGATTCAGGATTCCCATGAAGACTCCCAGAAGCAGGGCAAACCCATGTCCCAGAAGAGGAAGGATAAAGCCCTTCAGTCCGTCTCTTCTTGTCTGGAAGAGACGAAGTGGCACGTACATGGCACATACGATCAGCACCATATAGGAGAGATAGTAGGTGCACAGCAGCATACAGGCGGTGCAGATCACAACAGCCGGTGAAAATCTTCTCTTCTGAAGAGAACGCTCCAGCAGACACAGCAGCAGAGGCAGGTACACCATCATCATGCTGAACTGATAGTGCTGCCCCCACACAGTGAGAAAACCGTTGAAGGCGTACAGGTAGGAGGCGATGAGCTTCGCCTCAAAACTGAAGGAAAAGCAGGATAAAAACTTCCAGGCCATCCATCCCGCAAGAATCAGAAGCAGCATATGCAGCCAGATCAGAAAATGAGCCATCACCTGAGGGCCTGCAATGATTCCAATCAGATACAGCAGCCACAGAGAGGGATTCAGAAGATTCAGCTGATACATGCTGGTACCGAAGCCGTTGGTGAAATCCCAGAAGGACAGGTTGCCGTTTCTGATATGGTTCACCACCGTGCTGTACTGCATAATGTACTGTTCCGCAGTGTCAGAACCAATGTCACGGAACATAAACAGGGAGCCGCCGAAAATGTACTGATAATAGGCAGCAGCTCCGGTGGCACTGATCAGCAGAAACAGCAGAAGATAGGGATGTTTCCTGAAAAATCCAGATAGATTTCGCATAAACATAAAGAACTCCTTTTTTTACTATTTACTTGTTGATTGTATCTAAAAAAGTATACCATAGGGGGAAAGTCCGGGGCAAGTATCGGGCTTGAAGCCCCTAAAAAAACATGCTATACTAAAATGTAAAAAACTGAGAACCATTCAGAGCCATGCGCTGGTGCAGACGCCGTGTGTTTACACACAGGAGGCTGTGACGTAGGAATTCTGAAGGGTTCTCAGGGGAAAACTAAGTTTAGAGTTAAGAAGTATCATCAGAAAGAAGAGATAAGATGAAACGAGTATTGATCCTTGGTGCCAGCTATACACAGACACCTCTGTATGAAGCGGCAAAAAAACTGGGAATCGAAACCATTGCCGGCAGTATCCCGGGACCATATCCCGGCTTTGATCTGGCAGATGAGACAGCTTATATGAACATCGCTGATCCGGAGGAGTGTCTGGAGATTGCGAAGGGGCTGGAGCTGGATGGTGTATGCACCTGCGGTCTTGATCTGGGAATGCGTGCCATCGGTGCCATCAGTGACGGCTGTCATATTCCAGGCCCTTCCAGAGCAGCAGCTGAGAAGGCAGGCAATAAATTTGAGATGAAGAAGGCTCTGGTGGCTGCAGGAGTACAGACAGCCAGATTCTTCTGCATTCATAATGAAGAGGAGCTGGAGCAGGCACTGGACCAGCTGCCCTTCCCTGTGATTCTGAAGGCGGTGGATCAGATGGGAAGCCGTGGTATCTTCCGCAGCAATACAAGAGAAGAGGCCAGGGAGAACTTCCATAAGAGCATGGAGGCCACCGCAAAGGATTACTGCCTTGTGGAGGAGTTCATTGAGGGAGAGATCTTTGGTGTGGAGGCCATGATCCAGAACGGTGAGGTTCTGTTCATGCTGCCGAATAACATTGAAGCATTTGTGGTGACCACTCCAACACCGGTGGGACACTCTGTGCCATTTAAAGAGGAGGACCTCTTAGGAGAGCAGATCCGTCAGCAGACAGAGAAGGCCATTCGCGCT
Organism: Lachnospiraceae bacterium; assembly: GCA_030526405.1. Taxonomy (GTDB): domain Bacteria; phylum Bacillota; class Clostridia; order Lachnospirales; family Lachnospiraceae; genus JAKSRN01. The sequence goes on along the minus strand of JAUNCZ010000012.1, from coordinate 44,279 downwards.
CTGGGACTGGATAACTGCCCTGTAAACTGTGACTTTATCAAGAGAGACGGAACGGTGTATGTGATCGAGCTTACAGGACGATCCGGAGCCACCGGTCTTTCTGAGATGACTGGCATCTACTACGGCCTGAATTACTACGAGATGATCCTTCGTCTCGCAGTGGGAGAGGATGTTTCCGGATGTTTTAAGGGAGATGTGCCCTGCACACCGAACCTGACCCATACCCTGATGGCGGACAGAAAGGGCATTGTCCGTGAGATCATCAACAGAAATGCTCCCGCTCAGGATATTCTGGATCTTTCCTTCAACATTGAGCCGGGAGATGCAGTACAGCCCTACACCAACGGAAGAGACCGTATCGGACAGGTAATTCTGAAGGGAGACAGCCTTGCAGGCTGTGAACGCAGATTAAAGGAGATTCTGGATCGGATCAGCCTTCGTCTGGAGGGGGATCTGCCCCTGACAGATACACCTGTCATGGAGCTTTCAGGAATCAATAACAACAGAGTATTCTGCAAGAGAGAGGACACCATTCCGTTTTCCTTCGGTGGAAACAAGGTTCGTTTTGCCCAGTATTATCTGGAGGATATGGAGAGAAAGGGTGCCAATGCCATGATCCTGTACGGCGGCTACCACTCCAATCTCTGCAGGATCCTGTCTGCAGCCTGCCTGAAGAAGGGAATTCCCTGCAGCATGATCCACATGGTGGATGATATCGATCCGGAGGAGAAGAGCTTCAATATGTCTCTGATCCAGGCCTCCGGTGTAAAGGAATACCGCTGTCACAAGACTGGCATTGCAGAGTGTGTGCAGCAGGCCATGGATGATTTCCGTGCCCAGGGACTGGAGCCCTACTATATCCACGGCACCATCTATGGAAAGGGAAATGAGACCACACCGATGAGAGCCTATGTGGATACCTATCGTGAGATCTGTCAGCAGGAGAGGGAGATGGGCATCCATTTCGATTACATTTTCCTGGCCACCAGCACAAACAGCACCCAGTCCGGACTGGTGGCTGGTCTTTGCATGGATGGAGATGACAGAAAAATCGTGGGAATCTCTGTTACAAGACCGGCTGACCGGGCTGTACAGGTGATCGCAGCCAACCTGAAGGAGTATCAGCAGAAATACGATGCATCCTATCGCCTTTGCTGCAATCCGGAGATCCTGGTGGAGGATGCTTACCTGGCAGGGGGCTACGGTTGTGAGAACGAGGGGATCCGTCAGACCATCCGGGAGGCTTACCTGAAGGATGGAATGAATCTGGATGCCACCTACACAGGAAAAGCCTTCTGGGGCATGAAGGAGTATCTGACTTCCCATCATATCCAGGGGAAAAATATACTTTTCCTGCATACAGGAGGAACACCACTGTTCTTTGATGCACTGGAGGAGGGTGTTTTTGCCTGATTCTGTGTGTTACACAACCTTCAGAAGCGGATTGCGAATGTCCGCTTTACTATAGTGAAAGAGTGAGAAAATACATATGAGTGAAGTAAAAGAAAAGAAGAAAACTCCCCTTTGGGTACTGCTGCTTCTTCAGGCAAGCCTTCTGTTTTCTTCTCTTAGCGGTGTCTGCTCCAAGCTGGCAGCCCTTGCCCCGTTTCTGAGCTTTAAGTTCTTTTTCTGGTATGGTATGGTGCTTTTTATCATGTTTGGATATGCCGTGATCTGGCAGCAGATTCTGAAAAGAATGCCCCTGACGGTGGCCTATGCCAATAAGCCGGTGAGTCTGATCTGGGGAATGGTATGGGGAACATTATTATTTAAGGAAAGGATCACCTGGAATATGATTCTGGGTGCAGGTATTATCTTTGTGGGTATTTTCCTGGTGGTGACTGCAGATGGAGAATAAGTATTATGTAATGATATTGCTGGTATCTGTATTCATTTCTGCCGTGTCACAGATCATTCTGAAAACTGCGGCAAACAGGACCTACGAAAGCACAGTAAAGGAGTATCTGAATTTCCGTGTGATTTTTTCCTATGGACTGTTTTTTCTGTCCACCATTCTGACTATGTTTGCGCTGAAAAAGGTTCCGCTGTCCATGCAGCCGATCCTTGAGTCTACCAGCTATATCTATGTATCAGTAATGGGATATTTTCTTTTGAAGGAGCGTTTCAGCAAGAGAAAGCTTATGGGCCTTGCCCTGATCCTGCTGGGAATTTTTGTATATTCCATCAATATTGCCTGATGGAGCAGAAAAGGAGACAATTATGATTGATTTTAACAGACCACCCTTTGTGGGCACTGAGATGACTTACATTCAGCAGGCCATCGGAAACAATAAACTCTGCGGAGATGGAGAATTCACCAAGAAATGTTCCCAGTGGATGAAGGAGAAGCTGGGAACACAGTATGCGCTGCTTACCACCTCCTGCACCCATGCACTGGAGATGGCAGCTCATCTCTGTGATCTGCAGTCGGGGGATGAGGTAATCATGCCCTCCTACACCTTTGTATCCACTGCGGATGCCTTTGTACTGAAGGGTGCAAAGATCGTGTTTGTGGATGTACATCCTGAATCCATGAATATTGATGAGACAAAGATCGAGGCAGCCATCACAGAGAAGACAAAGGTCATCGTTCCTGTACACTATGCAGGTGTTGCCTGTGAGATGGACACCATTATGGATATTGCCAGACGCCATAACCTGCTGGTTGTGGAGGATGCGGCTCAGGGTGTAAATGCCTACTACAAGGGACGTGCCCTGGGAACCATCGGTGATTTCGGATGCTTCAGTTTCCACGAGACCAAGAACTACACCATGGGAGAGGGTGGAGCTCTTCTGTTCCAGGATCCGAAATATCTGGAGAGAGCAGAGATCCTTCGTGAGAAGGGAACAGACAGAAGCAAGTTCTTCCGTGGACAGATTGACAAATACACCTGGGTGGATTTTGGTTCTTCCTATCTTCCAAGTGATATGAATGCGGCCTATCTCTATGCCCAGCTGGAGGCCTGTGATAAGATCGATGCCCAGAGAATGGCCATCTGGAACCTGTACAATGAGGGTCTGAAGGAGCTGGCTGACAGGGGTCTGATTGAGCAGCCATTTGTACCAAAATCCTGTGTTCACAATGCACATATGTACTATATTAAGCTGAAGGATCTGGAAACAAGATCTGCCCTGATCTCCTACCTCCGTGAGAAGGATATCTGTGCAGTCTTCCACTATATTCCTCTTCACAGTGCCACTGCCGGAAGGAAATTCGGCCGTTTCCACGGGGAGGACAAATACACAACAGTGGAGAGCGAGCGTCTGATGCGTCTGCCAATGTACTACTCCCTGACTCTTGAGGAGGCAGCACAGGTGGTGGAGGCCATCAAAGCATTCCCTGCATTTCAGTAAATTCAGAACCTGCAGCTCTGTTTCGACAGACTGCGGAAGAAAAACTTCCCGATCAGGAAGAAAAGATAAGGAAAAAACATGGCACGTTCACAATTTATCCGTATACTGAAAAAAATACGGCCCTACACCATTAAAAAAGGTCTGCTTTATCTGAAGCATTATGGTGTTAAGGATTTTATGAGCCGCCTGGCAGAGCGCATAGAGCCGGAGGAGGTTCCCTATGGCCCCTGGTATGAGGCCCATAAGGCTTCCGAGGAGGTTCTTGAGAAGCAGAGAAGGGTTCAGTGGAAGAATCCGGTGACTATCAGTATTGCAGTACCTGCCTACCATACACCGGAGGAGTTTCTGTGTCAGCTGCTGGATTCTCTGCAGGCCCAGACCTATCCGTACTGGGAGCTGTGTATTGCCAATGCCAGTCCGGAGGATGAAAAGATGGGCGCAGTGCTCCGGCGGTACTGCAGGGAGGATCAGAGGATCCGTGTTCAGGAGCTGCAGGAGAATGCCGGCATCTCCGAGAATACCAATGCTGCTCTGTTTATGGCAACAGGAGAGTATGTGGGTCTGCTGGATCATGATGATCTTCTGGCACCGGACTGTCTCTATGAGGTGGCAGTGCGCATCCGTGATGAGGGTGCGGATATGATCTATACAGATGAGGATAAGGTGACAGCTGACTTAAGTGAGCATTACCAGCCCCATCTGAAACCGGATTTCAGCCCGGATCTTCTGCGTTCCAACAACTATATCTGTCATTTTTTTACAGTCAGCAGAGAACTTCTGGAAACGGTGGGTGGTTTCAGGAAGGAATTTGACGGAGCACAGGATCATGATTTTATCTTCCGCTGCTCTGAGAAGGCACAGCATATTGCCCATGTTCCAAGAATCCTGTATCACTGGAGAACCCATAAGGCGTCCACAGCAGATAATCCTGCCAGCAAGCTCTATGCCTATGATGCAGGCAAGAGAGCCGTGGAGGGCAATCTGGAGAGAATGGGCCTGAAAGGCACCGTATCCCATACCAAGGATTACGGCTTCTACAATGTGGAATATGAGGTGCAGGGAGAACCCCTGGTATCCATTCTGATTCCCAATAAGGACCAGAGGGAGACGCTGGAGACCTGCATCCGGTCCATCCGTGAGAAGACCACCTACAAGAATTATGAGATTCTGATCATTGAGAACAACAGTGAGGAGGAGGATATCTTCCGATACTACAAGGTGCTCTCGGCAGATCCGAGAATCCATCTCCTTCGCTGGAAGAAAGGCTTTAACTATTCCGCTATCAACAATTTCGGAGCAAGAAAGGCAAAGGGAGAGTATCTTCTGTTCCTGAACAATGACATTGAAATCCTCACTCCTGACTGGATCCAGCAGCTGCTGGCCAACTGCCAGAGACCGGAGGTGGGAATCTGTGGCTGCAAGCTGTACTATCCGGATCGCACGATCCAGCATGCAGGTGTGATTGTGGGACTGGGAGGAATTGCAGGACATGCCTTTTTGAATATGCCTGGCAGCAGAACGGGATATCTTCATAAGGCATCCATTCAGCTGAATACCAGTGCTGTGACAGCTGCCTGCATGATGATGAAAAAGGAGCTGTTTGATGAGCTGGGGGGCTTTGAGGAGAAGCTCACCGTGGCCTTCAACGATGTGGATCTCTGTCTGCGCACGGTGCAGGCGGGCTACAGGATCGTATACAATCCCCATGCAGAAATGATCCACTATGAATCTAAATCAAGAGGGGCAGAGGACAGCCCCGAGAAGGTTCGCCGCTTCCAGGGGGAGATCGAATTTATGCGCAGTCGCTGGATCGATTTCCTGAAGAAGGGGGATCCCATGTACAACCCGAACCTGACATTAAGTAAATGGAATTATTCTCTGCGGGCAAAACAGTAAAAGACTGTCGGCAGAGATGAAAGGAGTCTGACGTGAAAGAGGTAACAGTTGTCATCCCTAACTACAACGGAATGAAATATCTGAAGATCTGTCTGGATGCACTTCGCCGACAGACACTGAAGGATCTGGTCATTCTTGTGGTGGATAATGGTTCCGAGGATGACAGTGTTTCCTTCGTCAGGGAACAGTATCCGGAGGCAGAACTGATCTGCCTGCCGGAGAATACAGGCTTTTGCGGTGCTGTCAATGCCGGCATCCGGGCCACAAAAACACCCTATGTACTGCTTCTGAATAATGACACAGAGGTTTTTCCGGATTTCTGTGAGGAGCTTCTGAAGGGTATCAAGTCCAGAAAGAAGGCATTTTCAGTGGCAGGCAAGCTGCTGCAGTATCACGATAAGACAAAGATCGATGATGCGGGCAATTATTACTGCGCTCTGGGCTGGGCCTTTGCCAGGGGCAAGGACAGAAGTGCAGAGCTTTTTGAAAAACCGGAAAGAATCTTTTCCGCCTGCGCAGGAGCAGCCATCTACAGCATGGAGCTTCTGCAGAAAACAGGGCTCTTTGATGAAGCACATTTTGCATATCTGGAGGATATGGATCTGGGGTACAGAGCCAGAATCTTCGGATATGAAAACTGGTATCTGCCCTCTGCAAAGGTGTACCATGTGGGCAGCGGTACCAGTGGATCCAGATACAATACCTTTAAAACCGGCTATTCAGCCCGCAACAATGTGTATCTGATCCATAAAAACATGCCCCTTTTCCAGGTTATTCTGAATCTTCCCTTCCTGATTATGGGATTTGCCGTGAAGGGTGTGTTCTTTCAGAGAAAGGGACTGGGTGCCCAGTACAGGAAAGGCATCCGTCAGGGACTTGCCCTTGGATATAAGAGGGAGAATAAGAGTAAGAAAATTCGTTTTCAGTGGAAACATCTGGGGAATTATATCCGGATTCAGCTGGAACTTTGGATAAATTTAGTGAGAGTTGTTATTTCATTTTTGGTATAATAAGCTTGAGATACTGTAAATGACAGCGGAGGTGCAGAGACTGCGCCATAAGATCATGAGGAGTTTTACAATGGCAAAGAAAAGAAATACCTCCAGATACAGGAAAAGAAAGGGACTGTTTGTCTTTGAGTGCGTCGTGCTGGCTGTACTTGTTCTTGTACTGGGAGGAAGTATATGGGCAACAATGAAATTTTCACTGATTAATTTCGAGAAGCTGGATCAGGATAAGGTGTTTACCTCCGATGAGGTAAATCAGAATCAGATTCAGACCGGAAATGGTCAGGAGATGGAGAATACAGAGAATGATTTCGGTCTCAGCGGTGTGGAGATGTTTGCGCTGGTGGGACTGGATACCAGGGATGGTCTTGAGGATGAGGTTAAGAACAGTGATACCATGATCGTTGCCTGTCTGAATCATAATGAGAAGACCATTCGTCTCGTCTCTGTATACAGAGATACCTATATGAACGTAGGAGAGGATTTTGAGGGAGATATCCTTTATTCAAAGGCAAACTGTGCCTATGCCATCGGAGGTGCCGCGCAGTTTCTCTCCATGCTGAATCTGAATCTGGATCTGAACATTACGGAATTTGCCACAGTTCGTTTCCTGGCTCTTGCAAAGACCATTGAGTTGATGGGAGGAATCGATCTGGATATGACCCGTGAGGAGGTTATTCATCTGAATAACTACAATGTGGAAACCTCAGAGGCCTGCAACATGCCATATGAGGAGCTGCAGATGCCGGGACCGGAGGAGTTCGACGGAGAGAGAACCATGACCTTCCATGTAAACGGAACACAGGCTGTTTCCTATGCCCGTATCCGTTATACCCAGGGAAATGATTTCCGCCGGGCGGCAAGACAGAGACTGGTGCTTCAGAAGACCCTGGAGAAGGCGAAGACCTGTGGCATTGGAACATTGAACAGCATTCTCAATGAGGTGCTTCCGGATGTAACCACTAATATGGATATGTCCAAGATCATGACCTATGCGGCGGCTGTTCTTTCCTATAACATTGTGGATCAGGCTGGCTTCCCATTTGACCATATTGCAGATGACGGTGAACTTACCGGCAATGACAATGTTGTGCCTGTTACACTGGAGAGCAACGTGGTGAAGCTCCACGAATTCCTTCTTCCAGGTGTGCCCTATGAGCCTTCTGCAACGGTAAGGGAATACAGCGATTATATCATCTACAGAACCGGTCTTGGACTGGAGTATGTTCCTGAGAATTCAGAGAACGGAGCAATTCCTGTATGGACACCGGAGGCCCAGGCAGCAGAACAGGTCCAGACGGAAACTGTCCAGGATATGGCAGAGGGATATGATTCCGATTCCTATGCAGAAGAATATGGATATGATCCCTATGCAGAATAATGATGAACAGAGAAGAGGCACATATGGATAGAGAAAAAACAGTGGATGTATGCATCCCTGTCTACAAACCGGATCCTGAATTTGCCCGGATGCTGCAGCGTCTGGCGGAACAGGATTACCCGATCCGGAATCTCTGGATCGTGAATACAGAGGAAAAATACTGGGATACTTCTTTTGAAAAGGAGTATCCCCCTTGTCATATCATGCACATTTCCAGAAATGAGTTTAACCACGGCGGTACACGCCGGCTGATGGCGGAGAAATCCGATGCAGATCTGATGCTGTTTATGACCCAGGATGCCATGCCTGCCGACAGGAAGCTGATCAGCACCCTGGTGGCAGCATTTGAGGATCCGCAGGTGAAGGCAGCCTACGGACGGCAGCTGCCCAGAAAGGATTGCAGATTTCTGGAAACCTACACAAGACATTTTAATTATCCGGATCAAAGCAGAACCAAGGGGCAGAAGGATCTTCCCGAACTGGGAATCAAAACCTTTTTCTGTTCCAATGTCTGCGCCATGTACGAGAAGAAAACCTATCTGGAACTGGGAGGATTTCCGGAGAGGACCCTGTTCAATGAGGATATGATCTATGCCGGGGGGCTGGTTCAGGCGGGGTATTCCATCCGATACCAGGCGGAAGCCAGGGTGATCCATTCCCACAATTTTTCAGACAGACAACAGTTTCACAGAAATTTTGATCTGGCAGTGTCCCAGGCAGAGTATCCTGAAATCTTTCAGGCATACCCCTCTGAGGGAGAGGGCTTCCGGCTGGTGAAGGCAACGGCTGCCTATGTGTGTAAAAAGGGAAAGCCATGGCTGGTGGTGCCGCTGTTTACCTCCAGCGTCAGCAAGTATGCCGGATATTTTCTGGGAAAACGCTACAGAAAGCTGCCGGGGTGGCTGCTGAAGAGATGCACCACAGATCCGGGATATTTCCATCTTGGTTGAGAAAGAGGTGCATCACTGACACAGGTTCCTTTGGTGGACAGATGCTCCGGTGGACAATAGAAGAGAGAAGGAAGCCCGGGGGAAGCACCGGTGCTTTTAAGAGAGAAAAAAGGAGAAAAGCAGAAGGTAAAAAAGGGGGAATTTCATATGAGACAGAGGCGAAGCAAAGGATTCTGGAAAATGGGAGGATGGATTACATGCTTCCTTTTTCTGCTATTATGGATATCTGTTCCAGCTCTGGCTGAGACATCCGGGAGTGCATCTGCATCCCTGAATGCTTCTCAGACCACCTGCACGGTGAGCCTGAAGGATTACAAAATGCCCACGGAAGGGGCGGCCGTCACCGCTGCGGTCTGGAGTGAAAAGAACGGGCAGGATGATCTGAAATGGAGGGATATGGCTTTGAATAATGGGGCCTACAGTGTACAGTTTCCAGTTTCAGAGCATAAGACAGATGGACGATATTTTGTGCATCTGTATCTGAGGACAAAACACAGCCAGATGGTATTTCTGAATTCCACCACCTTTACGGTGACACCCACCTCCTGCAGCTCTGTGGCAGTGGGAACCGTGGATACAGAAGGCTGTCGTGTCACTGTCAGCGGAATAACATGCCCTTCCGGGGTGAAAAAGGTTCAGATTCCTGTCTGGTGCAAGAATGATCAGAGTGATATTGTGTGGTACGATGCGGTAAAGCAGACCGATGGCAGCTGGACAGCGGATATCAGGTTTGCAAGGCATGGCAGTCATCTCGGCATCTATAAGGTGCATGCCTACATTCTCAGCGGCAACGGTATGTACAGCTATGTGGGAAATACATCCTTTGAATATACAGGAAAGCAGCAGGAACAGGAACTGAAACTGACAGCAGAACTTTCCGGACATACCTGCAAACTGAAGGCGGAGGGTGTAACCCATCCGGAGGGAGTGCGTCAGATCTCCTTTGCAGTGTGGAGTCAGACAGACGGTCAGGATGATCTGCACTGGAGTACAGTCAGCTGCACCGGCGGAACAGCTCAGAAGACCATCGATCTGCAGGAGTACTGTGATTTCGGTCTGTATTACGTTCATGTGTATGCCGTCACAGGAACAGGGAAGATGACCTATGTGGGAAAAACCAGCTTTGAGCTTCCATACCCTTCCGCATCCTCTGTAAAAGCAGAGGTAAAGGGAACGGAGTTTACGGTTCGAATCAGCGGAATTTCCTGTGTCGCAGGCATTGACCGCATTACTGTTCCTGTCTGGAGTAAATCGGATCAGAGTGATATTGTCTGGTATAAAGCCACAAAGCAGAGTGATGGAAGTTATCTGGTAAAATCTGATATTTCCAGACATAAAAATAACCTTGGCCTGTATCAGGTGCATGTATATCTCTATGATGACCGTGACAGCTACGGTCATCGTGTAGGAAACATCACCTTCCGTGTGGAGGAGGAAAAAGAGGAAGAGAAGCCGGTAAACAGTGCAGGCAAGCTGACTGTCACAGCCAATTCTGATAAATCTGTATTCACAGCCACTATCTCTGATCTGACTCTTGCGAAGAACTACCAGCGCCTTACAGCACCCACCTGGAGTGCAGAAAAGGGCCAGGATGATATTCACTGGTATGAGGCGGTGCAGAGCGGCAGCAGCTGTCAGGTGAAGATTCCTATGAGTAATCACGGGGATGAGGGAATTTACTATTTGCATCTGTATGGTGTAACTGCTTCCGGTGGAATGGAATTTATTAAGGGATATCAGTTTGAGATTGCCAGATCCAATGTGCTTACCTTTAAAGAGCTGACAGAGGGAAGTGCTGTGGTTTCGCTGAAGCTGAGCTCCGATATCAAGGCCACCAGGGTACTGTTTCCTGTATGGTGTGCTTCTGATCAGAGTGATATCAAATGGTATACAGCTGTAAAACAGAGTGACGGAAGCTATACAGCCACCATTGACGTGGCAAACCACAAAAATCACAGCGGCAGCTACAAGGTACACGCCTATTATTACGATCAGTCAGGCAGTGCCCATCTGGTGGCCCATTCAACTATCCAGCTGGGAGCAGTTCAGGAGGGACAGGCAGGAATTACCTCCTGTGTGATTCAGGGCGGAAGTACCGTAACGGTAACTGCTTCTGTAACAGCAGAGGGAACCTATGGGCTCTTCAGACTGGAGCCGGGCAGCACCTCCATCAGCAGCAGCGCTTCTCCACTGGCAACTGTCAGCGGATCCGGTACCATTACCCTGAAAACTCCTCTGAAGGCTGATACAGAAGAAAGCCTGATCAATGAAAAGCTGGTGGTTGCCCAGAAAAGAAGCACAGGCTATGTGCCGGTGAGCAACCCATCCTATATTACCAATCCGGAGGCGGCTGCTTCCATTACAAGGGCATTTCCTTCCACAGCAACGAAGAAGGGTCTTCAGGTGAACACCACCATGGCAGATGATGCAGCGGAGCTGGGAGTTAACCATGCGGTGGTGAACGTTGTTCTCAATAACATCCCCTGCAGGGAGGGAGGAATCGCCTACCAGTACAACGGAAAGACCTGGCATATGAATACCTGGTATATCAATGCACTGGATGAGATCTTTGCAGAGCAGGCAGCCAACGGTTCTGTGGTATCTGCCATTTTGCTGATGCAGTGGAACAGCGAATGGAGTGATCTGATCCTTGAATCAGGAAGAGAACCGGGACATTCCTTCTACGGTCTGAATGCAGAAACCAGAAGTGCAAGGGAGCAATTGGCAGCAATTTTCAGTTTTCTTGCAAATCGCTATTCCGATTCCGGTCATAATGTAGTAAACTGGATTCTTGGTAATGAGGTGGATGATTATACCGATTACAACTGGTGTGGAAACATCGGTCTGCAGCAGTACGCTGCCTGCTATGCCCATGCGTACCGTCTTCTGTATAACAGTGTGAGAAGTCAGTACAGCAATGCAAGGGTATATATTTCTCTGGACCATGTATGGAATTATTACAGAAGTTACGGTTTTAAGGGACAGGAACTGTTTAATGCCTTTGTGGCAGAGCTGCAGAGGGAGGGCGATATCAACTGGAACATCGCTTTCCATCCTTATCCAAACCCCATTACTTCACCGAATTTCTGGAAAAATAAATCAGGGGTGACAAACAGCAGTAATTCTGCTATCTTTACTATGCTGAATCTGAGATATCTCACAGATTACATTAAGAATACCTACGGGGCACAGCACCGTTTCATTCTTTCAGAGACTGGATTTACCTCAGTGACAGGCTCTGTATCCGATGAAAAACTCCAGGCAGCAGCCATTGCCTATGGATATTATCTGGCAGAGTTCAATGATATGGTGGACAGCTTTGTGGTCCACCGCCATGTGGATCATCAGGCAGAAACCAGTCAGGGACTGTATTTGGGTCTCTGGTATACAGATCCTGCCTACGATGAGATTGCTTCTGAAAAGAAGTTTTCCTGGACTGTATTCAAGTATATGGATACATCCCAGGGTGCAGCCTATACGAATTTTGCATTGTCAATTATCGGCGCAAACAGCTGGAGCTCCATTGTTCCCGGCTATTCAGCGGCGAGATTCAACTGATGGTGAGGTGAATGCGTATGAAAAAAAGAATAGTATCTGTACTGCTGGGACTTTGTCTGACAGCAGGTATGCTGAGTTTGTGTGTATCCGGTGTATCGGCTGAGACTGATTCCGGGAAAGAGACAGAAGCTGTGAAGGAGGAGACAGATTCCGCAGAGCTGGATTCTGAAGAGCAGGACCCTGATGAAGAGATTTCTGAATCGGCGGAGGAAGTCTCCAATGAGGAGAAACCGGAGAAGGAGGAACAGGAGGAAACTGTGACAGAAGAAGAGAGTTCGGAGACTGTTTCAGAAGATCTGCCTGTTTCTGAATCCAGTACAGAGGAAGAGACGGAAACCCTGTCTGAACCTGAGGGAATGGTGATCAATCTGAAGAACCAGCTGGGGGAAAATCTCACAGCTGTGGAGATCCGCCCCTTCTCGGGAGAATCCTATTCCGGGAATCTTCTTTCTGAAAAGCTCTTGTTAGAAGAGGGAGAACAGTGTATGATAGGGATTCCTGAGGAATTTGAGGATCGTGATCTGGGCATGTATGATGTAAGGATCACAAAGGAGAATGGAGAAGTGGAGGAGATTCCCTTTGTGCCTCTTCTGGAGGATACAACAGGAACCCTGTACAGGGAGTATGGCACCCCGCTGATCAGAGTCCGGGACCAGAGGCTGGAGGCTGAAGCAGAGAGAATCAGTGACTCCGAACTCCGTCAGAGAGAAGCAGAAGCCAGCAAAGCCATGGCGGAGGCTCTTTCTGCTGAAATAGATAATCAATAATAAGGAAAGGTCATGTAGAAAATGTTGGACTTGAAGAGAAAGAAGGCTGAGAATACAACCAATGAAAAGCCGTCTGTCGGAAAAGTAGTCTGGAAGGTAGTCAATTGCATTCTGACTGTACTGGTGGTTCTTCTGGGAACCCTGGCCATGTTGGCATACCGCTCCTACCATTGGGCTATGAATACCTGGAGTGAGCTGTCAATGGAAGAGATCGCGTATCATCTGAATACCACCATTGAGGGTGCCGATGATATGATCGGACAGTATATAAAGAGTTGTGTGATCATCACCGTAGTTGTGCTGCTGCTGTTGATCGTGGCATTCGTCCTTTTGAGAAAGAAGCCACTGTTTTTCCATCCGCTGCAGCTGATCGTAGCCATCATTTCTGTGGTTACCATTGTTAATACTTACAACAGCTTTAATAAAGAGGTGGGTGTCGAGGAGTATATGGAAGCTCAGAATACCTATTCCTCTTTCATTGATGACAACTATGTGGATCCAAACGATGTAACTCTTACCTTCCCGGAGCAGAAGAGAAATCTGGTTTATATTTTCCTGGAGTCCATGGAGAATACCTATTCTGATCAGGCAAACGGAGGTGCTTTTGAGGTAAACTGCATTCCTGAGCTGACCCAGCTGTCTCTGGAAAATGAGAACTTTTCCGGTACGGAGGGCGGACTGAACGGAGGAATTCCTCTGAAGGGTGCTACCTGGACCATCGGAGCCATGTTTGCACAGACCAGTGGACTGCCTCTGAATCTTCCCATCGATAAGAATGCCATGAGTACCCAGGAGGAGTTTTTCCCAGGTGTTACCTCACTTGGAGACATTCTTAAGAAAAACGGCTATAAACAGACTCTTCTCATCGGTTCAGATGCCGCCTTCGGTGGCCGTGACATGTACTTTAAGGGACATGGAGAGTACGAGATTAAGGATTATTATTCTGCCATCGAGGAGGGCAAGATTCCTGAGGATTACTATGTATGGTGGGGTTATGAGGACAAACGCCTTTTTGAGAATGCAAAAGAGGAGCTGAATAAGCTCAGTTCAGGAAATGAGCCCTTTAACTTCACAATGCTGACGGTGGATACTCATTTTGAGGACGGATATGTCTGTGAGGACTGTCCTTCTGAGTACGATCCTTCCTATTCCAATGTAATGGCATGTTCCAGCAGTAAGGTGCAGGAGCTCATTAACTGGATCAAGGAACAGCCCTGGTATGAGAATACAACCATTGTTCTTTCTGGTGATCACCTGACCATGGACAATGACTTCTGTGACGGAGTTGCAGAGGATTACCGCAGATCCGTTTTCTACACTGTGATCAATGCTCCTGTAGAGCGTGAGACCCAGGATCGCAGAACCATCTGTACCTTTGATAACTTTCCAACAACTCTTGCTGCCCTGGGTGTAGAGATTGAAGGAAACCGTCTTGGTCTGGGAACCAACCTCTATTCTGCAGAGCCTACTCTGCTGGAGAGAAACACCATCGAGGAAACAAACACAGGACTGCAGCAGCAGTCACAGCTGATGGACAGCATGCTGTCAGGCATCCGTGTGGAGCTGGCAACCGGAACGATCTCTGAGTACAATCCGGTCACCAAATGTATTGAGTACACAGTATCTGATATTCTGTACAAGAAAGAGCTGGCAAATGTCTATGCCTGTGTATTCCCTGCAGACGATCAGCACAACCAGCGCTGGTATGCAATGAATGACAATGGAGACGGAACCTACAGCTACAGCATTCCAATGACAGATTATGGAAGAAACGGACTGTTCTTCATCCAGGCCTATGCAGAGACGGATGATCCTAGCCTTACAAAACCAAAGATGTGTGAGGGAAATGTAAAGGTTAAGGATGATACCTTTGTGGATGTGGTTGAGAAGCCAGAGATTACAGAGCCATCTGGTACTGTGATTGTAGAGGCATATCAGCCAGAGAATGAAGCAGCCAATATCTATATCGTAGATGCAGAGGCTCCAAACGGAGTAATGGGAGTTCGCTGTGCGGTATGGAGTGCAGACGATCAGTCAGATCTCTGCTGGTACCCGGCTACTGAGGTGGATGATGGAATCTATCTGGCGAAGATCCGGTCAGCTGATTTCAGAGATCCTGAAAAGAGACTGCAGATTCATGTCTATATCCTGGATAATCAGGGTGAGTCATTGATGATCGGTGCTACTTACGGTTCTATGGCACCGGAAACAGAAGAGACTGCAGCTCCTGAAAATACAGCTGCTGAAACTGCGGCTCCTGAAGCTGCAGCTCCTGAGGCTGCTGCGGCTCCTGCAGAGGTGCCGACTGCTGAGACAGCTCCTGCAGCTAACTAATAATGAATTAAGTATGCAGTGCGCTCCTTTCTGTCCTGCGGGAACAGAGGGAGCGCAAATACTATATATGGAAGTAAATATGTGATAGGGAAAGGAGATTGAACTATGGATAAAATAGCAGTGCTGATTCCCTGCTATAACGAAAGCAAAACAATTGAAAAGGTTGTAAAAGATTTCCAGGCAGTTCTGCCGGAGGCGGTGATCTATGTCTATGACAACAATTCCAGTGATGGAACCGACGAGATTGCAAGAAATGCAGGGGCAGTGGTACGGTATGAGTATAAGCAGGGAAAAGGAAATGTGATCCGACGCATGTTCAGAGATATTGATGCCCAGTGTTATATTATGGCAGACGGCGATGATACCTATCCTGCAGAGCATGCCCCTGAGATGGTGCGTCTTGTTCTGGATAAAAAGGTAGATATGGTGGTGGGTGACAGACTTTCCTCCACCTATTTTGAAGAGAATAAGAGACCGTTCCATAATATGGGAAATTCTGTGGTGCGAGGTGCCATCAATCTTCTCTTCAAAAGTGATATCAAGGATATCATGACAGGCTACAGAGCCTTCAGTTTCCAGTTTGTAAAATCCTTCCCTGTACTGTCCAAGGGATTTGAGATTGAGACAGAGATGTCCATTCATGCCATTGATAAAAACATGTATGTGGAGAATGTGGTGATCAGCTACAGAGATCGTCCGGAGGGCAGTGAGTCAAAACTGAACACCGTATCAGACGGAATCAAGGTGCTGCGCACCATCGGAAGACTGTTCCGCAATTACAAGCCAAGCCAGTTTTTCGGCAGTATAGCAGCAGTTCTTGCATTGCTTTCTACAGCATTTTTTATTCCTGTGCTGCTGAAGTATTTTGAGACAGGAATGGTTCCTCAGTTTCCAACCCTGATTGTCTGCGGCTTTGTGATGGTGGCAGCCATCCAGTCTCTTTTTGCAGGTCTGATCCTCCAGAATATGGTGCAGAAAAACCGTCAGGATTTTGAGATGGAGCTGATCCATATCAGGAAACAGGAAGTGCAGCTGCTGAAAGATGAGAAATAAAGGACAGGAGTTCAGTATGACAGATAATAAATGTGACAGATCCCTGAAGAAAAGCATCCTGTTCAGTCTCCTGTTTTCAGTTGTTTTCTCCGGTCTCCTCTGTTTTTATGGAGATCGGGTAAAATGGTCTGAAACAAATGAAGGTCTGCTGGAAAACTTTTCTTTTACAGAGGTTTTTCTTGCTCCGGGTTTTTTTGTGCTTCTTGCAGCGGGATTTCTGGTGTTTCTGCTGTTGTATCTGTATGGAGAAAAGATAACAGATTTCCTGTACAGATACAGATATCTTATTTGTCTGGCAGTGTTTGCTCTCTGCCTTCTGTTTGAGGTAAATGGTTCCTCCATTGGCATGTGGAACAGGGAGGGATTCTTAGGCGGAGAGGATACAGGACTTCTGGCTGGCGCTTCCAGAGCGGCCAGAAGTGATGAGTGGTTTGTTTCCACTCCCATGGCTCTGTCCCAGTATCACAATCCTGAGGGGGCCTTTGGTTATTTCAGCACTGTCCTGAGAGGAACCGCCACGGATATGTTTCTGGAGTATGGACAGCCTGTGAAGGATATTGCAGTGCTGTTCCGCCCGTTCCACTGGGGCTATCTGCTGTTTTCCGCAGGAAGAGGACTGGCATTTTTCTGGTGCGGTCGTTTCCTTGCCCTTTTTATGGTTTCCTTTGAAATGGGCATGCTTGTTACAGAAAAGAAAAAAGACCTGTCTGTCGCCTATGGGTTGCTGATGGTATTATCCCCCACGGTACAGTGGTGGTTTGCGGTGAACGGTCTTGTGGAAATGCTGGTATTTTCCCAGTTGTCCATTCTTTGTTTTCAGCATTTTCTGAAGACGGAGAAGACCCTGGCAAGAGCCATTGACGGGGCTGTGATTCTGATCTGTGCAGGTGGCTTTATCCTGACCCTGTATCCTGCCTGGATGATTCCAGTTGCCCTGGTATTGCTGGGCCTGATCATCTGGCAGTTCCTTGAGAATCTGCGCTATTGCAGAATGAACAGATGGCAGGTTCTGATTCTTCTTGCAGAGACAGGAGTCTTTGTGGCCATTATGGTTCATGTGTTTGTGAATTCCAGAGCTACGGTTGACGCTCTTATGAATACCGTGTATCCCGGCAGTCGATTCGAGACAGGCGGAGGGGAAGGACGAAATCTGTTCAACTATTTATCTGAACTCTGGTACCCGATGATGGGACAGGGCACCATGGTGAATACCAGTGAAAGTGCCCAGTTTATTGATTTCTTTCCTCTCTGCTATGTGATCCCTGCCGTTGTGCTGATCCGGGATAAGGTAAAGGACAAACTGCTGATTATCCTTCTTGTATTCAGTGCTTTCCTGGAAATCTATATGATCTTCGGTATTCCGGATATCCTGGCGGCTGTTTCGCTGATGAGCTATTCCACCGCCCATCGTACTCTGCAGGTGGTGGGCTTCTGTAATCTTCTTCTGCTGTTTCGTGGAATGGCACTTCTGAAGAAGAGAATCCATCCTGTAGCAGCTGCAGTTCTGGCAGTGGTCACAGTGGTGGCAGGTATGCTTCAGAATTATCGGGTCTATGGAGGATATTATCAGGGCAGAGTGGCCATTGCAGTGATCGCGGTGCTGGTATTCATTCCCTGCTTCTGGTTATGCATGAGCGGAACAGAGAAATACTTCAGAAAACTGCTGCTTGCACTGGTGCTGGTGATTTCTCTGATCTCCGGCGGCCTGGCAAATCCTGTTCGTCTCAGTGTGAAAAATATCACAGAGAATCCCAACGTTCTGGAGATTGAGACTGTGGTGAAGGAGGATCCGAAGGCTGTATGGGCTATTGAGGGACTGGGTGTTCCCATGATCAATGCAGGAATTATTGCAGGTGCTCCCACCATGAATTCCACCAATATTTATCCGGAACTGGAGCGATGGAGAAAGCTTGACGGCGGGGAACACGAAGAGGTATACAACCGCTATGCCCATATTCTGGTGAATCTTCAGGTGGAGGGAGAACCTTCCTTTGAACTGTTCTCAGAGGACTATTTTCAGTTTAACTGTACGCTGGACCATCTCAGAACCATGGGAGTCCGCTATGTGCTTACAGCAAAGGATCTGGCTGGCTATACCCAGGATCCGGGGAACATTACACTGACCCGCAGCTGGGGCCCATATCGGGTATATCAAATTCAGTAAAGTATGGGAAACATGCAAACCTTTAGATGAGGAGGTTATGATCAAAGGTATGAACAAGAAAGGAACTTCTGCCGACACTCAAAGGAGGATCCGGTGGATTGATGGATTAAGGGGTGTTGGCTGTCTCTGTATATTTTTTCATCATTTTCTGATGGGTTATTATCCGGCCACCTACTGGGGCACCGCAGCTGAGAGCAGAATACGCTGGGGGCTTGATACGAGGCTGGCGGATCTTCCCTTTTTCTTCTGGATCAACGGAAACTTCTGGGTCTGTGTGTACCTGTTTATTTCCGGTATGGTGGTGGCCAATAAAAGTCTGGGTCAGGAGACAGAGCACAAAACAGTTTACCTGCTGCGATCCTTTGTCAGGCGATATCTTACACTGCTTCTTCCCATTTTTCTGGGAGAGCTGTTCATGTGCCTTGGAAATATTGCCCTGCCCAACAATGTGATTCCGGATCTGGGACAGCCTCTGTCCCTGTTCCAGTATCTGAAAAGCACCTTCTGGTCCGTGCTTTTTGTCTGTGACAAAAGCGTAATGGGATCCCTTTGGACCATGCAGGCTATCTTCCTGGGTGGACTTCTGATTCTTCTGGTCCGTGTTCTTTTCAGAAACAAAGGAATTCAGATTCTGATTCTGCTGGCAGCCATGGCTGGATTTCTCCAGTGCTGGAAGGTGCAGGAATACTGGTATTTTGCACCGGTGATGGCAGGGGGGATTTTTGGAATACTCCTTCCGCTTCTGGAAAAAATACCATTAAAAAAGTGTATGGGAAGTCTTCTTCTGATACTGGGCTGTTACCTGGCGGCGTATCCTTCAGGTACTCCGGCGGAGGGCTGGTACGGAATATTGCCTGATAGCCCCTACGGTCCCTTTTTCTTCCACTTTATCGGAGCTGTTCTCTTTATATGGGGAATCAGTGTGTTGGAAGTGGTGCAGAGGATCTTTTCGACAGCACCGGCACTGTGGCTGGGAAAGATTTCCTATCCCTTCTATGTGTTCCACATCTTTTTCATTAAACTTTCCTCCCTGGCTGCAGGCTGGGCAGGAGCGGTAGCAGAATCCTATTGGGTCAGACCGGCGGCGGCAGCTGTCTGTTCCCTGGGACTTTGCCTGGCAACGGCATATCTCTATTCCAGATATGCGGACCCTCTTTGGAGGCGGGTAGTAAGTAAGATTTAGTAAGGATGAAACGAATGACTAACAAAGAAAAACCAATGGGAAAGCTGTTTGAACAGCTTGTAAAATTCGGAATTGTGGGTGTGCTGGCATTTCTTATCGACTACGGCGTAATGATTTTTCTGACGGAGTGTTTTCAGTTGAATTATCTTCTGTCGGCAATGCTCTCATTTTCTCTGTCTGTAATATTCAATTACATCGCAAGTATGCGATTTGTATTTGTGGGCAGAGAGGACATGAGTAAATCAAAGGAGTTTACCATCTTTATCATTCTCAGCCTGATCGGTTTGGGGATAAACGAGCTGTTTATGTGGCTCATGGTGGATAAAATGCTGATTCACTACATGATCTCAAAGATTTTTGTAACAGGCATCGTAATGGTGTGGAATTTTATTACAAGAAAGATTTTTCTTGAAGCAAAGAACTGATAAAAGAAATGATAATTGAGGCGGCTGGCCTGTGCAGGAATGCAGAGGCAGCCGCCTTATTGCATGGGGAAAGCGGATAAAACATGGGTGCGCAAGGGTACTTTCAGCAGATACTCACTGGATTATTTGGTAAATATATGTTAAAATCAAGACGATATTGTTATTCTGTAACAGTATCTGAAAATAAACTGAATAGGAGGGAAACGTGTTAATGCGACACAGTAGATATGTGAGTTTGCTGCTTTCAGCTGCGTTACTGGTGGGACAGACTGGTCTTACCTATGCAGAGGAAGTGCAGAGTCTGTCAGAGACAGTCGCAGAGAGCACCGGTGAGGAGTCCGGGGCTGAGGCGGGAGTAGAGATGGCACCTGCAGCGGAAGATGAGGAAATCTCCCCGGATACTTCGGCGGACAGTGCTGCAGACAGTTCTTCAGACAGCCTGTCACCGGAAGAAGATGCTGCTTCCGAAGAAGAGGTTCCTGCAGTTCTTGATCTGGAGGAAAAGACCGCTCAGGTCTCTCTTCAGACAGAGGATCACGGGGACGGTACCATTGATCTGGCGCTGAAGGAGTATGTAAAGGGCCAGGATGTTTCCTGTGTGTACTACGCGGTGTGGAGCCAGGTAAACGGCCAGGATGATATCAAGTGGTACAGAGCGGATGAGAATCAGAATTATACAATGAACATCCGGGATCATAAAAGAGATCTGGGCCAGTATATCGTACATGTTTATGAGATGAGCAATACAGGTTCCATGAGTCTTGTCTGTGCCGATACCATGGAGGTTACATCTTTCAAGACAGAGGAGCCGGTTCTTTCAGCTTCTGATGTGAAGGGAGATGAGATGGCATTCCGTGTGCTTCTTGAGAATTACCAGAAGCCTGCTGATTTTAATGCTCTGCGCATTGCAGTATGGAGCAAGGAAAAGGGCCAGGATGACATTGCATGGTATACCCTGAAGGAGGCCGCTGACGGAAGCTTTACCTGCGATGTGAAACCGGCGAAGCATAAACATACCGGTGAGTATTATGTGCATGCGTATCAGGAAAGTACATCAGGAAAGATGACCTATGTGGGGAATACAGGCTTTACTGTCACTGCTCCCACAGCAGAGATTGTTGTTGACAGCATCGATTCTGCCAAGGGAACCTGTAAGGTGACTGTGAAGGGAATCAAAAGTCCTTCCGGAGTTACAATGGTACAGATTCCGGTGTGGAGTGCGGCTGATCAGAGCGATATCTTCTGGTATCAGGCTGAGAAGGTAGCAGAGGATACCTACGAGGCGGTGATCAGCATTTCAAAGCATAAATATAATATCGGACCTTTTATCATCCATGCCTATGTATCCACAGGAAACGGCTTTACATCCTATGTGGGCAATTCCAGTGTGAAATTCGAGATGGGTGCGCCGGTGGTTACTGCAGAGAAGAAGGATGGAAAATATCTTCTCAGTACAGCCAATATCGCCATCCAGGGCACTGTAAAGGGAGTTACCTACGCAGTATGGAGTGAGAAAAACGGTCAGGATGATCTCAAGTGGTATGAGGGAACCTATACAGCCTCTTCCCGTTCTGCCCAGTATCTGATGAGTCTGGGAGATTTCAAGGACAGCGGACGCTATCAGGTGCATTGCTATGCGAGAATGTCAGATGGTACCATGAGCTTCCTCGGCAATACAGACTTTGAGGTGGCGGAGATGGAGATTCCGAAAACTGCCATCAAAGCTGATTCCACAACCGGTGATTTTACCATCACCGTAAGGGGACTGAAGAGTGAGTCAGGTATTTCAAAGGTACAGGTTCCTGTATGGAGCAAATCCAACCAGAGCGATATCGTATGGTATGATGCGAAGCTGAACGAATCCGGCGATTATGTGGTGAAGTCCAATATTTCCAAGCATTCCTACAATTCCGGAACCTATCAGGTGCATGTGTATGTCACTGAGAAAAACGGCATGTGTACCAATGTGGCCAGAGATACTTTCAGCATTACTCTTGCGGCACCTGTGATCAAGGTTACAGGCGGAGCTGATCAGATCAACTATACTGCAGAGGCCGGCGGCGTAAAGCTTTCCGGTGGTGTTAATGGAATGCAGTTTGCAGTATGGAGCCAGAAGAACGGTCAGGATGATATCAAGTGGTATTCTGCAACCAAGGTAAGTGAGGGATGCTACAAGGCATCTGTCAATATTAAAAACCATAAAACAGCAGGCCTGTATTATGTACATGCCTATGCTGAGAACCAGAGCGGAAAGATGGTCAATGTGGGAACCACTGAGTTTACAGTGAACACCACATCTTCCGCAGCGCTGTCATTTTCAGACAGTGGAAACAATGACGGCTTTACTGTGCGGGTAACTCTCTCAGGCGTGACCTGCGCACCATCCAAGATCAAGCTGCCTGTATGGAGCAAGGCTGATCAGAGTGATATTTACTGGTATACAGCTACACCTTCCAAAAACGGAGACGGAACCTATTCCGCTTCAGTGAAGGTAAATCCTGTAAACCACAAGATGAATGTAGGTAAGTTTACTGCCCATTGTTACACCGTATACAGCAACGGAATTGAGGGCTTCAGCGGTGGCGGCAGCCATACCTATAATCCGCCCTGTGTGATCGGAATTGAGAATACAGGAAGCGGAACAAGAAGGGCAGTTCTGAAGTATGCATCCTCTGCATCCGGTGTGAAATTTGCCGTATGGAGTGAGACCAACGGTCAGGATGATATCAAATGGTATTCTGCTTCTCAGAAGTCAGATGGCTCCTGGAGTGCCACCATTAAGGCTGCCAACCACAAATCATCAGGAAAATATCAGGTGCATTGCTACGACGGCTCCAACAGATTTCTGGGAGCTGCCACCTTCTCATTTGCTGCCAGCGAGATGGCTAAGAGAGGCTGGTACTATGAGAATGGATACAAGTTCTATTATCAGGACGGCAAGAAACTGACAAATCTGACTTCCATCATCGGAGCACAGAGCTCCTATGTTGCGAAGGTAAACAGAGCAACCTGTACTATTACAATTTATGCAAATGATCCGGCTAGTAGTAAGGGGTATATTATTCCGGTAATCGCGTTTACCTGTTCCGTTGGACTTCCTGCAACTCCAACTACACCAGGTACACATTACACATTTGCAAAATACAGATGGAAAGAGCTGATGGGACCGTCTTGGGGACAGTATGCTACCAAGTTTACTGCTGACGGCATCTACTTCCATTCTGTAGCAGGTATCAATACAACAAGCTACAATCTGAATTACATCGATTACAATAATCTTGGAATTCCTGCATCCCACGGATGCGTACGTCTCTGTGTAAGAGATGCAAAATGGATCTACGACAACTGTCCTCTGGGCATGAAGGTTATCGTATACGACAGTGGTGATCCGGGACCATATGGAAAACCGGCCACCATCAAGATTCCTGCAGGTCAGACCTGGGATCCTACAGATCCTAACATCTGATAAGGAAGATAAACTATGAGAAACACGCTACGCGAGTTTCGTAAGGTATCACGGCAGTGGCCAAGGTCTCGTGCAAGCACGGACTTTGGCTCGTTGCTCGCGTAAATTAAGACAAGGGGAGATTTTTGAAATCTCCCCTTGTTTTTCTTTTTTTTAAATATCCTGTGACTGGAAAGGAGTGAAAACAATGTGGAAAAAGAAACTGAAAAGTATTGAAAGGAAAGCCGTCTGCATGACAGTTCTCCTCAGTCTTCTTGGTACTGTGCAGTCTCCGGTGTGGGCAGAGACTGCACAGCAGCAGATCAGGGAAATCCAGGCTGTGCAGGAGGAGAAGCAGGAACTGTCAGAAGCAGAGAATTCTGCTGCCGGACAGGAGGATGTCCTTCCGCAGCCGGAGGAGACTGCCCCGGAGAAGGAGGAAGAATGGATCCAGGAGGAGGATCCTGCCGATACTGAAGAAAGCAGTGCCTCTGAAGAAGAGGAGACGGAGGTTTTACCGGCAGAGGAGGAGATTTCTGACGGGGAGTCCGGGGAAAACCGGAATGATGGTCAGGCAGTGCAGGAGATTTCCACCTATACACTGGAAAATGTCAGAGTATCTGTCACCTCCTGCAACCAGGAGACCGGAGAGTTTACAGTGAGGATCCAGGGAGTTCAGCTGAAGACCGGAGAGGCGCTGATTGTACCGATCTGGACGTCCTCCGATCAGAAGGATATCATCTGGCATACTGCGAAGAAGGAGGGAACAGACTATATTGTGAAGGATTCCTCTTCGGCCCATGGATACCGGGCAGGGGTGTACCATGTGCATGTGTACAAAAAGGGGACAGAGGGAACCATGTCTTTCCTGACCAATACAAAGGCGGATCTGCAGCTGAAGGCTTCGGATCTGAAGATCGACTATAAGGTGGGAGGGAAAGCCCTTCTTGCTTTGCAGGATGTAAGCTTTTTCGGTACCGTATCGGAGGTGCGCTATGCAGTCTGGACAGCAGTAAACGGCCAGGATGACATCCGGTGGTACAGGGTCACTGATGGAAGCGGCAGCTCCTGGAGCAGGGAAATTGATCCTGCTTCCCACAAGGGAGATGGAACTCTGTATGTACATGCCTATGCCTACACAAAGGCAGGGCAGTCCTTCTGCGTAAAGACAGGCAGCTTTGAGAAAAACCAGGAGAGTACAGAAAAAAACATTACCGTAAAGGGACCGGAGCAGGGAAGCGGCAGCTTTACCGTGACGATCGGTGGCGTTCCGGATCAGGATGTAAAGGCTGTGATGGTTCCGGTATGGAGCAGATCGGATCAGAGTGATATTGTGTGGTATACCGCTGTAAAGGAGGGAACACAGTACACTGTGAAGAGCAGTCTGAGCAGCCACCAGTGGAATACAGGAACCTATCAGATCCATGTGTACACAATAAACACCAGGGGAGAGATGAAATTCTTCGGTTCCCAGAAGATGACAGTGGCAGCTCCTGCTGCAGGAAGCTTTACAGCAAAGGTAACAGAAACAGGATTTAAGCTGACTGCAGCTGATATCAGCTCCTCCATTGGGATTACAGAGGTGCAGGTGCCTGTGTGGAGCAGATCTGACCAGAGTGATATCGTATGGTACAGAGCAAAACAGGTGAATGGTACCTATGTGGTGGAGTCAGATATCAGTGCCCATAAGAACCATTACGGAACCTATCAGGCCCATCTGTATGTCCGGGGAAATGACAGCAGGCTCCACTATCTGGGAAAAACAAGCTTTCAGATTCAGGATCAGGCTCAGACTCCTGTACTGACTGCTGAAAAGGCAGGGGCAGCTGATCGTTTTACCATCAGACTGAAGCAGTTTACCGGTGAGGGTGAGGTGAAATTCGCCGTATGGAGTAAGGAGAAGGGCCAGGATGATATTCAGTGGTATACAGCTGAGAAAAAAGATACAGAATACAGGTATGAGGTGAGCGATCCAAAACACAGAACCAACGGCACGGTATACATTCATGCGTATCTGTTTCCTAAAGGAAAGTCAGCCCAGTTTATTGGAGGCATTGAGTATCAGATGCATTTTACAACAGCAAGTGAAGTAAAGATCACAGATATCAACAACGAGGCAGGTTCCTTCAGAATTCACGTAACTGCAGGAAGCGATATTTCTCCAAAGGCTGTGACAGTGGCGGTATGGAGCAGATCGGATCAGAGCAATATCAAATGGTATCAGGCTCAGAAACAGACAGATGGAACCTGGACCGCTGTAATGAATCGTGAAAATCATGGCGATGCCAGCGGAACCTACCAGGTCCATGTCTACGGGGTGCTGGCAGATGGCAGCATGAAGCTGCTCTGCCATACCACTGCTGTTCTGAAAGAGGAGAACAGAGTGGTGACAGAGATGGTTTCCACCGACAAAGTGAGGATTACGGTCTATGACGCATACTGGAAGGGAAATGCTGTTTCCGTGCTGATGCCTGCCTGGTCAGAAGAAAAGGGCCAGGATGACATTGTATGGTACAGGGCAGAGAAGCAAGCAGACGGCAGTTTCCAGGCGGTGATCTCTCTTGATAAACACAAACACAGCGGAAACTTTATCACCCATATTTATGTATCCAATGGAACGGAGCAGGGACTGGTGAAGGCGCTGAAATATTCCCTGACAGCTGACAGCGGAAACGGCGGAGTGGAAAGAGAATTTGATGCCGAGGCCCGCTTGGTGATGCGCAATATCATCTATGCAGTGGAAACCGGCGGACAGGTATATGGTGGCCACAGATATGACTGCTTTGTGGAAGCCTATACAAACTCCTCCATCGAGACGGCCATCACCATCGGAGCCGGCGGCTGGTTTGCAGGGGAGGCAAAAACCCTGCTCTCAAAAATCCGGACACAGTATCCGGATGTGTTTGAAGAATACGATACAGCAGAGATCGGAGAGGATCTGGATACAGAAAACTGGAAATATTACGGCGGTGACGGAGCCGGTGGAAAAACCATTCTGAAGGGTTCCGACAAGGCAGTGGCCATCCAGAAGATCATCAGTACTCCGGAGGGCTGCACAGTGCAGGATTCTCTGGTGGATGAGCAGATGGTGAAATATGCAGATCAGGCAAAGGCTCTCGGAGTTACAGATCTGAAGGCAAGACTGTTCTGTGCCAACATTCAGCATCTTGGCGGTTACAATGCCATGGTGCGGGTGATCAATTACTGTATCAGTGACGAAGATCCCCTCACCATGGAGAGCATGTGGGAGAACATGCGGGAAAGAGAGGCCGGCAGCGGCAACACCGTGGGAGCTGACAAGTACAGAACCAGACACCAGAAAGTGATGCAGTGGTTAAATACATATCTGTAATGTGCAAATGTTACAAAAGAATTAAAATACAATGAAGAATTCTTTATGTGGAGACCCATAAGATAGTTGCTTTTTAAAGGAGAGTTTGTTATAATACCATCGACATGCCAACGGCGTTTTTATTTTGGAGGAAATACTATGAGAACTTATCTGGTAACCGGAGGAGCAGGTTTTATCGGTTCCAACTACATCCATTACATGTTCAAAAAATATGATAACGAGATCCGCATTATCAATGTGGACAAACTCACATATGCAGGAAACCTTGAGAACCTGAAAGATGTTGAGGACAGAGATAACTATACATTTGTTCGTGCAGACATCTGCGACAGCGAAGCAATCAACAAGATCTTTGACGAGAATGATATCGACCGTGTTGTTCACTTTGCAGCAGAGAGCCATGTAGACAGAAGTATCCGCAATCCAGAGGTATTTGTTAAGACAAACGTACTGGGAACACTGGTTATGCTGAACGCAGCAAAAGCTGCATGGGAGCTGCCTGACGGAACATTCAAGGAGGGAAAGAAATTCCTTCATGTTTCCACAGATGAGGTTTACGGATCCCTGGAGGAGGAGGGAGAGTACTTCTACGAGACTACTCCATATGATCCTCACAGCCCATACTCTGCAAGTAAGGCATCCTCTGATTTCCTTGTAAAATCCTACATGGATACTTACAAGTTCCCGGCTAATATCACAAACTGCAGCAACAACTACGGACCTTACCAGTTCCCGGAGAAGCTGATTCCGCTTATCATCAACAATGCACTGCAGGGAAAAACACTTCCTGTATACGGTGATGGAAAGAACGTTCGTGACTGGCTGTATGTTGAGGATCATGCAAAGGGAATCGATATGGTTCAGGAGCAGGGAAAACTGTTCGAGACCTACAACATCGGCGGACACAATGAGAAACAGAACATCCAGATCATCCATATCATTCTTGATACACTTCAGGAGATGCTTCCTGAGGGAGATCCAAGAAAAGAGCTGGTAAGCGAGAAGCTGATCACCTACGTAACAGATCGTAAGGGACATGACAGAAGATATGCCATTGCTCCTGACAAGATCAAAGCTGAGGTCGGCTGGTATCCTGAGACATGCTTCGAGGAGGGCATCAAAAAGACAATCAAATGGTTCTTTGAGAACGAGGATTGGATGAAGAATGTCACCAGCGGAGATTATCAGAAATACTACGCTGATATGTACACAGAGAAATAATATTGAACAAATTACAAAGAGCAGTATCCGAATGGGTACTGCTGCTTTGCATGTGAAGTTATTGGAAATGGGGCGTGCTTTTCAGGTTTGCAGGGGGCAGACTTATGTAAAGCAGCAAAGACTAAAGCAGAAAGACTAAAAGGAGAATTTGTATGAAGGGTATTATTTTAGCAGGCGGTTCCGGAACAAGACTGTATCCTCTGACAAAAGCAGTTTCTAAACAGATTATGCCGGTTTATGACAAACCAATGATCTATTATCCACTGTCCACACTGATGCTGGCAGGAATCCGTGAGATTCTGATCATCTCCACACCAAGAGATCTGCCTGTATTCCAGGAACTGTTCGGAACAGGAGAGCAGCTGGGTCTTGAGATGCACTACGCAATTCAGGAGTACCCAAGAGGACTGGCAGATGCATTCCTCATCGGTGAGGAGTTCATCGGCAATGACAGCGTAGCCCTGGTTCTTGGAGATAACATTTTCTACGGACAGAGCTTCTCCAGAGTACTGAAAAATGCTGCTGAGAGAAAAGAGGGAGCTACTATCTTCGGTTACTATGTAAGAGACCCAAGAGAGTACGGTGTTGTTGAGTTTGATGAGAACGGAAAAGCCCTTTCCATCGAGGAGAAACCGGAGCATCCGAAGTCAAACTATGCAGTTCCAGGTCTCTACTTCTATGATAATGATGTAGTTGAGATCGCAAAGAATGTAAAACCATCTGCAAGAGGCGAGATTGAGATCACTTCCATCAACAATGAGTACTTAAGAAGAGGAACTCTTCATGTTGAGACACTGGGAAGAGGCTTTGCATGGCTGGATACAGGAAACCACGATGCTCTTCTGGATGCTGCAGATTTCGTAGCTGCTTTCCAGAAACGTCAGGGTCTGTATATCTCCTGTATCGAGGAGATCGCCTACAAACGCGGCTTCATCAATAAGGAGCAGCTGATCGAGCTGGCTCAGCCACTGCTGAAAACAGCATATGGACAGTATCTGATGATGATCGCTGAGGGCTTATAAAGCACAGATTAAAGGAGAATATCATGGGAAAAATTACAGTAGAAACATGTGAGATTGAGGGTCTGAAAGTTATTACTCCAACCGTATTCGGTGACGAGCGTGGATACTTCATGGAGACCTATAACTACAACGATTACAAGGCTGCAGGCATTGATATGGAGTTCGTTCAGGATAACCAGTCCGCATCCAAAAAAGGTGTACTCCGCGGTCTGCATTTCCAGATCAACTATCCACAGGACAAACTGGTTCGTGTAGTATCCGGTGAGGTGTTTGACGTTGCAGTTGACCTTCGTCCAGGTTCTGAGACCTTCGGAAAATGGTACGGTGTTCTTCTGTCTGCAGAGAACAAAAAACAGTTCTTTATTCCAAAGAACTTTGCCCACGGCTTTATTGTTCTGTCTGATTATGCAGAGTTCGCATACAAATGCACAGATTTCTATCATCCAAACGATGAGGGTGGCCTGAAATGGAACGACCCTGAGATCGGTGTACAGTGGCCGATGCCGGAGGGCATGACTGAGGCTGATCTGACTATCTCTGACAAGGATCAGAAATGGGGCGGAATCAGCACATTCAAAAAGAACTAAAGGAAGTCGGATCCTATGTCATTTACACAGAAAGTAGCCACATTGCCCCGAGAGCTGTATCAGAATAAGGGCCTGATCTTCAGACTGGCGAAAAATGATTTTAAAACAAAATATGCAGGCTCCTATCTGGGAATCATCTGGGCTTTTATCCAGCCTATCATCACCGTTTTGGTGTACTGGTTTGTATTCTCGGTGGGTCTGAAGGCCGGTAATGCCAACGATTTTCCTTTCGTTGTCTATCTGGTAACGGGAATCGTTCCCTGGTTTTTCTTCCAGGATGCCTTAAACGGCGGAACCAATGCCCTGGTGGAATACAATTATCTTGTTAAAAAGGTGGTATTCAAGATCACTATCCTTCCAATGGTGAAGGTGATCTCAGCGCTGTTTGTACACCTGTTCTTTGTGCTGGTTGCACTGGTACTGTGCTGTTGCTTCGGATACCTGCCTTCTCTGGCAATCATTCAGATCGTATATTATTCCTTCTGTACCTTTGCCTTTTCTCTGGCACTGTGCTATGCCACCAGCGCCATTGTGGTATTCTTCCGTGACCTTACTCAGATCATCAACATTGTTCTGCAGGTGGGAATCTGGATGACACCAATCATGTGGGATATCTCCATGTTGGAGGGACATCCTACACTTATGAAGCTGTTCAAGCTGAATCCGATCTATTACATTGTAACCGGTTACAGAGATTCTTTCCTGGTACATCACTGGTTCTGGGAAAGATGGAAATGGACCATCTATTTCTGGGTGGTAACAGGTGTCATTCTTCTGCTGGGTGCAAAGATCTTCAAACGTCTGAAGGTGCACTTTGCAGATGTGCTTTAATGGCAGCACCGGACAGAGAGGAGAAGTAAGAACATGTCAGATATTGCAATTGCAGTAAATGATGTCAGTAAGATGTATAAGCTTTATGATAAGCCCATTGACCGCCTGAAGGAGTCTCTGGGACTTACCAAAAAGAAAAAATACAAAGAGCATTACGCACTGGATCACGTGAATTTTCAGGTGGGAAAGGGTGAGACAGTGGGCATCATCGGAACCAACGGTTCCGGAAAATCCACCATTCTTAAAATTATCACCGGCGTACTGAATCCCACAGGAGGAGAGGTAGTGGTGGACGGCCGCATCTCTGCCCTGCTGGAGCTGGGAGCCGGCTTCAATATGGAGTATACAGGTCTTGAGAACGTATATCTCAACGGAACCATGATCGGCTTTTCAAAAGAAGAGATCGATGAAAAGCTGCAGGATATCCTGGATTTCGCCGACATCGGTGAGTTTATCAATCAGCCTGTAAAAACCTATTCCAGCGGTATGTTCGTGCGACTGGCCTTTGCCGTTGCCATCAACATCGAGCCGGAGATCCTGATCGTAGACGAGGCCCTTTCCGTAGGAGATGTTTTCTTCCAGGCAAAATGCTTCCGTAAGTTCGAGGATTTCAAAAAGGACGGCAAGACAATCCTGTTTGTAAGCCATGACCTGGGCAGCATCAGCAAGTACTGTGACCGTGTTGTTCTTCTGAACAAGGGTCATAAGATGGCAGAGGGTGCACCAAAAGAGATGGTGGATCTGTACAAGAAGGTTCTGGTGGGACAGGCAGGAGATGCTCTGGCAGCTCTGGAAGAGGGAGATACCTCTGAGGCTGTGAAAGAAGAGAGTGCTGTGCCGGAGACAGCGGATGTGAAGGATCCTTCCACCGGATGGCTGAAGCCCTTCCCTCTGAACCCTCAGCAGCTGGAGTATGGTGACCGGAAGGGAGAATTCCTGGATTTTGCCATCGTGGATGATTCCGGAAACTATACCAATACCATTGAGAAGAATTCCACCTTTAAGATCATGGCAAAGGTTCGCTTCAATGACCATGTGCAGGAGCCCATTGTGGCCTACACATTCAAGAATGTACATGGCACTGAGATCACAGGAACCAACACCATGTATGAGAAGATGGACATCCGTCCCTGCGAGGCAGGGGACGAGGTGATCGTAACCTTCACCCAGGAGATGAATCTCCAGGGTGGTGAGTACCTTCTTTCACTGGGATGTACCGGTTATCAGGACGGAGAATTTACCGTATTCCATCGCCTGTACGACATCTGCAACATTACCTGTATTTCCAGCAAGAATACAGTGGGCTATTATGATATGAATTCAGAGGTTGATGTGAACTATCTGGATTAGAAAAGCAATAAAACCGCAGGGTGCGATTCTTCGGAATCGCACCCTTTCTTAATGTAGAAGATGATGGCAGGCTACTGTTAGAGGAGAAGGATAGCAGCACTTTGTTCCCCGGCAGTAAAATCCTGCCTCTGAAATATTGTTTTCAGCTGCATTTGGTGATAAAATAGGACAGTCTATAATTAAATTACAGTGGATGAGTCTGCTGTAAAATCGTTTTATTAGAATTCAAGGAGAAAGCGATATGAAGGAAACAATAGGAAACGTCACGCTGGATTATACGTTTTACCCTGGTGAGGACCTGTATTCAGACGGTGCGGTGGAGGATGAACTTCTCTCTATTGCCAGAGAATACGATGCTTCTGAGCTGAATCAGGTGATCGCGGAGCGTAAGAGCTGGCCGATCCTTTATCATTTTTCCCATGTTCGTCAAAATATAGTGGGCTCTCTTCCTATCTCGAAGAAGGACAGAGTGCTGGAGATCGGTTCCGGTTGCGGAGCTATCACCGGAGCTCTTTCTGAGAAGGCTGCTTCCGTTACCTGTGTGGAGCTTTCCAGAAAAAGAAGCCATATCAATGCATGGAGAAACAGAAACTGCGGAAACGTGGAGATTCTGGTGGGTAACTTTCAGGATATCGAGAAGACCATCGGAACCTATGATGTGATCACTCTCATCGGTGTATTTGAGTATTCCAACGGCTATATCGGTGGGGAGCAGCCCTTTGTGGATATGCTGAAAATCATCCGAACACATCTTGCTCCAGGCGGCAGGCTGGTGATCGCCATTGAAAACCGACTGGGTTTAAAATACTGGGCAGGATGTACGGAAGATCATACAGGAACCTGGTTTGAGGGTATTGAGGATTATCCGGAAACAAGAGGAGTACATACCTTTTCCTATAAGGAACTGGATCAGGTGGTGCAGTCCGCCGGTGGTCTGAAATATCAGATGTATTATCCTTATCCAGATTATAAATTCCCGTTACAGATCTTTTCCGATGAGCGTCTGCCCCAGCCGGGAGAACTGAAGGAACTGCGATACAATTTCGATCGCGCCCGCATGGTGCTTTTTGATGAGATCAAGGTGGCAGATTCTCTGATCTGCAACGATCTCTTCCCTGTATATTCCAACTCCTTCCTGATGATTCTGACCCAGGAGGAGACAGAACTTCCAAAGGAGCATTGTATTTATACAAAATACTCCAATGAGAGAGCGGAGCAGTTTTCCACCCGCACAGAGATCTGGAGTATGGGAGAGGGACGCATGGAGGTGCGAAAGCTTCCGGCCTCAGAGAAAAGTGCCAACTTTGTGAACCGGCTGTATCCCAACTATCTGGCATTACAGTCCCAGTATCAGTCTGCCGGGGTACAGGTGAACCGCTGTCAGGAAAGAGAGGAAGGAGTTGCACTGGAATTCTGCCAGGGCAGAACACTGGAGGAGGAGCTGGATCAGCTGCTGGCGGAGAATCGTATTCAGGAGCTGAGAAGTCTTCTTGGATCTGTAGCTGCCATGCTTAAGGGAGCGGCTGCCATTCCTTTCCGTATGACAGAGGAATTCAGAGAAGTATTTGGAGAAGCTGAATTTGACAGAGAACTGCTGTGTCCTGCTCTCTGTAATATTGATCCTGTGGCAAGCAATCTGATCAGAAGAGAGGATGGCTGGGATATGCTGGACTATGAGTGGAGCTTTGATTTCCCTGTTCCGGCAGAGTATCAGATCTTCCGCCTTCTCCACTATTATCTTTATACAAGTACAAAGAGAGATTCTCTTCAGAAGCTGGATCTGTTTGCTGAGGCAGGGATCAGCCCTGAGGAGCTTGCTGTTTTCCAGCAGATGGAGCAGCATTTTCAGGCCTTTATCCAGACTGGCCGTGTTCCTATGAGGGATATGTATGATGCCATCTCTCCGGGGGTGTGTTTTGATGCTTCTGCCCTTGCAGCCATCCAGAGAAAGCAGAATACAAGAAAAATCCAGATCTATGTGGATCAGGGGCAGGATTTCTCAGAGGACAATTCCTGGCATCTGAATACTGAAAACGGAAGATTTTCCGGAAGCATCAGTCTGCCGGAGGGTACGGTGCGTCTCCGTATTGATCCCTGTGAGGAAAACTGTATTGTGGAGGTGGAGGAGTATCTGCTGAGCAATGGGCAGGAGGATTTTCCTGTTCCCATGGTTTGCAAGGGACGACGCATCTGTGCAGATACCTACTATTTCTCGGACAATGATCCGTATTTCCTCATCGATGTGCCAAAGGGCATGACCCAGATGAAGCTGTCTGTGAAGATTTCCTATCTGGGAACAGAGGGAACACATCCCATCGGAAAGCTGGAGGAGGAGAACGGAAGACTGCAGAATCAGCTTGCCCGTGCGGCGGAGGAGTCAGCGATGGCGGTTGACCGGCTGCAGAGAACCTCCCTGCAGTCTGCCGGACTGGAGAGAGAGAATCAGGCATTGAAGAATGAGCTGAAGCAGCTGAGAGAGAAAATCCAGCAGATGGAGAATACCAGGGTATGGAAAGCCTATACCCGAATAAGGGGAAATAAATAATATGAGTGATATTTTGTCAAGTGTAGATGTAAAACAGATCGTATTTGAGGATCGTGTGCGATTTCTGATGGACGGTTGGGTCTATGTTCCTGTGGGACAGGAATTCACCGTGGAGTTGATTTCCGATAAGGGAGAGCGAATTCCCACAGAGGTGGTATACAAGGAGCGTCCTGACCTGGTTGAGGTTCTCAAGGGAGCTGTACTTGTGGAAAAACCGGGCTTTACCATGTGGGTAGATCATCTTCCGGAGTATTTCAATGTGGATACCTGGACTGTTATGGTCAGATCCGGGGATCGCTACGAGCCAATCTGCCAGGGAACCGGTGAGGACTGGAAAGAGGAATACGAGAGAGTCGTGTACGGCTATAATGTGGAGCGTATGGACCTGATGGGTCAGATGGTGGTGATCCAGGGTTGGGCAGTGGATCTTTTCAACTGTTCTGCCCTTGGAATCAGAGTACTGAACGATGCGGGGAAAGAGATCCATTTCCGTAACCAGCCGGTGGTTCGCCTGGATGTTAACAAGGGTGTGTGTAACGATGACAGACTGGAGCTGGTGCAGTGCGGCTTTAATCTTACTATTAAGAAGGATGACTGTAAAACTGACAAGTTGTATCTGGAACTGAAAAACGGCGAAATCGGCACCACAGAGGTGTTCGACATGAAACAGTTTTTTGCGGAGCACTCCAAAACAGCAAAGCTGAAAGCCATTCTGAAGGATACAGAGAAGAATAAAGAGCTGATCCGGGATAAGGGCTTTGGCGAGTTTATCAACTATGTAAAATGCCAGCTGGATCCCTTCTATGCAGACTATACCATGTGGGTGAGAAATCACCGGGTGGGAAAATCTGTTCTGAAGCGTCAGAGTGAGAAGCGCTGGAGATATGAGCCGAAGATCAGCATCGTGATTCCTCTTTACAATACTCCTTTGAAGTATCTGAAGGAGCTGATGGACTCCCTTGTACAGCAGTCCTATCGGAATATTGAGATCTGCCTTGCGGACGGAAGTACAAAGGATGAGGTTGGCAAATATATTAAACGTCATTACGGCAGAGATACACGTGTGCTGTACCAGAGACTGAAGGAGAACAAGGGAATCTCCTGGAATACCAATCAGGCAGTTGCCATGGCAACCGGTGACTTTATTATGCTTTCCGACCATGATGATGTGCTGGAGAAGAATGCTGTATACGAGATCGTCAAGGCTATTAACACCGATCCGAAGCGGGTGGATATCGTGTATACCGACGAGGACAAGGTGACCATGGACGGAAAACAGTATTTTGAGCCGAACTTCAAGCCGGATTTCAATCTGGATTTCTTCAGAAGCAGCAACTATATCTGCCATATCTTTGTGGTGAGAAAGACAACCCTGGATAAGGCGGGGCTGTTCTGCTCTGAGTATGACGGAGCCCAGGATTTTGATCTGATCCTTCGCTGTACAGAGCAGGCGGATCTTATTCGCCATGTTCCAAAGGTGCTGTATCACTGGAGAAGCCATCCGGCCTCCACAGCAGAGAATCCGGACAGCAAGATGTATGCCTTTGAGGCAGGCCGCAAGGCTCTGCAGGAGCATTACAACCGTCTTGGAATCAGAGCACAGGCCTACAGAACAGAGGTGTTCGGAAGATATCGCACGGAGTATGAGCTGCTGGATGAGCCTCTGATTTCTGTGATCATTCCAAACAAGGATCATATCGATGATCTGGATAAATGTCTGAAATCCATCTATGAGGTTACAACCTATAAAAATTTTGAGATTGTGATCGTTGAGAATAACAGTACAGAGAAGGAGACCTTCAGCTACTATGAGCAGATCCAGAACCTGCACAGCAATATCCGGGTGATCACCTGGAAGGATGAATTCAATTATGCTGCTATCCACAATTTTGCAGTGCCTTACTGCCAGGGTGAGTATCTGCTTCTGCTGAACAACGATACCTCCATCATCACACCGGACTGGATGGAGAAGATGCTCCAGTATGCCCAGAGAGAGGATGTGGGTGCCGTTGGGGCCAAACTGTACTTCCCGGATGATACCGTACAGCATGCCGGTGTGATCATTGGTCTGGGCGGTGTGGCAGGACATATCTTCTCAGGAACCCCCAGGGTGGAGTATGGATACCAGGCGCGACTGATCAGTGCACAGGACCTGTCTGCGGTTACAGCGGCCTGCATGATGATGCCAAAGGCTGTGTTTGAGGCTGTGGGAGGCTTTGATGAGAGATTTAAGGTTGCCTTTAACGATGTGGATCTCTGTATGAAGATTCGTGCTCTGGATAAGAAGATTGTGTTCACACCATACGCAGAGCTCTATCATTATGAGTCAAAATCCCGTGGCAAGGAGGAGGAAACAGCCACCAAGATGGCCCGTTTCCAGCAGGAGGTAAGCCTGTTCCGGAAGAAATGGCCGGAAATCCTGAAAAACGGAGATCCCTATTACAGTGTGCATCTGGCTCTGGATAACGGAAACTGCACACTTAGAAAATAAAAGATTCGGAGGAAATTGTTTTGACACAGAACATTGCAGTAGTAGAAAGAGAGAGATTCGATTTATCAGCTCCGGGACGCTATATCATTCAGGGTACCTGGAGAAGAGAGGCGAAGATCCAGGCTTTTCTTGATCAGAGAGAAATCGAGGCTGAGGTTGTCGTACGTGATACTCTGAATTTCTTTGAGCAGCCCATGAACCTGGATGGAACTCCCCTGAAGAGGGTAACTGTTAAGGTACAGCTGCCGGAGGATACAAAAAATTACAAAAAACTGAACATTTATGCTGTGGAGGGCGAGAAAAGAAAGCTCTGGCACACCGTATCTGCAAGAAAGCTGGCGGCAGCCATGGGAAAACCACAGGAGTATCTGGAGTACACAGAGATTTCCCCTGATACAGGTGCTGCCTATGTAAGCGGCTGGGTTGCCTTTACAGAGGAGGTTCAGGTGGCAGCCTTCGATATGAAAAACCGCAGACTGGATGCAGAGGTTCGCTGGACTGACCGTGTGGATGTGGCAGAGATGTTTGAGGAAGCAGAAATCTGTCCAAAATGCGGCTTCCATATCGAGCTTGCTGACCCTTCTGTCCGCAGATTCAAGCTGATCTTCAAGGCCGGCAGCAAGATGAGAGGCCGTGTCATTTCCCTTCGCAAGGCAGATGTGGTGGCTGACAAGGCTGCATCCTATACAGAAAAGGGAATGCGTTATTTCCGTACCTACGGCTTTTCCAAGGTGACCGATGCTATCAAAAAGGGAATCTGGAAGGTGAAAATCCGTAAGATGATTCCGGAACCATATCCAACCTATCTGGCTCATCATCTTCCAAAGGAAGCGGAGCTGGCAGCTCAGAGAAAGGAACATTTTTCCTTTGAGCCTCTGATGAGTATCGTGGTTCCTCTGTATAAAACACCGGAGGATCTGCTGAAACGGATGGTGGAGTCTGTGCAGGCCCAGACCTACAGCAACTGGGAGCTGCTGCTTTCAGACGGTAGCGGAAAGAATTCTCCTATCGCAGAGGTGCTGCAGGAGCTTTCAGCGGCAGATAACCGCATTAAGGTGATCTCCCATGACACTGCTCTGAAAATCTCTGAGAATACCAACGCAGCTATTGAGGCAGCCCAGGGAGAGTATATTGTATTCATGGACCATGATGATGAGCTGACTCCTCATGCTCTCTATGAGAATGTGAAGCTGCTGAATGAGCATCCTGAATACGAGCTGATCTACTCTGATGAGGATAAGATGAACATGGCAGGGGACAGCTTCTATGAGCCGGCATTTAAACCGGACTTCAACCAGGATCTGCTGACCACTGTAAACTATATCTGCCATCTCTGTGTGGTAAAACGTGAGATCATTGATCAGGTGGGAATGCTCCGTCCGGAATTTGACGGTGCTCAGGATTACGACTTTATTCTCCGTGCCACAGAGGCTGCAGGAAGAGGAAAAATCGGACATATCGCCAAGATCCTGTATCACTGGAGATGTCATGACGCCTCCACTGCAGAGAATCCTGAGAGCAAGCTGTATGCCTTTGATGCAGGTCGCAGAGCCGTTCAGGCCCACTTTGACAGAATCGGTGTTCCTGCAAAGGTAAGCGACGGACAGTTTCTGGGACTTTACAGAACAAAATTCCTGTGGGAGGAGAAGCCTCTGATCTCCATTCTGATCCCTAATAAGGATCATACAGAGGATCTGGATCGCATTATTTCTTCCATCGAGGAGAAATCCACCTACAGAAATTACGAGTATATCATTATCGAGAACAACTCTGACAAACCGGAGACCTTTGAGTACTACAAAAAGCTGGAAGCAGAGAATCCAAAGGCAAAGGTTGTATACTGGGAAGAGGGCTTCAACTACTCTGCCATCAACAACTTTGGTGCACAGTTTGCAAAGGGCGAGTATCTGCTGCTTCTGAACAATGATACCGAGATCATCAATCCGGACTGTCTGGAGGAGCTGCTGGGGTATTGTATGCGTGATGAGGTTGGTGCCGTTGGTGCCAGACTGTATTATGAGGATAACACCATCCAGCATGCCGGTGTTGTTCTGGGCTGGGGCGGTGTTGCAGGACACTGTTTCGTACAGCAGCTTCGCAGTGCCACAGGCTACTGCCACAGAATCATCGAGGCTCAGAACTACAGTGCTGTTACAGCAGCCTGCATGATGGTGAAGAGAAAAGCCTTCGATGAGGTGGGCGGCCTTACAGAGGAGCTGGCAGTTGCCTTCAATGATATCGATTTCTGCATGAAGCTGGGCAAAGCAGGGTATCTCATTGTATACAATCCATATGCGGAGCTGTATCACTATGAGTCAAAATCCCGTGGTCTGGAGGATACTCCTGAGAAGATCAGACGTTTCCAGCAGGAGATCGCAACCTTCCACAAATACTGGTCTGAGAATCTGAAGGCGGGAGATCCAATGTATAACCCGAACCTTACCATGATCAGCCAGGACTTCTCTCTGAAGAGAAAAAGTGAGTTCTGAACCGGATCTGACAGAAAAAATAAATAGAATACAGAGGGGGCTGCCCTTGGGAGCCCCTTTCCAAAGGGAGAGGTGTCCGTTGCTGCTGCAGGGATGCCTCTCATTTTATGTGTATGTCAGGGTGGGTGAACATGACATCAGCCACGGCTTGAAGGCATCTCTTTTTCTGCATTTACACCTCTGTCGCTGCAATGTTTGTAAAGGTGAAAAAACTCTCCTGCGGTCACATTTATATCACATTTCCCTGTTATTCTTCATGATAGAGATAAAACTTGAATTTCTTTCAGATAAACAGAAAGAAACTGATAGAGAAAAGAGGGTTATTATGAGCGATTTATATGATGAGAAAAATCCTGGACAGGAGCAGGAGAATCAGGAAAACTGGGAGGCAAAAGAGGAGAATCTGACAGAGGAGAAGGGAACCTCTGAGGAGAAAGAAACTCTGACCTACAGCTGGGTATCCCCTAAGCTTCAGAATCAGCAGGAGTCAGAGGAGGATACAGCAGCAAATCCCTGGGGCAGCGGAGCATCTGCCTGGAGAACTGAAACAGGGTCAGCAGCAGGAAAGAGCGGGGTTGGTGCAGCCTCTGGAGATACAAAGGAAAAGGATTCGGCAGAAAAAACAACGGACAGAGGATTCGGAGCAGGCACCGGGGCGGGAGAGACCTGGTCAGAGGGGAACAGAGCCCAGAGAAGGACTGTAAGACAGAGAAGACCAGGTGCAGCAGCAACCTCTCCGGCAGGCAAAAAAAATTCTGGCAGCGGCAGAAGATGGACCACAACCGTGGCATCAGCAGTGGTATTCGGACTGGTGGCAGGACTGGTATTCACCGGAGTGTCCGTGGCAGGACAGAAGCTGACAAAACAGCCTGAGGTGAATGAGGTGAGAATTGCTGCCGCCACAGAAGCGGCACCGGAGCAGGCAGCTTCTGCAGCATTTCAGGCGGATACAGTCAGCCAGGGTGGCACTGTGGCTGATGTGGCTGCCCAGTGTATGCCATCTCTGGTTACCATCTCCACAATCTCTGTGGAGGAGATGAGAAGCTTTTTCGGACAGACACAGCAGTATGAGGTGGAAGGTGCCGGAACAGGTGTCATCGTGGGACAGAACGACACAGAGCTGCTGATCGCCACCAACAACCACGTGGTATCCGGTGCAAAGAGCCTTTCTGTAGGCTTTATTGATGAGACGGCAGTGGAAGGATCCATTAAGGGCTATGATTCCAGCACAGACCTGGCAGTGGTGGCTGTGAATCTGGAGGATATCGCAGCAGAGACCATGGACAGTATCCGGATCTGTGAGATGGGAAATTCTGACGATCTTGTGCTGGGAGAGCAGGTGGTGGCCATCGGTAATGCTCTGGGATACGGACAGTCTGTAACCAGCGGCTATATCAGCGCCTTTGACCGTGAACTGAATCTTTCTGATGGCAGCTTTTCCTTTACCTCAACAGGACTGATCCAGACAGATGCCTCCATCAACTCCGGAAACAGCGGCGGAGCTCTTCTGAATATGAGAGGTCAGCTGATCGGAATCAATGAGGCAAAAAGCTCAGGAAGCTCCTCCAGTGCTTACGTCGACAATATCGGCTTTGCAATTCCTATCTCAAAGGCAGAGCCCATCCTGGAGAATCTGATGACTCTTACCACAAGAAGCAGGGTGGAGGAGAGCAAAAAAGCCTATATCGGCATTACCTGTGCAGATGTGAACAGTGAAACAGCAGAAATGTACAACATGCCTACCGGAGTATGTCTTACCAGTATTATGGAAGGCAGCCCGGCAGAGGAGGCTGGCCTGAAAAAGGGTGATATCCTTACTCATTTTGACGGCCGTGAGATCAATACCTATTCAGAACTCATCGATCTGCTGCAGTATTATCCTGCAGGAGAGTCTGTGGAGATGGTGGTACAGCGCTCCGACGAGGGAGAGTACAGTGAGAGAAGTATTGTTCTTACTCTGGGCTCTGCGGATAAGATGCCGGAATCCTATCAGAACGGACAGGGAAATCAGGGAAGAGGTTTTCAGGAACCCTGAAAGATCCCGTCAGGCAAACAAAGCTGAGAACGGATTCACCGTCTGCAGCGGTGGTAATTGTTCCGGCAGCAGGAAAAATACAGACAAAAACAGGGGACAGAGAGGAACTGTCCCCTGTTTTCGTTGTAATCGGTGATATTTGGACGTATAATCAGAATATAGAAAGTGAGGAAAATGAGATGACAGATTTCAGAGATGATCAGGAGAACACCTCCGGAACAGGATATACAGAAGATGGAGACGATTTTGAGAAGGTCTGTATGATGTGCCGAAGGACAGAAAGCAAGGCCGGCAAGATGATCCAGTTGATGCAGGGCATGCATGTGTGCTCTGACTGTCTGCAGAGAAGCTTTGATACCATGCAGAACAGTCCCTTTAATTACGCGGAGATGATGCAGAATCTTCCTCCAAGCTTTGGAGAGATTGATATGTCTGCGTTTCAGAACAGACAGGTGCCTCCAAAGCAGAAGATCCGAAAGAAAAAGGAGGCGAAGGAGGAGACTCAGAAGAAGACCCTGACCCTGAAGGATGTGCCGCCGCCTCATAAAATCAAGGCCCGCCTTGACGAGTACGTGATCGGTCAGGAAAAGGCAAAGAAGATCATTGCGGTGGAGGTGTATAACCACTACAAGAGAGTGCTTTCTGAGCCGGATCCTGAGGTGGAAATTGAGAAATCCAATATGCTGATGATCGGACCCACCGGTTCGGGAAAAACCTATCTGGTGCAGACCCTGGCGAAGCTGCTGGATGTGCCCCTTGCCATTACAGATGCCACCTCCCTTACAGAGGCGGGCTATATCGGTGATGACATTGAGAGCGTGGTTTCCAAGCTGCTGGCCAATGCAGACAATGATGTGGAGCGTGCAGAGCACGGAATCATATTTATCGATGAGATCGACAAGATCGCCAAAAAGAAGAACACCAACCAGAGGGATGTCAGCGGTGAGGCAGTGCAGCAGGGTATGCTGAAGCTTCTGGAGGGCAGCAAGATCGAGGTGCCGGTGGGGGCTTCCAGCAAAAATGCCATGGTTCCCCTTACAACTGTGGATACAAAGAACATTCTGTTTATCTGTGGTGGAGCATTTCCGGATCTGGAGGGCATCATCAAGGAGCGTATGAGTAAGAATGCATCCATTGGATTTGCCGCAGATCTGAAGGATAAATACGACGAGGATAAAAATCTTCTGATGAACGTCACCGCCCAGGATCTGAGAAGCTTTGGAATGATCCCTGAGTTTCTGGGACGTCTGCCCATTGTATTCTCCCTGGAGAGTCTCACAGAGGACATGTTGGTGAAGATCCTGCAGGAGCCGAAAAATGCCATCCTGAAGCAGTATAAGCGCCTGCTGGAGCTGGATGAGGTGAAACTCTCCTTTGAGGAGGATGCACTTCGTGCCATTGCCCAGAAGGCGTTGGAGAAGGATACAGGAGCCAGAGCGCTTCGTGCCATCATTGAAGAATTTATGCTGGATATCATGTATGAGATCCCCAAGGATGACAACATCGGAGAAGTGGTGATCACAGGGGACTATGTGAGAGGAACAGGCGGCCCAAGGATTCTGCTTCGTGGACAGCAGGCACTGCCTGATTATGGAGTATAATACAGATGCGCAGCCGCACTACGTTGCGCGGGCAGAACAAAGTTGTGTTTTATGATTTTTTTGGCTGTGAGAGTGCATTAAAAACGCACTTTGTTCTGAAAGACAGAAAAATTAAAATTAAGGAAAAAAGAAAACGGACACAAGGAGGAACTGATTATGGCAAATGCAAGCGAAATTTTTGAGAGTCTCGGAAGAACACTTACCAGAACAATGGACAAGGCAGCAAAAAAACAGATCTGTTTATTTCTGTTCAGAAGGTGAAAAGCAGACAGAATT
Source organism: Lachnospiraceae bacterium (assembly GCA_030526405.1). Taxonomy (GTDB): domain Bacteria; phylum Bacillota; class Clostridia; order Lachnospirales; family Lachnospiraceae; genus JAKSRN01. The sequence continues at coordinate 962 of JAUNCZ010000012.1, read as the reverse complement.
CTCTCAAAAACCAGATGAATGCCACCTTCACTGCCATTGGAAAGGAGATTTTCCAGGAGTATTCCAGGGGAAATGCCATCTCTGAGGATATGGCAAAGCTCTGCGAGAAGATCAAGAGACTGCAGAAGGAGATTGAGAAATGTGCCAGTGAGATCGAGGATCTCAAGGGTGTGAACGTATGTGATTCCTATGCCGGACCGGTGAAGGAGGAGCAGGTGGAGGATGTGGACTTTGATACTCCGGATGAGGATTCTGAAGAAGAGGATGCAGACGAGTATTTTAAGGAAGAGATCAAAGAGGAGCATCCCATCACAGAACAGGAGATGATCTTTGATGACGAGGAGGTTCATCCGGATGAGTATGTAATTCTGGATGAGAAACCTGAGGAGGAAGAGGATGACGGCTATGTCCGCTATGAGGACGTGGAGAAATGATCTGGATACTGGTTCTTCTATCCGTTTTTCTGGTGGATCTCTGTATTAAGAAATATGCGGAGGCAAACCTGAAGGAGGAAAAGCAGCTGTTTGGAGGAAAAATCCTTGTGAGGCTGTTCCACAATGACGGAATCGCAATGGGAATGCTCTCAGAGCATCAGGAGGCTGTGCGAAAGGGAACCTTTGGAATGATGGGCGGACTGATGATCTGTTTCATCAGTCTGCTTTTTCAAAAGGGAAGGACCCTTCGGAAAGCAGGTCTTTCCCTTTTGCTGGGTGGTGCCCTCTGTAACTGGTTTGACAGATTTCACCAGAGAACAGTAACGGATTATTTCAGCTTCAATGTGAGATGGAAGAGGCTGAGAAATATAGTGTTCAATCTTTCGGATCTCTGTATTATTGCGGGACTGATTCTTGCAATGCTGGGAGGAAGAAGGAAGTATAGGAGGAGATGATATGATCAAAAGAACCCGCTTGGGGCTGTCGCACTAAGCCCCTTCCCAAATCGAGAGGTGTCTATTGTATTTA
>JAUNCZ010000063.1 GCA_030526405.1 Lachnospiraceae bacterium | reverse complement strand
ATGTTCAAAAAGGGGAAGAAAAAGGGGCCATCGCAACGGTTGTTGCGACAGCCCCCTGGCTGTGTGCATGACAGTATCCCTGGGAACTGTACCTGCACTGGCGGATCAGGAACTGCCGGAGGAGACAGCCCTTGAGGCTCAGGAGGAGCTTCAGCAGGAGGTACAGGAGGAGACAGGACAGCCGGAGGGCGAGGATGTCTCAGAGGATGTTTCAGAGGAGGGCTCAGAATCAGAGGAGCCGGAAGTGCCTGAGGCACCGTCAGAGGAGGTTACCTCTGAGTCTGAGAAGGAGCCGGAACAGCCTGCCCTGGAAGAGGAGCAGCAGGAACCCGAAGAAGAGAGTGCAGAGGAGGATATCCTTCTTATCGCAGAATCGTCAGAGGAGGAGTCTGAATTTGAGGAGACAGGCGTCTTTGATCTGGCTGTTACAGATGGCAATGGAGTGGAGGTAAAGCCCTGGTATGACGAAAGTGCCAATATTTATTATCTCTTTCTGACCAACGCTGTTTCCATTCCCGAGCTGGAGCTTCAGGTAAAGGGCATCCGGATGGAAAAGGCCTCAAAGGGAACACTGGACAAGAAAACAAACTGTGTTACAGGGGGCTTTGCTGTCTCAGGAGATGGCATCACACTGACAGCGGCAGACAGTAAAAAATACAATGTGGTGGTAAAGCAGTCCGGAATTCCAAGCCTTTCCATCACTCTCCATGGAACCACAATGGAAAAACTCAATTCAGGATCCAAGAACACAAAATATCCGGGACAGACCGTTCTTTTGACAGATGCCTCCGGAGCGGTGAATCTTTCTGAGTCCGATGTGGAAATCAAGGGTCGAGGCAATACCACCTGGGACTACTCGGAAAAAAAGCCCTACCAGATCAAGTTTTCCAGTAAAAAAAGCGTTCTCGGAATGGCAAAAGCAAAGAAATGGGTACTGCTGGCCAGCGCCTTTGATGACAGCATGTTGCGTAACAAAACCGCCTTCGATCTTGCTGATCGGCTGGGCATGCGCTACAGTCCGGATCTGGAGTTTGTGGATCTCTGGATCGACGGTGTCTACAGAGGAACCTATTCCATCGGGGAAAAATGCGAAATCAATGGCAGCAGACTGGATCTGAAGGATCCACTGGGTGCCCTGGTGGAGCTGGATAACTTTTTTTATCGGCAGGAGGACTACTGGTACGATGATTCTGTAACGGGCTGCAAGTTTGCTCTGGCAGAAGCTGTGGACGAGAACAGATCTCAGGCTGCCCTGAACAATTTTGCATCAAAAATGAGTGCCTTCGGAACCTATCTTTTCAATACAAATCCCTCTGCAGTGACACTGGAGAAGCTGGGACAGTATTTGAATGTGGAGGATGCGGCCAAATGGTATCTGGTAAATGAATACATGTCCAACATTGAATCCTACAGCACCAGCTGGTTCTGGTACTGTGACGGTCCATCCGATGTGTTGCACATGGGCCCTGTGTGGGATTTTGACACTTCACAGGGGATTCCTACCAATTACAGCGGTTCCACACTGATGTTTGGAAAGACCTACAACAGGATCTTCAAACATCTGATGCAGAGTCCTGCCTTTGCAGGCTATGTAAAACAGGTCTACAAGCAGTACAGAGGAACCTTCAGCGGTCTGGCCGGCCGGGTATCCACCTGGGGAACACAGCTGTCAGCAGCTGCGGATGGAAACTACATCAGATGGAAGTGGCTGGGAGGCTCCAACCTGAAGGGTAAGGCCTTTGCCTCCACCTATGCCGGAGCGATTGCAGATCTGAGAAACTGGCTGATTGCCAGAGATGCAGGATTTGGAATCAGTGTTCCAACTGTTCCAACAGCAAATACTTCTGTTTCCGTTTCTGACAGCGGAAGATACATGACAGTAAAGGCTACGGAGGTAACAGGTACCTCCTCTGCCAAAGTGGCTGTATGGAGCCGTACCGGCGGTCAGGATGACCTGGTATGGTACGACCTTTCCAGAAACAGTGACGGAACCATGAGTGTGAAGGTGGATCTGAAAAAACACGGCTCTTCAGATACCTACTATGCCCATATCTATAGCGGCAGCACCATGCTGGGTGCCCACACAAAGGATGTTACCATGAAGGAGCTGAAGCCAGAGGTTCTGGCAGAGCTGGGCTCCGGATCAGATACAGTTCGTGTTACCGTTAAAAATATCGAGGGCTACACCTCTGTGAACACCGCCATCTGGTCTGCCCAGGGTGGTCAGGATGACCTGAAATGGTTTACAACAGCAGTAAATGGCAAAAATGAAATCATTCAGGAGAAGGAGCTTGCCTTCCTGAAGCATACAGGAAACATGTATATTCATGTGTACGGTGTTGCTGCAGGAAAGATGGTATTCCTTGGAAACAGTACCCTGACTGTCACTGCACCGGCTGAACCTGCAGTTACTGTTACTACCCTTCCGGAGGGAGGTAAGCTCCGGGCAGTTCTTAAAAATGCTTCTTCACAGGACAGCGTTTCCTTTGCTGTCTGGGGCCAGCCGGGAGGACAGAATGATATCAGATGGTATAATGGAAAGAAAGCTTCAGATGGAACCTGGACAGCTGATATTTCACTGGAAAACCATCAGGAAACTGGTCTCTATTTTGTTCATGTCTACGGAGTGAAAAACGGAAAACAGACCTTCCAGGCAGCCACCACCCATCAGGTGGAGACGCTGAAATACAGCTATCTGGAGGCGAGACTTTCCGATTCAGGAAAAATTCTCACAGCTACCCTGGAAAACGGAGCTGAGTTTTCAGCTGTATCCATGGCAGTGTGGGGACAGCCAAACGGTCAGAATGACATTCACTGGTATAATGGCCGCAGAAATATCGACGGAAGCTGGAGTGTTTCCCTGGATCTTACGACCCATAAGGAGACCGGTGTGTATTACATTCATGCCTATGGAGTGAGAAACGGAAAGAACGGCTTTGTGGATTCTGCAAAGGTGACAGTGGAGACATTTAAGCAGCCGGAAATCACCGCTTATGAAAAAAATGCTTCCTTCCAGGTTAAGGCGGCCTACACCGATGATTATACAAAGGTGCGTTTTGCCATCTGGACAGAAGAGAAGGGGCAGGATGATCTGAAGTGGTATACAGCGGCTAAATATTCCGATGGAAGCTATCGATATATTCCAAATCTTGCTTATCACGGCGGAAACGGAAGCTATATCATCCATGCCTATGGTACCAAAAACGGAAAAGAAACCTTTATCGGCGCCAGCCAGTTTGTAAAGAAGGATTTTCCGAAGCCGGAGATCAGTGCTGTGCTGAACAGCAGTAAGACAAAGCTGGAGATCACCATCACCAATCCGGTGGGCTACAGTGCGGCAGATGCGGCGGTATGGGGAGCGGAGAACGGCCAGAATGATCTGGTATGGTATCAGCTGAAGGAGACGGAGCCAGGTGTGTTTAAGACCTCTGTGCCCCTTGAAAAGCATGGAGAAAAGGGGCTGTATCAGGTACATGTGTACGGAAGAGAATCCGGAAAACAGTATTTCATGAATGCCACAACGGCTGCGGTTTCATAACCTGGCGGTGAAAACAGGCAGAATATCTCTGGAACAGGCGCTAATGCTTTCCGGAAACAATAAAAAAGCTGATTGCTCAGAGGGGCAATCAGCTTTTTTATGTTTCTGATCAGTATACAAAAGATACAGGAAATAAGATTTCTCTGCGTTGAAATTATACCTCAGATGTGCAGTGAGGACATTTTGTTGCCTCAATGTTGATCTCAGATTTGCAGTAAGGACAAATCTTTGTGGTAGGTGCAGCAGGCTTCTCCTCCTCTTTTTTTACCACCATCTTCTGCATCTTGTTGATGGATTTCACCACCAGGAAGATAACAGCTGCGATGATCAGGAAATTGAGAACTGCGGATACAAAGCTTCCAAGAGCAAGGACAGGTGCTTCCTCCCCTGCTGCCAGAGCGATGTTCCATTTTGTGAAGCTTAAGCCTCCTGTGATGAGGGAGATCAGGGGCATTACCAGATCGTTTACTACAGAAGTAACGATGGCGGTAAATGCAGAACCGATGATCATACCTACAGCCAGATCCATTACATTTCCACGGGAAATGAACTCCTTGAATTCAGAGAAAAATTTCTTCATGATTCGGGTCTCCTTTTCTGTTTTGTAACGTTAGGGAAGATTATAGCATCGGACATCAGGGAATACAATAGTAGTTTTATCTGTGACGCAACGTTCTTATTAGAAGATGTCAGCTAAAGCTGACCAGAATCCCGCGCCAAGTCTCCGCCAGCGTCGACTTGAACCATTACAAGCAGTCCCCCGCCTCTAAGACGCAGAGACGTAGGTGGGGGTAAAAGGGGGATGCTTGCATCAGCAGGAGTAAAAGCTCCTGCTGATGAGCTGCCAAAGGCAGCAATGGTTCATGAGCAAGTAGCGAAGCGGATTGCGAATGTCCGCTTTACTGATTCAGGGAGAGAGTCTTCCTGGAATCCTGCCATAGCGGATGGGAGTTCCCGTGAAAACACAAGGTACCTTTTTTGTCTGTTCTGTTGTATACTAAAACTAACTATCGGCATTTTTAGATAAGGAGAACCGTATGAAAGCAATTCTTTCTGCAGATAAAAACTGGGGAATCGGCAACAGGGGAGGACTTCTGATCAGTATTCCCTCTGACATGAAATTTTTCAGGGAGGAGACCACCGGCCATGTGGTGATCATGGGAAGAAAAACGTTGGAGAGTCTTCCGGCAGGGCAGCCCCTGGCAAACCGCACCAATGTGGTGCTCACCAGAGACAGAAAATACAAGGCACCAGCTGGAGTTGTGGTGGTACACAGCGTGGAAGAGCTGCTCTCTCTGTACAGCGACTGGGATCAGGATGACCTGTATGTGATCGGAGGAGGAAGCGTTTATGAAGCACTCCTTCCCTATTGTGACACTGCCTATGTGACAAAGATCGATTATGCCTATCAGGCAGACACATTTTTCCCGAATCTGGACAAGGATCCTCAGTGGGAGATGGTATGGGAAAGCGAAGAGCAGACCTGTTTTGATATTGAGTTTGCATTTACCAGATATGAGCGTGTAAAACCGGCTGCTGCCCCGGCAGAGCAGTGATGCAGACCAGCCTGAACAAGGAGGAGACACAGATATGGCAAGAATGAAAACAAGAGAAGTAAGAATCGGAAACCGTGTGATCGGAGGAGAGAATCCCATTCTGATCCAGTCCATGACCAATACCAGGACAGAGGATGTGGAGGCAACTGTGGCCCAGATCAGATCCCTGACAGATGCAGGCTGCGAGATCGTGCGCTGCACCGTTCCCACCATGGAGGCGGCAGCAGCTCTCAAAGAGATCAAAAAGCAGATTTCCATTCCGCTGGTGGCAGATATCCATTTTGACTACCGTCTGGCCATTGCAGCCATTGAAAATGGTGCTGACAAGATTCGTATCAATCCCGGCAATATCGGAAGTACAGATCGTGTAAAAGCAGTGGTGGATGCAGCCCGTGAGAGAAATATTCCCATCCGCGTAGGGGTCAACAGCGGTTCCCTGGAGAAGGAACTGGTGGAGAAGTACGGAGGTGTTACAGCGGAAGGTCTGGTGGAGAGTGCCCTGGGACAGGTAAAGATCATTGAGGATCTGGGCTATGAAAACCTGGTGATCAGTATCAAATCCTCCGATGTAATGATGTGTGCAAGGGCCCATGAGCTGATCGCAGACAAAACCGATTACCCTCTCCATGTGGGAATCACAGAGGCGGGAACCCTGTATTCCGGCAACATCAAATCTGCTGTGGGACTGGGAATTATCCTGTACCAGGGCATCGGTGATACCATCCGTGTATCTCTCACCGGTGATCCTGTGGAGGAGATCAAATCCGCAAAAAGGATCCTGAAAACTCTGGGTCTCAGAAAAGGTGGCATTGAGGTGGTATCCTGCCCAACCTGCGGAAGAACCCAGATCGACCTCATCGGTCTGGCAAACCAGGTGGAGACCCTTGTGCAGGAATTCCCCCTTGATATCAAGGTGGCGGTTATGGGCTGTATCGTAAATGGTCCCGGCGAGGCAAAAGAGGCTGACCTGGGAATCGCAGGTGGCAAGGGCGTGGGCCTGCTGATCAAAAAGGGTGAGATCGTGGGCAAGGTTCCGGAGGAGGAGCTTCTTGCTACCCTGAGAAAAGAACTGGAAAACTGGAACGCATAAGTAAGTAGTCAGGCGGATTGTGAAGGTCCCCTTTACCGGTGTTCCATGGGAGGATGAGAAACATGCAGGAAAAAAGCTTTTTTGAGGTCTTTCCTGAGCTGCAGATTCAGGGAGAACTCTCTGAACTGCTGGATCAGGTGGCAGTCAGCCGTGTAGGAATCAACAGGGAAAGAACCCTGGTGCGTATCTACATCGTCAGTACCCAGTGGATCCATAAAAAAAATATCTATAAGCTGGAGGAGGAGATCAGAAAGCAGTTTTTCTCCCGCACAAGGCTTCGCATCAGGATCATTGAGCGATTCCGTCTCTCCAGACAGTATACCCCGGAGTATCTGATGGAGGTGTACAGGAGCAGTATCCAGATGGAGCTGAAGAAATACAACATCCTTCTGTTTCATCTGTTTTCCAAGGCAAGATTCAGCTATCCGGACCAGAATACGGTGCTTATGGAGCTGCAGAATACGGTGCTGGGCCATGAGAAGGAGGAGGAACTGTTCCGGATCATGGATAAGATCCTCAACGACCGCTGCGGGCTTGGGGTGAAGCTGGAAGTGGGGTATTATTCCTACTCCGACGAAAAAACAAGACAGGACAACGAATACCATCTCCGGGCTGCAGCCCGCCACGTGGCGGAGCAGACCGGGCTTGTTTCTGCTGCAGAGACGGAGCCGGAACAGCCGATCTCAGCAGAAGAGTCCGGAGAAGCAGCAGGAAAAGAGGCTGGCTCTGAGGAGAAGAAGCCGAAAAAAGAGGGTTCAAAGGCAGCAGCCAGACGCTCCGGAAAAGAGGGAAAACAGAAGGGATTCGGAGACAGAAAAGGCAGCATGAAGGGAAAAGGAAAGGGCAGAGACAGAGATTTTGGCGACGACCAGGCCCTCAGCCGTTCCTCCAATCCCGATGTGCTCTATGGTCGTGATTTTGACGATGACACCACCGCCATTGACGGAATTGAGGGCGCCATCGGAGATGTGGCCATCAGAGGCTGTGTTCTCTCCTGTGAGGGAAGGGAATTAAGAAGTGGCCGTGGTCTTGTCACCTTCGCCGTCACAGATGACACCGACACCATCATGGTGAAGATCTTTGTGGGCGGTGACCAGATCAAGGAAATGTGCGGACTGCTGGGAAAGGGCACCTTTGTGAAGATCAAGGGAAAAGCCATGACAGATACCTTTGACCATGAGCTGACCCTTACCTCTGTTATGGGAATCAAGAAGATCCCAAGCTTCCGGAAAAGCCGTCATGACAACAGTCCCTCCAAGAGGGTGGAGCTTCACTGTCATTCCAAGATGAGCGACATGGACGGTGTGACAGATGCAGCAGCCCTGGTAAAACGTGCCTATTCCTGGGGCCATAAGGCCATCGCCATCACCGATCACGGTGTGGTGCAGGCATTTCCGGAGGCAAACCATGCCATGGAGGACATTGACAGAGCCTACCAGTCCCAGTACCAGAAGGACCATCCGGAGGCCACCAGGGAGGAGCTGAAGAAGGTTTCCGCTCCCTTTAAGGTAATCTACGGTATGGAGGCCTATCTGGTGGACGATCTGAAAGGCATCGTGGAAAATTCCAGAGGACAGAGTCTGTCCGGCTCCTATGTGGTATTCGACATCGAGACCACCGGCTTTTCTCCTGTGTCCAACAGGATCATCGAGATCGGTGCCGTCCGGGTGGAGGAGGGAGAGATCGTTAAGAAGTTCTCCTCCTTCGTAAATCCCCAGGTGCCCATCCCCTTCCGGATCCAGCAGCTCACCGGCATCAACGACAATATGGTGCTGGAGGCTCCCACCATTGACCAGGTGCTGCCGGACTTTATGGAATTCTGCCAGGGAGCGGTGATGGTGGCCCACAATGCAGGCTTTGACATGAGCTTTATCGAGAAAAACTGCCAGGATCTGGGAATCCAGAGAGAATTCACCTCTGTGGATACCGTTGGCATGGCCAGATTTCTCCTGCCGGGCCTGAACCGCTTCAAGCTGGATACCGTGGCAAAGGCGGTGGGTGTTCCCCTGGATAACCATCACAGAGCGGTGGATGATGCAGGCTGTACCGCCCATATTTTCGTGAAATTTCTGAAAATGCTCCAGGACAGGGACATCACTGACCTGGATCAGCTGAATGAGCAGGGCAGCATTTCCCAGGATACCATCCGGAAACTGCCCACCTACCATGCCATTATCCTGGCAACCGGGGAGACCGGCAGGGTGAATCTGTACCGCCTGGTGTCAGAATCCCATCTGAAGTATTACAATCGCCGTCCAAGGCTGCCAAAGAGCACCTTCCTGAAATACAGGGAGGGTCTGCTGATCGGCTCCGCCTGTGAGGCAGGGGAGCTGTTCCAGGCCATGCTCCGTGGGGCGCCCCAGCAGGAAATTGCCCGGATCGTGGAGTTTTATGACTATCTGGAGGTGCAGCCCATCGGCAACAATGCCTTCATGCTCCGGGATGAGAACAATGACATGGTGCAGTCAGAGGAGGATCTCCGGGATCTGAACAGAACGGTGGTGCGGCTGGGAGAGCAGTTCAAAAAGCCCGTGGTGGCCACCTGTGACGTGCATTTTATGGATCCTCAGGATGAGGTTTACAGAAGGATCATCATGTTTGGCAAGGGCTTTGCCGATGCCGACGACCAGGCCCCTCTGTACCTGCATACCACAGAGGAGATGCTGGAGGAGTTTTCCTACCTTGGCAGCGAAAAGGCAGAGGAGATCGTTATCACTAATCCACAGCGGATTGCAGATATGTGCGATAAGATATCCCCCATCCGTGCGGGAAAATTCCCTCCTGTCATTGAGGATTCCGACAAGCAGCTCCGGGAGATCTGCTACAACAAGGCCCATGAGATCTATGGACCGAATCTGCCGGAGATCGTGGAGGCAAGGCTGGAGAGAGAGCTGAATTCCATTATCTCCAACGGCTACGCGGTTATGTATATTATTGCCCAGAAGCTGGTGTGGAAATCTATGGAGGACGGCTATCTGGTGGGTTCCCGAGGGTCCGTAGGCTCCTCCTTCGTGGCCACCATGGCGGGAATTACTGAGGTAAACCCCTTAAGTCCCCACTATCTCTGCGAATCCTGCTACTACGTGGATTTTGACTCACCGGAGGTAAAGGAGTACAGCGGAAGAGCCGGCTGTGACATGCCGGATGCCACCTGTCCAAAGTGCGGCAAGCCCCTGACAAAAATGGGCTTTGACATCCCCTTTGAGACCTTCCTGGGATTCAAGGGCAACAAGGAGCCGGATATCGACCTGAACTTCTCCGGTGAATACCAGAGTAAGGCCCACAAGTACACCGAGGTAATCTTCGGAGCTGGGCAGACCTTCCGTGCAGGCACCATCGGAACCCTGGCGGATAAGACCGCCTTCGGCTATGTGAAAAACTATTATGAAGACAAGGGCATCCATAAAAGAAACTGTGAGATCGACCGTATTGTATCCGGCTGTACCGGCATCCGCCGTACCACCGGACAGCATCCGGGAGGAATCATCGTTCTGCCCTTTGGAGAGGATATCAACTCCTTTACGCCGGTGCAGCATCCGGCAAATGACAATACAACGGACATTATCACCACCCATTTTGACTACCACTCCATCGATGCCAACCTGCTGAAGCTGGATATTCTGGGACACGACGATCCCACCATGATCCGAATGCTGGAGGACCTGACAGGACTGGATGCCACCCAGGTGCCCCTGGATGAGCCGAAGGTCATGTCTCTGTTCCGGGGTACGGAGGCCCTTGGAGTGACACCGGAGGAGATCGGTGTCCCATTAGGCTGTCTGGGTGTGCCGGAGTTCGGTACGGACTTCGCCATGCAGATGCTTATCGATACCCAGCCAAAGGAATTTTCCGATCTGGTGCGTATCGCCGGTCTGGCCCATGGAACAGACGTATGGCTGGGCAATGCCCAGACCCTGATCCAGGAGGGCAAGGCCACCATTTCCACCGCCATCTGTACCCGAGATGACATTATGATCTATCTCATCAACAAGGGGCTGGATTCCGAGGAATCCTTCACCATCATGGAGAGCGTGCGAAAGGGCAAGGGTCTGAAGCCTGCCTGGGAGGAGGAGATGAGGGCCCATGATGTGCCGGAGTGGTACATCTGGTCCTGCAAGAAGATCAAGTATATGTTCCCGAAGGCCCATGCGGCGGCCTATGTTATGATGGCTTACCGCATTGCCTGGTTCAAGGTGTACCATCCCCTTGCCTACTATGCAGCATTTTTCTCCATCCGTGCATCGGATTTCTCCTACGAGATCATGTGCATGGGCAAGGAGCGTCTGGAGTACTATATGGACGATTATAAGCGGCGAATGGATACACTGACCCCCAAGGAGCAGGGTACCTATCGCGATATGAGGCTGGTAAAGGAAATGTATGCCAGAGGCTTCGACTTTATGCCGGTGGATCTGTATAAGGCCCAGGCCCATCGTTTCCAGATCATTGACGGGAAGCTGATGCCGGCCCTGGATACCATCGACGGACTGGGAGAGAAGGCCGCCGACGCAGTGGTGCTGGCAGCCCGTGACGGAAAATTCCTGTCCAAGGATGATTTCCGCAACAGAACCAAGGTCAGCAAGAACGTGGTGGATCTGATGGCGGATCTTGGCATTTTCGGAGATCTGCCGGAGTCTAACCAGTTCTCCCTGTTTGACTTCGCATAAAAGTGTGGTATAAAAGAGTAGGGGGAAAGGGCAGAATACAGATGCCCTTTCATCTGTTGAATACTATGCTTTTCGGCTTTGAACGCCAGAAATAAACCAGAAAAATAATAAAACGAGGTAAAAAATATGTTAGATGTATGCCTTCTCGGAACAGGAGGAATGATGCCCCTGCCAGGCCGGTGGCTCACATCTCTTATGACGAGATACAACGGCAGTAACCTTTTGATCGACTGCGGTGAGGGAACACAGATCGCCATCAAGGAGAAGGGCTGGACCTTCAAGCCCCTGGATACCATTCTGTTTACCCATTATCATGCAGACCATATCTCCGGCCTGCCGGGCATTCTGCTGGCCATGGTCAATGCCGACAGAACAGAGCCCCTGACCCTGGTGGGACCAAAGGGCCTGGCCAGAGTGGTGGGAGGACTCCGGGTGATCTGCCCTGAGATTCCCTTTGCCATCAACTATATTGAGCTTACAGAGCCGGAGCAGGAGCTGAATCTGAACGGATACAGGATCACTGCCTTCCGTGTACAGCACAGCACCATCTGCTACGGCTACAGCCTGCAGATCGACAGAGCAGGAAAATTTGATGTGGAGCGTGCCAAAGCCCAGAATATCCCATTAAAGCTCTGGAATCCCCTGCAGAAGGGCCAGACCGTGGAGCTGGAGGGCATCACCTACACCCCGGATATGGTGCTGGGAGGCGCCAGAAAGGGTATCAAGCTCACCTACTGCACCGACTCCCGCCCGGTAAAATCCATTGCAGAGCATGCAAAGGATTCCGATCTTCTGATCTGTGAGGGAATGTACGGAGAGCCGGAAAAGGAAGCATCCGCCAGAGAGAAAAAGCATATGACCTTCAAGGAGGCTGCAAATCTGGCAAAGGAAGCAGCAGTGAAGGAACTGTGGCTCACCCACTATTCCCCCTCCCTGGTGCACCCTGAGTGGTTCATCAAGGATGCAAAAGCCATTTTCCCGGAGACCCATCTTGGCAAGGATCTGAAATCTGTGGAACTGGAATTTGAGGAGGACTAAGTCCCCCTGCATATTGAAATAATTGTAAATAATAGATAAAAAAGCGAGAAGAATATTATGGAAAAAGACGTTTTAATTCTGGCTATCGAGAGCTCCTGCGATGAGACAGCGGCAGCTGTGATCAAAAACGGAAGGACAGTTCTGTCCAACGTAATCTCATCCCAGATCGCTCTTCACACCCTGTATGGAGGTGTTGTGCCGGAGATCGCATCAAGAAAACATATTGAAAAAATCAACCAGGTCATTGAAGAAGCTCTGACACAGGCTGAGGTGACTTTGGAGGAGATAGATGCCATCGCTGTCACCTACGGTCCCGGACTGGTAGGTGCCCTTCTTGTGGGCGTGGCAGAGGCAAAAGCAATTGCCTACGCAGCAAAGAAGCCTCTGATCGGCGTGCACCACATCGAGGGACATGTGTCCGCCAACTATATTGAGAATCCGGAGCTGGAGCCTCCATTCCTGTGCGAGATCATCTCCGGCGGTCACACCCATCTGGTGATCGTAAAGGAATACGGAGAGTTTGAGATCCTGGGACGTACCAGAGACGATGCGGCAGGAGAGGCCTTTGACAAGGTGGCCCGTGCCATCGGTCTGGGCTATCCGGGCGGACCAAAAATTGACAAGCTGTCCAAAGAGGGAGATCCCCATGCCATCCAGTTCCCAAGAGCCAAAGTGGCAGATGCAGAGTATGATTTCAGCTTCAGCGGCCTGAAATCCGCCGTTCTGAACTACCTGAACAAGTGCAAAATGACAGGAGAAGAAATCTGTGAGGCTGATGTAGCAGCATCCTTCCAGCAGTCCGTGGTGGACGTACTGGTGGATACTGCCATTCGTGCTGCAAAGGATAAGGGCATCAAAAAACTTGCCATTGCCGGCGGAGTAGCCTCCAACCAGACCCTTAGAAATGCCATGGCAGCAGCCTGCGAAAAGGCGGGAATCAGCTTCTATCACCCATCACCTATCTTCTGCACAGATAACGCAGCCATGATCGGTGTAGCGGGCTATTACGAGTACCTGAAGGGCACAAGAAGCGGCCTGGACCTCAATGCAGTGCCTAATCTGAAATTAGGGGAGCGCTGACAGAAAACAGGACAGAAGTACTCACCATTGAGGGCAGTCTGTGTACAGTCCCGGAAAGGATAACTGAGTGAAAACAGAGAAATGTACCGCCATCGTTCTGGCGGCAGGACAGGGAAAACGAATGGGCACCTCTGTGCAGAAACAGTTTCTGAATCTGCAGGGGCGTCCTCTGATCTGCTATACTCTGGAGAATTTTCAGAGGGCAGACTGCATCCACGAGATCATTCTGGTAACAGGGAAGGAGTCTCTGGAGTACTGCCGGAAGGAGATTGTGGAGACCTATGGATATACAAAGGTGAAAAAGGTGGTAGAGGGCGGCAAGGAGCGCTATGACTCCGTTTATCAGGGCCTTCTGGCCTGTCAGGGGGCGGATTATGTCTTTATCCATGACGGAGCCAGGATCTTTGCGGATGAGAAGCTGATCAGCCGGGGATATGAGCAGGTACAGCATCTTGGCTCAGCGGTGGCAGCAGTGCCCTCCAAGGACACCATCAAGGTGGCAGCAGGCCCGGAGCATCAGGTGGAGAGTACACCGGACAGAAGCAGTCTCTGGTGCATTCAGACACCCCAGATCTTTGCCTATGACAGGATCAGAGCCGCCTACGATAAAATCTATGAATCAGACAGAACAGGAATTACGGATGACGCCATGGTGCTGGAGCGCTTCTCAGAGCACAAGGTGTATCTTTTTGAGGGAAGCTACAGAAATATCAAGATCACCACACCGGAGGATCTTCTGGTGGCGGAGGCATTTCTGAAGGCAGAGCAGCAGGAGAAGTCTGTCTGAGTACAGAAAAATGAGTGCAGGTTTATGAAAAAGTCTGCTTTAACGCGGAAATATGTGCAGATCAAAGAAGAAAAAGTCTGCCTTAACACAGAAAAAAGTGCAGATCAAAGAAGAGAAAGTCTGCCTTAACACAGAAAAAAGTGCAGATTCAGAAAAGGAAAGTCTGCCATTATACAGCAAAAACGGGCAGAGTAACTTCAGATTCTGCCCGTTTTTGCAGGGAAAACAGGGGGAAAGATGATGAATATTGAGACAGGATGCAAGTTTGCACCGGATCTTGAGGAGCTGCTGGCTCTTCTTCCGGGCGATAATAAGGATATCTATGAGGATGATGCAGAGGAGCTTCTTGAGACTATTGCCCGTCAGGAGGCCATGAAGCCGGTGGCTGCCTGGAAGGAACTGAAGGTGACAGCAGTGAGAGAGGCGGATCTGGATCTGTCCGGCATTGCCCTGGCCTGTCCCTGTCTGGCCGGAAGAGTGAAAGAGGGAGATTCTGTCTACGGGGCAGTGGTGACAGCAGGAGCGGAGCTTCATAAGCTGCTGGCAGACTGCGATGATATCATGCAGGAGTATATCCTTGGATTTCTGATGAGTGAGATCCTGGTAAGGAAAACAGTGGATGTAGTGGAGGCTCTGACAGAGGAGACAGGACTGTCCCATGTGGAGATGATCATGGTGGGAATTCCGGAAGTCTGTGGAATGGATCAGCAGGTCCAGATTGGGAAAATGCTCTCTCCAGAGTTTGAAGCAATGAATCTTTCTGTAAAAGAAGGGGGTAGTCTGACCCCTGTCTACAGTTCCACCGCACTGTTCCTTCTGAGCCCGGAAAACCCTAATATTCCAGGGGTTTGGGGGGATTCCAGGGAGCGAAAAAGCTTTGGTGAGAAATTGTTTAAAAGTGCAGGACATTCATAAAAATTAAAAATTAAAAAAATTAAAAAAAGTTGAAAAAACCTGTTGACAATGTGTTGTACTAGTGCTATATTTCTTTTTGCAGTCGCGAGACACACGACAGCACAACACACGGAGAGGTATCGAAGTGGTCATAACGAGGCGGTCTTGAAAACCGTTTGTCCGCAAGGGC
>JAUNCZ010000062.1 GCA_030526405.1 Lachnospiraceae bacterium | reverse complement strand
ACTTTCATCACTATTTGTGCCGCGGCTTGCCCGCGGAATGGAGATTAGTATGAAGAAGAGACATGTGTTTGGAATTATTCTTTTGGCGCTGTTTTTTACTGCTGCCTTTACCTGTCTTGTGTTCTACACGAAGCTGAATCTTATTAACCGTGTGGATCTGGATTCAGGGAAGGTGCAGATTTCAGAGGTTTTCAAGCCCCAGGCTGATAAAACCCCTGCAACAGGGCAGCAGAAAGAGGATACAGCGAATACGGAAGATGATAACCCCTATACAGGCTTTGAGATCATCGCTCTGGTGGGACTGGATACGAGAGATGCATCGGCACTGGCCAACAGTGATACCATGATTTTTGCCTGCATCAATCATGATGAGAGGAATGTACGGCTGTTTTCTCTTTACAGAGATACCCTGCTGAACATCGGAGAGGACTCCTACAAAAAGGCAAATGCTGCCTACTGCACAGGTGGTCCGGAGAAGTTTCTGTCCATGGTGAATATGAATCTGGATCTGAATGTGACCAGATTTGTCACCACCAACTTTAATGCCCTGGCAGAAGCCATCGATATTATCGGCGGTCTGGACCTGGATCTGACACGAGAAGAGCTGATCCACATGAACAATTACAACGTGGAAACCTCAAAGGTGTGTGGCGTGGAATACAAGGAAGTTCCTGTTCCTGATGATGAGAACTTTGACGGTGTCAATACCAGAACGTTCCATCTTACAGGAACACAGGCGGTTTCCTATGCCCGTATCCGTTATACAACAGGCTGGGATTACAAGCGTACAGAACGACAGAGAATCCTCCTCTCCAAGATCAGAGAAAAGGTGATCAAAGCAGGATTTCCTACTATGCTGAAGATCTGCACCGCTGTATTCCCCCAGATCACCACAAATCTGGAAAATGATGAGATTCTCAGCATGGTGCGCTATTGCATTTCCTATGATATCATCGGCTCTGAGGGTTTCCCATTCGAGAAGCAGGGCATGGATGTGGACGGAATGGATGCGGTGGTTCCCGTTTCACTGGAGGAAAATGTGAAAAAACTCCATGAGTATATCTATCCGGGACTATCCTACACCCCTTCTGAGATTGTAAAATCCTATAGCAGTATCATTGAATCCAAGGCAAATGGCACCTATCAGACAACTGCAATTCAGGAAACAGGCCTGGAAGATGCAGGATGGCAGGAGCAGATGGCTCCTGCAGAGCCAGAGCAGGTTCCACAGCCGGAAATTCCGGCATCTCCGGAGCAGCAGGCACCGCCTGCAGAGCTTCCACCGGAGAACTCAGGTGAGATTCCTGGAGATGTGCCATCAGACGTGCCGGCAGATGAACCGTCCTTTGAGCCGGAGATTCCTCAGGAACCGGCGCCACCAGCTCCGGAGATCCCGGTGGAGCCGGGAGTTGCTCCCCAGGATGTGGAAGCGTTTGCAGATTCTGACAGTTTTGGAGTATAATGCTTTTCAACCGTAGAAAAATTCTCATGCATCAGTTGGTGAGTATTGAGCAATATGTGAAGTGATTTGCAAACAAATCATGCAGATAGTATTATGAAAGTCATATGAATAGATATGAGAGTCATATAAAATAACAGATGAAAGATATATGGAGGTAAAAACACATGAAATATATATGGCAGGATAAAAAGAGACCGTTTCTGGGACTTCCCATTTCCTTCACAAAATACAGTCTTACAGAGGAGAGATTCTTCGTTGAGAAGGGTTTCCTGAATAAGAAGGAGGACGAGGTTCGTCTCTACAGAATCATGGATGTATCTCTTACCCGCACCATGGGGCAGAGACTGTTTGGTGTTGGAACCATCCACTGCTGCTCCGCAGACAAATCCATGGGAGATTTTGATATTGTCAGCATTAAAAATCCAAGAGAGGTGAAGGAACTGATTTCCCAGCAGGTGGAGAAGGAGCGCATGGCGAAACGTGTTTCCAACAGAGAGTACATGGTTCATAATGATAATGACTACGATGAGCTGGATGATGAGTACGAGGATGAGCGCGACTGAAACAACTTACTACCATGAATATAAAGAGCGTAAGGGCTGCAGCAGTTATTTTTGTTGCAGCCCTTTAAAATGGTTTTGAGGGAAATATATTATGAGCATATTACTTGATTTGTTTTTGACCTTTTGCAAAATTGGATTTTTTACCTTTGGAGGCGGTCTGGCCATGCTTTCCATGATCGAAGAAATCTGTGTGGAAAAGAAGCAGTGGATCAGTCACGAGGATGCCATGACTGTAACCGCGGTGGCGGAGTCCACACCTGGCCCCATCGCCATTAATCTGGCAACCTACATTGGTTTCCAGATGAAAGGAACAGTGGGGGCTGTTGTTTCCACAACTGCCATGGTGCTTCCCTCCCTGATTCTGATTACTGTGATCGCAGCCTGTCTGGAAGGATTCCTGACAATTCCAGTCATTGCAAATGCATTTAAGGGAATTAAACTGGCGGTGGGAATACTGGTGCTGGATGCTGCCCTGAAGATGATCAGAAAAATGAAAAAACAGCCGGTGACTGTATTCTTTCTGCTGATAGGATGTGTCTGCATGCTGATCATAACCGTATTTTCTCTGAGAATCTCAGTGGTCCTGCTGATGTTTTCTTCCGGTGCATTGAGTCTTCTGATGCATTGTATAGCCCAGTCACCCAAAAATCAGGAAAAGAAGGGTGCAGAAAGACATGATGAGGAAAGAAGAGGTGATGGAAAATGATCTGCCTGCAGTTGTTTCTGAGTTTTCTTAAAGTTGGTTGTTTCACCTTTGGGGGCGGGTATGCCTCCATTCCTCTGATCCGGGATATTGTACTTACAAAGGGATGGATGACGGAGGATACCTTCACCTACATGATTGCTGTCAGTGAAAGCACTCCCGGACCCATTATGGTAAACCTGGCATCCTATGTAGGAACGGTTCAGGCAGGAATCCCCGGTGCCCTGGCGGCTACTATGGCGGTGGTGCTGCCATCCTTCCTGATCATCCTTCTGGTGGCTGCTGTTCTGAAAAATGCCATGAAAAACAGGTATGTGCAGGCATTTCTGAGGGGAATGAAGCCCTGTACCATGGGAATAATTCTTGCCACAGGTCTCTGTATGATTGTACGGAATATGTCTGGCGAAAATGGAATTCCCGATGGGAGAGCCCTGCTGACCACGCTGGTGTTGGCTGCAGTCTATTTCGGCAGTCGTAAGATTGGTAAACCAGATAATAAGAAGAGAGGACTATCCCCCATTCAGCTGATTATTCTGTCTGCTGGTGTTGGAATGCTGGTGTTTGCCATGTAATCGTCTATCTGAAGCATGGATAGATGAATTCTTCTCTTGACATATGTTCGATTTTGAACTATTATGTAAGCCTGCTTGCTGAAATGGTTCAAAATCGAACTTTTTTGAACCATTACAAGCAGTCCCCCGCCTCTAAGGCGCAGAGACGTAGGCGGGGGTAAAAGGGGGATGCTTGCATCAGCAGGAGTAAAAGCTCCTGCTGATGAGCTGCCAAAGGCAGCAATGGTTCATGAGCAAGTAGCGAAGCGGATTGCGAATGTCCGCTTTACTCAGAAAAGAAAAGGAGGAAAACAAATGGAGTTAATGACCTTCTGGAATTTCGTTACGGAATTTGATAAGAGCTATGATATTCACCGGAAGAAGATCATGGGTAGCTTCCAGCTGACTGCAGTTGAGGTGGATGTACTGCTGTTTCTTGCAAATAATCCCATGTTCAACACTTCTTCTGATATTATCCGGCTTCGCAAGATTGCAAAATCCCATGTTTCCCTGGCTGTAAATGGGCTGGTGGAAAAGGGGTATCTTACCCGAAATACTGATGAAAAGAATAAGAAACTCATCCGTCTTGAGCCCACACCTGCTGCTCAGGAGGTGATTGCATTTGGCAGGGTCCAGCAGGCACAGTTTGCCAGAGTAATCGAAAAGGGAATTCGGGAGGAAGACAAACCAGTACTCAGGGAAACCATGATCAGAATTACAGAGGCTCTTCACCAGGCATA
Organism: Lachnospiraceae bacterium; assembly: GCA_030526405.1. Classification (GTDB taxonomy): domain Bacteria; phylum Bacillota; class Clostridia; order Lachnospirales; family Lachnospiraceae; genus JAKSRN01. The sequence goes on along the minus strand of JAUNCZ010000062.1, from coordinate 11,008 downwards.
TTCTGGTAAGGAGAAATCCAGATGAGAATACATTGAATCTAATACTGAGTACGAATGATCAGGAATACAGATTACAAATAAAAATATAATAAAGAGGTGTTAAAAATGGAACTTTTCATTACAATTCTTGTGACATTCTTTGCAGGAATGGGAGCTGGTCTTGGAACCGGCTTTGCGGGCATGAGCGCGGCTGCTGTGATCAGCCCCATGCTGATCACATTTCTTCACATGACGCCCTATACGGCAGTGGGAATTGCCCTGGCATCGGATGTTCTTGCCAGTGCCGTGTCAGCCTATACCTATAAGAAGAACAAAAACCTGGATGTGAAGCACGGTGTGCTGATGATGGCCATGGTTCTGATCTTCACCATTGTAGGAAGCTTTGTCTCCAGTATTGTTCCTCCAAGAACCATGGGCAGCTTCACTACAGTAATGACATTGCTTCTTGGTATCAAATTTATTTTGAGACCAGTTATGACCACAAAGGAGCAGATGGAAGCGGTCAGCAGAAAGAAACAGGTGGTGGGATCTCTGATCTGTGGCTCCATGGTTGGATTTATCTGTGGTTTCGTAGGGGCCGGTGGCGGAATGATGATGCTGCTGATCCTTACCAGTGTGCTGGGTTATGAGCTGAAGACCGCAGTTGGAACCAGTGTGTTTATTATGGCATTTACCGCCTTCACAGGGGCCGTTTCCCACTTTTCCTTTGGAGACAAGCCGGATCTGCTGATCATGGCCCTGTGTATTGTGTTCACCTTTATCTGGGCAAGGATTGCAGCTGTATTTGCTAATAAGGCGAAGCCGGAAACTCTGAACAGGGCTGTAGGTATTGTGCTTACCGTTCTGGGTGTGGTAATTCTTGGATTCCGCTGGTTTGCAGCGTGATGTTTCGGCTGAAGAGGCTGTGATAGAAAAAAGTCAGCTAAAGCGGACCAGAATCCCGCGCCAAGTCTCCGCAGGCGTCGACTTATACAAATGAGCAGATGCATGGATTGCATTTCTCATGCGATATGGAAAGGAAGAGGAGTAACTATGAATTATATTGTATATCTGATTGCCGGTGTCGGGGCAGGAATTGTAACCGGACTGGCAGGGCTTTCCGCAGCAGTGGTGATCACCCCCCTGCTGGCAGGGGTGTGTGGCTGGGACAGCTATGATGCAGTGACGGTGGCCCTGGCGGCAGATGTGCTTGCCAGTATGCTGACAGCCAATACCTACAGAAAAAACAGAAATATCGATCTGAAGCGGGGGCTGATGATCGGCTTCACCGCCCTTTTGGGAACTATCGTTGGCAGCTTTTGTGGCTATCTCTTTAATCAGGCCCAGCCGGGTGGTCTTGGACTGCTGGCGATGCTGACCACAGTGTTTCTTGGTCTCAAATTTCTCACAAGACCGGTTACCGGGGGCGTGGGCTCAGATGATGCATCCGCAGGTACAATTGACAACAGGAAAACAGCCCTTGCCATGGTCTGTGGTCTTGGCATCGGATGGGTCTGCGGCTTTACAGGCAGCGGTGGCGGCGTGTTGATGCTTACCGTATTCACGATTCTTCTGGGTTATAATCTGAAGGTGGCTGTGGGCACCAGTACCATGATCATGACCCTGGTTGCATTCGTAGGAGCAGTCAGCCACATCGCCATGGGAGCAGTGATCCATCCTGTGCCGATGGCGTTGATTGTTCTGATCTGTCTGTTATCTGCCTGGCTCAGTGCCAGATTTGCCAACCGCTGTGAGATCACAAAGCTGAATCGTGTAATAGGAGTGGTGTTGCTGATTCTGGGAGCATTTACCATGATCACGAAGTATGTGTTGTAAGCAGCTGTGTTCGAAAATCCATAATCAGGGAAAGACAAAGTTTGCAGTCCTTCGTCATGAAATAAGCATAATACGCACTTTTTCTATGCAGCTATTGAGAGGATATGTTATAATTAGACAACGTATATGAGCTGGAAGCCGATGGGCCTCCGGCTCTTTTCTGTTGTACAGCAGAATATTGCTGATTCCTTCAGTAATGAGATAAAATAGAAAGGAATGAAATCAGATAGAAAGGCAGGTGAGGCAGAAAATGATAAAAATACGCTGTGTTGTGGAACGTATTACCTATCAGAATCCGGAAAACGGGTATTCTGTCTTAAAGTGTGCCGTAAAAAACTATAATGAACTGGTAACAGTTGTGGGAAATCTGGTGGATGCCAATGTTGGCGCTGTGCTTCTGATCGACGGAAACTGGAAGGTGGATGCCCGGTATGGCAGACAGTTCCTGGCGGAGCGCTGGGAGGAGACCATGCCTGCCACTGTTTTTGGCATTGAGAAGTATCTTGGATCTGGGCTGATCAAGGGCGTGGGTCCCAAATTTGCCAAAAAGATCGTCCAGCAGTTTGGCACAGACACTCTGGAGATCATTGAAACCGATGTGAAGCGTCTGCTGGAGGTGCCGGGAATCGGCAGAAAGCGTGTGGATATGATCGCCGAGAGCTGGGAACGCCAGAAGGAAATTAAGAATGTGATGCTGTTTTTGCAGGATCATGGGGTCAGTACGGCATTTGCAGCGAAAATCTATCGCCAGTACGGAAATGAAAGTATTCCCAAGGTGAAGGAAAATCCCTTTCGATTGGCGGATGATATCTGGGGAATTGGTTTCAGGACGGCGGACAGTATTGCCATGAAGCTGGGCATCGGAAAAGAGGCATTTATCCGGCTGCGTAGCGGAATTATGTATACTTTGAGTGAGCTGGCGGACGAGGGGCATGTGTATGGGGAAAAGCAGCAGCTGATCCGAAAGGCGTCTGAACTGCTGGAGGCAGAGGAAAACTGTATTATCATGACCATGGATCAGATGCTTCTTGATCAGGAACTGATTCGGGAGAAGATTCTGGTTCCCCAGTTTACAGATGGAGAGGCGGTGCCGGAGGATGCGGCAGAGTATATTGAGAGGGAATGCATCTACCTGCCACCCTTTTATTATGCAGAGATCGGAGTGGCCAATAAGCTGAAAAAACTGGCATCAGAGCCTGCCACCGACAGACTGTGGGTTTCCCTGATGCGGGCCAGAGCCCAGACTGGCAATGACAGTCTGTCCGTCAGTGTGGAGAAGATTCAGGAAACGGTGCACATGGAATACGATGAGGTACAGGCAGAGGCTATTCGCCGGGCTGCCACAGCCAAGGTACTGGTGCTTACCGGTGGTCCAGGCACAGGAAAGACCACAACCACCCAGGGAATCATTGCCGCCTACCGTTCCTTTGGACTTCGTATTCTGCTGGCAGCCCCCACAGGCCGGGCGGCAAAACGAATGACAGAGACTACAGGACTGGAGGCCAAAACTATCCACCGCCTTCTTGAGTTCAAACCACCGGAGGGGTATCAGAAACAGGAAGAATCACCCCTTGAGGGGGATGTTCTCATTGTGGATGAGTGCTCCATGATCGATATTGTGCTGATGAATTCCCTGATGAAGGCCATTCCACCCCACATGCGTCTGATTCTGGTGGGGGATATTGACCAGCTTCCATCGGTGGGGGCGGGAAATGTGCTGAGAGATGTCATCGACAGCGGGGCATTTCCCGTGGTGCGACTCACCAGGATCTTTAGGCAGGCCCAGACCAGCCGGATCATTATGAATGCCCACAAAATCAACCAGGGACTGTTGCCGGATACCTCCAACGGAAAGGATACGGACTTTTTCTTTATGACGAAGGAAGATCCGGAGGATGCGGTGAAGCTGATTGTGGAGCTGGTGCAGAAGAAGCTACCGGGCTATTATCACACCCCTTCCAGTCAGATTCAGGTGCTGACTCCCATGCAAAGGGGCGGGGTGGGTGCCACCAATCTGAATCTGGCTCTGCAGGAGGCCCTGAACCCCCAGGGTGAGGGGCTGCGCCGCAGCGGTTTCGTCTATCGCCAGCAGGACAAGGTGATGCAGATCAAAAATAATTATGACAAGGAAGTATTTAACGGTGATATCGGTATCATTGAAGAGGTGGATCTTCAGGACCGGACCCTTACCGTGAATTTTGACGGCCGCAGCATTTCCTACGATGCCACAGAGCTGGATGAGCTGGTTCATGCCTATGCCACCACCATCCATAAGGCCCAGGGTTCAGAATACCCCATAGTGGTGATGCCTGTGCTGATGAATCATTATGTGATGCTGCAGAGGAATCTGATCTACACCGGCATCACCAGGGCAAAGAAGATTCTGGTGATGGTAGGAACCAAAAAAGCTCTGGCCTATGCAGTGAAAAATGTTACCGTCACAAAGCGAAATACCCTGCTGCGGGAGCGGCTTTGCGGTGAGCTTTCTGAGACTGCCCTTTCCACGGGGAAGAGCGGAGAGAAAAAACAGAATTCAGCCAGGGAAACGAAGAAGTGATAATACATATTTTTTTAAAAGGAGTAAATGATGAATCGTACATCTGATTTAAATAGTACAAATGCAGGTTTAGACCAGAAAATGGAGGACTTTCTGGAGCAACAACGTATGATTGACGAATTAATAGCAGAAAGTGAACAGCTTTTAAGTGAATACAGAGGAATATGGGAAATGATTGAGGATGATTTGAAGCGTATTCCTCTGGCAATGCAGCTGCACCTGGAACTGAATCTTGAGTATTCTTCCGATGAACAGAAAAAGGTTCTTAGAAAGTACGGAAAAATGAAGGATGGAATCACCAGAGATTTTATTGTGCCGGGCAATATGACCCTGCATGGTCTTCATTATGCCATTATGAAGGCGTTTGGCTGGCAGAACAGTCACCTTCACTGCTATGTTCCCTATGAGGATGAGTATAAGCAGATGACAGATGGAGGACTTGTAAAAGAGTGGATTCGTCAGGTGGGTATGCATTTTCGTTTCCCAAGTGGGAATTATGAAGACCTTTTCTGGGACGATGATTATGAGGAAGAGATCAATTTTAAGACATGGCTGAAATCGAAATACTGTGGTCCTTATCAATATGAAGGTGTAGGTGAGCATTATGTTCCTGCTCAAATTTTAGCGGAACGCTTCCGAAAAGAGAATCCCGGTCTCCTGAAAAAAACTACAGATCAGAGTACCTGGAATCTTCTTATGGAAGGGCAGTGTGAGGAGATTCTGGAACGTCTGATGATCTTCGATATACTGAAGACACCGGACCAGCAGGTGGACTGGGATTCCTGGAAGAAGGAAAAAGAGAATTCCCTGAAGCAGGTGGAGAAGAACCGTATGGATGCCATGAAGAAATATAATGATCTGTCGGAGATACTGGCACAGACCATAGAAGAGGCTGAATGCGAGTATGTTGAAGGGGAAGATTTCAATATAGAAATGATTTCCCTCTTTCAGGAGATGGAGAATCTGAATCAGGAACTGGAAGATCTGTGTTTCGATTATAATCCAGAACCGATTCCTGCAGTTTCTGCTTTGTGTTACAGATATGACTATGGTGATGGTTGGGAAATTAAAATCACCTGTACTAATGCCTGGTATGACAAAAGCATTTATTCCAAAAATGAGGATGGAAAACTGCTTTATGATAAAAACGGGTTTATTTCTGAGTCACCTCTGTTTGTGGATGCTTTCGGTCAGCAGGTCCACGGAGAGTATCTGGATCGGCTGAAAACTATTGGACGAAAGGAAAAACCAGTCTGCATTGCATGGGATGGAATAAATCTTATGGATGATGTCGGAGGAGTTGGAGGCTTTTGCGATTTCCTTGAGATGATTCACAGTTCCGATCAGAAGGAAAAGAAAAGATACAGAGAATGGGCAAAGGGACAGGGTTGGACCGGGCGTATGCCGAAAACGGAGAATATCCTGTAGAGAATACTATCCAATAGGCATAACAATACTTTAGATAATAGATATACTGTAGTCTGTCACAAGAGAGGGGATATATGGATTACACCCTGGACTTTTATAATGAACATGCACAAAGCTTTATTGAGAATACAAAGGCAGCAGATATGCATCAGGTGCAGGAGCATTTTCTTCAGCTGCTGTCGGAGGGGAGTTCAATAGACAACGATGATAACGAATCACCTGAGGCTTCAAAACCGGTGGGTGATTCTGGGCAGGATGGTGCTTCGATTCTTGACTTTGGCTGTGGCTCCGGTCGTGATACCAGATATTTTCTGGAGAAGGGCTATCAGGTCACTGCCACAGATGGCTCTTCTGAGTTGTGCAGGCTTGCCAGTGAATATACAGGAATTCAGGTAAAGAAGATGCTTTTTCAGGAACTGGATGATAAGGACTGTTATGACGGTATCTGGGCCTGCTCCTCTATCCTGCATTTGCCAAAAACGGAGTTGCTGCCTGTGTTTCATAAGATACGTGTTGCTCTGAAAACCAATGGAATTCTGTATACATCCTTTAAATATGGGGATTTTGAGGGAGAGCGGAACGGTCGGTACTTTACAGACTTCACAGAGGAGTCTCTTTTGGAAATTTTGAGACCGATTTCTGAACTGACCATGGAGGAATGCTGGATCACAGAGGATGTGAGACCGGGACGCGGAGATGAAAAATGGTTGAATGTCATTCTGCGAAAAAAGTGAACTGTATTTTCGTAACGTATGATGGTTGCTATTGGAAAAAGAATGGTTTTAAGGTGTTGCATATTGGAAATGATAATGGAGCAAGTGAAAAACTGATAAAATCACGTAATAGCGGATGCATCAGCAGGAAAGGAGGGATGAGAGATGACGGATTATACTGCCCAGATGGGATATCAGATGGGATATCCGCTGCAGATCAGCGGGGAATATCATAATACGCTGGATATCGAAGGCTTCTCCCAGATGATGAAGGATCCCTCCTACTGCTACAAGTTTTACTGGCTGGAAGCCATCGTAACCATCATTTCCCAGGGGATTCAGGATACCACCTTTGATGCCATCATTGATGAGATGATCTGTAATGCCTGGTATTCTGTGAGAGAATTTCATATCCATCTCAGCGGTATGCAGGCAGATGGGCTGATTCGGGACGGCCTGGAACGAGCAGTCTTAAGGCTTACAGAGCTCAGCAATCTCCCGGCAAATGCTTCCAAAGTGAAGATTCAGAATGGGATTTGTCAGTACAATAAGGAACTGAAGCCCTTTAAGGAACAGCTTACCAACATGGTTCCTGGCCGTGCCCTGGCAGGTTTCTTCTCTAAAAGTACAGAAGAGGTGCCCTGGGGCAGCATTCGCAGACTTACAGAGTATATCAGGCACATTGACAGCACGGTGATCCGCCTGCCATATACCTTTGGAGACAGCAGTAAGCTGAAAAAAGAGGTACACTTTAACCCCCAGTGGATGAACATGATCCAGGACAACACAGTCAGCATTCTGGGATGGATCCAGTATGAAAAAGTGAAGTGGTTGCAGCATAACAATCCGGAGGTACCGGGGCTGATCTATAAGCTGGCTCCGATGGATGAAAAGATGCGGAAACTGAACAATGTCCACAAGCTGTGGGATGCTATTCTGGATGTGCGGCAGGTACTGGATGTATTTACAGGAGAACCTATTCAGGAGAAGCGTTATGATGTGGATCATTTTATCCCATGGTCTTTTGTGATGAACGATGAACTGTGGAACCTGATGCCCATGGACTCTTCTCTGAACTCAAAAAAGAGCAATAAATTGCCAAAATGGGATCCTTTTTTCCAGTCATTCGCAGAGAACCAGTATGGAATGTACCATCTGATCCATGAAAGGGAAGAACTGCATCGGCGATTTGAGGCCTGCTACAGAGACAATCTTCACTCAATCTGGGCTGGACAGGAGTTATATCGCCCCGGCAACAGCCGGGAGGAATTCTTCAATATCCTGCAGAAGAACATGCAGCCGGTGTACGATTCCGCAAGGCGGCAGGGATATGAAATCTGGAAGTATTTGTAAGTGATAGTTTTCTCCTCTAAGAAAACCGATGGATAAAAATGAAAAAAATGATGTGACAAAGCATGTCCCATACCGAAAAACAGGCATTTTGCTCGTTTTATGTCCTGTTTTTGGTGTGATTTTCAGGATATGCTCTGTCTTGAAAGGAGGAGCCAGAGATGGATCAGCAGAAAATGGGAGCTTTCTTAAAAAAGCTTCGCAATGAAAAGAATCTGACACAGGAGCAGCTGGCTGAGAAGTTTGGTGTTTCCCGCAGATCAGTATCCCGTTGGGAGGGAGGACACAATCTTCCGGATATAGACATTCTTCTGGAGATGTCCGATTTCTATGAAGTAGAATTAAAAGAATTATTAAACGGAGAAAGGAAAAACGAGCAGATGGAAAATAAAGAAAAAGAAATGGCCTTAATGGTTACTGATTACAATATCGAGAAAAACATGACAGATGCAAAGATTGCCATCGGCTTCTTCATCGCAGGGTTACTTGGAGCAGTAGTAAGTATTCTGTTGCGAAATGTGGATCTGGGACGTACCTTTATGGCAGGATTGCTTGTGGGAATCATCGAGGGTATTGGACCCGGTGCCATGGTGGTTGGCCTGTTTTATGCCTACAGAAACTTCAAGAGTCTTCGTGAGACAAAGGATCGTCTGTTGAATCGTTGATGTCAGGAATGGATGAAAAAACACTGATGCGCAGCTGCACTTTGTTCCGGTCCCATGATTCCTATATAGCTTATTTACAACTGCAAAAGAATAGTAATAATAGCGGTCGCGAAAGCGGCCGCTATTTTTGTCAGATGATTAAATGTGAAAAGACTGTGAAATAAAATAATCATATTGACATATACCCCTGCAGGGTATATTTTTATAGGCATCAGCCTACTAATACAGTAGGAAATGCGAATTAGAGATAAGGATGACTCAATGATGGATAATGAAATAGCGAGTGAAGTGATTCGAATTGATGGAATGACTTGTATCAATTGTCAAAACAAGATAGAGAAAAAACTGATCAATGCAGCAGGAATACAGCAGGTACATGTGGATTATCGGCAGAGCAAGGCTGAAGTTGATTATGATCCTACAGCCCTGTCTCTGGGTCAGATTCATGGGATGATTCGTGAACTTGGCTATGAGGTAATTAACGGTGATTCAAAACAAGGTGCCAGGAGAATTAAAAATGCAATTACAGTTGCAACGATTATTCTATTGTATTATCTGCTGCAGCATTTTAGCCTTTTGAATTATCTTGTTCCATCAAAACTGGCAGATTCAAAAATGAGCTATGGCATGCTGTTTGTGGTTGGATTACTGACATCCGTGCATTGTATCGCAATGTGTGGTGGAATTAATCTGTCTCAAAGTATGCCAACAAAAACCATGGCGGATGGAACTTCGTTGCATAGAAGAGAAAGTTCCGCAAGTCTTATGTATAATCTGGGACGTGTGATTTCCTATACCTGTATAGGAGCTGTTCTGGGAGCAGTTGGCATGGTGATTACAGGTGGAAACACAGGTGGAATTCCTTTACTGCTTCAGGGAATTCTGAAAATAGCAGCAGGCATTTTCATGGTAATCATGGGAATCAATACACTGGGCTGGTTTAAGGGATTCTGGGGGTTGGGTATTGGACTCCCCAAAAAACTGACTGCCAGGATTATGAGCAAAAGGCTTACTGAGAAAAGACCGCTCTTCGTAGGAATGTTAAATGGATTTATGCCCTGTGGTCCCATGCAATCCATGCAGATTATTGCTCTGGGCTCAGGGAATCCTTTCTATGGCGGGGCGGCAATGTTTATGTTCAGTATGGGAACAGTTCCCCTGATGCTTGGACTGGGAAGTATTGTTACATTTTTGGGAAAGAAATATACCAAAACTGTAATGAGGTTTAGTGGAATTCTGGTGATCGTCTTAGGCATGGCAATGTTTACTCAGGGAGCAGGATTGGCGGGAATTAATCTCCATATAATTGGAAGCTCCTCTCAGAATGTAGAACTGGATACTTATGTGTTATCGGAAGACGGTACTACCCAGTATGTGGAAAGTAATCTGGATTTTGGAAACTATCCCAGGATTACGGTGCGTCGTGGCGTTCCGGTGAAGTGGGTGATCCATGTGCAGGAGGAAGTAATAAATGGATGTAACTACAAGATGAACATAAAAAGCTATGGGATTACCCATGTGTTTGAGCCGGGAGATAACGTAATTGAATTCGTTCCGGATACAGTCGGCACTGTCCAGTATACCTGCTGGATGGGAATGATATACGGGGAAATAGAGATTGTTGAATAAAATGAAAAAAGGAGAATTAAGAGAAGATGAGAGCAAAAAGAGCATTGAAAGGTTTGATTCTGGGCATTTCTATTTTGGGATTCACTGCCTGCGGAGATAAAGAAGCAGAGAAACTGGATGGAAGCAAAATCGAAAGTAACAGCGAGAGTGAAATTACGGAAAAGTATACAACGGTGAAGGCGGAGGATGGAAGTATTACTATTGATCCTTCTCTGTTTACAGAACATGCTTCCTATATTAATTATGATGCAAATGGTACAACCATACAGCTGATTGGAGTTATCGCATCAGATGGAACTCCACGTATTTCCTTTAATACCTGTCAGTCCTGCAATCCTTCGCCAAAGGCATATTTTATGGAAGAAAAAGGAATGTTGATATGTCAGAATTGTGGAAATGTATTCAGGATGGACAGTGTAGGGAAACAGGCAGGAGGTTGTAATCCTATGGCAGTGGATCACGAGATAGTAGACGACAAAATAGTGATTGATTCAGAAAAACTGGATTCCTATGCCGAGGCTTTTGCATCCTGGAGCGGACCGACTGAGTAAGTATTTGAGAGTATGATAAATCAGGCGCAATTATTGAATATCTTGCATAGCCAGAACTGACTAACCTTCAGTTCTGGCTTATTTTTTTGCAAAAATTGGCTACGAGAGTACGGTGAAAATGCACTTTGTTCTCCCCTTCCCGTTGAGGGATGTTCGATTCGTTCGAAACAATAATGGAAAAACAGAAGGAATACAGCCAGGCGGAAAAAGATACGTCATGATTTGATTATATTTTATATTTATTCGGGGTCAATCATTTTTCTCGTGGGATTGACGCGACCACGATATACACTTTCTAAG
>JAUNCZ010000011.1 GCA_030526405.1 Lachnospiraceae bacterium | reverse complement strand
CTGGGGGTTGGTGAGATGACACCCAGTATTATTAAACTTCCTTTTTGGGAAATGACATACAAAAATGAAAAGGTGTTTTATGCCTGTCTGAATCAGAAGAAATCCTCAACTCCAGAACATATAAAAGACAAAGGCATTTATATAGCAGGAGATTTGGCAGAAACCTTGCGGGATTTAAAAGAAAACATAGTGGGAAAGGAAATGTGATGAAGATGAATGTATATCAAGAGATAAGTCAAATCATCAAAGAAGCAGATGGTATTTTGATTGGAGCCAGTAATGGTTTGTCTATCGCAGAGGGATATAATATTTTTGCTGATGACGCATGGTTTCAGGAAAATATGGGCGATTTCAGAGAAAAATACGGACTGCGTTGTGTTTTACACGGATTTTCAGTGCCAATGAGGGTAGAAGAAAAGTGGGCGTTTGTAAGCAGACTGGTTAAGGCAAAAGCTATGCAGGATGAGCCGAGTGAGATTATGAAAAACATCTATGCACTAGTAAAGGATAAAGAATATTTCGTAGTAACTTCCAATGCGGAGGATCATTTTGTGCCGGCAGGTTTTGAGGCAGACCGTGTTTTTGAAATGGAAGGGAAATTAACCCAGATGCGATGCAAGAACAGATGTCATGACGAGGTCTATCCTAATCAAAAAGCAGTTCTCGCCATGACAGAAAAGGAAGTAAACGGAAGAGTACCCAAAGAGTTACTGCCGAAATGTCCAAAATGCGGTGGAGATATGGAAGTAAATTGGGGGGAGATGTCCTCGTTTACAGAAACGAAAAATTGGAAGGAAAAGGATGCCCGCTATCAAGAATTTATTCAGAATTTACATGGAAAGAAGCTGGTAATTCTGGAATTTGGCATTGGTTGGAGAAATCAGATGATTAAAGCTCCTTTGATGCAGCTTGCAGCAGTAGAACCACAGGCAAGTTATATCACATTTAACAAGGGCGAAATTTACATTCCAGAGGAAATCAAAGAAAAATCCATCGGTGTGGATGGTGATCTTACGGTAGCGTTAAAGGAAATCAGAAAGGAAATCTAAGGAAAATGACAAGAGAAGAAAAAGCAGTATATTACAAACATAATGGATTTAATTGCTGTCAGTCGGTTATCAAGGCAATGATCGATTTATCAGATTCTGATAAGGAAATACTGACGAATGCTGCATCCGGATTTGCGGTAGGTATGGGAGGTATGGAAGCAACTTGTGGTGCATTGATTGGAGCAACCATGATGGCGGGAATTGTAAAGCCGGGGAAGAAAAGTGCGATAACGGCACGGGAGATATTAAACAAATTTCAGGAATATTCAGGTGCAACCATATGTAAAGACCTAAAGGGAAAGGATACAGGTGTTGTACTCTGTGAATGCGATGATTGCATTCGCAATGCAATACGGGCTTTTGCCGAGGTGTTGCCGATGGAATCAGAAAGGGAAGGATAGACTAAGTAAGGTGGTTAAAGATATTACAGTTGTGAGATAGGAGAATGAAAAAATGAGCTGTTATGAAAATTTGGTAATGAAAACACAAATGAACTATTCCAGACACTATAGTACCTATGCATCCGGCGGTACTGCTGTAGTGTTGAGCAAACAAAAACCACTTTCTTATGAGGAACAGATTCAGGAATTTGTTCGCAGAGTGCAGGAGGCAGAGTGTATCGTAGTAGGCGGAGCATCCGGTTTATCAGCGGCTGGAGGTGGTGACTTTTATTATAGTGATACCCCTTCTTTTCGTGAGCATTTTGGCAAATTTGCAGATAAGTATGGATTCAAAGGTGCTTTTAGCGGCATGATGCATAGGTTTTCTACAAGAAATGAACACTGGGGATATGTGGCAACCTTTTTAAATACTACACAAAATGCCCCTATCAGAGAGCCATATCTGGATTTGGATAGAATCTTGCAAGGAAAGGACTTTCATATCTTAACGACTAATCAGGATACACAGTTTGTAAAGATTTATCCGGAAGAAAAGGTCAGTGAGATTCAGGGAGATCATCGTTTCTTCCAGTGTTCCCAGTGCTGTCAGGACGAAACATGGGATGCCGTACAACCTGTGGCAGATATGATTGCGGCTATGGGAGAGGGGACAATGGTGCCGGATGAACTGATTCCTCGCTGCCCTCATTGTGGTGCGGAAATGTTTCCGTGGGTAAGAGGATATGGGAATTTTCTGCAAGGGAAAAAATACGAAGAAGAATATGAGAAAATCTCAAAATACATTCAAAAGAACAAAGATAGAAAAATTCTCTTGATAGAACTTGGAGTAGGGCGCATGACACCGATGTTTATACAGGAACCGTTTTGGGAACTGACAAACAGCTTGAAAGATGCATATTATATCTCCGTAAATTCAGAATATCAGTTTTTGCCGGAATTCATTGAAGATAAGGGGATTGCTATTTTGGGAGATATAGGAACAGTGTTAAAAGATTTGCAGAAAGCAAAAGAGGAAAGTGCATTTGTATAGGATACTTGTTCTTGATATTCCATTTGATGGAGAAACATTAGAATATTGATTGATACAAAACTGCACTCAGGGATATTGTGGGTGCAGTTTTGCATTAAAATTATTGATTACGATACAGTTTCTGATATGCAGTAGGTAATATCTGAAATATATCTCGGAAAGCCGATGTAAATTTACTTTGGCTTTTATATCCCACAGCGGCGACAATTTCCGAAATAGATTTATTTTCCTGCAACAGCATATTCGATGCCAACTTCATGCTGAAAGCAAAGAAACCTTTACAAAACCGAATAATACACTGAATTAAAGCAGGATAGAAGCTGTTGATGCGTTAGAAGATAACGTGTCAGCGGCTTTTTCTTTTTATCTGAAAATCTATTAGTCAAATCTGAAAGGAGTCAATTAAGTTAATGCACCAAAAAGAAAAGTATTTCAGGACGCACGGGATCTTCTTGCTTAGGATCCTGTGAAGGATACGCCAGTGGCTGTGAATGGGATTGTTTCTATTCCTGTTGAGGAAATATATCCGTTTCATGATCATCCATTCCGGCTGTATGAGGGAGAATGCCTGGAAGATATGTACAGAGCATCAGGGAGTATGCAGCAAGTGATACAGGAGAACTCTTGGAGTGAGTTTTCCAAAATTATCACAAAATGTTTCCTGCCTATTTCTCCTGTCATATAATGTTTTGCAAATTATTTTGCATGGATGTTCGCTGATAATAGGTATTTATGATATCATGTAAAGTAATCGTATTCATTTTTCCTTCAGCAGTTTTTTGGATTTCATCATAGAATCCCTGCAAAGACAACTGAATATTAATACCAATGCCGCAATCAGGGTTGGTATGGGTATCTAAATGAAGCAGAGGTTTCTCGCCTTCAACTGCTTTATAAATATCCAGCAATGTGATCTGGTCTGCTGGTTTTGAAAGAGAAGGACGGGCATGTCCGGCTACACTGGTCATAAGTCCGGCTTTTTTTAGTTTTAACATAAGCTGGCGTACAAAGCCGGGATTTGTATGGACACTTTCTGCAATTGAGGCACTGGAGAGAGATTTTTCCTGGTTGATAGCAATCAGAACCATCACATGAACAGTATCGCTTAATTTCGTTGAGTATTTCATGATAAGAAACTCCTTGTAGTATGATATAATGATTTTGTTTTCACATTTTTGAGACAAAATATTTCTGGTTTGTCAAAAACATCTCAAGTTCTCAACAGTTCTTTTTAATGTGTTGAGAACTTATACATATTTTTTATTTTGATGATTGTAAATAATATAATTACAACTATAATGAAATTTGAAGGAAAAGTCAACACAGTAATGAAACTTACGGAGGAGTGTATAATATGCTAATCGTAGACAAATCTATGAAACTATGACTGAAGTAATGAGTTTTGTCCAGGAATGGATAAAAGAGAATCCGGACAAAGTTAGATTTATGAGAACACTAAAATACTTGTATAAACATTGATTATTACATGATACTATAAATGTTCATAAAGGAGAACTTATGAAATACAAAAATCAAACAGAAAATCGTGCATTTCAGGAAATGTTGCAGGCAGCAGTAAAACGGCTGCAAAATCGTTCCGGAGAGGATATTGCTGCAAAAAGTGGGGCTGTTTTTCATAGCAGCCGAAATGTGCTTGAAGTACTGAGTTTTTATGAAACGATTGAAATTCAACTCCCTGAATTTTGTATTAACTCAGACATGGACGAATGGCATTATCTGACATTGCTGCATTATCTGGATATGGCCGATGGAACAGAAGGTTCACAGAAGCTCATTACTTTTGGTAACCTGAAAGATGGATTGATTCGAGGAACCAAGTTTGACCGGACTGCAGAGCAGAAACTGGAAAAGCTTTTGCAGGATAAAGATCCTGAGAAAATTCAGAAAGCATGTAAAAACCTGGGTGCAGAATTCGCAGAGACAAAGGCGGATTTGTGTGCTGTTTTTCCAGTTCTGCCAAGATATCCGGTAACTTTAAAGATATGGTTTGCAGATGAAGAATTTCCTGTATCTGGCAAAATATTTCTTCAGGATCATGCCGATCATTATCTGAGTGTAGAAGATGCAGTAACAGTTGGAGAAATTTTGCTGCAAAAATTATCGGAAGCATTTTCTTCTCTCTGATCATGAATCAGAAAACTTTCCAGCCCGGCTTTGATAAATTTGTCAATTGTTGTCTGAATCTGTTTCCAGTCATTACAGTGATTGCGGAGCATCAGTCTGTTGATGGAAAGGCAGCCATTCATTTGAAAATAAAAAACCGATTCTGCCTGTTCAAAGGTCAGGAGGCTGTGTGACATAAGCCAGGTCACATAGCCTTCTTTTGTATTTTCTGCTAATTTTTCCAGAAGAATGGGGGCAATTGCATCATCCAGAAACAGTGCCCTGTATTGTGATTCCATCTGTATTTTCTGACAGAACGGATAGGAACAGCTTTTTTGATTTAGACAGAATAAATGATCTACAGTTGTTAACATATCCTGAGTCATATCATTAAAAATATCTGATAATACATCATGGATATCGTAGTAATGAAGATAAAAAGTGCCACGGTTGATTTCAGCATTTTTGCAGATCTCTGTAACTGTAATTTTCGTAAAACTTTTCTGCTTTAACAATTCTAAGAACGTATCTTTTATGGTTTGTCTGGTATAGCGGGTACGGCGATCTTGTTTTCTCGTTTTTTCTGACATTATATACTCCTGTATTATTTGGGATCATATGATTTCTCAACAATTTTTCTGATGTGTTGAGTAACCATACAAATCTCACAGACTGATTATTGTAATTTATATAGTAACAACTATAATGAGGTTAAAAGAAAAAGTCAACAGATTGTTCAGAATTTTAGGAGGAAAAACATGGGACATGTAATTGCAGTATCAGGAAAAGGCGGCGTAGGAAAAACAACTCTTTGTGGATTGTTGATCCAGTATTTATGTGAAAGCGGAAAACGTCCGGTCCTGGCGGTGGATGCAGATGCAAATGCAAATTTAAACGAAGTGCTCGGTGTTGAGCCGGAGATCACACTTGGGGAGCTGAGAGAAGAAATTGAGCGGGCAGGCGTAGACCCACGATATCAGATTCCCTCCGGTATGACAAAACAGGCATATCTGGAAATGCGTCTTTCTGATGCGATTGCAGAAGAAGACGATTATGATTTGATGGTAATGGGACGAACCCAGGGACAGGGCTGCTATTGTTTTGTAAATGGTCTTGTGCAGACCCAGGTTCAGAAACTGCAAAGCCATTATCCATATATTGTGGTTGATAACGAAGCAGGTATGGAACATATCAGCAGAGGAATCCTGCCAATGATGGAAGTTGCCATTCTTGTAAGTGACTGTTCCAGAAGAGGTGTTCAGGCAGCCGGACGTATTGCAAAGCTGATGAAGGAGTTAAACTTTAAACCACAGAAAACCGGATTAATTGTGAATCGTGTTCCGGATGGAAAACTGGATGCCGGAACTCTGGAAGAAATCCGAAATCAGGGACTGGAACTGTTAGGGGTTGTACCACATGATGATCAGGTATATCAGTATGACTGTGATGGAAAGCCGATCATACAGCTTCCGAAAGATTCTCCTGTAAGAAGTGCACTGGGAGAAATTATAAAGAAGTTAGGATTGTGAGTTGGAGGATTGAAAGTTTGAAGATTGAGTAAACAGAAATATTATCTGATTTGGTATAACTAATTGCAAAGAAAGGAAAATCTTCGTGAGAAATCATTGGACAGAAATAGAAAAATATTTAGAAGACCAGAAGATAGCGCAGGAACTGATTGGAGAACTGAGAGATTTTCACATGCGTTATGAGGTAGAGGATCAGGTAAAGGAACGGGTAGAAAAACCGGATATCCTATTTTATGGGAAAAAGATTCTGGAAATGTCAATAGCAGCGCTTCTTCAGGGAGATAACCTGTTACTTTCCGGTGCGAAAGCTACAGGGAAAAATGTACTATGTGAGACACTGGCATGGATATTCGGAAGACCGGAATACGACATTTCTTTTCATGTAAATACAGACAGTGCCGATCTGATTGGAACGGATACCTTTATAAATAATGAGGTTAGCCTTCGGAAAGGCCCTATCTACCAATGCGCGGAATTTGGAGGATTTGGAATCCTGGACGAAATCAATATGGCAAAAAATGATGCGGTTTCTGTACTGCATGCCACACTGGATCATCGGCGCAGAATCGATATTCCAGGATATAACAGGATTTTACTTCATCCGGCAACACGATTTATCGGCACGATGAATTATGGTTACGCAGGTACCAGAGAGCTAAATGAAGCATTGGTTTCAAGGTTTATGGTAATTGATATGCCTGAAATGGATGAGGATAGTGTCCTTTTTGTATTAAGACAACATTTTCCAGATGGGGGAAAAAGTGCACTGAAAGCTTTTGCAGGACTGTTTCTGGATTTGCAGATCAAAGCTTATCATGGAGAAATCTCAACAAAATCTCTTGACCTGAGAGGATTGGTTTCTGCTGTAAAAGCAACAAGAAGCGGACTTTCTCCAATTGATGCAATCCAGATGGGGATCATAAATAAAAGTTTTGATGTATTTGAAAAAGAGATCGTAGAAGATGTGGTTTCTACCAGAATCCCATCTTCCTGGACCGGAAAAGACATATGGGGGTAAACTTGCATGGAGGATGTCAGATGGCCGGCGGAACAACTGGAAGAACATCGTCTGGAGATCAGCAATCGTATCAGAAATCTTTTTTGGACAGTCAGTGGTGATTATGATATGGAATTTGAACCGGACACAGAAAAATATGTTTATTCAAAACAAACGGTTCTATATGAGGCAGTGAAACAGGGTGCCTTTGCACGATATTTTGATCAGAAAAAACTTGGCATGTATTTGATGAAAAAAATACATTTTTCTGCTGGAGAAGATATGCTTTTGCCTCTTGCTGGATTATGCATGGATGCTGCAGTGGAGCGTTTTATCATTCGAGAACGTTTGGGAACAAAGGAAATTAGAGAACAGGCGTTCAGAGAATTGGAAAAGGCCGAGGAAGAGCAGGTATCAGACAAAGCTGGAACAGACCTGATTCACAGGATTAGGCTTCTGTATATAAGGCATGTTCTGGAGAACACAGACGATGAGGGAATGGATCCACAGGCAGAGATTGCATTGTACAAGATTCTTTCTCTGAAGGATGCGGAAAATACGGAAGATGTCATAAACGTGATAGATGAGATTTATAATCATGTTCTGGATCCCTCTTTTGAAAAAAGGAATGGAAATCTGGAGAAGATTCTGAATTTACCGGATATGGCATTGGCCAATGACGCGTGGCAGGAATGCATGACGGATGAACAGATGGAAGACATCATTCAAAAATATCTTTCTAATCTCAAAAAAAAGATGATGAGTCTGGATATCAGAAACAAAAAGAAAAAAAGATTTTATTTCTCTCCGGAAAATGAAGAAGTTCCGGAAAGCTCGGAGAATATAAATCCACAGGCAGTGCGACGGATACGGGAATATGTGGAACTGAATTACGGAAAATCGTATCTAAGTGAAGCGGAGCAGGCCAGAGTCAACCGGAAATTTTGTACAGGAATCCACAAAAACTGTATCCTGTATCTTACAGATGGAATTTTACAAAACCCTGTGATAAAAAATAATCAATACCGTTTTTCTCAGCTGCAGTTTGAAAAAAATAAAGCCTATTATGGAAATAATCACTGGATCATCAAAAGAAATATTTCTGTGTTGGCAGAGTCACTGAAACGGGCACTTATAATCCGAAAGGATGATTTTGTCAGCAGATCTGATGCGGGGCAGCTTGTTCCTGAAAGGTTATGGAAAATTGGAAGAACAGACGATGACAAGTTATTTAATAGAAAAAAGAGATCAGAAGATTCTGAGTTTGTAATAGACGTCCTGATTGATTCCAGTGGTTCTCAAGCTGGCAGACAGGCTCAGGTAGCGGCGCAGGGATATATTATCAGTGAAGCATTAAGCCAGGCAGGAATTCCTCATCGGGTGACAGGATACTGTGCTTTCTGGGGATATACAGTACTTCAGAGATTTCGGGATTATGAAGATCCAAGGGAAACAAATGAAAGAATCTTTCAATTTCGGGCGTATGCCAATAACAGAGATGGGCTTGCACTGAAAACAGTCTGTTCCTCTCTCATGGAGCGACCGGAAAAAAATAAGATTTTAATCGTATTAAGTGATGGAAAACCCTGTGATATGAGCATACAACGACCAGGAACCCGCCAGCCCAAGATCTATGACGGAGAAGGAGCTGTGAAAGATACTGCATATGAGGTGCGTCGGGCCAGAAATCAGGGAATTTTCGTAATTGGTATTTTTGTAGGGAATGAAGAAGAGCTCTCCGTGGAAAAGAGAATCTATGGAAAAGACTTTGCCTATATTCGTAATATCAGCAATTTTTCCCGTATGGTAGGAACTTTTTTGCGAAGACAAATTGATATGGAATGAAAATGGAGGAATCACTATGGGTAAAATTGAATTTGCCAATTGCCAGGATGTAAGAAATCAGAAAAAGATACAGGAATTAGATTGTCCACGCTGTCATGAACCGGGAGGCATTGAAGCCTTTGTGAAAGACGGGATACTTGCAGAGGATGGAGTATGTGATAACTGCGGATATATTCTTCCAGAAGGAACAGAACTGGAGGAAGTGGAGTAAGAAGCATTTAAGGAGATAAGAGATGAAAATTGCTGTAACTGGAAAAGGCGGAGTAGGGAAAACTACGATATCTGCAGTATTAGCACGGCTGTATGCAGAAGAAGGGAAAAAAGTATTTGCAGTAGATGTGGATCCAGATGCAAATCTTGGACTTGCACTGGGTTTTTCAGAAGAAGAACTGGAGAGTATTACGCCTATCAGTAAAATGAGAAGGTTAATTGAGGAGAGAACAGGTGCAGATAAAAGTAATACTTTTTATAAAGTCAATCCAAAAGTGGATGATATTCCTGAAACTTACGGAAAAGAAAATAATGGTGTTCGACTTCTGGTTTTGGGAACTGTGGAAACTGCGGGAGGCGGATGTGTATGCCCTGAAAATGTAATGTTGAAACGAATTATTAATAATTTGGTTTTACATAGAGATGATATAGTAATCCTGGACATGGAAGCAGGACTTGAGCATTTAGGACGGGGAACAACGGAAGGGATGGATCAATTTATCGTTGTGATAGAGCCGGGGGCCAGAAGTGTTCAGACTTATAAAAATGTAAAACGTTTGGCAGAAGAATTGGGTGTAAAGGAAGTAAAGGTCATAGCAAATAAAATCAGAAATGATGAAGATGAAAAGTTTGTAAGGTCTAGAATCCCGAAGCAAGATTTTTTGGGATGTGTTCATTATAATGCAGAAGTTATAGAAGCAGACAGAGAAGGAAGATCCCCTTATGGATGCAGCAAGACAGCTACGGATGAAATTCGAGAAATTAAGGAGATATTTGATGTAATGACAAAATAGACATTATATTAATTATTTTTCGAAAACAGTTTGAAGCATGGCTATATGCCGTAGAGATGCGGTGTGTGCTTTCTTTACTTTATGACGAGAAAGTGGTAGAATGAAACACAGGACTGATAGCAATGCTATAAAACCCAAAACTAAATAAGGATATACACCATTTACACCAATTTTTACACCAAACCTCATTTTTACCTTCACGAAACAAGTGGGAATGGTGTAAAGCTGTTGAATAAAAGCCCATTTATAGGCGGTAAGATTTACAAAATGGATTTAAGTCGTGAGTGGACGATTTCGTTCCGACCATGAAATCTCAGGGTGCTGCTAAAAATGCAGCAAACAACGATGCACAGGCAGCAGCTCCTGCAGCAGCACCGGTTGCTGAGGAAGTGATCGACTTCTCCAAAGTAGAGATCGAGCCACTTTTTGCTGACGTAGTTGATTTTGATACTTTCTCAAAGAGTGATTTCAGAGCTGTAAAAGTTCTTGCATGTGAGGCTGTTCCGAAGTCCAAAAAACTTCTTAAGTTTACTTTAGATGACGGAACTGGCACAGAAAGAACCATTTTAAGCGGAATTCATGCCTTCTACGAGCCAGAGGAGCTGGTTGGAAAAACTCTGATCGCTATCACAAACCTGCCACCTAGACCAATGATGGGCATCGAATCATGTGGTATGCTTCTTAGCGCAATCCATGAGGAAGAGGGAGAAGAAAAACTGAACCTTCTGATGGTAAGCAATAAGATTCCGGCAGGTGCAAAACTCTACTAAAAATCATAGATTATAAAGCAATAAAGAGCTGGCAAAGGGTACCTTTTTGAAAGACAAATTCAGAAGGGTACTCTTTTTTTGCGCGAGTAATGAGGAAAATGCATTACCAGGAGAAAAGCAACATGGGACACAGTGTGTCTCATAGGAAAAGCAAGGTATTTGCTCGTTTCTTGTCCTGTATTTCGATAGGAAGCTGAGGTATTGTAATTTCAGAAAGGAGAAAAGGCTATGGAAAAAAAGACTTTAAATTTATTATTAGCAATCTCAAGTTTGGGGCTGGCAATTGGTGGATTGATTTTTGTTGCGATATCAATATTTGGAAAGGACGTACCCTCTTGGATATTACCAGCTGGTATATTTTGTGCAGTCCTCAGTAATCTGTTCAATATTGTTCGTACAACTATTTTGAAGGTATTGTGATATAATGCAAGTAAACACTTGCGTTGGAGGCGAGCACGAATGTACGATGAAACACAATTAAAGATTATGGATGCGACGATGACCCTGATCATAGAAAAGGGTTACTCAAAGGCAACGACCAGGGAGATTGCAAAACTTGCAGGCGTGAATGAATCTACTATATTCAGACGATTTGATGGAAAAAAGGAAATCGTTGGGGCTGCGATGGAATTACCAAAATGGAATCCGGGATTAAAGGAAGAGGATTTTATTTACCAGGGGAATCTGGAACAGGATCTTATGCATTTTTCGAAGATCTATATGGATAAGGTTACCCCGCAGATGGTAAAGATATCCATTGGTCTTCGAAGTGCAGAGCTGGAAGGCGTGGCAATGCCTGGAATTATGAGAATTCCTATGATTTTCAAAAAAGTTCTTCAGAACTATTTTTCTGAAATGATTTCTGTCGGAGTTATGAAGGATTGTGATACAGAGGCATTGGCACTTCAATTTGTTTCCATGAATTTTGGCTTTGTGTTTTTGGATGCTTCATTTGGAGAGAAGCTGATTGGAATATCCAAAGAAGAGTACATAAAAAGCAGTGTGCTTTCATTCGTAAACGGAATCAGCAACTAGTATAGATACATGATAAACGTGCTGAAGAAAACAGGTGTTGCATTTCACACCTGAAAGTAAGCACGTTTTGCATAATCATGATGCAAGTGATTACTTGCATACGGAAGGAGGACTTACCATGATAATCAAACAGATAAAAATCGACTTCTTTGTAACACCGCAAATCAAACGATATGTTTTTGTATATCTAATCGATACTGGGAAAACGCTACTTATGATAGATAGTGGAGTAGCTGGAAGCGAGAATATAATAGAAAACGCAATCAAATCCATCGGTTACCAGCCATCCGATCTGGAAGCTATCTTTCTGACACATGCCCATCCGGATCATATTGGGACTGCGTGTTATTTCCGTGAAAAATATGGGGCAAAGGTATTTGCAAGTAAAGGGGAACGAGCCTGGATCGAAGATATAAATCTTCAGTATTCTAAACGACCGATTCCAAATTTCTTTGAACTGGCGGGAAAATCGACACCGGTAGACTATGTGGTGAAAGATGGAGATAAGGTCTTTCTTTCAGATCGAAGTGTGATTGAGGTTGTTGGAACTTCTGGGCATTCGGTGGATGAGGTTTCATTTCGTTACGGTGATGCATTATTCATTGGGGATTCGGTGCCGGTAAAAGGCGATATTCCAATTTTGGTTGACCTGGAAAAATCCATAAAAACTTTGGAGATAATTGCCGGTATGACAGAAGTGACCAGGTTTTATCCTGCCTGGGATCAGGAATACTCTAGAGAAATGATGGATGAAAAGATTTCTGAAGCAAAGAGGCTCATTGATATATTACGAACAACCGTAAAGAAGGCAGATAATAAATATGATTTACCGGAATTGGTGGAGTTTGTATGTGAAGAACTTAAAATGCCTATACTGAAAAGTAACCCATTATTCGCAAAAACAATAGAAGCCTGTAGAAAAGAAGGAGAAGAATGCTTTGCATCAAAGGAGTATCAGGAGATTATGAACAAGAGAATTTCGAGTGTGGATGCAAGAGCATTAATAGTAGAGAATTGAACGTATGAACTTTGCTAAAGGGCAGTAGGTACTTCAGGAATCGCTTTCGTGCACGCCCTTCTGTGATAAAATAGAGAATAAGCAAAGGAAACAGAAAGCAGAGTTTCCTGCAGAAAGATATGGATACATCAGGACAGGGGGAGAATATATGCCGCTTAGGATTGTGCGCAATGATATTACAAAGATGAATACGGAGGCCATCGTGAATACAGCCAACAGGTTGCCCATGGCAGGTCCTGGCTGCGATCGTGCTGTTTATCAGGCTGCAGGCTATGAGGAACTGCTGCAGTACAGACAGCAGCATATAGGTATCGTGGAAGAGGGAGAGGTGTTTCTGACTCCCGGTTTCGGCTTGCAGGCCAGGGTGATCATTCATGCAGTGAGTCCTCTCTATCAGGGGGGAGATGGGGGAGAGGAGAAAAAACTTCGCTCCTGCTACAGAAAGAGCCTGGCTCTTGCGAAAAAGGAAGGAATAGGCTCCATCGCATTTCCCCTGATTGCCACGGGAAGTTTTGGCTACCCAAAAGAGGAGGGACTGCGCATTGCAGCAGACGAGATTCAGGCCTTTCTTCTGAAGAACCATATGGAGATCTATCTGGTGGTATTCGGTGAAGTTGACACCACCCTGGGGAAACAGCTCTGTCCGGATCTGGAGGCCTATATTGATGAGAAGTATGTGGAGGCAGCCTGGGAAGAAGAGTATGGAGCAGTCTGTTCCAGCATTGATATGGTGGAGGTGGACAGGTCCATCGGGAATCGCCCGGGTATATCTGGAAGACAGCGGAACATAAAAGAAAAATTTCTGGATCACCAGAAGAAAGCGATTCTTCCGAAGGATATTCCTTCGCAGGAGACTCAGGAAGAACCGGTATGCCTTCAGGCGGATTATGGAGTGTTTGAGGAGCTTCATGAGAGCCGGCTGGAGGAGAGGATGCGGCATCTTTCCGACACTTTCTCAGAGTACCTTCTGTATCTTATTAAAGAAAAACACATGACCAATGCAGAGGTGTACAAGAGAGCCATTGTGGATAAAAAGATCTTTTCCAAGATAAAAAACAATGCTGCCTACCATCCCAATAAGATGACAGCCCTCTGTCTCTGTGTGGGTGCCAGACTGAATCTGGATGAGACGAAGGACCTTCTGGCCAGGGCAGGTTATGCTCTGTCTCCCTGTGATAAAACGGATATTATTTTCTCCTATTTTATTGAGAATGGGATCTATGACATGATCGAGCTGGATATTCAGCTGGAGGAACACGGACTGCCCTGTATCATCTCCTGAGAAGCCCTGGGTGGATGGCAGGACCGGACAGCCCCATACTTCTGGTGAACTCCCTTGAAGATTTTTGCTCTGATTTCAGGGTCGCTTTCGAAGCGACCGGTTTTGAATTCTTCTTTTGTATAATAAGTGCAACAGATGAGCACACCTGATAAACAGAGCAGGTTTTACAGAACAGGAGGAGAATATCATGAGAAAAGGATTAACAGAGGTTGTTTTTATTTTAGACAGAAGCGGTTCCATGAGCGGTCTTGAGGCGGATACCATCGGTGGTTTTAATTCTATGATCCAAAAGCAGAAAAAGGAGGAGGGAGAGGCGTATGTTTCCACTGTATTGTTTGACGATCGGACAGAGGTACTCCACGACAGAGTTCCGGTGGACCAGATCGGTGCCATGACAGAGGAGCAGTATTACGTACGTGGCTGTACAGCACTGCTTGACGCTCTGGGAGGGGCCATCCATCATATTGCCACCGTACATAAATACGCCAGGGAAGAGGACAGACCGGAGAAAACACTGTTTATTATCATCACCGACGGCATGGAGAATTCCAGCCGCCATTATACCAGTGATCAGGTAAAGAGAATGGTGGAAAAGGAAAAAGAAAAGTATGGCTGGGAGTTTTTATTCCTGGGAGCCAACATTGATTCCATTCAGGTGGCAGGCAGATTTGGCATCGATGCGGATCGTGCCATCAATTATGAATGTGACAGGGAGGGTACTGCACTGAACTATCAGGTGCTTTCCGATACGGTTTCCGCTGTTCGCAGATCCAAAAGCAAAGAGGAACTGTCGGAAGCAGTGGTGGCCTGCTGTGCACCCATCCGGGAGGATTACGAGAAGCGACATAAGAAAAACAGACTGTCCAGATAAGTGGGACGAAAAGAATAGGACCATGGAAGGGATTGTGCTTCCATGGTCCTTTTTCTGCTTTTATCGTTTTTTCAGTATATATCCATCTTCTGCATTTCCTGTAAGCTTCAGCTGATAGTTGCCGCCCTCCCAATGGACTTCAGCAGCAATGCTACCCTGTACAGGATGGGTATTGCCGGCTGAATCCGTAACCACAAGGGTGATGACCGCCTCTGAGAAATCCATAATCTCTTCAGAAAAATCTTCTGGAATCAGCTGTAGGATCAGTCGTTCTCCCCTTCGAAGAGAGCCGCCTCCGGCAGGGGTCACAGCCTGGCTGGCTTCTGCCCTGTCACAGGATACCACCAGCTGAAGGGACTGAAGAGAATCCTCTGCAAAGTTATCTACCGTAAATTCCATCATTGAATCAATGGAATCATTAAAAGGCAGGAAATTATATTTTGGATCCGATTCACGGCTGGCAAAGCCGTCGGCCAGGGTATGGAAACCGGTTTTCTGCACCAGATTTTCCAGGAGAAGTAGGTCTCTTCCCACTGTTTTGATGTCTTCACCTGCGTAGGCAGATGCATCAGCAGCTGTTACCGTCAGAGATTTTTCTGAGCCGGAAACGGTATAGGAAAAGCTGACTGCATCCAGATTTCCGATACCTGCCAGCATCAGGTAGCCACAGCTTCGCAGCCGCTCTTCGAAGGCCTTCTGTCTGTCAGGATTGCAGTCACTATTAAAGCGAATGTTCCAGGTGTAGCTGTTTTCCTCTGTCTGTATTTCTTCCTGCATGCTTTCTCCAATGCCCGGAAGGTGCAGGATACTGAGAAGCGATTCTCTGGTCTCCTTGTTTAAAGCAAAGGGATTGTAAGCGGTGCAGAGCCGGGAGGTGAGGGGAGAAATATCCTCACCGTAGGCCCAGATAATCTGGTTGCCAAGGGATACCATCTGAATCTCCTCTGAGGCGGTGAAGGTGGTTTCCCTGCTGCTTTTGTACAGAATCGTGTTATCACAGCCTAATACAGAGATTTTTAAAAAGCCCTGATACTCAGAGACATCCAGGAACTGGATTCCGCAGATGGATGTTGTGTTTACTGTCAGCTCCAGGTTATTTCCGGAAACTGTAATATCCCAGTCCAGCGTTTCTTCGGGTAATTTTTTTGC
Source organism: Lachnospiraceae bacterium (assembly GCA_030526405.1). Lineage (GTDB taxonomy): Bacteria > Bacillota > Clostridia > Lachnospirales > Lachnospiraceae > JAKSRN01. Next base: position 52,836 of record JAUNCZ010000011.1, on the reverse strand, counting down.
TGCAAGGTAATTCCTTGCCAGGGTAGCGAGAAGCATGAACAGCAGGACAGCCAAAGAAAGAAGCATCCCTACTCTGTTTTTTTTCTTTGTTTTTTTCAGAAAGTCAAGTTCCCGCTGGTCCTCTTCAGAAAACAGCTGGATTTCTTGTTCTTTCATGGAATGCAGAGTTTCCCTGCAGGAGGGGCACTCTGTAATATGCTGCTCTATTGCTCTGCCGGTTTCCTCAGAGGTTAGCTCATCCACATAGGACGGAAGCAGATCTTTGATGATCTCACATGGAATTTTACTCATCCTTCTGCACCTCCTTTTTCAGTCGTTCCTTTGCACGATAATAATTTACTCTTGCCCAGTTTTCTGTTTTCCCCATGATCTCTCCGATTTCCCGAAAGGACAGGTTGCCGAAAATCCTCAGATACAGGATTTCCCGGAAGGGTTCCGGGAAGGTGTGTAGTTTTTTCATCAGTTCCACCCTCTGCAGTTGCTGCAGGGCTTCTGATTCCGCGCTGGCACTTTGCAGAGTGGTCTGCTCCTGAAAGGGTTCCTCCGCAGGATGCTTTCGAAGCCAGGCCAGCAGCTGATTTTTTGCTATGGCACAAAGCCAGGTGGAAAGCCTGCAGCTTCCGTCAAATCGGTCAATGCTTTTTATGGCCTGATAAAAGGTTTCCTGGGTCAGTTCCTCTGCCAGCTGTTCATTACGGGTTTTGGACAGAAGATATTTGTAAACGATTCTGGCATATCTCTGATATAGTTCCTCCTGGGACTGCATCTTTCCACCTCCTTTCTGGTTCTGTTGTTATTCATTAATGCGGAAAATGCCTGTTTCGTTACAGAGTATTTCAGGTTTTAGGAAAATTTTGGCTGCGAGAGTACGTTGTTCCTTTATTATTATTTTATCAGATATATGAGAATCGGAAGAATCTCAAATAGAAATAACCTGTATGAAAAAACAGGGTTTTGATAAAATAATTGCAGAAATAGTTGTGACTTTTTGTGCACTTCAGGTGTTAATCAGACAGGAGAGGAGGATGAGAATGAAGGAACAGGAATTCCGGCTTTTTTACGAAGCCAATTACAGAGCAGTCTATCATTATCTCCTTTCGCTGACAAAGAATCCTGCCGATGCAGAGGATCTGACACAGGAGGCATTTTTGAAATATGAAAAGAAGTATTTTTCTTCTCTTCAGGAGGGCTCTGCCTACATGCTGCTGTGCCGCATCGGAAAGAATCAGTGGCTGAATCAGCTGAGGAAGGAACAGAGACAGGTGACTGCGGAGCTGGATCAGCTTGCCTCGGAGGAAAATATGGAAGAGTCCATCCTTGACAGGCAGCATGCGATACAGATCCATGAGTTTGTACATCAGCTGAAGGAGCCCTACAAGGAGGTGTTTCTTCTACGGGTTTTTGGAGAACTGTCCTTTCAGCAGATTGCAAAGCTCTTTGGAAAGTCAGAGAGCTGGGCAAAGATGACATTCTACAGAGGAAAGAAAATGGTGATGGAGAAAATGGAGGAAAAGGGATGAAAAAACACAGCTGTGATATTGTACAGGATCTTCTTCCCTTATACGTGGATGGGGATGTGAGTCAGGGAAGCCGTGAGTTTGTGGAAAACCATCTGAAGGAATGCGAAGAATGTGGAAAAGAGTACAGATATATGTGTCAGAATCTGGAAATTGAGAAGCCTGCGGAGTATCCGGATTCCGGATTTGCAAAGATGAAGAAACGGTATCTGATGCGGGTGATAAAGGGAATAGGTGCAGGAATCCTGGCCGCAGCGGTGCTCTTTGCCGGAATCAGTGCATATCTTCTGGGACCAGCCTTCAGGGGATTTCAGGTGTTTGATGAAAACTCCCTGGAGACGGAGATGGAAGGAAATCAGTTGCTTCTGATCCCTGAGAGCAGGGCAGAGAACCGGCAGCTGCAGGTTCTCTATGAGACAACGGAGGAGCAGAAGCTGATTCTCTATCTGTCCTTCGGAGGAGTAAAAGAGCAGTACAGGGATGCTCTTCGAAGGGATCCTGTGAAGGAAACCTACCGTTGGAGTCTGGTGCCCTTTGAAATTACGGGAAATGAAGAGGATTCTCTGGTGGAGGGAGGAACCTATACGGACACGGGTCTGGCAGGATCGGATCTGCTCTTTGATGATATGGAAGCAATCCGGCTTCCTGAAAATACCGAGGCAGTCTATTATCTGGACAATATCTCCGACCAGGAGCTGAACAGCTGGAGAGCCCAGCTGCAGGATGCCATCCACAAGATGTCAGAACAGGGTGAAACGGGGATCATACCTATGGCAGAAATCCACTTGGATTTCGCAGATACAGGGAAGCTGATCTGGAAAAAAGAATAACAGGAACTGAACAGAGGAAATCACAGCAAAAAGCAGAGGTCTGAAAAGCACCTCTGCTTTTTGCCTGTTACCGGATTCTCATACAATGTAAAAATCACCCACTTCACCTTCTTTTTACCTTTCTTTTACTTTACCTGGATGATGTATTTTACATTGGGCTTCTATAGTAACACCTGTGATCACCTAAGAGAAATGAATATGGTTAAAACACAGGAGGTTTTATATGAGAAAGAATGTAATGAAAACAATTGCTGCAGGAACAGCCGCTGTTCTGATGATGGGAGCATTTGCCGGATGTGGCGCTGCAGAGGAGACAACAGATAAAGCAGGAAATGGTGCTGCCGGAAAAACAATCACACTGGCGGGCTCCACTTCTATGGAGAAACTCTGTGAGGCAATGTCTGAAAGCTTTATGGAGACCTATCCGGATATTACAGTAACCGTTGAGTATACAGGCTCCGGCGCAGGTATTGAGTCACTGGTTCAGGGAAGCGTGGATATCGGAAATGCCTCCCGTGGACTGAAGGACGGCGAGAAGGAAAACGGAGCTGTTGAGAATGTGGTGGCCATTGACGGTATCGCAGTGATTACCGATAAGGAGAATCCGGCAACAGATCTGACAACAGATCAGCTGGCGGACATCTACGCAGGAAATATTACCAACTGGAATGAGGTGGGTGGTATTGATGAGGCCATCGTAGTAATCGGACGTGAGGCAGGCTCCGGAACAAGGGGTGCCTTCGAGGAACTGCTGGGTGTGGAGGATGAATGTGCCTATGCACAGGAGCTGGATTCCACCGGTGCAGTACTGGCCAAGGTGGCAGCTACCCCTGGTTCCATCGGCTACGTATCTCTGGACGTGGTAGATCAGAGTGTGCAGTCTGTGGCACTGAACGGAGTGGATGCAACAGAGGAGAATATCCTTGCAGGAGAGTATCTCTTATCCAGACCATTTGTAATGGCAACTAAGGGAGAGATTTCAGAGCAGAAGGAAGAAGTACAGACCTGGTTCTCCTATGTTGAGTCTGAGGAGGGTCAGAATGTAATCACTCAGTTAGGCCTGATCCTTCCGGAATAAGGCTGGATTCCAGATAAGGAGTGAAGCTATGAACAGACGAGCAAAGAAACATGTGCTGGAGGGCGTTGCACAGTATGTTGTTACCCTCTGTGGAATCCTGGCTGTCTTTGCTGTATGCTCCATCACCTTCTATATGATTGCAAAGGGCACACCGGCATTTTTCAAGGTTGGCGTGCCTCAGCTTTTATTAGGGACAGAGTGGAAGCCTACAGCGGCAGAGCCGGCTTACGGAATCTTGTATATTATCCTTTCTTCTGTTGTGGGAACCGGCTTCAGTGTATTGCTGGGAGTTCCGGTAGGACTGCTTACCGCCGTGTTTCTGACAGAGATTTCCGATAAAAAAATGGCAGCGGTGGTACAGCCGGCAGTGGAGCTTCTGGCTGCAATCCCCTCTGTAATCTATGGTCTTCTTGGACTGATGCTGTTAAATCCGTTGATGTTCCGGCTGGAAAAACTGATTTTTGCCGGATCCTCCACCCATCAGTTCACAGGCGGAGCCAACATGCTCTCCGCCGTGATCGTTCTGGCAGTGATGATCCTGCCCACAGTGGTGAATGTCAGTGCTTCTGCCATCCGGGCGGTGCCCGCCCAGATGAGGGCAGCATCCCTGGCTCTGGGGGCAAGTAAGATCCAGACCATCTTTCAGGTGGTGCTTCCTGCGGCAAAATCCGGAATTCTCACAGGAGTGGTGCTGGGAATCGGAAGAGCTCTGGGAGAGGCCATGGCCATCAATATGGTGGCCGGCGGTTCTGTGAACCTGCCCCTGCCCTTCAATTCTGTCCGCTTCCTGACCACACAGCTGGTCAGTGAGATGGGCTATGCTGAGGGTGTGCACAGACAGGTGCTGTTTGCCGTTGGTCTTGTACTGTTTGTATTTATTATGATCATTAATCTGATTCTGCAGAGAATGCGGAGAAAGGCGGTTGACAATGGTTAAGGTTGAAACTACTACGGCAGATGGTTCTTCCCTGACTGCTTCCGGGAAAAGACCGGCAGACCAGCTGCTGTACGGGCTGATCTGTATCTGTGCCGGCTTTTCTGTACTGCTTCTGGCGGGGATCATTGCCTATGTGCTGGTACGGGGAATCGGTCAGGTGAACTGGCAGTTTCTCACATCGGTAACTTCTGTTCTGAAGGGAACCGTGGGTATTGCCGGAAATATTGTGAATACGGTACTGATCGTGGTGCTCACCATGCTGGCAGCAGTGCCGGTGAGTGTGGGGGCAGCAGTATATCTGAATGAGTATGCGAAACCAGGAAAGCTGGTTACCATCATTGAATTTGCCACAGAGACATTGTCCGGAATCCCTTCTATTATCTTTGGTCTCTTCGGCATGATGTTTTTCGGACAGACACTGGGACTTGGCTATTCTATTCTGACAGGTTCCCTTACCCTGATGCTGATGGTAATGCCTCTGATTACAAGAAATACCCAGGAGGCCCTGAAGACAGTGCCGGACAGCTATCGTCATGGAGCAGTGGGCCTGGGAGCAGGAAAATGGTATACCATCCGAACCATTCTTCTTCCCTCTGCCATGCCGGGAATCATTACCGGTGTGATCCTGGCGGTGGGACGAATTGTGGGAGAATCGGCAGCACTGCTGTTTACAGCTGGAAGTGCCAAGGCACTGCCAAAAACCCTGGCAGGTCTGTTTCCGAAGATTTTCCAGTCCGGCGGTACAATGACCACACAGTTGTATCTGTCCGCCACCAGCGAGGGTGATTTTGACACAGCCTTTGGAATCGCGGTGGTTTTGCTGGTGCTGGTATTTCTCATCAATCTGGGAACAAAGGTACTGGCAGCGAAGGCAGATCCCGAAAGAAAATAGTATAAATCACTGCAGATGGCAGTGGTTTATGAGCAGGCAGCGAAGCGGATTGGTAATGTCCGCTCTATGATAGAAAGAGGAACACAAGAATTACATGGAAGAGAATGCGAAGATCAGGGTGCAGGATCTGCACTTATATTATGGAACAAATCATGCCCTGAAGGGCATAAATATGGACATCCGTCCAAATGCCATCACAGCCTTTATCGGACCTTCCGGCTGTGGAAAATCCACCTTTCTGAAGACTCTGAACAGAATGAATGATCTGGTGGACAATGTGAGGATTGAGGGAAAGGTACTGCTGGAAGGAGAGGATATCTATGCTCCGGAGGTGGATACCACTGTTTTAAGAAAAAGGGTGGGAATGGTATTTCAGCAGCCCAACCCATTTCCCATGAGCATCTATGACAATATTGCCTACGGCCCCAGAATTCACGGAATCAGGGATAAACAGACCCTGGATCAGATCGTGGAGGAGAGTCTTCGTGGCGCCGCCATCTTTGATGAGGTGAAGGACCGTCTGAAAAAATCTGCCCTGGGCCTTTCCGGTGGACAGCAGCAGCGTCTCTGTATTGCCAGAGCCCTGGCGGTACAGCCGGAGGTGCTTCTGATGGATGAGCCCACCTCTGCCCTGGATCCTATTTCCACAGGAAAGATCGAGGATCTCATGGAGGAACTGAAGAAAAAATACACCGTGGTAATCGTTACCCACAACATGCAGCAGGCAGTTCGTGTGGCGGATGATACGGCATTTTTCCTGTTGGGAGATCTGGTTGAATTCGGTGAGACAAAGCAGATCTTTTCTTACCCGCAGGATAAGAGAACAGAGGACTATATCACAGGACGCTTTGGCTGATGAAAGGCGGTGCAAGATGAGAAATAAATTCAATGAACAGCTGCATATTCTGAACAATGAGATGATTCAGATGGGAAACCAGATCGTAAGGGCGATCCAGAACAGCATCACAGCATTTTTTGAGCAGGATGAGGAGAGGGCAAGACAGATCATGCAGGAGGATGAGCTGGTGGATCAGGAGCAGAAAAAGATCGAGATGCTCTGTTTTCAGCTTCTGGCTCAGCAGCAGCCGGTGGCAGGGGATCTGCGCTGTATCACAGCAGCCATGAAGATGGTGACAGATATGGAGCGCATCGGGGATCACGCGGCAGATATCTCGGAGCTGACCATTCTGATGGCCAGAAATCCCTATCCCCTGGAGTCTGACAACATCAGAAGGATGGCAGCAGAAACGATGGAAATGCTCCTGCATGCAATTGAAGCCTATGTGGAGCGAAATATCGAGAAGGCCAGAGATGTGATCAGCCACGATGATGTTGTGGATGAGCTGTTTCTGAATGTAAAGGCGGACCTCATCGGAGTGATGCAGCTGCATCAGGATTATGCAGAGGAGGCGGCAGATCTTCTTCTGGTGAACAAATATCTGGAGCGCATTGGAGACCATGCCACCAACATTGCGGAGTGGGTGATCTTTGCAGTGGATGAGCAGAGACTGGAAAAACAGTAGTTCTGATGGACAGCAGAAAAAAGAGGAGATTTCCAGCTGATTTACAGAAGCCATGTGAAGGAACAGAACTGATTTTTTTACCTTTATTTTACATGAAGTGGATAACAGAATTTACACAGGGTTGCTATTCTTCCTGAAAAGAAGATCCAGAGGGATCAGAGGTATTGTTGAGAGAATACTGAAGGAGGAATGGTGATATGAATAAAATCTGGTGCAGAGTAAATAAAAAGAATATGAACAGGGATAAAAGAATCGGACTGTTTCTGCTTATGACAGTTCTGCTCAGCGCACTGGCGGGAGCCATTGTGTGGCTGGCTGCAGGTCGTCTCCTGCTGTCCGGCGGATGGGGCCTGCTGTGCTTTGTGGGGTATCCCGCTGTGTTTATCGGATTTTTCGGCGGTCTGCTGTTTCTGTACAATACAACCGAGATGTCCACGTCTCTATAGGAGGTGTGGTGGCGAAGGCAGGACAGGATCCTCCGGAATTTTACACGGATTTTACATGAAGGTGTCTGTAGATTTTACCTGAAGGAAATATGCTCATGATAAATAATGAATGTATTTACTAAGAGAGGTAAAATTTATGGACATTTTTGATTTGCTGAATATGATAGGGGGACTGGCCCTGTTCCTGTATGGAATGCATACCATGGGAGATGGCCTGTCGAAGATGGCAGGAGGTAAGCTGGAGAGTGTGCTGGAGAAGCTCACTTCAAAGCGGATCCTGGCAGTGCTGCTGGGTGCCGGTGTAACCGCCGTGATCCAGTCTTCTTCTGCCACCACGGTTATGGTGGTTGGTTTTGTTAACTCGGGGATTATGAAGCTGTCTCAGGCGGTGGGAATTATCATGGGTGCCAATGTGGGTACCACCATCACATCCTGGATGCTGTCTCTGACAGGCATTCAGGGTAGTACCATCTGGCTGAAGCTTCTGAAGCCTTCTTCCTTCTCTCCTGTCCTTGCTGCCATCGGCATCATCCTTGTGATGGCCAGCAAGGCAGAATCAAAGAAGAAGGATGTGGGAAATATTCTTCTTGGTTTTGCGGTGCTGATGTTCGGTATGGAGACCATGAGCGGTGCTGTATCAGGGCTGGCAGATAATCCTTCCTTTACAGGAATGATGACTGCCTTCAGCAACCCTGTGCTGGGAATGGCTGTGGGAGCGATCCTCACCGCTATTATCCAGAGTTCCTCCGCCTCTGTAGGTATCCTGCAGGCTCTTTGTGCCACAGGTGCAGTGCAGTATGCGGTGGCTCTTCCCATCATTATGGGACAGAACATCGGAACCTGTGTAACTTCAATTATTTCTTCCATCGGAGCCAGCAAGAATGCAAGACGTGCCGCCATGGTGCATCTGTATTTCAACCTGGTGGGAACCGTGGTATTTATGGTTGTGTTCTATACAGCAGGTAACTTTATTGAGTTTGCATTTTTAGGTGCTGCTGCTAATGCTGCCGGCATCGCTGTGATCCACAGTCTGTTTAATATCGGTGCAACCCTTCTTCTCTTCCCATTTTCCAATCAGCTGGTGAAGCTGGCCGAGCTGACCATTCCTGATGGAAAAGAGCCGGAGGACGCAGCAGAGAAGATTACCATTGATGAGCGATTTCTGGAAAGACCGGCCTTTGCCATGGAGCTGTGCCGAGGTAAGGCAAGGGAGATGGCGGAGGTTACCGGCAGAGCCATGGAACTGGCCCTGGATGTGCTTCTCTCCTACGATGAGGAGAAGGCCAGAGAGGTGATCCGTCTGGAGTCTGTGGGTGACCAGTATGAGGATGTGCTGGGCTCCTATCTGGTGAAGCTGTCCAGCAAAAACCTTTCCGCAGCGGACAGCCACAGCATGTCCATTATCCTTCACAGCATCAGTGATTTTGAGCGTATCTCCGACCATGCCATGGAGATTGTGAAGGCTGCCCAGGAGATTCAGATGAAGGGACTGGCTTTTACTGCCAATGCAAAAAGAGAGCTTACTACTCTGGCAGGGGCTGTGCAGGACATCTGCACCATGACAGTGGACAGCTTCTGCAGAGGTGATGCCCGCGCTGCCACCCATGTGGAGCCTCTGGAGGAGGTAATCGATGTTCTTGCCAAGAAGGTAAAGGAAAACCATATCAGAAGACTGCAGGAGGGAGCCTGCTCCATCGTGATGGGCTTTATCCTGGAGGATATCCTGAACGGACTGGAGAGGGTATCAGATCACTGCTCCAATGTGGCGGTGGAGATGATCACCATCTACGACAATGATTACAGCACCCATGGATATTTCAAGAATTTTACCCATGAGGAGCGACAGGCCTTTAATACAGAGTATGAAAATCTTCTGCAGAAGTACCCAATCAGAAAATCTGATGGTATGATAGAGGCATAAAGAACATAGTGAAGGCGAACCCCAATCACTGGTTGATTGGGGTTCTTCGGTTAAAGAGAAAAGAAGAAAAGAAACTGAGGTGATAACATGGCGCTGATCTATATTATTGAGGACGATGACAATATTCGGGAGATAGAGGAGTTTGCCCTGATGAACGGAGGACATAAGGTTCTGGGCTTTTCCTGTGCAAAGGATTTTTACCAGCAGCTGGAGTCGGTACTTCCGGACCTCTGTCTGGTGGATCTGATGCTGCCGGATGAGAGCGGCAATGAGATTGTAAAGAAGCTGCGGAGAAGACCGGATACAAAGCGATTGCCGGTGATCATGGTGACTGCGAAGACCACAGAGCTGGATCTTGTGAAGGGAATCGAGGACGGGGCAGACGATTATATCAAAAAACCCTTCTCCGTGATGGAGCTGATCTCCCGGGTAAAGGCAATTCTTCGGCGAACCCAGCCGGAGGAGGTGAAGGAGCTGGTGCTGGATGAACTGGTGCTGAACAATGAAAAGCATGAGGTGACCCTTCAGGGCACCCAGATCAGTCTGACTTATAAGGAATATGAACTTCTGTCATTGCTTCTTCTGAATAAGGGAATTGTTCTGGCCAGAAATACCATTCTGGACCAGGTATGGGGAATGGATTACGAGGGGGAATCCAGAACCCTGGATATGCATATTAAAACTCTGAGACATAAGCTTCTGGACTACGGAAGCCGCATCAGAACAGTAAGAAATGTGGGATATGTGATCGAATGAAAAAAAAGATTAACAGCAGACTGGTGGGAATCGCCCTGTTGGCTGTTCTTGCCACGGTAATCGGAATAACCATAATTTATTACAGTCTTTTCCAGAAGCAGGTGCGCTCGGATCTGGAGATCAGCGCAAAACTTCTGAAGGATACACACTATTTTGAATCGGTGAATATTGACACAGATGAGATCGATCTGTCCACGGACATGAGAGAGCTGCGTGTCACCTGGATCGAGGCGGATGGTACCGTGCTCTATGACAACGATGCCACCGCAAAGAATCTGAAAAACCATCTGGACAGGCCGGAGATCCGGGAGGCATTTTCCAGGGGGACAGGAGCATCGGTGAGAAGATCCGACACCATGAACCAGAGCACCTTTTATTATGCGGTGCTTCTGAACAACGGTACGGTGCTCCGTGTGGCCACCAATGCAAAAAGTCTCTGGTCTGTGTTTCTGTCTGCCGCTCCTGTGGCAGCCCTGATCATTCTGGTGATCATCAGCATCTGTGTAGTGCTGTCCCATGTGCTGACAAAACAGCTGCTGCGGCCCATCGAGATGATGGCCAATCATCTGGAGGACAGCGAGTATGAGACCCCCTATAAGGAGCTGGAGCCCTTTGCAAATATGATTCGGTCACAGCATGCAGATATTCTGGCGGCAGCAAAGGCAAGACAGGACTTCACCGCCAATGTGTCCCATGAGCTGAAAACTCCCCTGACAGCCATATCCGGCTATGCAGAGCTTCTGGAGGGAGGTCTGATCCCTGAGGAGAAGCGGCAGCATTTTTGCCGGGAAATCCGGAAAAATGCGGACAGGCTGCTGTCTCTGATCACGGATATCATCCGCCTGTCGGAGCTGGATCGAAGCGAGAGGGAGCCCTCCTTTGAGCCACTGGATCTGAATGAGGTGGTGGGAGAGTGCATGGAAGCTCTCAGGGAAAATGCCCGGCAGCGGGACGTACGTCTGGTTTTTGATGGCACCACCTGCCTGATCCGGGGAAACAGGGATATGCTGAAGGAGCTGACGGAGAATCTGGTGCAGAATGCCATCCGGTACAACAACCGGGGAGGACGGGTGAAAGTAACTGTGAAGAAGGATCCGGAGCCTGTACTGATCGTAAAGGATACCGGCATCGGCATTCCTGCTTCGGAGCAGAAGCGGGTATTTGAACGATTTTACCGGGTGGATAAAAGCCGCTCCAAGGCCACGGGAGGAACGGGCCTTGGCCTTGCCATTGTGAAGCATATTGTGGAGCTGCACGATGCCAGTATTGAGCTGGACAGTGCACCGGGAGTGGGCACCACCATTACCGTATTTTTCTGAAAAACAGGGATAGTCAGATCTGACAGGTACTGAAATGGAAGGCAGAGCCTGGCATCAATACAGCCCGGCAGCGGTTTATCCCGCTGCCGGGCTGTAACTCTGTAGTTACAGATTCTGTGGAAGTGTGCTATACTGTTAGCACCAATCAAAAGGAGAATACAAATGGGAATTTTATCCAATTATGAACCAAAACAGGTTCTTACATTTTTTGAAGAGATCTGCAGCATTCCTCACGGATCCGGCAATCTGGATCAGATCAGTAACTACCTTGTGAAATTTGCTCAGGACCGCGGTCTGAGATACAGACAGGATGAGGCGCAGAATGTTATCATCTGGAAGGATGGAACAGCAGGCTATGAGAATTCTGCCCCGGTGATCATCCAGGGTCATATGGATATGGTGGCTGTTAAAACAGCGGACTGTCAGAAGAATCTGGATACAGAGGGACTGGATCTGGAGGTATTCCAGGAGCAGGGAGAGAACTGGCTCACTGCAAAGGGTACCTCTCTTGGAGGAGATGACGGAATTGCTGTGGCTTACGGTCTTGCACTGCTGGACTCTGATTCTATTCCACACCCTCCGCTGGAGCTGGTGGTTACCACTGATGAAGAGGTGGGTATGGATGGTGCCATGGCCATTGACTGCTCCGATCTGAAGGGACGTCTGTTCCTGAACATTGATTCCGAGGATGAGGGAATCTTTACCGTAAGCTGTGCCGGTGGTCTCTGTGCCACTGCTTCTGTTCCCTACGAGAAGGAGGAGAAGGCAGGTACCGTGCTGAAGATGAAGCTCACAGGATTCCGCGGCGGTCACTCAGGGGTAGAGATCAATAAGGGAAGACTGAATGCAAATATTGTGCTGGGACGTGTGCTGAACGCAGTGCGCAGAGCAGTTCAGGTGCAGCTGGTAAGCATTTCCGGTGGCGAGAAGGACAATGCCATTGCCACCTTCAGTGAGGCAACGGTTCTTGTACCTCAGGCAGCAGCAGCAACTGCTGAGGAGATCATGAAAAAGGAGATCGCAGTTGTAAATGAGGAGTATGCCACTGTTGAGAAGGGCATTGAGATTGCTGTTTCCGCTGAGGACTGCGAAGCTGTTACCTGCTTCACATTAGAATCCTCTGCTCAGGTGATCGTGCTGCTGATGGATTATATCAATGGAATCCAGCGAATGAATCCGGATATGGAGAACATGGTACAGACTTCTCTGAACCTGGGAATCCTTCAGACAACTCCTGAGGCTGTTGTGTTCAGCTCCGCCCTCAGAGGCTCCAGCGAGACAGAGAAAATGCACCTGCTGGAGAGAGTACGCTCCATGGTGGAGCTGGTGGGAGGTACTGTGGATATTTCAGGAAATTACCCTGGCTGGGAGTACAGACCGGAATCTCTCCTTCGCGATACCATGGTTGCAGTATACAAAGAGCAGTATGGACAGGAGCCTGTGGTGGAAGGCATCCACGCAGGACTGGAGTGCGGACTGTTTTCTGCCAAGCTGCCGGGACTGGATTGCATTTCCTTCGGCCCGCAGATGAGAAATATCCACACAACTGCAGAGGTGCTGAGCATTGATTCCACTGCCCGCACCTGGGAGCTGCTGAAGAGCACCCTTGCTAAATTAAAATAAACTGCTAAAAAGTACACAGGATCTGAAGGATCGGTACCTCTGAGAAAGGGTACCGGGCAAACAGACAGAACAGTAAAAAACGCGGAGACATTGCTGATCATGGATCAGTAATGTCTCCGCGTTTTCATAGTTTGCCAGAAAATATGGAAGATTTTCTGCTGCTTTTGCAGTTATGTAAGGAGAGAAACTATCTTATGTATTGGTTCAGCAGGCCTCTGCGCAATCCACAGGTGTCTTGCTTCCGTCCTCGTTGTAGATATAGAATCCTTTGCCTGTTTTTCTGCCAAGACTTCCGGCACGGACCATCTTGGTAAGAAGAGGACATGGTCTGTATTTGGCATCCTTGGTCTCATCGAACATTACACGCATGATGGTGAGACAGATATCAAGACCGATGAGATCACCCAGCTCCAGAGGCCCCATTGGATGGTTGGCACCCAGCTTCATGGCATCATCGATGCCTTTTACATCGGATACACCCTCCATCTTCAGGAAGGCGGCACTGTTGATCATGGGGATCAGCAGGTTGTTTACCACAAATCCTGCAGCCTCGCCCACATGTACCGGCTGTTTTCCGATGGCCTTTGCAAGGGCATCGATCTTATCGATTACCTCCTGTGGAGTATTGTAGCCTGCAATGATCTCCACCAGCTTCATGGCTGTGGCCGGATTGAAGAAATGCATGCCGATCACAGGATGATCAATTCCGTTGGAGATCTTTGTGATGGAGATGGAAGAGGTGTTGGTGGCGAAAATGCAGTCCGCCTTACAGATGGAATCCAGTTCCTGGAATACATTTTTCTTAATATCGATATCCTCCAGGGCAGACTCAAGAATCAGATCGCAGTCTCCGCACTGGTTCAGGATACCGGTGGAGATCTTTGCCAGGATTTTCTCGGCATCATCAGGATTCATCTTGCCTCTGGCAACACGTTTGCTGAAGGCCTTCTGAATCTTCTCTTTACCCTTTTTGCTTCGTTCTTCTGTGGTACCGCAGAGAAAGACCTCATCAATGCACTCTGCAGATGCAAATACCTGTGCGATAGAATTTCCCATGGTTCCTGTTGCTCCGATAATTCCTACTTTCATACTTTTTCAACCTCTTTCCTGTTACGGGGCAGAGGGCAGAACTCCAGGTGGAGAGTGCCGATGTGTCCCTTTTTGTTTTCTGTACTGTCTAATAGTTAATGTGTTAACATGATTGTTAAAAATAAAACGTATCTGTGATGTTTTTAACGATATCACTTTGCTTTAGCGAAAGCAATATAAAAAACAGATTTGTCAATAATATATCAATATCATGTGATGGCATTGTGCAAAATGACGGGTGGGAGTGTGTCGTTGATGCGCGTACCTGTGTCGAAAATGGTAAATTGCAAAGCTTTTCTTCCGGTGATAGAATACAGACAGAGTGTTAGTTTCTTTAAAGAAAAGTACACAGATAAGGAGAATGAAGTATGGAAAAATCAAAAGTATATTTTACTGATTTTCGAACTGTGATGAATGTGGGTCTGCCCACCAAACTGAAAAAGCTGTGTCGTGCGGCAGGCATTCAGGATATTGATATGGACCATAAGTTTGTTGCCATCAAGATGCACTTTGGTGAGCTGGGAAACGTAGCTTTCCTTCGTCCAAACTATGCAAAGGCTGTGGCTGATCTTGTTAAGGAAGCAGGCGGAATGCCATTCCTGACAGACTGTAATACTCTGTATCCGGGATCCAGAAAGCATGCACTGGAGCATATCAGCTGTGCCCAGGAGAATGGATTCAATGAGCTGTCCACAGGCTGTCACATCATCATTGGTGACGGACTGCGTGGAACAGACGATGTGGTGGTGCCTGTTGAGGGCGGTGAGTACTGTCAGGAGGCATACATCGGCCGTGCCATTATGGATGCAGATGTATTTATCTCTCTGAATCATTTTAAGGGACATGAGGCCACCGGCTTTGGCGGTGCGCTGAAAAACATCGGAATGGGCTGCGGAAGCCGTGCAGGAAAGATGCACCAGCACAACAGCGGAAAACCAGTGGTTAAGACAAAACGCTGCAAAGGCTGCAAACGCTGCATGAGAGAGTGTGGATCTGATGCGATCCGTTACGAGGATGGAAAAGCTGTGATCGATCAGGATCTGTGCAAGGGCTGCGGACGCTGCATCGGTGCCTGTGCCTTTGATGCCATCGCAAACTTCAACAGCCATGCCAATGAGATCCTGGGCTGCAAGATTGCTGAGTATTCCAAGGCTGTTATTGACGGAAGACCAAACTTCCATGTGAGCCTGGTAATGGATATCTCACCAAACTGCGACTGCCATGCAGAGAATGATGCACCGATCCTTCCAAATATCGGTATGTTTGCTTCCTTTGATCCGGTTGCTCTGGATCAGGCCTGCGTGGATGCCTGTCTGAAGGCGGCACCGATCCGCAATTCACAGCTGGGAGACAATCTGTCCTCAGAGGGATGGGAGCATCACCACGATCACTTCATGGATTCCAATCCAAATGTCCGCTATAAAGAGACTCTGGAGCATGCAGAGAAGTTGGGCATCGGAACCCGTGAGTATGAGCTGATCACCATCTGATCAATGGCTCACCGGCAGGGACAGGAACTTCTCTTCCGGATTGGTTCATGAGCAAGTAGCGAAGTGGATTGCCAATGTCCGCTTTACTGAAAAAAATGGATAAAACTATGAGAAACACGCTTTGCGAGTTTCTCAAGTTATCGCGGCAGTCGCCAAGGTCTCGTGCAAGCACAGACTTTGGCTCGTTGCTCGCGTAAATAAGACACTGCCCCGGCACTGAAGAATATCAGTGGTGGGGCAGTGTTTTTGTCTCATAGTTGTCAGATCCAGTCCTCCAGTTTTGCGTTCTGGATGGCGGTGAGGATCCGGTCCTTGGCACCGGGATTTTCCCGGTTGATCTGCTCCAGCAGCCTCTTGGCGTAGGCACGGGTCGTGGCACCGTCCACCGGGCAGGCGTTTTTTACCACCGACAGCTGCTGTTTCTGCACAAAGGTGGCCACGGATTTTTCCGGTACGAACATCATGGGACGGATCACGGTGATGCCGGAGCGGGCCAGAGGAGTAACAGGGGGAAATGCATAGAAGCGGCCCTCATAGATCAGGGACATCAGTGCTGTTTCCAGAAAATCATCCTTGTTGTGAGCATAGGCGATCTTGTTAAAGCCCAGCTCCTGGAGCCGGGTGTACAGGGCTCCCTTTCGCAGCTTTGCACAGAGGGAACAGGGGCGCTGGTCCTTGTGGCGGTTAAATACAATTTCTGCAATCTGGGTGTGTACAATGTCATAGGGGATATTCAGACTGCGGCACAGCTCCGCCACCGGGGAAAAATCCATTCCGGGAAAGCCCACATCGCAGGTGATGCCCATGAGCTGAAAGTGTTTCGGGTAAAATTTCTGCAGCTCCGCCAGAGCAATCAGCAGGGTAAGGGAATCCTTTCCGCCGGAAAGACCCACGGCGATCCGGTCTCCCTCTTCGATCATCTTATAGGTTTCAATGGCCTGTCGTGTAAGGCTTAAAAGTCTTCGTTTATCCATGGAAAAGCTCCTTTTCGATACAGGTAAAATGTGTTTCATTTATGGAAAATGTTGTTCCTGAATAAAAAGCGTAGCATATTGTTCATAAAAAGCAACATATTGTTTCTAAAAAAACCCAAGTTGGTGACGTTTTTGGGTATTTTTGCCATTATAAAATTAATTTTTCTAGAGTATAATTTTATCAATCTTTTAGGTAGATTATAAAAAATTTATAGGGAGGAATCACATGTATTTAGGATTATTACTTCTGTGGATCGTGCTGAACGGGAAGTTCACTCTTGAAATTCTGCTGTTCGGTCTTGTGATCTGCGGTGCAGTCTATGCGTTCTGCTGTAAGATGCTGGGCTTTTCGCTGCAGATGGATCTGCGTCTTATGAAGCGTATTCCGCTTATTGTTCAGTATGGGATCATACTGATCATCGAAATCCTGAAGGCCAATGGCCAGGTGCTTAAGTTCATTATGTCACCTCAGCTGCAGGTGGAGCCGGTGATCGTGCATTTTCATTCAGAGTTGAAATCTGAGCTGGCACGGGTAATCCTGGCAAACTCCATCACCCTTACACCGGGTACCATCACTGTACGCTTAGAGGGCAGTGAGTACTATGTACATTGCCTGGATAAGGATTTTGCCGAGGGAATGGATGCATCTATTTTTGTAAAACTGTTAGAGAAAATGGAGGCGATGAAATAATGTACGAGTCTGTCTATCAGGGATTTTTATTATTCTGTATGGTGGTGATCGGAATTCTTCTGATGATCTGCCTGATCAGAGCGATTATGGGACCTCGTATCACAGATCGTGTTATTGCAGTTAACATGATCGGTACCATGACCATTGTTGAAATCGCTATTCTGGCACTCTATATGCATGAAACCTATCTGTATGACGTCTGCCTGATCTATGCCATGATCAGCTTCCTTGCAGTTGTTGTACTTACAAAGGTATATCAGGGTGCATACCATGAGAAGAAGCTGAAAGGAAATCTGGACCGCCAGGAGGAGGATGTGCCGGATGAAATCGAGCAGATCAATGCTGATCTGAATAAAAAGAAAGAGGAGGAAGAGAACTGATGGAATGGGTTAGATTGATTATCAGCGTACCGTTTATTGTGATCGGACTCCTTACTTTATGTGTGTCTGTACTGGGAGTATTCCGGTTTAAGTATGTGCTGAACAGAATGCATTCGGCTGCCATGGGAGATTCCCTGGGAATCCTGTTTATTCTGATCGGACTGATGATCCTCAGTGGATTTACCTTTGGTACTCTGAAGCTGATGCTGATCATTATGTTTTTCTGGCTGGCAGGACCTGTTTCCTCCCACCTGATCGCAAATATGGAAGTTACTGTCAACGAGGATCTTGAGAAAGAATGCGAGGTGCCGGAAGATGGAAATATTTAAAATTACACTGTTATTTTTCCTGATCATTTGTGCCCTTGCGGCAAGTCAGTTTAAAAATCAGCTGATTTCCGTAATTGTATTCATGGCCTACAGTCTGATTATGTCTATCATCTGGTTTCTTCTGGAGTCACCGGATCTGGCCATCACCGAGGCAGCTGTAGGAGCAGGAATCAGCAGTATTCTCTTTTTTGTAACATTGAGAAAGATCAAGCGTCTTTCAGAGGAGGACAAAGATGAGTAAGAGAAACGGGAAACCGGAAGACCAGTTTTTCAGCAAACTGAAACGCTGGATGGACGGAGAGATGGATCCCTTTGCGGGAAAATTAGAATCAAAACCACTTCGTGAGGCTGATATCAAGGGAAAAAACATGCTGGACCCGGATATGCTGAACAAGGAAGAGGTGGAAGCGATCCTGAATGATGCCAGCAGAAACAAACAGATGAAAACCTACAATCTGTTCTACAAGCTGAGCTCTGTGGCACTTTGTCTGCTGCTGATCGCTCTTCTGCTGCTGAATGTATCCTACCTTCCAAAATTCGGTTCTGCGGAGAACCCAACAGAAAATGAGGTGGTTCAGCGCTATGTGGAACAGGGTATGGATGAGGTTGGATCTGTGAACCTGGTATCCAACATGATTCTGGGCTACAGAGGGTTTGATACCTTCGGTGAGACCTGTGTTCTTTTTATTGCAGCTACCTGCGTGCTTGTACTTCTGAAGAAATCCGAGAAGGAGATCGAGGAGGAGAAGGAGACAGACTGGCAGTATGAGCCGAAGCCGGATTCCATTCTGCAGATCGTCACCAATATCCTTGTGCCCTGTATCTTCCTGTTCGGTATCTACATCGTTCTGAACGGACATCTTTCACCGGGAGGCGGTTTCTCAGGCGGAGCTACCATCGGCGCGGGACTGATCCTGTATGTTACAACCTTTGGATTCCACAAAACTCAGAGATTCTTCAGCGAGAAGACCTATGAGGTGGCAAAGGTTGGTGCCCTGTGTCTGTACAGTGTGACCATGTCCTATTACTTCTATACAGGTGCCAATGCCCTGAAGAATATCATTCCTCTGGGAACACCGGGACATATCTTAAGCAGCGGCATGATCCTGCCCATCAATATTTTCGTAGGACTTGAGGTTGCATGTACAATGTACGCATTCTTTGCGATGTTCAGAAGAGGAGGTATGTAAGATGATTGGACCATATCTTTTCGCCAATCTTGAAGAGGCCTGTGCCATGATCCTGTTTGGTATCGGATTCACAACTTTGCTTCTTCATAAAAACCTGATCAAAAAGATCATCGGACTGAATATCATGGATACCGCCGTTTATCTGTTCCTGGCTGCCATGGGTTACATTGACGGCCGTGTGGCTCCCATTGTGGTGAACGGCATTACGGACATGGATCATTATATCAACCCGATCCCCAGCGGTCTGGTGCTGACCGGTATCGTTGTATCTGTAAGTACAACTGCACTGATGCTGGCCCTGACCATTCGTCTGTATCAGAAATATCATTCTCTGGATCTGGATGAGATCTTAATGAGAATGCAGAGGGAGGAGCTGAAATAATGAGTTTTGTACATAATTTCCCTGGCTTTTCCATTGTTCTCTGTATGGTGGCAGGAATTATTTCCACACCGATGAAGGGAAAACATGCCAAACGTGTCACCATGGCAGTTGTGTCACTGGTATTTCTGGCATCGCTGGCATCCCTTGGCTATGTACTTTCTAATGGAGAGCCATTTATCTATACAATGGGTAAATTTCCGGCCCCCTGGGGTAACGAGATCCGTGTGGGTGTGCTGGAGACACTGCTGGCATCCTTCTTCTCACTGATCATGCTGCTGTCACTGGTGGGCGGTATGGATCACGTGTTCAAGGATGTAAAGGAGGAGAAGATCAACCTGTATTTTATTCTTGTGGACCTTCTGCTCAGTTCCCTGCTGGCGATCATTTACACCAATGACCTTTTCACAGGATACGTATTTGTGGAGATCAATACCATCGCAGCCTGCGGAATGATCATGATCAGAGAGAGAGGAAGATCCCTTATTGCGGCAATCCGCTACATGATCATGAGTTCCATCGGTTCCGGTCTTCTGCTGCTGGGTCTGGCCATGCTGTACGGCATCACAGGTCAGCTTCTGATGCAGCCGGCCCATCAGGCTCTGGTTGCCATCCGTGAGATGAACGGAGGAGCATTAAATGTTCCCTGCCTGATCACCATCAGTGTGATCACTGTTGGTCTTGCCATCAAAAGTGGTCTGTATCCTTTCCACTCCTGGATGCCGGATGCCTACGGATATTCTACTATCTCCAGCAGTTCCATCCTGTCCAGCCTTGTTTCCAAGAGCTACATTGTGTTCCTGATCAAATTCTTCTACAGAGTAGTTGACATGAAGGGAATCAGCGACAGCCGTATTCTGAACATCCTGTTTGT
Organism: Lachnospiraceae bacterium; assembly: GCA_030526405.1. Taxonomy (GTDB): domain Bacteria; phylum Bacillota; class Clostridia; order Lachnospirales; family Lachnospiraceae; genus JAKSRN01. The sequence goes on along the minus strand of JAUNCZ010000011.1, from coordinate 32,598 downwards.
TCTGGGGCTTGTGGGAATGATCATGGGTTCTGTTGGTGCCATCCGTGCCACAGGAATCTATCGTATGATCGCATTTTCATCCATCGCACAGATCGGATATGTATATATGGGAATCGGTCTTGGAACGGATCTGGGAATGGTTGCTGCAGTGTTCCATATTCTGACCCATGCATCTACAAAATCACTGCTGTTCCTGTCTGCAAAGGGTCTCACCGATGCCTCCAGAAACCAGAGAAGATTTCATTATCTGCAGGGTGCAGCCTTCCGTACACCGTTTTACGGAATTGCATTCCTCATCGGAAGCCTTTCTATGGTGGGTATTCCTATGCTGGCAGGCTTTATTTCAAAAATCCTGTTTGCCAGTGCATCTCTGGATGCTGATGCGGGAAGAGCCATCAGTACACTGGTGGTACTGGCCATCAGTACCATTCTGAATGCGGTATATTTCCTGCATACGGTTATTCGTATCTACACACCTGTGAATATTCCGGAAGAGGTGAAGGATGAGAAGAACAGCTCACCTTTCAGTGCGAAGGTTGCCCTGTTTGTCCTGATCCTGATCAATTTCGGACTTGGATTATTTTCACAGCCGATCACTGACCTGATCCAGATAGGTCTGGGCATGTTCGGTTAAGAAAGGAGAAGATAAATGAATCCAGCAATAGTATTAGCCATAGCTGCGGCTCTGCCTGTGGTTGCCGGTCTTCTCCTGCTTTTCTGCAGCGGAAGAATGAAAAACAGAACTGTGAAATGCCTTCTTGTGGGGCTGGTTCTTGTTTGTTCGGCAGCTCTGGTGCTCCGTCTGGAGCTGATGGGAGACCAGCAGTTCTTTGTATGGGATATGACAACCACTCTTCATATTGCCTTTGTTGTGGACAATATGACAAGAATCTTCGGCATCGTTACCGTTGTTGCCTGGACTCTTGGTGGCATCTATGCCTTTGAGTATATGAAGCATGAGGAGAATGAGGACCGTTATTTCGGTTTCTATCTGATCGCCATGGGTGTTCTGATCTGTCTGGCCCATGCCGGAAATCTGATCACTCTGTATCTGTTCTTTGAGATGATGACTCTTACCACTCTGCCTATGGTGCTCCACAGCATGAAGCATGAGGCCATCATGGCAGGTCTGAAATATATGTTCTATTCTGTGGCAGGTGCCTTCTGTGCACTGTTCGGAATCTTTTATTTCTACAATCACACAGTGGGGTCCTTCTTCAGAGCCGGCGGTGTGATTACTGAGATGGGAGAGAAATATTCCGGAACTCCTGCCATGACACTGCTGGCGGCTCTGCTGATGATCATCGGCTTTGGCGCGAAGGCAGGTATGTTCCCGCTGCACGGATGGCTTCCAACAGCTCATCCCGTTGCTCCGGCTCCTGCCAGTGCGGTGCTTTCCGGTGTCATCACCAAGTTTGGTGTGCTCTCTGTGATCCGTATCGTGTATTACACAGTGGGACCTGACTATATCCGCGGAACCTATGTACAGTACGCATGGATGATCCTGTCTCTGATCACTGTATTCATGGGATCCATGATGGCTTACAGAGAAAAGGTGCTGAAAAAGAGAATGGCCTATTCCACTGTCAGCCAGGTGTCCTATATTATGTTCGGTCTTTCTGTTCTGAACGTACAGGCGCTCACAGGTGCCCTTGCCCATGTGATCTTCCACAGCGCGGTTAAGAACACTCTGTTCCTTGTGGCCGGTGCCATTATCTATAAGACAGGACGCACAAGAGTGGAGCAGCTTCGCGGAATCGGCAAAGAGATGCCCATCACCATGTGGTGCTTTACCCTGGTATCTGTAGCTCTGATCGGTATTCCGCCTACAAGCGGTTTTATCAGCAAATGGTATCTGGCAACCGGTTCTCTGGAATCCGGAATGGGAATCCTGTCCTGGTTTGGTCCGGTGGTGCTGCTGCTGTCTGCTATGCTGACTGCAGGCTACCTGCTTTCCATCACCATCAAGGGCTTTTTCCCAGGTAACGACTACGACTACCAGGGGCTTGTAAAGAAGGAGCCAAATCTTCTGATGCTGGTTCCTATGATCCTGTTTACCATCGCTGCAGTGGGCTTTGGAATGTTCCCGACTGCACTGATCAATTTCCTGCAGACTGCTGCTGCAGGCATCCTGTAAGGAGGGAGAAGACATGAATAGCAATGCACTTCTGATCGTTCCGGTCCTGCTCCCGATCCTGGGCGGTGCCCTGATGCCGCTGCTTCGGCTGCCGGACAAGAAAAGAAATCTGTATCTTGAGATCCTGGTGATCCTTACTTCTGCTGCTGCACTGTACTGTGTGGCATTCCATGATCCCCAGGAGGGCTTTGTACTGTTCCATCTCACCGGTAATCTTGATTTTGCCCTTCGCCTTGATGGAATGGGCTCTGTATTTACCTGCATTATCTCGCTGCTGTGGCCCCTTGCCACACTCTATGCATTCGAGTATATGCGTCATGAGGAGAGAACCACCAGCTTCTTTGCATTCTATACCTGTACCTATGGTGTAACCATGGGAATTGCAATGTCAAAGAATCTGCTGACCATGTATCTGTTCTATGAGCTGCTGACCCTGATCTCTGTATATCTGGTTATGCACCCCATGACAAAGAAGGCTATCCGCGCCAGCCTTTCCTATCTGTACTACTCCATCGGCGGTGCGGCCTTTGCATTTATCTCACTGGTATTCATCATCCGCTACGGACTGGTGCATGAGTTCACCTACGGCGGTGTTCTCACTGATGCCAGTGTAGGGGGCAATACCAATCTGACACTGCTGATCTACCTGATGGCTTTCTGGGGCTTCGGTGTAAAGGCGGCGATCTTCCCCTTCCAGGGCTGGCTGCCAAAGGCATCTGTTGCGCCTACGCCGGTAACAGCTCTGCTCCATGCGGTAGCCGTGGTTAAGGCGGGAGCATTTGCGGTAATGCGACTGACCTATTTCTGCTTCGGACCGGATGTGATCCGTGGAACCTGGGCCCACTACGCAGTGATGGCCATCGCCATGATCACCATCATCTACGGTTCCACCATTGCGGTGAAGGAGACCCACTTCAAGAGAAGACTGGCCTACTCCACTGTCAGCAATCTGTCCTACATTCTCATGGGTGTTTCCATGATGAGCCCTCTGGGTCTCCTGGCAGGTCTTTCCCACATGGTGATCCATGCGGTTATGAAGATCGGTGCCTTCTTCTGCGCCGGTGCAGTTCTGCATCAGAGTGGTAAGGAGTACATCGATGAGCTGGATGGAATCGGCTATAAAATGCCGGTGGTATTTGTTACCTTTACCATCTTCTGCATGTCTCTGACGGGAATTCCTCTCTTTGCGGGATTTATCAGCAAATGGAATATTGCTGTGGCGGCCATGGACTGTGGACGCAGCTTCCCATTTGCCTATGTGGCCGTGGGAGTGCTTCTGTATTCTGCACTGATGACCGGTATCTACACCATGACACTGGTGGTTCGCGCCTGGTTCCCGGGTAAGGACTGTCAGGTGGTATGCGGCGATGAGATCAAAGATCCAAGCTGGAACATGAAGCTGCCTCTGATCCTCTTTGCCATTGTAATTGTTGTTCTGGGTCTCTGGTCCGGACCGCTGATGACGGTGCTGGGAGAGATCGCCGGTGGTTTACTGTAAGAAGGAGGAAAGCAAATGTTTGGTGATATTGAAGTATTGATCGCTGTCCTCTTTCCCTTCGCGGCAGCCTTTGTCAGCTATCTGCTGGGAAGAGTCAGCAAAACAGGACGTGACCGTTTTCTTCAGCTCTCCGTAATCGCAGAGCTGCTGCTGATCGCATGGTGTGTCAGCGGATATTTCCAGAGAGGCATGCTGGAGTACACCGTAAATGACTTCTGTATGCAGGGTCTCTATTTCAAGATGGACGGCTTCCGTGTGCTGTACGGAAGCATTGCGGCTCTGATGTGGATGATGACAGGTATTTTCTCCCGAGAGTATTTTGCCCATTACCGCAACAGAAACCGCTATTATCTGTTTTATCTGATCACACTGGGAGCTACTGTGGGAGTATTTCTCTCAGGAGATCTCTATACTACTTTTATCTTCTTCGAGATCATGTCTCTGACCTCCTTTGTGTGGGTTGTGCATGATGAGAAGGAGGCGGCAATGAAGGCCGGAAACATTTATCTGGCCATTGCCATCATCGGCGGTATGGTGCTGCTGATGGGACTGTTCCTTCTGCACAACGCAGTGGGGACTCTTCGTATGGACGAGCTTCACGAGGCTGTATCAGCAGTGATGGCAACAAAGTCTGTGCAGATCTATGCAGCGGGTGCCTGCATGCTCCTGGGCTTCGGTGCCAAGGCAGGTATGTTCCCTGTGCACATCTGGCTGCCCATGGCCCATCCTGTTGCACCGGCACCGGCCAGTGCACTGCTTTCCGGTATTCTTACAAAATCCGGTGTATTCGGTGTGCTGATCGTCTCAGCTGAGATTTTCCGCCATGATCCTGCCTGGGGAATGCTGATCCTGATTCTTGGAGTTGTAACCATGTTCGGCGGAGCACTGATCGCTCTGTTCTCCGTGGATCTGAAGAGAACACTGGCCTGCTCCTCCATGTCCCAGATTGGATTTATTCTTGTGGGAACCGGTATGATGGAGCTCTTAGGTGAGGAAAATGCCCTGGCAGTAAGGGGAACCATTCTTCACATGGTGAACCATTCCATGATCAAGCTGGTACTCTTTATGGTGGCCGGTGTTGTATACATGAATCTCCATGCGCTGGACCTGAATGAGATCAGAGGCTTTGGTAAGAGAAAACCCCTGTTAAAGGGAATGTTCCTGATGGGAGCCCTGTCCATCGGCGGTGTTCCGGGATGGAGCGGTTATGTGAGCAAGACTCTGCTCCATGAGAGCATCGTAGAGTTTGCAGAGGAGCTGATCCACCACGGCGAACCGGCCACATGGATCCATGTGATTGAGTGGATCTTCCTGCTTACAGGAGGAATGACACTGGCTTATATGACAAAGCTGTTTGTGGCAGTTTTCCTGGAAGAGAATCTTACAAGACAGAAGGAGTTTGACGCAAAGAAGAAGTACATGAATGCAGAGAGCATGTTTGCCATTGGTGTTCCAACCCTGCTTCTGGTGATCCTTGGCTTCTTCCCATACCTTACCATGAACCGACTGGCAGATCTGGCCCAGGGTTTCCTGTACGGTGAGGCACCGGAGCATGCGGTACACTATTTCAGCCTTGTAAATCTGAAGGGTGCAGTGATCTCTCTGATCATCGGTTCTCTGATCTATTTCGGATTTATCAGAACCTGTCTCATGGAGAAAAATGAGAAGGGTCAGAAGGAATACATCAGCATTGTTCCGAACCTGAACTTCTGGGAGGAGCTGCTCCATCAGCCAGGTCTGAAAAAGGTATGTACTGCTGTTGTGGCATCCGCTGCAGGACTGATTGACCACATGAATCCAATGCTGTTCCTGGTGGATCTGTTCCTGACAGTTACAGCCTTCCTCAGCAGAGTCTGCGATCACTTTGTGGATGCAGTGGTGCTGTTCTTCCGTTCCACCACCCACAGAAGCAGAACAGAGCAGCATCTGTATCTGATCGGAACCAAGCTGTCCCGTACGCTGGGACGTATTCTGGATCGCTTTGTCAAGGTACTGAATTACACCTTCTTCAGAGCAAATCCTATTGAGAAGTCCTTCGTGGTAACCTTCGCAGAGTGGGAGGAACTGATCAAAAAGACAAACCGCATCTTCAGTGTAAGTCTTTCCTTTGGTCTGTTCCTGACATCTCTCGGACTGGCCTTTACCATGATCTATCTGCTGGCTAGTATTTTCTGATACAAAGCCGTGGGATATTCAGCAGAATACTGGCTGCTGTAAAAGCAGCCCCTTTCCCAAATCGAGAGGTGTCTATTGTATTAACAATGGATGCCTCTCTTTTTTCGCGAGCAACGAGCCAAAGTCCGTGCTTGCACGAGACCTCGGCGACTGCCGCGAAATCTTGAGAAACACGAAAAACGTGTTTCTCATAGTATTCGCCACACCCGGTGCCGGTGGGTTTTTCAGTAAAAGATAACAAATATGTATTGGAATATATGAAAATATATGATAATATATAAATATATATAAAATATACATTTATATATTCTGTAAGAATGCAAAGAAACCGGACGGTGAAATGTGTGCCTGCTGTGACAGAAAGGATGGTGCCGAGGATGACAAGAGAAGAGATGAATCGCATTAAAGAGGAGCGGGGCTACAGCTTCAAACAGCTGTCAGAGTATTCCGGGGTTCCGGTGGTAACCCTGCAGAAGATTTTTTCCGGGGCCACTGCAGCTCCCAGGAAGGCCACCATGGCCGCCATTGAAAAGGTGCTCTGCTCAGAGGAGCATATCTACCGGGGAAAGGCTTACCAGTACTATCAGGAAGCCACCGGTGATCCGGGACAGCTGGGTGAGAGCGCAGCCCCATGGTTACAGAAACAGCAGGGGGAATTCACTCTGGAGGATTACTATGCCATTCCGGATGAGCGCAGAGTGGAACTCATTGACGGAGTGATCTATGACATGTCCTCTCCGAGAACTGTCCATCAGGATATAGCATCCATCATTCACATGGAATTATATAGTTATATCAAAGAGAAGAAGAAACCCTGCAAGGTGTTTGAGGCTCCTGTGGATGTACAGCTCTGCTGTGATAATCGGACCATGGTACAGCCGGATGTACTGCTGGTCTGTGACCGGGATAAGATCAGGGGCTTTGGCATCTATGGGGCACCGGATTTTGTGCTGGAGATCCTGTCAAAATCCACCAGGAAAAAGGATATGACCGTAAAGCTGGGAAAATATCAGGAGGCCGGAGTCAGAGAATACTGGATCATTGATCCCTATAAGCAGGTGCTGATCGTCTACAATCTGGAGGAGGAGGATTATATTCCCATGGTATATCCCCTTCAGGGAAAGGCTCCGCTGCTTATTTCCGGAGGAGAGCTGGAGATCGATCTGGAGCAGATTGCGGAATCCATCAGAGAACTGGGCAGTCTGGAATAGAGTTCACGAATGCCTGTCAGTAAGTCTAAGGGATTCCATCTGTGGCAACGGAGGGAGATTATTATGGTATTACCATATTTTTCCTGTGTTCTGCCCTTGATGTTTCCCGGTGAATGTGGTAGAATTGCCCATAGTTTCATAAAAATGGCTATGATCGTGTACAGTAGAACAGGCAACCGCCGCCAGAGAGGGAGAGTCACCGGCTGAAAGCTTTCCCGGGAAAGGACCGGAGTTCGAAATTCCCACAGGAGCCTCACAGGGGAACACCTCCATTATTTCGTCGGAGGAAAAGTAGTCTGTGACGAGGGCTGCATGTTACGCAGCAAAATGAGAGTCCGTGTGTGTCAGGCATGCGGGAATCAGGGTGGTACCGCGATAATTCGTCCCTGCAGTCAGCAATGACTGCAGGGGCTTTTTTATTACTATTTCAGAATTTATAAAAAAGGAGAACTATCATGCAGGATTTAAATGAATTACTTGCGAAGATTGGTGAGATCAAAGCAGAGATCGAAGCCGGTTCCGCAGAATTAACAACTTCAAAAGCTGTATATGAATTCAAAAAAACATTCCTGGATTCTAAACAGGGCAAGATCAGTGCGCTGATGAAAGAGATGCGCAACATTCCAAAGGAGCAGAAACAGGATTTCGGTAAAAACGTAAATGCTGCCAAAGAGTGGGCACTTTCCTACTTTGATGAGCTGGATCAGAAGATGAAGGCTGAGGAGTTGCGTCAGAGATACGAGAGCGAGAAGGTGGATATCACCATGCCTGCCAAAAAGGTAAAATACGGAAATCTCCATCCAATCACAACTGTACGCAACCAGCTGTCTGACATCTTCATGTCCATGGGCTTTGACGTATTTGAGGGAACAGAGATCGAGACAGATTACTATAACTTCACTGCTCTGAACACACCGGATGACCATCCGGCCCGTGATATGCAGGATACCTTCTATCTGAGCCCTGAGTTCCTGCTCCGTACACAGACATCTGCAGGACAGGTACATGTAATGGAGAATAAAAAACCACCGATCAAGGTTATCTCTCCAGGTAAAGTATTCCGTTCTGATGATGATGCTACCCATTCACCAATGTTCTCCCAGATGGAGGGACTGGTAGTGGATAAGGGCATTAATCTCTGTGACCTGAAGGGAATGCTGACCATGTTCTCAAAACAGATCTTCGGTGAGGATACAAAGACACGTCTGCGTCCTTCCTACTTCCCATTCACAGAGCCATCTGTAGAGGTAGACGTAAGCTGCTTCCAGTGTGGCGGTGCAGGCTGCAAGCTCTGCAAGGGCACAGGCTGGATCGAGGTATTAGGAGCAGGTGTTGTAAACAAGAAGGTTCTGGAGAACTGCGGTATCGATTCCAATGAGTACAGCGGATTCGCCTTCGGACTGGGTCTGGAGCGTATCGCCATGCTGAAATACGGAATCAACAATATCAAGATGTTATTTGAGTCTGATCTGCGTGTACTTGATCAGATCGATGACTAAGAATAACGGAGGTTGAAAAAATGTTAGTTCCATTAAGCTGGTTAAAAGAATATGTAGACATCAACGTTACTCCTGAGGTTCTGGAGGAGAAGCTGTTCTCCTGCGGTTTTGAGGTAGAGGAGAGATATGAGCTGGGAAAAGACATCAGCGGTGTTGTAGTAGGTCTTGTGGTGGAGTGTGAGCCGATTCCGGATACACATCTCCATGTGTGTAAGGTAGATGCAGGAACAGGAGAGCTTCTGCAGATCTGCTGCGGTGCTGACAACGTACATGCAGGGGGAAAATTCCCTGTAGCCTTAAATGGTGCCCAGGTATATGCAACAGCCCGTGATCACGTGACCATCGAGGGCGTTATGAAGATCAAAAAAGGCAAACTCCGTGGCTATGAGTCCAACGGAATGCTCTGTTCCGGTATCGAGCTGGGTCTGAATGAGAACCTGTATCCAGGTGCCGGCTACAACGGTCTTCTTGTTCTGCCGGAGGATGCAGAAATCGGTGCGGATGTTAAGGCCATCACAGGTCTGGATGAGCAGATCTTCGACATCGCCATCACAGCAAACCGTCCTGACTGCCAGTCCATCTTCGGTATCGCAAGAGAGGTTGCAGCAGTTCTCGGCACTGAGCTTCGTGAGCCTGCACTGGATTTCCATCCAACAGAGGTGGTAAAAGAGGGATTTCAGGTATCTGTAGAGGCACAGGATCTCTGCCCAAGATACTCTGCTCACTATGTATATGACGTAACCATCGGAGAGTCGCCTGCATGGATGAAGAGAAGACTTGCACTTCTTGGAAACAATGCCATCTCCAACATTGTAGATATCACAAACTATGTATTAAGAGAGCTGGGACAGCCTCTGCACGCATTTGACCTGGATTTCCTGGAGGGAAATGCCATCAACGTGCGCCGTGCTGCTGAGGGCGAGAAGATTGTGACTCTGGACGAGAAGGAGCATACACTTACCTCCAACAACCTGCTGATCTGTGATGGTGTAAAACCTGTTGCTCTGGCTGGTATCATGGGCGGTCTGAATTCCGGAATCCGTGAAACCACAAAAGAGGTTATGTTCGAGTCTGCAAAATTTGCCCGTGACAACATCCGTAAGAGCTCCCGTGCACTGGGACAGATCTCTGACGCATCTCAGAGATATTCCAAGGGTGTGGATGAGTACTCCACCGTTATGGCTATGAAACGAGTACTGCATCTCATTGAGGAGCTGGGAGTAGGAAAGGTATCTGCTTCCCATTTTGATGTAAATACAGGAAATTCTGTGGAGCCATCCGAGATGAAGGCTTCCATCAAGCGTGTAAACAGCGTGCTGGGAATCACTGTTCCGGATGAGGATATCAAAACGATCCTGACAGGACTGAACTTCCAGCCTGAGATCAACGGTGACGAGCTCACCATCCAGGTACCGGCATATCGTGAGGACATGGAGGACTATCCAGATATCGCTGAGGAGCTGATCCGTATGTACGGCTATGACCATATTGAGGATACCTTTATGCCAACAGCACAGGTAACCATCGGTGGTCACAACCTGATTCAGAAAACAACTCTGAAGCTGAAAAGAAGCCTCTGTGCAGTGGGTGCCTTCGAGGGAATGCACTATTCCTTCTTCTCACCGGCAGATCTGGATCTGATGGGATATGCAGAGGATGCTCCGGAGAGACATGCCATTGAGCTGCTGAACCCAATCAACAGAGATCTTTCCCTGATGCGTACCACACTGGCACCACAGATGATCCATGCCATCGCAAGAAACCAGAAGAGAGGAACCTTTGAGGGACGTATCTTCGAGATCGGTAATAAATTCATTCCGAAGGAGCTGCCTCTTACAGAGTATCCGGATGAGAGAGAGACTCTGTGCGTAGGCGTATTCGGCAATGAGGAGTCCTTCTTCACTCTGAAGGGCATTGCTGAGACTGTTGCAGATGTTCTGGAGCTGAAATTTGAGTATGCACCTTGCCAGAAGCCTGGCCTGCATCCATATCAGACCGCTGCTGTTTCCTGTGAGGGACAGGAGATCGGTTACCTGGGACGCATCAGCTACGAGGTAATGAAAGAGGAGGATATGCGCTTCCCTGGTTATGTAATGGAGCTGGATCTGGCTGCACTGTACCAGTATTACGGAAAAGCAAAAGTATTCCAGCCACTTCCAAAATATGCAGTGGACAAACGTGACCTGGCTCTGATCATGGACAAATCCGTAACCTGTGGTCAGGTGGAGAAGGTGATCAGCTCTGCATGTCCGTTTGTAACAGATGTGGTACTGTTTGATGTATATGAGGGAGCACCAATCCCTGCTGACAAGAAATCCATGGCCTTCACCGTAACCTTCACTCCAAAGGAGGAGGAGTTCGGCAATGACACAGTGGACGGATATGTGAAGAAGGTTCTGAAGAATCTGAAACACCATCTGGATATTGACCTTCGCTCCTGATCAGGGCAGGATCAAGCTCCGGTTAAAAAATGAATTAAAACAAGCTACGAATATCCGGAAAGGGACTGCCTGATTGAGGCAGTCCCTTTTGTGTTAACGGGAAATGGTATCAATTGCCTGTTAACCAAAACCCAGATGCGCAGAGACGAGCCAAAGTACAGGGTTTGAAAAAAAAACTTTAATACGTTAAAAAAATAATTTGAAAAACCTCTTGACCTAGTAGGTAAATAGGTGTATAACATAATTACCTACTAAAGAGAGGGGTAAAACAAAAAGAAATGAGCATTAGATTTATAAAGTTTTTAAGAGAGAATTTCCGGTTTGGACGAATGTGTTGCTGGCATCGATGTTGAAAGAACAGTGAAACCAGATAAGAGAACACTTCCTGAAAAAAGACAAATGAATAATAAAAGATAATGGGGAAAGTCAGGCAGGAAGCAGTTCTTCCGGATGTGGAGATCCGGAACAGAAAAATAAAAACACATTCATGAAAGAGAGGAAATTCATTATGGCAAATTATAGATTCGAGACATTACAGCTTCACGTTGGACAGGAGCAGCCAGATCCGGCTACAGATTCCAGAGCAGTACCGATTTACCAGACAACATCTTATGTGTTCAGAGATTCTGCTCATGCAGCAGCAAGATTTAACCTTACAGATGCGGGAAACATCTACGGACGACTGACAAACTCCACACAGGATGTATTCGAGAAGAGAATCGCAGCTCTGGAGGGCGGAGTTGCTGCACTGGCTACTGCATCAGGAGCTGCAGCCATCACCTACACTATTCTGGCACTGGCACAGGCAGGAGATCACATCGTAGCACAGAAAACCATCTACGGCGGATCTTACAACCTGCTGGCACATACACTGACACAGTATGGAATCTCTACTACCTTCGTAGATGCTCACAACCTGGATGAGGTTAAGGCAGCAATTCAGGATAACACCAAGGCAATCTATCTGGAGACTCTTGGAAATCCAAACAGCGATATTCCTGATATCGATGCAATCGCAGAGATCGCTCATGGACATGGAATTCCACTGGCCATCGACAATACCTTCGGAACACCATACCTGATCAGACCAATCGAGCACGGTGCTGATATTGTAGTACATTCCGCAACAAAATTCATCGGCGGACATGGAACTACTCTTGGTGGAATCATCGTTGATTCCGGAAAATTTGACTGGAAGGCAAGCGGAAAATTTGCTCCTATCGCTGATCCAAACCCAAGCTACCACGGAGTATCCTTCGTAGATGCAGCAGGCCCTGCAGCATTTGTAACCTACATCAGAGCAATCCTGCTTCGTGATACAGGAGCTGCAATCTCACCATTCAATGCATTCCTGCTTCTTCAGGGAACAGAGACTCTGTCCCTCCGTCTTGACAGACATGCAGAGAATACCAAAAAGGTAGTAAAATTCCTGTCCGAGCATCCGCTGGTGGAGAAAGTAAATCATCCATCACTGGCAGATCATCCGGATCATGCATTATATGAGAAATACTTCCCAAATGGCGGCGGATCCATCTTCACCTTTGAGATCAAAGGCGGCCAGGAGGAAGCACATAAGTTCATTGACAACCTGGAGATCTTCTCACTGCTGGCTAACGTGGCAGATGTAAAATCACTGGTAATCCACCCAGCTACAACCACACATTCACAGCTGAATGAGGAGGAACTGAAAGAACAGGATATTAAGCCAAATACCATCCGCCTGTCCATCGGAACAGAGCACATCGATGATATTATTGCAGACCTGGAGAAGGGATTTGCGGCAATTCAGTAAGAGAATAAATAATAAGTATTAGTATATTAAAAAATCAGCAAAGGGCTGATAAGAAGGGATGGAAATAGTATGGCAAGAGTATATACATCTGCAGATCAGTTAATCGGAGGAACTCCACTGCTGGAGCTCACAAATATTGAGAAGAAAGAGAACCTGAAAGCGAAAATCTACGCTAAGCTGGAGTATCTGAATCCGGCTGGCTCTGTGAAAGATCGTGTGGCAAAGGCCATGCTGGATGATGCAGAGGCATCTGGTAAGTTAAAACCGGAATCCACCATTATTGAGCCTACCAGTGGTAATACAGGTATCGGCCTTGCAGCTGTTGCAGCTGCAAGGGGATACAGAATCATCATTGTCATGCCGGACACCATGAGTGTGGAGAGAAGACAGCTGATGAAGGCATATGGTGCAGAACTGGTTCTGACTGAGGGTGCAAAGGGCATGAAGGGTGCCATTGCAAAGGCTGAGGAGCTGGCTGCTGAGATTCCGGATAGCTTTATTCCATCCCAGTTTACTAATCCGGCTAATCCAAAGGCACATCTGGATACAACAGGACCTGAGATCTATGAGGATCTTGACGGCAATGTAGATATCTTTGTGGCTGGTGTAGGAACCGGCGGTACCGTTACCGGTGTAGGTGCTTATCTGAAGAGCAAGAAACCGGATGTGAAGATCGTGGCTGTTGAGCCAAAGAGCTCAGCTGTACTGTCCACAGGTATTGCAGGACCACACAAGATCCAGGGAATCGGTGCAGGCTTTGTTCCTGAGGTGCTGGATACAAAGATTTATGATGAGATTATTCCTGTAGAGAATGAGGCAGCATTTGCGGCAGGTAAGCTGATCGGACGCAGCGAGGGTGTACTGGTGGGTATTTCCTCAGGAGCAGCTGCCCACGCAGCAATTGAGCTGGCTAAGAGACCGGAGAACGAAGGAAAGAATATCGTGGTTCTTCTTCCTGATACAGGTGACCGTTACTTATCAACACCATTATTTGCTGATTAAGAAAGGGTGATCCATATTGAAGATTTCCACCAGAGGCAGATATGCCCTCCGGGTGATGATCGATCTGGCAGAGCACGCGGATGAAAAAGAGTACATTGCCATGAAGGACATTGCCAAGAGGCAGGGACTTTCTCTGAAGTATGTTGAAAAGATTCTTCCCCAACTGGTAAAGGGAAATCTGATAAAAGGTGTTCACGGAAAGGGAGGCGGTTATAAGCTGCTTCGAAAACCGGAGGAGTACACAGTTGATGAGGTTCTTCGACTTACAGAGGGAGAGATGGCTCCTGTTTCCTGTCTGGAATGTGATGCAGAGGCCTGTGACAGGCGGGAAAGCTGCAGAACATTAGAGATGTGGGTGGGGCTTTATGATCTGATCAGAAGATTTTTTTCCTCCATTACCATTGCTGATCTGATGGAGGATAACAGTCTTATTATGGGTGAGGGAGCCGGTATTTAAAACCGTAAGGGGAAATCCCGGATTTCGGTTACCCATATAGTTCACCGAAAAGATAAAAACACTTACTTGCTTGACTGAGAGTCTGTTCTCAGAGTGCAGGTAAGTGTTTTTTGTTTACCAGAAAATAGTGTCAATTTCCCGGTAAACAAAAAAACAGATGCGCAGCTGCACTACGTTCCGCGGGCAGAACAAAGTTGCGTTTTATGTATAATGGTGGCTGCGATAGTGCGATGAAAACGCACTTTGTTCCTGGAAAATTGTGTCCGCTTCCGTGAGAAAATAGAAGAAAAACGACATTCGCACTGTTTTTTCTGGATATATTTTTTACTATAAAGTAATATAGAAGATGGAAAAAAGATAAAAATTCAGAAGATATTCTTCGCTTCTGCTGTGTAGAGCGGTGGATGGGGGATAAAATTAGTTTGGGAAGGGAGACCTGATAGTATGACTGATGTAAAAGTACTGGAACAGAAAGAAAACGGATTTGCGAAGATTCAGCTGGACAGCGGTGAGGTACGGGTGATCCTCACAAATATCGGTTGCCAGATTGCTTCTGTCTTCACAAAGGACAGAGAGGGACAGTGGGGTGACATTGTGCTGGCACCTCAGGATCTGGAGCATCCGGAGCTGGATTCGGCATTCATGGGAGCCGTTGTGGGACGTGTGGCAAACCGCATCGGTGGTGCCAGCTTCGAGCTGAACGGAAAAACCTACCAGCTGGCAAAGAACAACGGGAAGCATTGTCTGCACGGCGGTGTAGAGGGCTTCAATCAGAAAAAATTTGACTATGAGCCTGTTGAGGATGGTGTTCGCTTTTCCTATGTATCTCCTGATATGGAGGAGGGATTCCCGGGATGCGTAAAATTTACCGTAACAGTTCTTCTGAAGGGCAATGAGATGTCTCTGATCTATGGGGCAGAGTCAGACCAGGATACACTGTTTGCTGTTACCAACCATGCCTATTTCAATCTGTCCTGTGAGAATACACCGATCTTTGATCACTGGCTGCAGATCGAGTCAGACTCCTATATGCCGGTGGACGATACCAGCATTGTAACAGGAGAGGTGGCTGCCTCTGCAGGCACACCATTTGACTTTAAGGAGGGAAGAGTGATCGGAGCCCTGGATCTGCAGGGAAATCAGCAGCTGAAGAACGTAAAAGGATTTGACCATCCCTTCGTATTCTCAAAATCTGAGGACCAGATTACCCTTGCCTATGAGCCAAACGGCCGTGTGGTGAAGATTTCCACAGACTGTCCTATGGTGCATGTATACACAGGAAACTTCCTGGGTGGTGGTGTAACGGGTAAGCTGGGTGTTTCCTACGATGACTGGTGCGGAATTGCACTGGAGACAGAGACCTGCCCTGATTCCATTCATGTGGAGAAGGAGCCTTCTGCAATCCTCAGAAAGGGTGAGAAATTCTCCTCTGTAACAAAATATACCTTTGAGGTGATGAAGTAAGGATGGAGATGCTGAAAGTTGTTCTGCCGGTTATCGTGATGCTGGGCATCGGTTACCTGTGCAGAGAGAAACAGATTATATCCAGAGAGGGAATCGGCGGCCTTCAGGCACTGGTTATGAACCTGGCCCTGCCTGCCAACCTGTTTCTGAATTTTTATAAAATGAAGATTCAGCCAGATACCATTGTGCTGCCCCTGACTTTCTTTCTGGTTGTGGTGCTGGGCATATTCGGAGGCAGGCTGATCTGCAGGCTTCTGAAGCAGGAGGATGTGTATCTTCCCTTTTTTGCCTCGGGCTATGAGGTGGGCATGCTGGGCTATGCCCTTCTGGGCATTCTTATCGGCAGCGGAAACATCAGTACCTTTGCCATGATGGGTGTGGGCCATGATCTGGCAATCTTCACCGTGTTCTTCGGCCTTCTGAAGGCAGCGGTGGGAAAATCCCAGACACCGGCAGAGATTTTGAAGGGAATCCTTACCACCCCTACTCTGGTGGCGATCCTTTCCGGTCTGATCCTGGGAAATACAGGAATCGGTGCCCTGCTGGGAGCCTCAGCCTTTGGTCCTGTGCTGGATGAGCTGCTGGGCTTTATTGCAGCTCCCACCGGCTGTGTGATCCTGGTGGTAATCGGATATGGACTGGAGTTTAAGGGACTGGACTGGAGTGCCTTGCTGAAGGTATCTGTGATAAGGGTTGTGCTGCAGACATTGCTTGCGCTGGTGGTGATCGGCCTGTTTCGTATGCTTGGAGGCATCTATGGAGAGTTTATGACAGTGATCTCTGTGATCCTGATGTTTATTCTGCCGCCCTCCTACATTATTCCTCTTTACGTGGAGGAGGAAAAACAGAGAATCTTCTATTCCTCAGCGGTATCCATGTATACACTGCTGACCATTATAGGATTTACCATTATTGCAGGTGTTTTGTATCTGTGACAGAGAAAAAGACTTCTTCGGAAGTCTTTTTCTCGTTTAACCGGGAATTTACACCGTTTTCCAGTTCAGATCAGGTATTACATTTCCATAGCAAGAATAATATACTTATGAACTGTTTCATTGCGCAGCCATAGTACTTTTGCTATAATGAAACCACCAATGCCTGTGGGCAAATCTATATCCTAAGAAGGGGGAAAATATGAAAAAAATCAGCAAACGCGGATTCAGAGCTGTAGCTATTATGTGTGTAATCGCATTCTGCATCGGCCTGTGTACCGCAGCACTCAAACCTGTTTCAGTGAAAGCAGCACCTGAAGCAGCAGCAGAGACAGCATTCTCTGTGGATTATGATGGCGATGTGGTTGACTATGATCTTACAGATCCTGATTCGGCTCTTGAGTATGTGGGCAGCTATGCCGACAACCTGGGAGCAGATGCGGACTTCCGTTCCCATGTGGACACCGCCATTGAGAAGGTACGTGAGGATGTAAGACCATATGCAACATGGATGTCTCTTCTGGCACCAATCGTAGCTATTGTTCTTGCTCTGATCACAAAGGAGGTATACTCCTCTCTGGTAATCGGTATCCTTGTGGGAGGCGTTCTCTACGCCGGAGGAAATCCGGAGGGTATCCTGAATCATGTATTATTTGACGGCTTTGTGGCAAACCTGGCAGACTCCTACAATATGGGTATTCTGATCTTCCTGGTTCTGCTGGGAGCAATGGTTGCACTGATGAATAAGGCCGGTGGCTCTGCTGCTTTCGGAAGATGGGCAACTGCCCATATCAAGACAAGGGTGGGCGCACAGCTGGCCACCGTTGCACTGGGTGTCCTGATCTTCATCGACGACTATTTCAACTGTCTTACCGTTGGTTCTGTTATGCGTCCTGTAACAGACGGACATAACATTTCCCGTGCGAAGCTGGCATATCTGATCGATGCCACAGCAGCTCCTGTATGTATCATCGCACCGATCTCTTCCTGGGCAGCAGCAGTTGCAGGCTTTGCAAATGCCGCAGGCGCAGAGAACGGAATTGCTCTGTTTGTGCAGGCAATCCCTTATAACTTCTATGCGATCCTTACCATCATTATGATGCTGTTCCTGGCATTTACCGGTGTTGATTACGGTCCTATGGCAGTACATGAGGAAAATGCCATCAAAAACAACGACCTGTTTACTACCGGTGTAAGACCTGCAGTAACTGAGTCAGAGGTAAATCCAAAGGGACGTGTTGCAGATCTGATCTTCCCGATCGCAGTGCTGATCGTATCCTGTGTTATCGGAATGATCTATTCCGGTGGTTTCTTCTCCGGAGAGAACTTCGTGGATGCATTCTCCAACAGTGATGCTTCTGTAGGTCTTGTGCTGGGATCCTTCGTAGCCATCCTTATCACCATGGTATATCTGCAGGTTCGCAAGGTAATGGGCTTCAAGGAGATGATGTCCTGTCTGTCTGAGGGCTTCCAGGCAATGGTTCCTGCGATCCTGATCCTCAGCTGTGCATGGACTCTGAAAGCCATGACAGATTCTCTGGGAGCAAAGATCTTTGTATCTCAGATGGTAGAGGGAAGTGCGGCAGGTCTTCAGATGCTGCTTCCTGCAATCATCTTTGTGATTGCCATCGGACTTTCCTTTGCAACAGGAACATCCTGGGGAACCTTCGGTATCCTGATCCCTATCGTGCTCAGCGTATTCCAGCCAGGACAGGCTATTACCATCGTGGCGGTTTCTGCATGTATGGCAGGTGCTGTTTGTGGTGACCACTGTTCACCAATCTCTGATACAACCATCATGGCTTCTGCCGGAGCACAGTCTGATCATGTGAACCATGTATCCACACAGCTTCCTTATGCACTGACAGTAGCCGGTGTTTCTGCAGTCAGCTACCTGATCGCAGGTGCTGTATGCAACTGGGTGATCGTGCTTCCGATCGCTATCGTGCTTCAGATCGTCACTCTGATCGTGATCAGAAAAATCCTGAAAAAATAAGAAGAGCTGCTTCTGAAGGGCTTTGCCCAAATCGAGAGGTATCGATTGTATTAACAACAATGGATGCCTCTCTTTTTTTTGGCATAAAATGTATCCCGTTAAGATTACATTAAGAAAAGGGGTATATGATGGCAGTACAGAAGCACGAAGATGTGCAGAAAAGAAAGAACAGGCTTTCAGGGTGGAGGATACATGCCACGCACTGGAGGGAAAACAAAACACAGGAGGAGAACTATGGAATACAGAAGCTATGCTGACACAGGAGAACTGAAGAGAAGAGCCAGGGAGTCCCTGAAAGGAAATCTGGGTATTACCCTGCTGGCGGAGATTTTGGGAAAGATCCTGCTTACCATTGCTGCGGTGATCCCCTTTGGAGGGCTGGTTGTATCAGGCCCCATCCTTGTGGGAACTGCCGGTGTGTACAACAGGGCAACGGATCATGACTCATCGGAGCTGTCAGATCTGTTCAGCGGATTCCGGTACAATTTCGTTGAAAACTTTCTGATGGCGCTGCTGAAGGGAGTATTTATCTTTCTCTGGAGTCTGCTGTTCCTGATCCCGGGCATTGTGAAGGGATATTCCTATGCCATGACAGAATACCTGATGGCAAGGGACAGAGAGCTTACTGCTATGGATGCTCTGAAGCTGAGCAGGGAGCTGATGAAGGGAAATAAATTCCGTCTTCTGCTTTTCCAGCTGTCCTTCATCGGATGGATCCTGCTGATGATCCTTACCTGCGGAATTGCCGGTATCTTTGTAATTCCCTACATGCAGACAGCCACAACTGAATTTTTTAATGATATCTATTTTGAAAAAATGATATAAACAAAACACAGAGGTGTCCATATTCTGGTATACTAAGTGCAATAACAAACCGACCTGTGGGAGGAATGAAAGATGGCAGTATTACTGATCAGAATAGAAGATACCGCTTCGTTGGCCTTAAATGAGTTTTTTGATTTCAATGGCCGTTGCTATGCGTTGGCAGGCTCCAGAGCAGCTGAGCAGAGGGAGCATTTGCGCATGGAGGAATTTTACGAGGCCACCATGGATACAGAGGTGCTGGAGGATATCCCCGTCTTCTTTGTAACAGGAGAGGGGGAAGAGGTCACAGTGCTGGGCTGGTACAAAAGGGCCAGTGTTTCCGGAAAGATTCAGAGTCCTTCCCTGTTTCTGGAGGGAAATGTGTCCGCCGCCGCCGCCGATGCAGTGCTGCTTCCGGAGAAGGACAGAACCTGTTCCCTTCGCTGGCAGAGACCGGGCCAGTATTACGATGTGGCAGAGGAAGAGGATATGCGCTCTGCGCAGCTGCTGCGGTTGCTGGAGAGAGCGCCAGAGAACAATGCATTCTTACGGTATGCATTTACCCCGGTGAAGCTGGATCAGAGACTTCTGAAGCAGCCGGCTGTCTGCCTGCAGTACTGCGGACAGCTGGCCCAGGTACTGCTGCAGGATCAGTGCAGAGATATTTCTGAGATCAAGCTGTTGGAGCAGTATGCAAAGAGGATGACAGAGAAGAGAAAGCAGGATCCGGACGGTTACTATTACCATGCCCTGGCCTGCTGTCATCTGGGCTTTTTCAGAGAGGGAATCCGCTCTGTGCAGAAGGCCCTGGAGCTGGAGCCGGAGGCAGCGGATCTGAAGGCTCTGAAGGGCATGCTGCTGGCTGAGAAGGGCTATTACCGGGACAGTGCAGCCTGTCTGCAGGAGGCCTATGAGAAAACCGGTGAAGAGGAATATCTGCTGCTGCAGGGCCGGGTATGCGCTCTGGCAGGACAGATGGATAAGGCCTATGAGTGTTTTGCCAGGGTGAAGGATAAGACCCTGCTGGAGACAGCAGGAATCCGGCTGAAGGAGATGGAGAAGAGATGGTCCTTTGCGGATCTTCTGTCCTTCAGAAGAAAAAGCAGAAAAAAGAAAACTGAGTAAAAAAAACCACCCGCCTCAGGGATGCAGAGGCGGGTGATTGTATTGCTGCTACAGGTCAGCTTTCGGCCGTTTTTTTGCCTGTGGGCAGAGGAATCTGAGCCAGAATAACCGCTGCAAACACAAGAACACAGCCAAGAAGCTCCTTTCCTGTGAGAACCTCGTGGAGCACAAGACCGCCGAAGAGGGCTGCAAATACAGACTCCAGGCTCATCAGCAGAGTTGCCACTGTGGGATTGGTGTAGCGCTGTGCCACGATCTGCAGGGTGTAGGCCACACCGCTGGAGAGAACACCGGCATAAAGAATAGTGAGTCTGGCATCCCAGATGGCGCTCCAGGTGGGAGTCTCGAAGATAAGGGTCAGCACGGCAGAGAAAATGCCGGCCACCAGAAACTGTACACAGGAGATCATAATGCTGTCTGTGGGCTGAGCTGTAAAATGATCAATCACCATAATGTGCACAGAAAAGCACAGGGCACACAGCAGACAGAAGAGATCTCCGGCGGAGATGGAAAAGCCCTCCTTGATGCACAGCAGCCAGAAGCCCACCAGGGCAATGACAACACAGAGCCAGATGATCTTTGGGATTCTCTTCCTGAGAAAGATACCAAGGATCGGCACGATGATGATGTACAGAGCAGTGATAAATCCCGCTTTTCCTGCTGTGGTCATGCTGACACCCACCTGCTGGACGCAGCTGGCGATACCAAGGGCCAGACCGCAGAAAATACCGCCTTTTACAGAGCCTTTGTTGAGGGCTCTCTGCTCCTCTTTTGAGAGAGGATGCTCCTTCAGACTGCTTTTCCGGAAAAACAGTACCACCGGAATCAGCACAAGAAAACCGATAAAACTTCGTGACATGTTGTAGGTGAAGGGTCCCACATACTCCATTCCCGCACTCTGGGCCACAAAGGCAGAGCCCCAGATCAGTGCAGTGAGAAGGAGCATCAGGTTCCCCTGCATTTCTTTTTTCATAGTACTTCGCTCCTGTTATTTACATAGTAGTTCTATCCCGTTTTGCGGGAAATGCTGAAATTTTCCTTGTTTCAGACCAAGGTCTATTCTATAATGGTTCTGCTTAATTGTAAAACAGAAGTGACGGGATTTTTTGCTTTTCTTATGCAGATACCAGTATGCAGATATCAGCCGTAGCTTCAGATACTATAGATATTGGAGTAACAGTACGTATGAAAGATATGACAAAGGGTTCCCCGGGAAAGCTGATTCTTTCCTTTGCGATTCCCATACTGATCGGCAACCTGCTGCAGCAGACCTACAGCATTGCCGATACAAGAATTGTAGGTACCTATCTGGGAGATCAGGCACTGGCGGCTGTGGGCGCCACCGCTGTGCTGACTTCTCTTTTTAACGGATTTTTTTCAGGAATAGCCAATGGGTTTTCCATTTTGACGGCCCAGAGATTCGGAGCGAAGGACAAGGATCGGGTAAAGGCAGCATTTGCAGCATCCCTGCTGCTGGGGCTGATTCTGTCTGTGATTCTGGTGGGCGGTGTGCTGCTGGCTCTGGATCCGGTGCTTCGTTTTCTGAACGTGCCGGAGGAGCTGTTTCAGACATCTGCAGGCTATATCAGGATTGTTCTGGCGGGTATGATCGTCACCATGCTGTACAACGTGCTGCTGGCCTCTGCCAGAGCCATCGGAGACAGCATTACTCCCCTTCTGACACTGACGCTGTCTGTGCTTCTGAATATCCTGGGGGATATTATTCTGCTGCGCTATATGCGGACAGGGGTCTGGGGCGCAGCGGTGGCCACAGTGGGAGCTCAGACTATTACCATTGTGATCTGCGCCATCTATATGCTGCAGAAATATGAGGTGTTCCGCATCCGAAAAGAGGATTTTTTCAGCTGTGGCAGGGAAACCATCAAGGCCATGCTGGCCACTGGCCTGTCCATGGGCTTTATGAATTCCCTCATCGGTATCGGTTCCCTGATTCTGCAGACAGCGGTAAATGATCTGGGTGCCTCCTATATTGTGGCCCAGAGTGTGGCAAGAAAGATCACAGAGGTGCTGATGGCAGTATTTGTGGCTGTGGGAAATACCATGGCAGTGTTCTGCGGACAGAATTACGGAGCGGGAAAATACTCCAGGATTCGCCAGGGAATCCTGGCAGGCTACAAGATCACCTGCAGCTGGTGTATTCTTGTTCTGATCATTGTCTACACCACGGTTTCCCACCTGGTACAGCTCATTACAGGCAGTACGGATCCGGTTATGATCCAGGCTGCATCGGATTACCTGCGGTTTGACTCTGTGCTGTATGTGCTGGTGGCAGTGATCTTTGTGTTGCGGAATTCCCTGCAGGGAATCGGCGATCGGATCACGCCTCTGATCTCCAGCGGCATTGAGATGGCAGGAAAGGTGATCCTTACCTACACCCTGGTGCCGACCTTTCTGTATGACGGAGTAATCTGGGTGGAGCCCATTGTGTGGGTGGTGATGATCCTTCCACTGATCAGCAGGATGCGGGACTGGAACAGAAGGATTGACAGAAAGATCCGTCTTGGACAGGAGAGATAAGAGCAGAGGGAAAGAAGCAACCGATAAAGAGAAAACGGAAGAGAAAAGAACAGAAGAGAACAGACAGAGGAGAACAAGTATGAATTTTGTACCGGATGGAACAGAAGTAGCTGGATTATATGAGTGCGATGAGTGTAAGATGCGTTTTCTGGATCTGAGCACAGCGAAACAGATCGTATGTCCCTATTGTGATGAAACAGAGGATCAGAAGGAGCAGGCAGTGCTTCTGAAGGTGATCAACGGTGAAGAGCAGGTGAGAGAATACGATATCCTGCTGAGCCCGGATTTTTCCGGCGGCGGCTATCAGCTGATCTGAGAGAGGAAACATATGGACTGGAAAGAAATAGAAAAGCTTCGTCCCCTGCTGGAGAAGGATGAGCAGGTGATCCTGGCGGATATCCGGGCCACCTACAGAAAGCTGGATGAGAAATTCCACCTTCACGGCGCAGAGGTGCCCATTACCTTCGGGTATGAGGAAAATGTGCTGGGCTCCTACACACCGAAAAATGGTTCTTCCATGGAGCATTTTCACTTTTCCCTGCTGTTTGTGGGCTACAGTGTGGCAAATCCCCTGAAGCGCAGCGACAGACTGGATCTGTATCTCCATGAGTATGCCCACTATATGCAGTACAATATGAAGATTCCTAAGGAATACACCTTTAAGCCGGGGATCCACGGCAGCGCCTGGATCTGGTGCTGTTCCCTGGTGGGCGCGGTTCCCACTCCCTACTATAAGGTGGGGGAGAGCCTCATGAAGAAGGATTATGAGAAGAAACTCAGGAATCCCATCAACGACCGATATGTATCTCTGAAGGATACAAGGCGAAGAGAGAAAGAGTATCAGGATAAAAAGAACAGTACCATCATGTTTCAGGCAGGAGAGACCATCCGTCATCCGGCCTTTGGTGAGGGGACTGTGGAACAGATCGAGCAGCTGACAGGTTCTGTGCGGCTGCATGTACGGTTTGGAGAGGAAATTAAACGAATTGACCAGCAGTGGCTGCTGAAGGCCATGAGAAAGATGGAGCAGACAAAGGGGTGATCCCCAGGTCTGCTCCATCTTTCTGTTCCAGGTGGCATAGTGGCATAAGGCGACAGCCTACGAAAGGGCTCAGGCCACGGTTTTATTCCATCTCCAGCTGGCGGCAGAGATAATTGCCCACCACCTTGGAAAAGTTGTTCAGATTCCGGATATAGGCAAAATCGCTGCCGAAGATCTTTTTTTCTGCCTCCAGATCCTCGTCCTGTCCGGAGAAGATTCCCAGCACGGAGATATCCAGGGCCCTGGCCTTTCTGACCTCGAAGGCGGTGTCCTTCACTGCCTCCCTGCCAAGGTAAGGGTGTGCCTTCTCTGTGCCCTGGCTGCTTCTGCCCAGATCATTGGGTCTGCCGTCGCTGAGGATGATGAGGATCTTGTGCTCCTCCTGCCGCTCCAGCAGCTGCTGGCACACGGCCCGGATGGCCAGACCATCTCTGTTGGTGGCAGAACCATGGTATTCAAAAATCCGTTCATTGGCCTCCCGGGGATCCTCGTAATCCCTGAAGCGATGCAGGATGGTGTAATCCCAGAAAGTGCAAAAGGAGCTGACTCTGTGGGGGATGCCCACCCGGCTTAAGGCCTCACTGATCATGTAGCCCTGGGCAGCCACCTGGGTCTGCCGCTTCATCTGGGAGCCACTGCCGTCCAGAAGGATTTCCACAACAAACTCCGAGTCATCCTGTTCAAAGGTTTTATTGAACAGCCGGTCATCCTCTGTTCTCCCAAGCTTCCAGAGTCTGGAGGGGACAAGGTCGCCGGAGCGGTCTCTCCAGACATCCTTTTCCTGGCGAAGAGCCAGCATGTGGCTTAAGGCCTCTGCCAGATTGGCAATGTTTCGCTTGATGATCCGGTGGTTTCCGTAATAGTACATACGGTTCTTCTGAGTCAGCATCTGACTGTATCGGTACTGGTTGTTCTTCTTGATGGGATTCTGCAGAATTCCATCTGTATAGTGCAGAAAACAGCCCTTATGAAGCCCTCTGCAAAGAAGGGCATTGTTCCGTCTCTGCTCCGCCTCAGAAAGATAGCTGGGGCCGTAGCTTAAGGATACATACTCCCGGATCTTTCGGGCAGAGGCCTCTGTGGGAGTGGCAAAACTGGCCTGCTCCACCATCTCCCTGGTGAGAGCAGAGCCCTTTTCCCGCTTCTTTCCATCCACAGTCAGGCGAAGCATATCCCGGCGCAGGTTGGACAGAAACTTCTGCATAACCGTGTCCATCTGGTCCTCAGACAGGGCCTCCTGCCCCGCAGCAGAGTACAGAAGAGCGTCGGAGGTAATGCCAAGCACCTGTTTCAGACTTCCCTTCTCCTCCTCAAAGGAGGGCTCACAATTGCTGTTGTACAGTCTGTCCACCAGCTGGATCAGCTCCTGGGTGGAACGGGCTGTTTTCAGGGGCTCCAGCTCCGCAAGAAGGGCAGCAGCCTCCTGACAGGACTCCCATTTTTCCACAGATGGGTCCTCCGGGGACAGGGCCTGCTCTGCCACAAGATACCGGCAGATCATCAGATTTCTGGCGGAACGGAACAGGGTCAGAACAGGATCAGGGGCTGGCTGTCTCCGGATTCTCCGCCCTGCAGGAGGCATCTCCTCCAGAGCAAGGAGGTCCCGCCAGGCCCGGATGCGGATTTCATCCACTCCCTTTCTGTCAGTGCTGATGAGAGGATACACCGCCGTCTCAATACACAGCTGTACCAGCTCCATCAGCGCCTGCTCATCTGCCTTCAGATGGGCTTTTTTCATAATATACAGAGCCATCTCCTCCCCGTCAAAATACCGGGCAAATGCTCCCTGCTTCAGAGCGTTGTAAAGGGCCAGATACTCGGAGCGGGCATACTCGGAAAGATCCGGGTGGATCTCCAGAGAATAGTCACCGCTGACAGTCCAGAACAGATTCCGTATTCTGTTTTCGATTTCCAGCCGATGCTCCTCCAGCTGGGCGGGTGTCAGTTTCATAATGTGTTTTCCCCTTTACTCGAACAGATCCCCGGCAGTCCAGTGACTGGGAATGCGGGTCATAACAGTATCTGCAATGATCTCCTTCTCAAAGGCATCAAAGCTTTTGTTGACAATTCCCATGGTGACAGCCTTTGCCGGAGCAAGGCCGGAGGCAGAGATGCGGATGGCAGAGATCAGGCCGCGCATATCCAGGGATTTGGAGGAAATCTCACCGTTTCCTGCCTTTTCCTGAAGATCCAGAAACAGACCACAGAACTGCTGCAGAGCCTCCTTCTTTCCATTGGGAAAATGCTTCCTCAGCAGGAAAAAGATGGTGTCCTCTGTAAGGGGCGGCAGGTCGATCACCAGAAAGCGGGAGACCAGGGCCTCGTTCAGGGCTTTGGTGCCTGCATAGCCGTAGTTCATGGTTCCGATAAAGCGGGTGGCGGGATGCAGAGGGATCTTTTCGTAGCCGGGAATATCAATGGTGCGGCGGTGATCCAGTGTGGCGTGAAGCACAGACACCGCATCATTCTTTGCCATGTTGATCTCATCCAGGATTCCGAAGCCTCCATATTCTGCACAGAGGGCCACCGGTCCCTTTCTCAGGGTCACCTCATTGTTCCGGAAGGTATCCGTTCCGATGAGAGAGGTGCTGTCTGTATTCACATGGAAGGAGATACTGTAGGTGGGTCGTCCGAAGAGATAGGCCAGTGTTTCACAGAGTACATTCTTTCCTGTGGCCTTTGCTCCGGACAGCAGCAGATTCTCCTTATAGAGAAGGGCTGAGATGGCCATCTCCAGAATATCCTTTCCGTAGAAGAAGATCTCAGGACGGATCACACGGTCCTGCACCGCCTGCTCCACACCGTAAGTCTCTCTGTATTCTGTAACCATGGAGAGCAGATCCTCTGATACTCCCTGCTCCCGTAAGTGTGCATAAAGCTGTTCCATATATGTAATAAAACCTCCGTAGCTGATTGATGTATGACTATTCCCACAGGAAAGTCTGAGGGTTATTCGCCGCTGTTTTATACCTATCATAGCAGAATCCCCGGGGAAAATCTGTTGGAAATACAACTTTCGAAGACGGATTCTCAGATATCACAGGCCCGGAAAATATCCTCCAGCGGCAGCTCCAGATAGGCTGCAATGCGCAGGGCCAGCTCCAGAGAGGCGTTGCACTCTCCGTTTTCAATCCGGCTGATGGTGCGACAGCAGGAGCCGATGGCAAGGGCCAGCTCCTCCTGGTTGATTTTTCGCTCCTGACGGAGCTGTTTCAGATTATTTGCTACTGGCAATCAGCAGTCCCCCTTTCAAATACAAGTCGTCCGAAGATTCGGAAATCACTTCCCTCTGTAACGGGAAGCGGGTCATATTTTTTGTTAAGAGAGATCAGGAAGGTGCCTGTTTCGTCTGTCTGGAAGCGTTTTACATAGGCTTCCCCGTTCAGGAAGAAGATGCCGTATTCGCCATTCTCCAGTGTTTCCTGCCGATGGACATAGATGATCTGATTTTTGTGCAGCAGAGGCTCCATGGAATCACCGGAAACCCGCACAGCGAAGTCGGCGCTGAGGGGTACCTCCTCCCCCACCTGGATATCCTCATAGTTTTCATCATCCAGAAAGTTTCCGGGGCCGGCGGAAACAGGATACAGCTGAAGAGGAATGGTGCGGAAGGGGATGATCTTCTCTGAACCCGGGCGGGAGCAGGCCGGGGAGGAAGCTGCAGCTGCAGAGTCCTGTCTGTATCTTGGATCCAGACAGAGTAGCTGTACATATTCCAGAGCCTTTTCTCTGCCGATGTCATTCAGGGCAGAGAAGGGATTAAAGGGATTGTTTCCATACAGGGCCTCATACAGATCCGGCACCTCCAGGAGACGGCAGAGATCCAGAAAGATATGCAGATCCGGCACCGCCAGATTTTTCTCCCATTTGGAAATGGATTTATTGGAGACCATATGGCCATAGTGGCTGTTCAGTTCTCCTGCAAGGGCAATCTGGGAAAGCCCCTTCTTTTTTCTGTATGTAGTAATAAGTGAACCGATTGTGGGCATGGCGGTACCTCCTTTTTCTTCTTATTATACCTGCAGGATTCCATTAATACAAGTAAAATCTATTTAAAAGCGAATACACGACACAGATGTCAGTTGTATTCTCTTTTAAAGAGAAGTATAGTAATAGCACAAGGAGGAAAACAAGAGAAGAGAGAAAGATGGTAAGGTAGTCAATTACCCGGAGACGGAATCTCCGTGGCTTCCTGCCGAAAATCGAAAAAGGGAAGAAAGGAAGTAAACAGAAAGAAAGGAGGTAAGAAAGCCAGGGGAATGGAGCAGGCCTATATCTGTATTGATCTGAAATCCTTCTACGCATCGGTGGAGTGTGTGGAACGGGGACTGGATCCCTTCACCACAGATCTGGTGGTGGCAGATCCTGACCGTTCCAGATCCACCATCTGTCTGGCCATTACGCCGGCAATGAAAAAGAAGGGGGTGAAAAACCGCTGCAGAATGCATGAGATCCCTCCGGATCTGGAATTTATCACTGCAAGACCCCGCATGCAGCTGTACATCGATTACTCTGCATGGATCTACAGTATTTATCTTCAGTTTGTATCGGAGGAGGACATTCATGTCTACAGCATTGATGAGTGTTTTATTGATGTAAGCTCCTATCTGGAGCTGTACGGGAAGGATGCGAAGGAGCTGGCCTGTGATCTGATGCAGGCAGTATTTCGGGAAACTGGTATCACAGCCTCTGCCGGGGTGGGCACCAATCTGTACCTGGCCAAGATCGCCATGGATATTCTGGCGAAGCATTCCATGGATCATATCGGGGTACTGGATGAACGGTCCTTCCGGGAGAAACTCTGGAGGCACCGGCCCCTGACGGATTTCTGGCGGATCGGTGCCGGAACAGAGAGACGGCTGGCCAGTGTGGGGCTGTACACCATGGAGGATGTGGCAAGAGCATCGCTGACGTCAGAGGATTTTTTATGGAAGCAGTTTGGTGTGGATGCAGAGCTTCTCATCGACCATGCCTGGGGTGTGGAAACCTGCAGGATGGAGGATATCAAGAAGTACAGCACAAAAAGCCACAGCCTTTCCAGCGGTCAGATCCTGATGCGGAATTATACCTGGCAGGAGGCTCTGGTGGTCCTGAAGGAGATGACAGAGCTGCTGACACTGGATCTGGTGAGCCGGCATCTGGCAACGGAATCCTGCTCCATCTGGATCTGTTATGACCACAGACAGGGAACAGCACCAACGGGGGGCACTGTGAATCTGGGGCATGCCACCAACAGCACCAATAGGATCCGGAACGCCGTGGAGGGACTGTACCGGACCATTGTCCGTCGGGAGCAGGGAATCCGCCGCCTGATGATCTGTGCCAATAAGGTGGTTTCAGAGGGGTATATTCAGTATGATCTGTTCACTGATCCTGCAGAGCTGGACAGAGAGCGCAGTCTGCAGGAGGCGATTCTGAAGGTGCACAGCCGCTATGGGAGAAATGCGGTGATGCGGGGCAGCAGCATGCTGTCCTGCTCCACCTATCAGGAGAGAAATCAGCAGATCGGAGGACATCGGGCATAACCCGGAATCGGGGACAGAGGAAAAAAGAAAGGAAAGAAGGTACAGCGAATGGGATACAAAGAACTGCTGACGATGTCCCGACCAAAATCCGGGCATCTGCAGATGGACAGGAGAAAAAGGGCAAAGCAGTTTGCCCCCTTCGATGCATTGAAGGGCTTTGGAGAGAGCATACAGGAGAAGGCAGTTGTCTATTCGGAACGGCCTCTTCTGTGCGGAGACAGAAAGGAGGAGCTGAATCGCAGTCTGCAGCAGCTGCACAGCGGGGACTCGGTAACCATATTGTATTTTAAGGAATATGCCCAGGTGCGCCCAAAAGGGCGGTTTGAGCTGATATCAGGAAGGGCAGAATGGAAGAAAGGGGGTTCAGGAAACAATGTTCTGCAGGTGGAGGGGAAAGAGATTCCACTGGGAGATATTCTTACTATTACAGACTTTGCTTAAGATATCCGGTATGGTACTATCATAGAAAAGAAGGACAGTTTATCAAAAGGGACGGACTGAATCGGATAAGAGTATAAGGAGAGAGATAGCATGGCAAAGACAGTAAAATTCAGAGCAACAGGTACCGGAGATAAAAGGCTGGCGGCAATCCAGGAGAGACTGGGAGAACTGAAGACCGACCTGGCAGAACTGATCAGAGAGTACGATGAGGAGGAGAGAGATGAGGACCAGCTGGATGCCCTGACAGAGGTGCTGGATGCTCTGGAGGACTCCTATGAGGTGATGGAGGAGATTCTGGAGGAGGCGTAAGCCTTAGGTATACTCCTTCTGACAGGTGAAGGATACGGTGGATTTCGGAGACACCCACAGGAAGATATCAGCAAAGCTGATACACATCCTGCCAGGTATGTCGAGACATATTTGCATGTGTATGAGGACAGAAGAGAGCCGTACAAACAGACAACAGAAAACAGATAAAAGACAAACAGACAACTATGAGAAACACGCTTTGCGAGTTTCTCAAGTTATCGCGGCAGTCGCCAAGGTCTCGTGCAAGCACAGACTTTGGCTCGTTGCTCGCGTAAATAAAAAGGCACTGCGCATCAGGGATCGGGGATCCATGATGCGCAGTGTCTTTTGTGAGTTGGTAATCAATCTTTTAAAGGATAAAATAGCGTAAGTTATAAACCGGGAAGGATTATGACGCAAGTCCCAGTGGGGAGAATACCAGATAGAAAACAACGGCAACGATGAGACCAAGAATGGTAACCGGCCAGCGCATTTTCCAAGGGGTAAGATCCACAGCCTCCACGTTCGGAACAACATATTCCTTGGATGGATGGGTTTTGGAAAGTACAGCCATAATGATCAGATAGATTGGGAAGAGAACAGCCATTGCGTAGAGGTAATGGATCTCTTCTGTTGTTCCCGGATAGCAGGGCTTCAGAATCAGGAATGCACCATAGGTTACAAAGTGGATGATTGTGATCAGGTATGGTGTGAATTTTGGAGCCTTGCGGAACCACATTACACCAAGAACGGTGCAGAGTACCGGCAGGGACAGGAAGTTTGCCAGAGAATTCAGGAATGTGGTAATTCCGTTTGCGTACATTACAAATGGAGCGATCGCGATGGAGATAACAGCAGCGATGGTTCCATAGGTTTTCGAAATTTTTACAAGCTGGGCATCTGTCTTTGTCTGTCCTTTTTTGCTGCCGCGGAAGATGTCCAGGGTGAACATGGTGCAGGCAGAGTTCAGTACAGAGTTGAAGGAGGACAGGATCGCACCGAACAGTACTGCTGCAAAGAAGCCCATAACAGGTGTTGGAACAACGTGGGCGATCAGTGCAGGATAAGCCATATCAATAGGTGATGCAGACTGGTTGATGGTTTCTGCAATGGATGGCATATGGTATGCGATGATACCAGGGAAAATCAGATACAGAGGTCCAAGGCATTTCAGGAAGCCGCAGTAGATGGCACCCTTCTGACCCTCTGCCAGATTCTTTGCTGCCAGAGAACGCTGTACAAAGGACTGGTTGGTACACCACCAGTACAGGTTGGAGAACAGCATACCTGTGAAGATCAGTGGCCATGGAAGATTCGGCTGAGCAGAATTCCAGGAGGACCATGCATTCAGTTTTGCAGGCTCTGTTCTGACAATGTAATTCCATCCGTCAATGATACCATTGCCGCCTGTTTCTCTTCCAAGAACAAACAGAGCAATGAAAGGAATCAGGAATCCGGCGATCAGAAGACCAACACCATTGATGGTATCGGATACGGCAACAGCCTTCAGTCCGCCGAAGATGGCATAGCAGGCACCGGCAATACCGATGACTACGCACAGCACAGCCACAGCCTTGAACATATCTCCGCCGAAGAATCTGTCAAAATTGAAGATACGGACAAAGGCAACGGCACCGGAGTAAAGAATTACCGGAAGGTTCAGGAAGGAATACATCAGCACAATGATTGCAGAGAACATCAGCTTAACGCCTCTGCCAAAGCGCTCCTCCATCATTGCCGGAATCGTTGTGGTACCCATTTTCAGATAACGAGGCAGGAAATAATGAGCCAGAAACAGCAGTGTGAAGATAGAACCTACCTCAAAGGCAGAAGGGCTCATATTTGTCTGCCAGGACTGACCATTCAGACCTACCAGCTGCTCTGCAGACAGGTTGGTGAGCAGGAGAGATCCTGCGATTACATAGCCGGGAAGGCTGCGGCTTGCCAGAAAGTAGCCGTCAGCAGTTTCGAGGTTATCACCCTTGGTTTTCAGACTGGAGACAACAGCAACCAGAACAGTGAAAGCAAGAAAGGTGAGGATAACCCAGATGTTGGAATTTAAAAAACTCATAGCGTTACTCCTTTTCTTTTTTCCTTTGATTTACATTGCGTACACGTGCACGCAATGTAAATATACCATATTATCAAGGAAAAGTGCAATTGTAAAAAGGGTATATAATTTATTTATATTGTTTGAAAAAACTATTCAAAACAACGAAAAAACATAAGAT
>JAUNCZ010000061.1 GCA_030526405.1 Lachnospiraceae bacterium | reverse complement strand
AACTACACGGGTTTTAAACTCTTGAAAGGTTAAGCCGTGAATAATTCAGGTATAGTTGTTATTGCCTTGACCAAGTTTAAAATTCTGTCTTGGATTTAATCCTGTTCTAGCAAACAACACCACTTCATCAAAAGTTTTTTGCATCTACATCATCCCTACAAATCCGAATTTTTCAATTCTTTTTTCTTGTATTCTATCACATTTTTAACTTTTTTTAGCTTCAAATTTCATGATTTGTTAATTATCAGACAATTCCCACGCAAAAAGAACCACCCACGGCATCCCCGTAAGTGGTCCATACAGTTCTATTTTGTTATCCAGTTCCTTATCTCTTCCTCCACCCCATTCTTCTTCACATACTCCAGCACATCTGTCTTCCTGAGTATCTTCTCCACCAGCCCTTTATCCAGACTCTCCATAAATTCCAGATAGCTCTTCTGGCCTTTCCTTCTGATTTCCTTTACCAGTCTGGAATCTCGGATCTTCCGTTCTGCCTGGCTTTTAGGCCAGCCCTGGCCGAAGGGCTCTGAAAACAACTTTTTCAGAGTTTTCTGAAGGTTCTCTTCCCCCTGCCAGGTGTAGTCCTCTCCCAATGGCACTGAGATGGCATTTCCGTTATTGATCTGGGCAAAGAGATAGGCATCCATGGGTGTGGGAGCATATCCGCAGAGCACTCCCGGGATGCTGTTACAGGCCAGCATCATGCCCTGACCTGAGGAGCAGCCGGTAACCACGAAATCTACGGCTCCGCTGTTCAGAAGCAGTCCTGCCAGAAGGGAAATTTCCAGATAGGAGTAGCTGTGGGCTTCGGAGGATGTGCAGCCAAAGTTCAAAACCTCTGAATCAGGGGCTGCCTGCCTGGTATACTGGAACAGCAACCTGTTTTTCTCAATCTGTGAACTGGCCTGAATTACTGCGATCTTCATCATTTACTCCATATCCTGGAAGATATCATCCTCGGTGATCTCTCTGATCACTTTGCAGGGGGTTCCTCCTGCTATCACTCCCGCCGGAATGTCCTTTGTTACCACGCTGCCCGCTGCAATGACACTGCCGGCTCCGATGGTTACGCCACCTGTTACCACTGCATTTGCCCCGATCCACACATTGTCCTCCAGGATAATGGGGGCACTGGTGAGGACACGGCTCCTCTGGGATGGGTGAATTCCATGTCCGGAGCAGGCCAGACACACGCCCGGCGCGATAAATGCTCCTGCACCGATATGGATGGGTGATGTATCCAGCATCACTACGTTGTAATTGATCACTGCCAGTCCATGAAAATGGATATTGAAGCCGTAATCGCACTTGAATCCTGGTCCCGGAAATGCCAGCTCATGGTAGGTTCCAAAGAGCTCTGACAGGATTTCTTTCCGTTTCTCTCCATCCTCATCTCCCAGGCCATCCAGCTGTTTCAGCAGGTCTCCTGCTCTCTTTTTCAGATGGGGCGGATTATCAAAGGGACTGCAGTGATAGGGTTCCCCGGATGTCATTCGTTTCATTACATCATCTATCGATTTCTGATTACTCTGATTCATAGTATTTCTCTCCAACACTTGATTTTTTCTTTCTGTATTTCTTCTACTTCATTGACTCCCAAATTACTGCTTTCTCTGTTCTTTTACTTCATTCACTTCCGAATTACTGCTTTCTCTGTTCTTTTACTTCATTTTCTCTCTATTATTTCATTTCCTCCAGAATGTCCCTGATCAGATAGGGGATGAATTCTTTGCATTTGCCGCAGCCGGTGCCGAAGCGAAGCAGTTCCTGCACCTCTTCCACGGTTTTGGCCCCTTTTTTCTTAATGGCATCCTCGATCATTCCGTAGGTGACATTTTTGCAGTTGCAGGCTATTTTATCTCTTTTCATGTGATACCTCATTTCTCTGGTGAATACATTTTCCCGGATTTCTCGACAATTATAGTAAAGCGGACATTCGCAATCCGCTTCGCTACTTGCTCATGAACCATTGCTGCGCATCCACTCATAACATCCATACTACCATAACAGACTGTGAAAGACAAAAACAAGCTGGCTACTCACCAGCTTGTTTTCATTCAGCAATATAATTACCTCAATACAGTCTCTCATCACTCATGGGTATGATCCCCACGGGTTTTATGATGGAAATGCTTTGTGATTTTTCTCGGATCCGGCAGATTGATCTGAATTCCCATGATCAGATTGATGACCCAGAACAGGAAAAGCAGCACCAGAACAGGAAGAATGCAGTTCAGCACAAGAAGCACCACCACTGTTTCCACGAAATCATTGAGCATATCCTGGGCTTTTGTGACTACCCCATCTGTGAGATTTCCAACGGTGGAGGCAGCATTTTCCGCAAGATTCTGGGTAGTTTCCACTACAGTATCCCAGGTATCGGACAGATTGCTGAGGGCGTTCTTCAGCCAGCCACCGGATTCAGAAGCATCCTGCTCTTTCTCCTGCGACATCTGTTCAGCTTCTGCCTCAACAGCGGCATCCTCCTCTTCCAGCTCCTCCATCACACTGTCTGTTTCAATGGTGGATGCGATGGATACCTGATGGGTTTCCTCGATCATGTCTGACAGGCGGACACTTAAGGGAACCACCAGCATCATAGCAAGACAGAGGATCAGAATCTTGGATACCATTCGGGATATGGTTTTGTTTTTGGCAAAGGTATTGATTCCCAGCAGGACACAGGCTGCAGGGATCAGCCAGTGAAATGCTGCATATCCCACAATGGTCAGCAAATATTTTTCCAGCACAATGACACAGAGGATCAGTACCAGATAGCCCGCAAGATCCATGATCTTATTGGCCACAGGTGTGGTGGAATCGTCTGGAATCACAGCCAGTCCAATGGATGAAACGGTGGCAGCCGCTGCCACCGCCATAACTGTTTTCTGCTTTTCGTTCAGTTCAGCAACGGTTTTCCTGTAGGTTTCCGGCTCTGACATGATTGGAGTCACCACTTTGATGGATAAGATCATGATCAGAAGAAGTGCTGTGATGCGGATGATCTTATACACGTTCTTTTTTTCTTTCAACATAAGTCCCCCCTTACAAAAAAGTATATTAGAAAAATAGTAGTGTATCTCAGAAATAATGTCAATCACGCAGCACGATACAACTTTTTTTGCAATGACAATCCACATCCGAAGAATGTGTATCGAGACCCAAACAGGCTATTCTGTCATCATTTTTCCCTGTCTGTAATAACAGAATTACAATTCCGTTGGTAAAACGTTACTTTTTTGTTAAGTTCCGCCCAAATCATTGCCATTCGTCTTGTCCTATGCTATATTTTTACTAGCAGAAGTGGTTTTTTACACATGCAATGGAGGTGATCCATATGAAAAAGAAACTGATTTCACTTTTAATTGCAACTACATTGACCCTCTCATTAACAGCCTGCGGATCTTCTTCTGAAACTGCTGCCAGCAAAGAGGACAATTCTTCTGTGGTGGAGGTTGGTCCGGGAAATGAATCCAAAGCTGCAGATAAAGCGGAAGCTGCTGCTGTTGAAGAGCCTGAAACTGATGACAAGGCTGCCTCTGAGGAGGACAGGATTTACGGACTTGGCGATGTCTGGTCTGTGAAGGATAAGTTTTCTCTTGTTATTACCGGTGTGAAAGAGACAGAGGAGAGAAATTCCTACGCAGACGAGGATCCGGCAGCTGTATACATTGTGGACTATATGTATACCAACGATGGCATTGTTGACAGTGTGACCAACGGCTTATACATTGCTGTGGATGACATGATCGTGGATGCCGACGGAGAGATGGGCTACACCTACTACAATTCTATCGACCGCTATGCCTGCGACGCACCTGTTGGTACCCTGTGCCGGGCACAGGAAGACATCGGTGTGAATAATCCAGGTGAGTTCACCCTGAAGGTGAGAGTCTGGGATGAGAACTATGACTGCTATCAGGCAGATTTCGTTCTGAATCCTGATGAAGAACCGGTTGAAGTCACACTGGAAAGCACTGCAAAACAGACAGATGAGGTGCTGACAATCGGTGATACCTGGACAGTGGATGACCAGTGGAAGCTGACCGTCACCGGTGTTACTGAGGTGGAGGAGAGAAATGAATTCACCGACTATACCCCCGCTGCAGTCTATCGGGTGGATTACACCTATGAAAATCTCGGATATACTTCCAGTTATTCAGACGGGTTGTTCATAAACCTGGATGATCTGATTGTGGATGTCAACAATGAGATTGGCTACGGATATCCGCTGACTGTTTCTTCCAATCCAAAGGAAACCCCTATCGGTGCAAAATGTAAGGCCCAGACCATGATTGGTGTGGACCATCCAGGAACCTTCAGAATCTACTTCCACAAGTATGACGGTGAGGATGTAGCCCAGAGACAGGTTTTTGAAATCCCTGTTAAATAATACCTGCTAACATAATTTTTCACTTATACATCTCAGAGGGACTCATGCCGGTGGCATGAGTCCCTTCTGTATTTTTAACTGTACTTCTCTCCTGCACCTCTTTACTATTTCTGTTGATTCTTTCCTGAAATTCGTGTATTTTTTATCTCTGGAGCAGAATAATACGAAACTGAAAGGATAAACTAATATGAGAAAGATGAGAATACGCAAAAAACTACTGCTGGCGGCCGTTATTCTGGTGGCTCTTCTGCTGGTGATCTGTGTTCTGGCAAGTAATTACCTGGTGAACTATGCCATCGGCAGAGGCGGTGACGGCGGCAACAGAACGGTGGCTCTGGAGATTCCTGAGACTGCTGACGATACCCAGCGCACCATTCTGGAGGGCCAGATTGAACAGAAATCCGCCAATGAAGCATTTCTGGCAGAGCATCCGGGGGAAACGGTGACCATCACCTCTATGGACAATGTAAGGTGCAGCGGTGTCTATTATGAAAATGCCGATTCCCACAACTGGGTTCTGGCTCTTCATGGTTACCGATGTACCCACCTGAACGAGCTGCGCCTTGCCCAGCCCTACTATGACAGGGGCTATCAGGTTGTGACACCGGATCTTCGTGCCTGTGGAGAAACGGAAGGGAAGTATCTTGGAATGGGATGGCTGGACAGAAGGGATGTGCTGTCCTGGATTGACTGGATCATCCAGCAGGATCCTGCTGCACAGATCGTGATCCACGGAGTTTCCATGGGCGCTGCCACCACCATGATGGTGTCCGGTGAGGAGACCCCGGATCAGGTGGTTGCCTTTGTGGAGGACTGCGGCTACACCAGCGTCTGGGATATCTTCTCCAGCGAGCTGAAGCTGCGCTTCGGCATGCCGGAATTCCCTCTGCTGTACACTGCCAATCTGATTTCCATGGCAAAGGCAGGCTATTCCTTTACCCAGGCCTCTGCCCTGGAGCAGGTAAAAAAATGTCAGAAGCCGATGCTGTTCATCCACGGCACCGCCGATGATTTCATCCCCTACGAGATGATGGACATCCTGTATCAGGCAAAGCCGGGGGATAACAAGGCCCAGATCACAGCCCCAGGGGCGGGACATGGCGATGCCATGTATCTGCTTGGTGAGGAATACTGGAATCAGGTATTTGCATTTCTTGAGGCAGAAGTGTAAGAATAAGGTTGTTTTCAACGCACTCTCGCAGCAGGATTTTTCATAAAACGCGGATTATTTATGCGCGTAACGAAGTATAGCTGCAAAAAAATCGGACCATCGGTTCATATGACCCTACCCTGTCTGCCTGACAGGGTGGATGATCAATGGAACCGTTGGTCCTTCTTTTATAACTATATTCCTCTCCTTTCCTGCATTTTCTTATAATCAGCTCTGCAGCAGTTCTTTTACAGAAATGCTCTCTGGATCTGCATCTGAGAAGATCACGGATGCGATTCTCTCTGCGATCTCCTTAAATCGGTTGATACGGCTGGATGCGTAGGCATTTTTCAGATAGGTCAGGTTCATGGTGATACCTGTCTCGTCTTCTACTGCCATTGTGAACATCTTTCTGATGTTGGCTGCCTCCTCTGAGGAACCAAACTGGGAATCCATGGCTACAGGTGCGCCTCCGATCTGGGAAATCTCCTGCCAGTCGAACATTTTTCCCTCGTAAACCAGAAGCATCATGTCGTCGTCAAAGCCGGTTGCGTCACGAAGACTCCAGTCATAGATGGAATTTGCCATTCCGGCATTGATTTTTTCCCGTACCTCTTCGTAGATATCTCCCAGTGTTTCTGCCTTGCTCATGGTAAGTCCGATGGGCAGCTGACTGATGAGAAGGCCGATGGCGTTCTTTTTCTGAAGGTCTGTACGCTGGTGATATACCCAGCTCAGCATTACATTGTCCTCACCGCTCTCTGCTGCCATGGCCAGAAGGATTGCCGCTGCAGACAGGCCATTTCTGGAAAGGCCGGTAGATTTCTCGATTTCCGCGATTTTCTCCTCAGTTACCGGAATATGCACCGGTGCCACAGCCCCCTGGTGATCGATGATCTGGCTGTCCGGCTCCAGGCATTTGAACCATTTCTCTGAGCTGTAGGTCTCCTCGAAATATTTTCTTGCCTCATTGTATTTTCTGCCGTCTCTCATATTGGCGGTATCCATCAGGAAAGAATAGAAGGTATCAAGAGGCATCTCCTCTCCCTTATACACCTCTGAAATGGCAGAGAGCAGGGCTGCAATGCCCATTCCATCAATAATCAGGTGATGAGCCAGAAAATGCAGATAGATCTTTGTCTCTGTCTGGAAAAATGTCACCTCAATGTAGGGACTTCCAATCATTTTAAAGGGGTGATTCAGGGTGTTTTTAATCCGGTGGAATTCCTTCTCACTGAGCTCTACTCTTCTGAGGGCCGGAACTGCCTCCTCATCCATGTACTCCACCATATCACAGAACTCATCGAATCCGATTCTGGTGCGAAAGATGGCAGATTTCTCTGTGACGGTTTTTACTGCCTGGTACAGTCTTTCTGCA
This sequence comes from Lachnospiraceae bacterium, assembly GCA_030526405.1. Lineage (GTDB taxonomy): Bacteria > Bacillota > Clostridia > Lachnospirales > Lachnospiraceae > JAKSRN01. The sequence continues at coordinate 8,287 of JAUNCZ010000061.1, read as the reverse complement.
TCGGTATCCTTTCTGTCAAAGCTGAACATATCCTCCAGATTCCACATGGTGGATGTTGGCTCGTACAGCTGATAATCAAACATATTGATCTGGAACTCTGTGAGAGGATATTTATGCTTTCTTGCCTCCATCTCCTTCTGACAGGGGGATTCGAAAACATGGGCTCCGCTGTTCTGCTGCTCCTCCAGTGTAAGGCTGATCTCATTGGCAATTCTTCTGACAGTTCTGCATTTGAATACAGTCTGGGCATTCAGGGTATCGCTGTCATACTCCATGATCAGCTGAATGGTTTTAAGAGAATCACCGCCCAGCTCGTAGAAATCATCATTTACGCCGATGGGGGACAGCTCCAGTACCTGCTCAAAGAGGGAAACCAGCTCCTGCTCCAGTTCATTTGCCGGTGCCTCGTATTCCTGTCTGAAGTCCTCTGCAGATGGTGCCTCCAGCACCTTTTTGTTTACTTTTCCGTTTGGAAGCATGGGAATCTCGTCAATGTGGACGAAATACGCCGGAATCATGTAGGAGGTCAGTTTTCTTGCCAGCTTTTCTCTGGCTTTCTGAGGATCCAGTTCCACATTGTCGGAATAATACAGAACAATGAAATTGCGCTCCTCAGTAATAAAGCCCTTTACAACCACGTTGGAGAGATGGAGCATTTTTTTTGAAACGGTTTCAATCTCTGCTGGCTCAATGCGGTTTCCGTTGATCTTGATCATGTCGTCGCAGCGTCCCAGCAGCACGATGTTTCCGTTCTCCCGGCGTCCAAGATCACTGGTGTGGTACAGTCCCTCTCTCCAGACCTCTGCTGTCTTCTCCGGCATGCCAAGATAGCCTCTTACATAGTGGTTTACGAAGCAGATCTCACCGATCTCCCCGTCTGCCACCGGTTTTCCATTCTCGTCCAGCAGCAGGATCTCCTCGCCGCCTCTGTTCTGGCCCACCGGTGTGGCAGAGTATTTCTGATCGATGTCAAACAGCAGCAGGTCACGGCCGCCCTCGCTGGAGTTGTAGCTGTTGAACAGTCTGATTTTATCATTGTACAGACCTACGCAGGCCTCGCCCCCCAGCTGGATTTTCTGCAGTGTGCTGCAAAAAGCCGGCACGGATTTGTACAGGGATGGAGTCATGAAGGTGTAGGTCACACCGTAGTTTTCATACAGTTCCATCAGTTTTCCTGTATTTTTCACGATGGCGGTCTCCACCAGAAGAATGGTAGCCTGGGCATACAGGGCATTCATGATATAATCCACCGCTGCCACGAAGTTCAGGGGAGAATTGATGGCAAGAATATCCTGATCTTTGCAGATCTGCTGTCCGTCAAACTGTTTTCCTCTGATGGACTCTGTGTAATTGCCATACTCATGAACCACACCTTTTGGATTTCCTGTACTTCCTGAGGTATATACGATATAAGCTGCATCATGCTCATCAGGGTCTGCAAACTCTCCACAGTCCTTGCCGGAAATGATCTCTTCCCACAGCTTCTGATGCAGGATCTCCTTGCATTCTGAGTTCTCCGCAATATAGCGGATTCGCTCCGGAGCCATGCTGCTTTCACATACGGTATAGCAGGCGCCTGCGCGGATCACTCCCACCATGGCAACAATAATGTCAATGCCCCTTGGAAGTGTGATGAGAACGGTATCCTCTTTTCCTACCTTGTGCTGTTTTAACCAGCCGCAGACTCTTCCGCTGAGCTGCTCCAGTTCAGCATAGCTATAGGATTTGCCGTTGCTGTAGATCAGCGCTGTCTTGTTACCTCCTGTAAGCAGATTTGCCTTCAGCTGTTTAATTACCTGATTCATGATTCTTTTTTCTCCTGTCCTTTGTTCTCCCGAAAAATGCTCCCGCCTCTCTTCATAAGGCTCATCCGGGGCTCTTGTCTGACTTCCGATAACAAAATCATCATACCCAGGGATTTTTTCCCGTATCTCAAGGGTTTCTTAACAAAATGTGAAAACAGGAAAATCCCAAGAATTTTTCAGAGGAATCAGCTGCACCTCTGCTACACGCTTACAGGGAAATACCCTTATCATGAAGCTCACCATCAGGTCAGACAATCCTATTCTGACGTCATTTCTCCCACTTCCCTGTATTTTCAGCAGTACTCTGCATTTTCCCGGTTGCATCCTGGGCATGAATCATGTATGGTATTTCAGGTGTTTGCGAAAATCAACGATCCACCGTTCAACTCTATATTATTTAAGGAGGCGCTCTTATGACTACTCAATCCAAAGCTGATCGCTATGCTTTCATAAAAAAGCTGCTTTGGCTTGCTTTTCCTATTGTGTTTCAGAACCTCATCACCACCGCAGTCAATTCTGCTGACGTGGTGATGCTGGGCTTCATCAGCCAGGATGCCCTGTCGGCAGGCTCTCTTGCGGGACAGATCATGTATGTGCTGCACCTTGTATTTCTTGGCATTTCCTCCGGTATTATCATCCTGTCTGCCCAGTACTGGGGCAAACGGGATATGCGGACCATTGAAAATGTCATCGGAATCGGTATGCGGTTCTCTATTATTATATCCGCCCTGTTTTTTGTGGCTGCATGCTTCTTCCCGGAACTGCTGATGCGGATCTACACCAATGACAGTGCACTGATTGCGGCAGGAATCCCCTATCTTCGGGTGGTAAGCTTTTCCTACCTGTTCATGGGTATCTCTCAGGTATATTTAAGTGCCATGCGTGCTGTGGAGCGTATCAAATTTGCCACTCTCACCAACAGCTTTGCTCTGGTGCTGAATATCTTACTGAATGCGGTATTTATCTTCGGTCTTTTCGGTGCACCGAAGCTTGGTATCATGGGCGTTGCTCTGGCCACCAGTATTGCCAGACTGATCGAACTGCTGATCTGCCTGATTGACAATATGGGGGAGCGGATCATCCATTTCCGTATTGAGACCCTGTGGCACAGAAACAGGCTGCTGTTCTCTGATTTTATCCACTTCGCTCTCCCTGCCCTGGCAAATGACGTGGTGTGGGGACTGGCATTCTCCACTTATTCCATTATTATGGGGCATCTGGGAAGTGATGTGGTGGCTGCCAATGCGGTGGCTGTGGTGGCTCGAAACCTGGGCTGCACCGCCTGCTTCGGCATTGCCCACGCCGGGGGCATCCTCCTGGGCAAGACCAGTGGCGAAGGGGATCTGGAGAAGGTTAAGAGGGATGCTGCCACTTTCTGGCGTGTGTCGCTGACCTCCGGTATCCTGGGAGGAATTCTTCTTTTCTTTACAAGACCGATTTTCCACCATATGGCAGATCTCAGTGCCACAGCCCACAGCTATCTGGATGTGATGCTGCTGATCAACACCTACTATGTGCTGGGAAAAGCCCTGAACACTGCCTTTATTGGCGGAATCTTCCGCTCCGGCGGTGATACAAAATTCGGCTTTCTCTGCGACGGCATCAATATGTGGTGCTACGCAGTGCCCCTGGGCTTTATTGCAGCCTTTCTGCTGAAGCTGCCGCCTATGTGGGTCTACTTCCTCATCAGCACCGATGAGTTCTCCAAGCTGCCATTTATCTTCAGGCATTATCGAAGCTATAAGTGGTTGAGGAATATTACAAGGGAATTTTAGAATCGTTATTCGGTTATTTTGCTTTGTGTTTGGAATTGTTATTTAGGTCGTTTTGCTTTGTGTTTGGAAGCGTTATCAGGTTGTTTTGCTTTGTGTTCGGAATTGTTTAAAGAAACAATATACAATATTCGCTCTCTCGAGTGAGAATTCTAAAACTGGGCAACGAAAAAACACGAATCGGCCAAAATCGCTGTCAAAATATGGAAATAATCAAAGGCAGGGCAACGGAATTGCGGTAAAATCGCAATTCCGTTGCCCTGTTTCTTCATGTAAGCTCTTTTCCGGCAACGATTCTCTTGTTTTTTCGGATTTCCGTTGCCCTGCTCTTCATGTATGCTCTTTTCTGGCAACGATTTTCTTATTTTTTTGGATTTCCGTTGCCCTGTTTCTTCATGTATGCTCTTTTCTGGCAACGATTCTCTTATTTTTTGAATTTCCGTTGCCCAGGGTTCTTTGAACGAAGGAAATACTTGCTTATAATTCCTTATAATCTTGTTTTTTTCCCTGTAAGCAGCAATCCGCTGGTAATGGCTGTGAGCGGGGCCACGGTAACAAGCCCAAAGGACCCTACAATTGTATGAACGATCTCTGCTGCCACATATTTGTAATTCAGCATCAGTTCCACCGGCGTTCCCTGAGCCATGAATACCATCAGCAAAGCAATATAGCTGCCTGAGTAGGCCAGCAGAAGAGTTGTGGTGGTGGAGCCGCAGGCTGCTCTTCCCACAGAAAATCCGGAAGCGATGGATTCCCTTACTGTAATATCCGGTTTCTTTTCCGTCACCTCATATACCGAGGAACAGATATCCACTGCCAGATCCATAACAGCTCCAGAGGAGCCCAGAAATATAGATGCAATGAAGATTTTTGTGAGATTCAGGTTCTGATATCCTGCGTACAGAAGTCTCTCGCTGGATTCCATCACTGCACCGTGAATCTGAAAATAATCGGTGAAAACATAGCCCAGAACTGCCGTCAGCAAAATGCCAAGAGCCGCACCGGAACAGGCTGCCAGGCAACGGCGGTCCCATCCATAGATCAGACTCAGAACCAGAAATGTAAGAAGAAGTACCAGCCCCAGTGAGATCCAGATGGGATTCCATCCCTTCAAAAGAAGTGGAATCAGGATTTTCCAGATCAGAAGCACAGTATCAACAAAGGACAGGATTGCCCGAAGTCCTGTTCCTCTTGCAAAAATGAGAAGGAAAACCAGAAACAGGCCTGCCAACACCCCTTCCTTTCCCAGTCGGTCGTGATCTGTCATGGTAGCTGCTGTAATTGCCCCGGAGGAATGACTGACCACCACAAATGCCCTGTCCCCTGAACCGAATATCTTATCTTCTGCCAGGGATCCGTTCAGGCGATTGACAGCTGTTGTCTCCTCTCCCTTGAATTTCCCCTTTAAAATTCTGACTCTGCAGCGCTGCTCTCCTGTTCTCACCAGTCCTGTATCCACAATATTGCTCTCATCTGTCTCCAGAACCAGTGCCGGGACTCGCTCCGCCTCCTGGAAAGACATTGCTGATTCAAATCCTGTAGGAAGCAGCAGTAACACAACCAGCAGGCACAACCACAGCAGCACAGGACCTGCTGTTTTTATTTTCATTCTTTTCTGTAACATCATTATTCTCCATACGCAAAACCAGAAATCAACACTATATCCTCTCCTGCTTTGATCTCATGTATTTTCACAAAACAGGAAATCAAGGGTTTCCTTCCCTTTCGCTTTGTATCTCATTTTTTATCTGCAAAACAGAAAATCAATACTTTCTTTTCTCACGCTTTGCATCATTTCCCTAACTATGCGAAACACGCTTTGGGAGTTTCGTAAGTTATCGCGGCAATCGCCAAGGTCTTGTGTAAGCACGGACTTTGGCTCGTTGCCCGGGTAATACAAAGGCAGGGAGCGGTGATACGCCCCCTGTCTCTGCAGATGTAAGGTTTTATGATTATGATTGATTTACTGTACACTCAGGATATCTGCCAGTTTATTGAAGATATCGGTGTTATCATAATAGCCGGTAAACTGCTCTGCTCCTGCACCATCTGCAAATACTGCCACAGGAAGTCCTGTATGGGAGTAGCTTGTGAAATCTACACCTGATTTGTTATTCAGGATGTGGGTTACTGTCACAGTAAATGGATTGTAGCTTCCATAAAGCACTATCTGCTCCTGGGTAAACTCTGCAGGATCGTACTCGCTCATAGCCAGCTCATAGGCAGTTTTCAGTCTCTTTGTCTCATAGGCTGTCAGAACCAGTCTGTCCCCTTCCTCGCCGGAAAGCTTCAGTCCAAAGAGTTTTTCCACATCCTTCATGGCATCCTCGAAGCTGGTTCCATTTTCCTTGTAGCCACCTACGTACTGCTCATCGAACTGTGCATAGGAAATCTTCTGGTTGGACAGTGTGTCCAGATAGGTATCATAGTCAGTTCCTGCAAATCCAATGGTAAGACCACCGGTCTCGTGATCACCGGTTACAAGAATCAGAGTTTCCTCCGGATGCTGCTCTGCAAAATCCACTGCTACCTGAACCGCATCTGCCAGTGCCAGTGTGTCGTTGATGGAAGCACCGGCATCATTTGCATGGCAGGCCCAGTCAATCTTGCCGCCCTCACACATCATGAAGAAGCCATTTTCGTTGTCCAGAACCTCAATTCCCTTCTCCACATAGTCTGCCAGAGCCCACTGGTTCTCCTGGCGATCCAAACTGTAATCCATAGCATCGCCGTCAGCCAGATTTTCATCAATGAGGATCACTTTCTCATCTGCAGCTGTAACTGCCTCTGCATCTGCCTGGGTAAAGGTCACCTTATATCCTGCTTCTTCCGCCAGATCATAGAGGCTTGTCTTATCCTCCTCTGCACCGGTGATCTTCTTGAGACCGCCGCCTGCGAAATACTCAAATCCGGAAGCGATCAGCTCCTCACCGATCTCATAGTAGTTGTTTCGGCTTGCCTGATGTGCATAAAATGCTGCCGGTGTAGCATGATTCAGGTTTACGGAGCTGACCACACCCACTTTCCAGTCCTTCTGTTTATGGAGTTTCTCAGAGATGGTCTCATAGGCCTCTGCGCCGCTCTCATCCACGTTGATCATACCGGAATAGGTTTTCTTTCCTGTGGAAATGGAGGTTGCTGTGGAAGCGGAATCCGGTGCAAAGGAGCAGGAATCATAGGTTACTGCAGATCCTGCCACCGGAAAATTCATGAAATTCAGTGCCTTTGGTCCATCCAGTACTGCACCCTCTCTTGTTTCTGGGTCGGTACTTGGCAGCGCTTTCTCGTAATCCTCATCTGCCAGAGCACCACAATAATCTGCTGCGGCCTGGAACTGAGGGTAGCTCATACCATCACCAATAAACAGGAACACGTATTTTGGAGCATTTGCTGTCTCCTGCTGAGCAGTTACAGTTGTTTTCTCCACAGTCTCTACGGCTTCTGCTGTCTTGTCTGCCTCAACAGTAACAGCACTTTCTGCTTTCTGAGTTGTAGTTTCTCCTTCATTACCGGTCTTGCTGCCGCATCCTGCAGCTGTTAAGCCCATGCTGACACACAGAAGACCACAAAGCATTCTTTTCATAATAATAATTCTCCTTCTGTTTTGCTTTGTTCTGGATTTCTATCCGAGGAAGATAGTAAAAAACAAAAGTAAAATCAGATAGCAATGATATGAAAATAGTGTGTAAAATTTATGTACAAACCTGCTCTTTTTTAAAGAAAGACGGCTAACTCTCGAGAATGCTCAAGAGAGTATGCCGTCTAATCTAGTAAAGCGGACATTCGCAATCCGCTTCGCTACTTGCTCATGAACCATTGCTGCCTTTGGCAGCTCATCAGCAGGAGCTTTTACTCCTGCTGATGCAAACATCCCCCTTTTACCTCCGCCTACACCTCTGCGTCTTAGAGGCGGGTGACTGCTTGTAATGGTTCAAGATGACAAATCAATGCCAAATTCCTGCAGTACTTCAAAAAATACGGGAAAATTCGCTCCCTTGATTCCAAGCTTATCTATATTGCTATGCTGTACTACCTTCACTTCGTACTTACTTTTTATTACTGATATGTCATTTCTGATAATTGCATTACGCATTATTCCGGTGTCCATCATTACTTTGAAAGAGTTTTTCCCTGAATTCAGCACCGCAAATACTTTCTCATCGCTTTTAAACTCTTTTATATTTGAATATTTGACAAACCTCCGCCATCAACATTTACTGGTTTTAGGGCTATTTTGAGGTTCCTGTCATGATACTGTTTTCGAAATCCATCAACATAATACTATTCTGTATCACCTTCACAGATTACCTTAAAAGTATAGATGATACTTCGTTGCTTTCTTTTTTTACTCATTCGCAGTCGCTCCCAAAATACCCTTCAAATAGAACTCATACACTTTTGCAGTATCATATCTGACTTCTGGAAAATCTATCAGAGAATATAATTCCGAATCTAAGGTTTCTCTGTCTTTTGTGACAAAATAAATCTGTTCCTTCATGTACTTCTTCAAATCCAGATGGAGGATATTATGGGTGGTAAAAATAAACTTGCCGGAGTGCTCACTTCCCGCTCTCAGTGGCTTCCCGGGCAACGATTTCCTAGTTTTTCCATGGAATTGTTGCTCCGCATCCCACACAACCGCTTCCCGGGCAACGATTTTCTAGTTTTTCCATGGAATTGTTGCTCGCTTCCCGCTCTCAGCGGCTTCCC
>JAUNCZ010000115.1 GCA_030526405.1 Lachnospiraceae bacterium | reverse complement strand
TGCTGCTGATCCCCTCGCTGCATGGATTCCTGCTGCTGATCCCCCTGCTGTAACGTTTCCTGGTTTATGACTCCCTGCTGTTTTTTCTCCGTATAGTTTTCCTCCGGCCTGCCGATTCCATACCACAGGGCACCGATGTTTCTCTCTGCCAGCCACAGATCAATCTGCTCTCCGATGTAGCCAATATTTCGAAGATCATTCTCCTTCTCCTCACTGTAGAACTCAATACAATACTGGGCGCCCCTTTTGCAGGTGGTCTCTGCTTCAGGCACAATTCTGATCTCAACTCTGATACTGTCATCCAGGGGCTGAACAGCTTTGATAAATGCCTTTAAGTCCTTCAGATCCTGTTCGTCCATGGGTTCTGTATTTCTGAACAGATGGAAGGATTTTCTCTTAAATATCATGTCGTAATACTTTTTGTTATGATCCATACTGCCTCCCGGGTTCTTTCACTGCGTTTCATTGTTGATTGCAATGCATTTTATCTGGCAAAGCGGAGCTTCAACTCAGTCATTATCCTATGCGATTATAAAAAAAAACGCAACGACCAGTTTATAACCATGAGAAACATAGTTTCCAATTATCTCAGGTTATCGCAACCCTTGAACGAATGAAAAAAATGTTAAATATTCGTGCAAAGTATTGTATTCTTCGTGCAGATAGTATATGTTCTAATTATCAGAAAGGAGTGAATCGTATGGCTGGAAAAACCACAAACATCAGTATCCGCATGGATTCAGATTTGAAAGCACAAGCAGACGCATTGTTTACTGAACTTGGCATGAACCTGTCTACGGCGTTTAATATCTTTGTGCGCCAGTCGCTTCGTGAGGGCGGTATTCCCTTTGAGGTCAGGCTAGAACAGCCAAACAAAGAAACGGTTGCTGCTATGCTGGAAGCGGAAAGGATTGCAAAAGACCCGTCTGTAATAGGCTACAATGACCTTGACCAGTTGTTTGCTGACTTGAAAAGATGAAAAAAACTAAATATACCGTCAAGTTCACCACCAGTTTCAAAAAAGACTACAAACGGGCAATAAAGCGTGGATTAAAGATTGAGCTACTGGATCAGGTCGTAGCATTCCTGGCAATGGGCGAACCGCTGCCGGATAAGAACCGTGACCATGACCTGTCTGGAGATTGGGCAGGTCATCGAGAATGTCATATTCTCCCAGACTGGCTGCTTATCTACCGCCGTATGAGAAAACCTATACGGCGGTTTTTCAGTATGCAAAAGGATGTTTTGAAACAAAAAATGCTCTAAGTGATCGATTTCCTAACCATGACAAAATCATGATTAAGATGTCACTTAGAGCATTTATCAAAGGATTCTTCTTACTATACTACTATTCTTAAAAAGGAGAAATCAGTTTTCTGAGGAAATTCCCAGCAGATCTCTTTTGATGGTTTCCGTTACACCACCACTGTTATTATGGCCACTTCTTCCCGGAATCCGCTGCAGCAGCAGGGGATGAGAATTTTCCATGGCATAGCTGTGACCGCAGAGCTCCAACATTTCCAGATCATTCAGATAATCGCCAAATGCCATCACATTCTTCAGATCAATGTTCATATGAGCACACAGCTGCTGCAGGGCAGTTGCCTTGTTGGTGCCCCTGTTCATCACATCCACCCAGCGTTTTCCTGACACCACCACAGCAGCCTCATCACCAAACTCCATAAGAGCAGGATAGGCAACCTCCTCGGCCTTGTCATTTGCCGCAAATACTGCCACCTTGCAGAACTCGTCCTCCGGGAGGCACTCCAGCAGATCCTCCACCAGACGGTTTCTGGCATAATACATGGAGGTATTATACCGCATCGCCTCATTGTCATCCTCAAAATACGCACTGTTTTTTCCGCAGAGGATGGGCCAGCAGCCCTCCACCCTGCGAAGTTTCCGGATCATCCGGGCAAGGAGCTCCTTGTCCATCCCGTCACAGGTAAAAATCTCAGTTCCGGAACCGGTGATGCCGCCATTTTCCCCGATATAGAGGATGCGGTCTCCAAATCCCAGTTCTGTGAACTGCTTTCTTAATGTATACAGCTGTCTTCCGCTGGCTACCACAAATGGAATCCCCATACGCCCAAGAGCTTCCAGAATATCCGGAAGCTCTGAGGGAGTATGTTTCTTATCATCCAATAATGTGCCATCCAGATCGGAAACCACCAGTTTCACGTCCTTCAGCATACTCAAATATTAACCTTTCACGAAGAGAAGATCCTGTCCGCCCTTTACAGCGCCTGAGGACACAGCCTTCATATAATCATAACTCAAACTTCCCACACCTATAGGGTGTGTTGAACCTTGAAAATTCAATATT
>JAUNCZ010000060.1 GCA_030526405.1 Lachnospiraceae bacterium | reverse complement strand
AGCTAAAGCTGACCAGAATCGCGCGCCAAGTCTCCGCAAGCGTCGACTTGAATATTTGACTATGAAGAAACATGTAATTAAAACAAATCCCGGCTACCCGCCTGTCCATCAGCCTCCAGAGTTTTCCCTGTCCTTCGACCGGCTGGAAATGTTGTGGCAGCGGTATCCGAAATATCACGAAATGACCTGCTTCACCACCCTGGAGGAATTACTTCAGGAACATGAATCCTATCAGAAGGATTTCACGGAGGAATTACAGGCAGAGTACACTGAAAAACAACTGGAAAAATTCCTGATCAAACTGTCCTGGTCCGATCTGGCCTATCGTCAGGAAACAAGGAAATTAATAGAAAAGACTGGTCCACTTCTGGAAAATGCCTATGTGCAGGCATTCCTTTCACAATTTAAAGAATATGACACTGACAGAACTGCCTGTTTTCTGTTTCCGGAAAGCTTTGTCTCCCATTTCTTTGTGGTGGAGGAGGTATGCCGGCAGGCAGAGGTTTTTAAGCCCATTGCAAACCTGTTTCCAGACGAAAAGACCATCCATTATCTGGCTGTATTCCCAAAATCTAACATGGAGGATGTGCTTCTGATGTTCCATCTTCTCTATACCAGCGGCAATGACAAGGTCTTCGGGGGCTATTCCCTGTATGACTATTCCCTGCCCTGGTACCAGAGTCACCTGTGTCAGGAGAACATCGTGCTACGCTCCCCCTATCTGCCGGACAAGCTGGCGAAATATCAAGGAAATCTTCCCTATTTTCATAATCCCACCAAGACGGTTTATGTGAGAAGAAATATTGAACATATGCTGGAGTGCGGCTATTTCTCCTCAGAGCTGGAATTTTTCCGAAATCTTACAGAGATCATCATGCCATTTTTCCAATGGTGGTATCAGGACCTGGCTCTGTACGAGGAGAAGGAGGGCTACAAAACCAACTGGAGACTGGAACGCACCAGAATCCGCACCAAACTCACCGCAGAGGGCATCATCAATCCAAAATGGAAGAATGAGCTGACTCTGTTTCAGCTTCTCCGAAAAAAATATCCGGATACCCTGTACCAGTACCGCCCTGAGTGGCTGGGTCGTCAGAGTCTGGATCTCTATATTCCATCTCTGCGAACAGCAATTGAGTACCAGGGAATCCAGCATTATCATCCTGTTGATTTCTTTGGAGGGGAGGAGGCTCTGGAAAAGAGGAAAGAACTGGACCAGACTAAAAAACAGCTTTGTGAAGAGTATAATGTATTATTGGTGGAATGGCCCTACGATGTATCCCCCACAGAGAAAAACCTGCGGGAAATGCTGAAGAACACTTCTGAACGACTATTGGAAGAGAGACTGTAGAATACAATATTGTTTATTGACTTTCTTTCACTACTAGGATAAAGTACAACATGAGCAAGGGGGCTGTCCGAAAGGATTGTCCCCTGTTTCTCATAGTTTTTGGAAGGAGTGTTATTATGAAAAAGTCGTTACTGTATGGTCTCAGTGCATCTATGTTTTTTGCACTGACCTTTATCCTGAACCGCAGCATGAATCTGGGCGGAGGCTATTGGCTGTGGAGCGCCTCCCTGCGGTATCTGTTCATGTTGCCCATCCTGTGGCTGCTGCTGTGGAGACAAAAAGGAGATCAGGTGATTCTGAAGGAAATCCGCAGAAATCCTGTGCCCTGGCTTGTTTGGAGCACCGTGGGATTTGGTTTCTTCTATGCCCCGCTGACCATGGCATCCTGTTTTGGAGAATCCTGGTTCGTGGCCGCCACCTGGCAGCTGACTATAGTGGCAGGCGTATTGCTGACTCCTCTGTTTGGTGGAAAAATTCCGGTAAAAAACCTTCTGTTTTCCTCCTTCATCCTGTTTGGCATTTTCCTGCTTCAGTTGCAGAACACAGAGGGATTTCAGCTGGGAAGTTCACTGAAAGCACTTCTGCTGATCGTTATTGCCGGTATCTCCTACCCCCTTGGAAACAGGAAAATGATGCTGCACTGTCCAGACAACATCACCACAATTCAGCGTGTATTCGGTATGACCCTCTGCAGTCTTCCATTCTGGCTTCTCTGCAGCATATATGCATTATTTAAACAGGGACTTCCCTCCCAGGGACAGGTTCTGCAATCCGGAAGCGTGGCTCTGTTTTCCGGCGTAATTGCCACTCTTCTCTTCTTCGAGGCAACAAATCTTGTGAAAGAGAATCCAAAGCAACTGGCAATCGTAGAGGCAACCCAGGCTGGAGAAGTGTTATTTACCCTGCTGGGGGGCATTCTGTTCCTTCAGGATTCTCTGCCATCTCCGGTGGGAATTGCAGGAATTATCGTAGTTGTACTTGGAATGATCTTAAACAGTTTATCGTAAGGTTTCTCTTATTTACAAAATTTAAATCATTTTATATTAAGGTTTCTCTTATTCTGCAGAAAGCATCGGCTGATATAGTTACATCATCGACAGAAACGAAAGAACACCGAATGAAGAAAAGGAGAAACAACTATGAAAAAAACATTTAAGAAAGCAACAGCAGGTATTCTTATGGCAGCCGCAATCACAACCACAGCAGGTCTTATTACAACTGCTTCTGCAGTAGACACCTATGCAGTGGATATCTCTTCCTCCGATGTAATTATCAATACAAATGTTGACGATTATTCTTCCGTGATAGGAGACGAAATTACTTATCATCACAAAGGTTCCATTAGATTCAAAACTGATATATTGGATCCAAGAAAAGAAATTACCATTACTTCTATCGATGGCAAGCCTCTGGAAGAGATTACCCGCTTTGATTTCCCCGATAGCGAAAAATATGGCTCCATTAAATCAATCACAGTAAGACCGAATCCTCACATTAATTTTATCTGGAAGCATTCAGTTGGTGTTGAAACAAAATCAAACACTCTTATCAACTTATCTTTTTTAGACAAGGACAAGACTGACAAGCGTGAAGGGGATAGATATTACCTTGAGGTAACTTCAAATAGTAATGGGTACCATGAGGTGGATTTTGACAGCGATAATCCGATTATCCAGGAGATTACATGGAAGTATTCCTACAAAAAAGGAGTACGATACATACAGGGTGTGTGAAAATTTTTCTGTAAATAGGTCTTCTATGATAAGTTCGTAGATTTGATATGGGGCTGGATGTACATTTTGGGCATCCAGCCCTTGTTTAACTATAATCAGAAAATCTTGGGCATGTCAAGGGCACCCGCCTGTGCGGGTGTGCATTTACCCTTGATCAGGGACAGGTTTTTCTGTTATTCCGGCAAGCGGCCTTCGTACATGATTGACAATTCACTCTTATTGATACTTTCTCATCAGCTCTTCAATGTCATCTGACATCTTCTTTTTCCTGTTCAGCTGCTCATAGGCAGCCAGCAGATCTGCATCTGATTGCGTCTCTTTCACATTCCCAACGGAAACAGCCTTACGAAGCTTTCTCTCCAGATGCCCCATAATATATTCCAGATGACCAGGAATATTTCGGTTATCATCTGCCGAGCCATTCCAGCTGTCATCAGATGTATCCCTGCCACTGTTTTCTTCTATTCTGCTTCTGTTGTCCTCAGCTATATTCTGCTCTTTCTCCCCTTCAGATTCCTCATCAGAAGCCAGAAGGAACTCTTTCAGTAATCCAAACAGGAAATCCTGCATCTCCGGTGAGAGTTTGCTAAACTCACGAATCACCACAGGAAGGAGCTCTGCAAGACTGGCTGGAAAAGCACCGAACTTCTCTATTCCTGTCTCATCCAGAATATGGATTACCGTATCGATAAACAGTCGTCTCTCCTCCTGGGTCAGGCCATTCAGCCAGTTATTCAGCTTATTTTTCAGCTTCTGAGAGATAATACTGGAGTTTTCGCATTCCACCAGACCATACCCTTCTGTTTTCCAGGACATGGCGTTGTGTTGCATAATACCAGTCTCGTAGCTGTATATAATTTTTGGCTCCGTCTCCTGCTCCATCAGCATGCCAAATACGGAAAACTGTGGTGCTGTTTTCTGAATACGGGGCTGAATTCGTCTGAATCCCTCCCTGGTCAGGTCCTCCGGCAAAAATCCGGGGCCGTCATGGCTGTAAACCGTCTCTATTCTCTCCTGCACCTCAGGGTCGCAGAATGCCGCGGCATACACTGCCAGATTTCCACCCTTGGAGTGTCCACCCACCAGCAGCTTCCCTCTGAAGATCCGGCCCACTGCAGAAAGATATCGTGCAGCCAGAGTCTGGGACGGAACCGGATCGATCAGGCAGAGGCGAAAATCCTCCTCCCAGCCTGTAATGGTCTTATCTGTGCCTCTGAAGGCCACGTAGGTCAGATCCGGCTTCAGCTGACAGGTCAGAGCAGCAAACTGCTTCACCTCTTCCCTGTCCAGTTCTTCTCTGTGAAGGCAGAGGCGAACCCGGCAAAATCTGGGACTCTGAGCCAGAGCCTGCAGAAGCTCCAGGGTTTCATCTGCACTCCAGATCTGGGAGAGCATACCGGAATAGTATCCTGCCTGGAGAAGATCACTGAAACGACAGCTACTAGTATCCCGGAATAGTTCATCGCCGTCACCCACAGCCCTCTCCAAAGGTCCTCCTGGCAACATTTCCTCCGGCAGCTTCAGATACGCCACCCAGGAAAGGATCAGACTGTCCACCTCATTAAATGGTTCCTCATCAAAGGTGGCGGTGCAGAATCTGGCGTACTCCACAATGGTTGATTTCTGCTTCCGGATCTGGGCAAAGTGCTGATTTACTTCATTAACTGTTTCTGTTACTTTTTCAGAGACTATTTCTGTTACTGTATTAAGCATTTTATCTGCAACTGTATTCTTCATTCTATCACCACCATCTCTCTACAGGATCTTCAGCCGCTTCCGAAACTCCTGATTCTCGGTTTTTTCGTATATTCTATCCACACCGGAGGAAACCAGCAGGATTGCCATCCCTCTCCCTGCACATTCCACCAGCATATCCAGGATCATCTCGTGATATGCTGCTTCCTGACCGGAAAATGGCATCAGACAGATCAGTACCTTTGGATTCTGCAGGTACCATCGATAGTAGATGAGCTTCAGCCTGTCCGGGTGGGACCACTGTGCCACAGGTTTCAGCAGCAATTCTCTGGAAAATGCCTCCTCAGCCCTCTTAAGAATGCTGTTCACTGCATTTTTCCGGATGACCCTTCTGCCTGTTTTGGGGATAAGGGCCCCTGCAAGATTTTCCAGACCGCTGAGATTCTCAAAGAGAATCCCCCCATCCCGATCAGGAAGTTCTGTCTGAATGCAGATTTCCCTGCCGATCATCCTTCTGAATTCCTCAGTGGATACCGGACTTCCGCCAAGATATACATCTCCCAGGATCCAGTTTTCCCCCTCCAGAATGCATTTTTTGATCAGGGGAAGCACCTCCAGATGCTCATCTCTGAAAAGAGCGATCTCCCCTTTCTGGATTTCCAGATTCACCGGTTTTTTTCCCGGAAGCACCAGATTTCGAAGAGAAAAACCGGTTTTCCCATCTGACAGAACAGGTTCTCTGTTCCTGACATCTACAGAGGACTGCATCTTTTTTCTCCAGCCAAGGATTCTGTAAAGCCGTTCATCATACTCCTCCGGCTCCAGCCGAAAACATAGTCTTCTGTTCTGAAGCACATCAATCCTTGAGGCCCAGTTGAACAACACATCCTCGTTTATTTCCAGCATGATGCATCCCATGCCCTGTCCCAGCAAAAGCCGGACACAGTACATGAAATCCTCCAGGTCCTGACTGGGAAGAATCTCTGAGATACGGTCCAGAATCATTACACTGTATCCCCTGAGCCATGCCCGGAATACAGCCAGCTTATAGTATTCTGTAACCGACAGGTGAATCAGTTTTTCCTTTCCGGAGCAGGTGATTCCCATCTGTTTTTTTAACTGAGACGCCTCATCAGATTCCAGTCGTCGGCGTATTTTTCTGCGCTCTGACAGGGAAAGGTCTGGGCCCAGACACAGAAGAAAATCCGTCACATTGGATTCCCTGGCAGTAAATCGATAGCGGTTCAGCCGTACCACATGGTGGCGGATAAACTGTGCCATCTCCTCAGAGGAGACTCTTTTCCCCCAGACGAAGGCCCTGCCTCCACGAAACAGACTTTTGCCTCCAAAAATCCCCTCATAGACCGTACCCTCATGGACGTGATCATCGGTAAATACCCCCACACACTCTCCTCTGGACAGCTCCAGGTCAAATCGATAGCAGTTCCCCTCATAGAGGAACTCTCCGTTTTCAATTCTAATCAGTTCTTCCTTCATACCTGCTTCATCTCTCCGGCATCTGTGGCATGATGAGACAGCATTTCTGCTCTGCCTCTCCTATCTCTCCAGCATCAGCGGCATGGCCAGACAGCATTTCTGCTCTGCCTCTCCTATCTCTCCAGCATCAGCGGCATGGTGAGACAGCATTCTGTCCCCACCTCTTTGCTGCTGTATAGTTTCATGCCGTAATCTTCTCCAAACATCAGCTGGATACGGCTGTTTACATTTTTGAGAGCAATTCCTCCCCTTTTTCCCCGGAAATTTTCCTGAACAGACTCCTCTCTCTGCAAAGACCGATTCAGCAGGTCTGTTTCCTCTTCTGTCATGCCAAGACCATTATCCTTAACCCGAAGAAACAGGGTGTCTGCACTGTTTTCAATGGTGATCTTTACGATTCCACCCTCCATTTTTCCTTCCAGTCCATGGATCACCGCATTTTCCACCAGGGGCTGCAGGATCAGTTTAGGCATCCTTGCCTCAAGGAGCTCCTCATTCTCCATTTCCAGCTCCAGCTGGATCTTTTCTCCAAATCGACAGCGCTGAATGGTAAAATAATTCTCCACATTGTCCAGCTCATCGGAAAATGTCACATACTCCTTCACATTGGATATGGTATACCGGAAAAATGTTGCCAGGGCCTCGGTTGTTTCTGCAATCTCCTCACAGTCAGCCAGCAGGGCATCGGAACGGATCGCCTCCAGTGTGTTGTACAGGAAATGGGGGTTGATCTGGTTCTGCAATGCCAGTACCTCTGCCTGTTTCTGCTGAATCTTTTTATTCTCCTCACCGTGGAGCCGGTGGGAAATATCTCTGAACAGAGGAGCAAACAGTGGATCCTCCTGCCAGTCCGTCTTCAGTAGCACATCAAGATTTCTATGCTTTTTGTATGCAATCAGTTTTCGTATCAGTTGTAGTCTTCTGAATACTCTCATAATGTCCTCATCTTCCATTCCCAGTTCTCTACCCGCACAATTCCTGGCTGTACGGTTTTTTGTACTCTGACGGATTGATTCCTAGCTGTACAGTTTTTTGTACTCTGACGGATTGATTCCGGCAGTTTTTTTGAACAGTCGTGAAAAATACTTCAGATCACGATAGCCCACCTGCTCTGCCACATCTGCCAGAGACAGACTGCCGTCACAGAGCAGCTCTCTGGCCTTCTGCATTCGGAGATCCGTGAGATAATCCATAAAATTCATTCCCGTTTCCTTCTTGAACAGGGTGGAAAGATAGGTGGCATTAAAGCCCACTGCAGTGCTCACATCCTCCAGACGCAGCGTCTCCCTGTAATGCTCCCGGATATATCTCTTTGCATCGGTGATGGGCTTTGCCTCTCTGGATTCCTTCTCATTGAGAAGCTCCTTCAGCAGGGGAATAAACCGCTGCTCCAGAAGAGCCTTCACCGCCTCCGGGGTACTGCAGTACCAGTACTGCTCCAAAAGTTCATTTTTTACCCGTTTTCCATCCACCGAAAATGCTCCCAGCTGAAACAGGGTAATCTCGATCACATCCTCGAACCAGCTGCGCAGAAGAGCCCCTCCAAACTGGCTGTCTTCCCGGATGCGGTCATAGGAATCAGATATGGCATTCTGATATGCCTCAGGGGACAGAAGTTCTGCTGCCTCCTGCAGGGCTGTGCGCTGAACCGTTCCAATCTGAACATGCTCCCTCTCCTGGGGTGTCCCATGATCTGCAATCAAAATCTGCTCCGAATGGAACAGTCTGTCCTCGCAGAGACCCACAGCGGACCGATAGGAGGACGGCAACTCCCGGAAGGAGGAGCACACCCTTCCCAGACACAGAACCACACGAATCTCGCCGAATACCTCTCGCTCCTGCTCCATTTCCTTTCTGATTCTCACAAAAAACCGTTTCAACTCCGAAAAACCCTCTTCTCCTGAATTCAGGATAGTGATAATTCCCTCCGGACAGATGGCAGAAGCCCATTCGTCAGCAACCATGGGAAGATTCTTACGGAGGATCTCCACTCCATGCTCCATAAGCATCCGGTAACTGTGGGGATGCATCAAGGCCTGCTCCATATCTGTCTTTACCAGTAAAACAGTGGATATTCCCTGCTCAAAATGAAAACCTGAGCCCTCATTGATCTGGTGCATATCCGGGAATTCAGTTCCACCCTCCGCACAGTCTCTCAGCTTCCTGATCAGCAGCTCCTGATTTCTCCTGTTGTTTAATTTCATCTGATATTCCAGTTCTGCCCCCTGTGCCAGCTTTGCCCTGATTCTGTGAAGCAGTTCTGTCAGTTCATTTTTGTTCACAGGCTTCAGAAGATAATCCTCCACACCGTATTTCAGGGCACTCTGGGCATACTCAAACTCCCGGTAGCCACTGACCACAACGCAGAGCAGGTCCGGCTTCTTCTCTCTGGTTTTTTTCAATAATTCGATGCCGTTTAAAAGGGGCATCCGAATATCCGTGATCAGAAGATCCGGCTGAAGTTCTTCCACAAGCTCCAGGGCACTGAGTCCGTCACCGGCAGTGCCTACGATCTCAAATCCTGCCCCTTCCCAGTCAATGAGTTTTTTCATCAGCTGGAGTACCTTTCTCTCATCATCTGCAATAACTACTCTGAACATGGAATTCCTCTATCTCTTTCCTTTAGTGATTGACGTTATTATACACTATTTTCCAGTTCTTTGCATATCATGGAAAAAGGAGGGCGTTTCCGCCCTCCTTGTATCAAAAGTCCGATTATTCGAACTCTGCAACGTTCTCTTTATCGATCCAAACGTTTGTTGTGATGATGGTGTTGTTCTCAAGAGTCTCACCCTTCAGCAGTTTAACAGCAGCCTCGATACCGTTGGCAGCCATAGCGCCTCCATCCTGAGATACGGTTCCTGTAATTCTTCCATCGTTGATTGCCTCAAATCCGTCAGGAGTTCCATCAACACCGGTGATGATGATTCCACTGTCAGCGCCGGCAGCATTTCCAGCACCTACAGCCATACCGTCATTCTCGCAGACGATGGCATCCAGATCGTATGCAGACAGCCAGCTCTCAACAGTAGCCTGTGCAGAAGCTGTATCCCATCCACAGTCAGCAGGCTCTACAACCTGAACCATGTCAGGATAGTTTGCAAGGATATTCTCATATCCCTCCAGTCTCTGAAGTCCGCCGGAATCTCCGGATGGTCCTGTCAGAATTGCAATATTTCCTTTTCCTCCAAGAAGATCTGCAACATGCTGCATCTCTGTCTCACCGGCAGTTACGTTGTCACCACAGGACAGAGCAGAGATTCCAAAGCTCTCCCAGTCTGTACATGCGGAAATGATATTGATCACGATTACACCTTTGTCAGCTGCCACTTTGGAAGCATCTCCCAGAGCATCCGGATCAACTGGCTCATAAAGAATTGCATCATAGCCCTCATTTGTGCACTGCTCAATCTGAGAAATCTGAGTAGCTGCATCCTGATCCGCAGAAAGGATTGTCAGCTGAACACCCAGCTCCTCTGCCTTTGCCTCTGCAGCCTCTGTAACAGCGATCTGGAATGCGTTTGTCTGATGCTGCTGGATCAGAGCGATTTTGAATCCGCCCTCCTCAGCTGCAGCAGATGTTGAAGCGGAAGCAGAATCCCCCTTTGATCCTCCGCAGGCAGTCATGGATGCTGCCATCAGAGCTGCCATAGCAAGTGCTGTGAATTTTTTCATTTTCATACCTTTGTTTCCTCCTTAATACTATCTATCTCCAATCAGTTCTTTTTGCCCTTACCCTTTACGTCGATAAGAACGGCAAGAACGATGATCAGACCCTTTACGATCTTCTGCCAGTGAGAAGATACACCCAGAATATCCAGTCCATTGGCAATAACTGTGATCAGAAGAGAACCAACCACAACGCCCCATGGTTTTCCTACTCCACCGGACATGGAAACACCACCTACTACACAGGCTGTGATGGCATCCATCTCGTAGCTCTCAGCTGCTGTTGGCTGTCCGATGGTAACTCGTGAAGTCATCAGGAAGCCACAGAAGCCCGCCAGCAGACCGGCAATGGCAAATGTTGAGATACGGATAAATGTGGTGTTGATACCTGCAACACGGGCTGCCTGAAGGTTACCACCGCAGGCATATACACGACGTCCGTATACAGTTTTGGATGTAATAAATGAACAGATAATGATAACGATGATCAGAAATACTGCCAGCATTGGAATTCCGAAGATATCCCCTGCCGCAATGGCTCTGTATTCAGGGCTGATTCCTGTAATAGGTTTTCCGTTGGAAACCAGAAGAGCCAGTCCTCTGACACCTGTCATGGTACCCAGTGTCATGATAAATGGCGGCAGTTCTCCCACGGAAACACCCACACCATTTACAATACCTACACAGAGACCTGCAAACATGGCAACGATCAGAGGCAGGATCAGCGGATAATTACCATTTCCAAGTAAAGCTGCAAGAATTCCGGCAAATGCCACTGTTGAACCTACAGACATGTCAAATCCGCCTGCAAGGATTACAAACATCATTCCGAAGGAAAGAATTCCATTGATGGAAGCCTGTTTCAGAATGTTCACAAGGTTGCCCGGCTGAATGAAGCTTGGCTTCATAATTGTCAGACCGATAACAAGTGCGATAAAAATCACAAAAATAAAGTAATCGCTGATAAGAGCTTTTACGTTTCTGTTCTGTTTCATGAGTTTCTCCCCTCTCTTTATACCTGAATAGCAGAAGCCAGTGTCATGATTTTCTCCTGTGAGAACTGGTCACGCTGCACTTCTCCGGACATACGTCCCTCACACATAACTGCAATACGATCGCAGACACCCATCAGCTCAGGGATTTCACCGGAAATCATGATTACCGCTTTTCCCTGCTGCACTAAGCTGCCGATCAGCAGGTAGATATCTCGCTTGGCACCTACATCAATGCCTCGTGTAGGCTCATCCAGAATAATCACATCCGGATCATTCAGAAGCCATTTGGCAAGAACCACCTTCTGCTGGTTTCCACCGGAGAGATTTCCTACAATCTGCTCTCCAGAGGGTGTTTTTATCTTCAGCTTTTCAATGTACTCCAGAGAAGCTTTGTTTGCCTTCTTTCTGCTGTAAAGACCCTTGCTCAGCAGCTTTTTGATGGCCACCATGGCAATGTTGTCATTTACCGTGCCGGACAGGTTCAGACCAGTGACCTTTCTGTCCTCTGTGATCAGCGCCACTCCCTTTTTGATAATATCCTTTGGAGAGCGAACCGTTACCTTCTCGCCAGCCACAAGGATTTCACCCTCCGAGAGTTTATGCATACCGAAGATTCCCTCCACAAGCTCGCTTCGACCGGCTCCTACCAGACCGCCTAGCCCCAGAATCTCGCCTCTTCTTACACTGATGCTTACATCCTTCACCTTATTGTCAGCTCTGGTAATATGTTTTGCCTCAAACAGCACCTCACCGATCTCTGCCTCCAGCTTAGGGAACACATCTGTAATCTCACGGCCTACCATCATCTGGATCAGTTTTGGCTCATCCAGCTCCTTTGTGGTGCCTGTCCCGATGTACTGTCCGTCTCTGTACACACTGACACGGTCACAGATGGTGAAAATCTCATTCATTCTGTGGGAAATATAAATGATGGCAACACCCTTTTCCTTCAGTCTCCGGATATGGCCAAATAACAGTTCCACCTCTCGCTCTGTAATGGCAGCTGTGGGCTCGTCCATAACGATCACTTTCGCATTTACAGAGATTGCTTTAATAATCTCGATCAGCTGGCACTGGGCAACAGTGAGATTTCTCAGGGTCTCTGTGGGCGAAACGTGAAGACCGCATTCCTCAATCAGCTTCTTAGAAGCCTCGATCATGCCCTTTTTGTCCACAAGACCGTTTTTCTTCATCTCTCTGCCAACAAAGATATTTTCATAAACTGTCATGTCCAGAATAGGATTCAGCTCCTGATGGATCATGGCAACACCCAGATCCATTGCCTCCTTCGGATTAGACGCATGGTACGGTTTTCCGTCGAACAGAATCTCTCCACCCGGATCCTTTGTATAGATACCCATGAGAATTTTCATCAGCGTGGATTTTCCGGCACCATTTTCACCCATTAACGCATGTACTTCTCCAGGTTTTACCTGAAGGTTCACATGATCAAGAGCCACAACACCCGGAAAGGTCTTGCTGATATTCTGCATGTCAAGAATATACTCCATAGTATCCTCCCTCCATTTGTTTGTCATATTTTCTATACAATAGATACAATATGATATGCAATATAGGTAAATAGTAACAGATAGCCCTGCCCCGGGAAACCGTTTATATTTGGGACAGGGGGGAGGATTTTTGGATTCTGGAAAGCCTTTTCCAAAATCAAGAGGTGGCTGATGTGAAATCTAGGATGTCTCTCGATTTTCGCCCCCGATGCCCGGGGAAACATGTGATATCTTCTGCTTTTTGAAGACAAAGAAGGTACTGTTACAACACTGTTGCAACAGCACCTTCTTTATTACATATAATTATTCATGAAATACTGTCAGATACTACTTCCATCAGCTACAACCAACAGCATATTGACAGGAGTATCACACCCTTATCTGCACAGGTTCAGAATAGATACACTCACCGTAAATTTCTATTCTCGCCTCACATCGATACAGAATACCAATATTGTTTTCTTTCATAACCACAGAAAAAGTTCTTTCGATTCCATTTTCACAATTCTGCCAGCTGTTTCCCTGGTCAGTACTGTATTGCCACCGATATTTCGTCATCCATATTTTATCAGAAGTCACACTGAATACGGCCGTTTTACCAGGCTGATAAAGCACATTTTTCGGCTGTTCTTCGAAGTGTGATGGTAATTCCGTTGATCCTCCAATGCTCTGTTTTGGTAAACCTGGAACAGCAGGGCCGAATTGTGTTTCATATTTATCCAGAATTGCCTTAACATCTACAGAAGAATTAGTATTCTTTTTGTCTGACATTTCCTTTTGAACTTCCTGCTTAATTTTAACGAAATTATTTTTAGTGAAAACATAGGAATAGCAGGATTTGAATATACCTATAGTATTAAGAATACTGGTATTATTAAGAAATGTAACAACATAATCTCCAGATTTGTAGTGTGTCCAGTGAACACGATCTGATATTGTCACAGATTCGAAATCAGACTCGGGAAACAAACCTGCCTCGAAAAATCGTTTACACCTGAGATGCGGCTCGTATATTGCTTTCACATCCTGATTATTCTTTGAATACAGCGTATACCTTGGAATAAAACAATACTTGATTTTCCCATCGACATGTATTTCATCCCCCAGTGGGAAACAGATTGATAAAAATTCGCTGAAACCTCTAATACACTCACAATAACTAGTAAAGAACTCCCTGCTCATCCAAACACATTTCGGGTCATCAAGTAAAATAACGCCATTTGAATAACACTGAAACTCAAATGGATACTTCTTTTCTGGAACAGGAATATTATCCGGAAGCGTATTCCGATCTTTCACAGCTTTTCCAAGATCTATTCCCTTCGATTTCAGTTCATTGTATTTTTCAATAATCCGATCGCACTCCACATAATTTAAAGAAAGCCATCCATCAAGCAGCTTAATATATCCCCATTTTGATCCATTGGAAGCATCCGCCACCTTCGTGATGGTAAATATATCATCTCTGTAAGATGTATCTATTATTTTATATTCTGTACCCGGACCTTTTCTGATATTCAGTTTGTCCAGCTTTACTCTAACGTTAAAGGGTACTACCCAATATTTAATCGCCATAATCCATCCTCCTCTCTGAGATGAATTCTTCAGAACCAAGTTATCTTCGCTGATCCATCAAGGAGCCGGATATTGTTCCTTCATAATTCCCTGATCATACACAATACCTGACTTATAGTAATCAAGATAATACTCACAGCCTACTTTTCTGACGATAAAATAGTCATTTGTTCCGCTGATTTTGAACTTATTACTGCCCAGAGCGGTGAATTCGCAGCTCTTCGCCTGGCTCTGAGGCTTATTTTTTATCCATCGATACATAATCCCCACCTCATCAGCTGACGGAGAGGTATAAACATTAATAGAGTAATAGTATTTATCTGACAAATATCTGCCGGCAAAATTCGGGAGTATGTCTGTTTTAGGAGTATATTTCGGAGCATGATCCAGACAGATCCAGCCTTTTCCTCCATATAACAAGCCCCACATAGCCCCTTCACTTCCCTTTGCTTTTGCAACGATTGTGAAAATTCCCACACCGGTATACTGCCCTGTCTTAGGATAATTCATTCCAGGTCCTTTCCGGATATTCAGATCTGGAACAGACACTTTCACCTGGTAAGGAGTAACATAAAAAATCGTTGAATTTCCGCCAGTATTTACATACGTTGCATGATCAAGGCAGATCCAGCCTTCTCCAGATTCCAAACGCCCCCACATGGCACCTTCACTTCCCTTTGCAACCTGAATAATAGAAAAAATGCCTTTTCCGGTATACTTGCCCGTCTTAGCATTGTTAACACCGGGACCGCTTCGGATATTCAGATCATCAATACTAATTTTAACCAGGAATGGTAAATCATATTTTTCCCACATACACTCCCCTCCTTTTCCTGAGAATTCCGTGTTTATTGTGATTATCATAGTATCATTACAAATCTGATATAGAATCTGCTAATTGGCTAGTATTTTCTACTGTTCTTTGCATTTTCTACCAGGGATGATAATATAATCCTGTAGGAGGCAGCGACTGGTCGCCACACGTACAACATGACACAAGAAGGAGTTACCGAAATCCGATAACTCCTTCTCTTTCGCACCGTCCAGTGCTCTTTATTCACTCTTTGTACAAAGGTCGGCCACTACCCCAGCCACTAAAATTGGAATGACGCATGCTACAATTAACTCGATCATATGTTTCTCCTTTTCTGTATGTGTTTTCTCTCGTTTCTGTTGATGATGTTATCTTATCAATCGTTACTTTCCAGAAAACAGAAGAAATCTTAAG
Source organism: Lachnospiraceae bacterium (assembly GCA_030526405.1). Taxonomy (GTDB): domain Bacteria; phylum Bacillota; class Clostridia; order Lachnospirales; family Lachnospiraceae; genus JAKSRN01. The sequence goes on along the minus strand of JAUNCZ010000060.1, from coordinate 125 downwards.
ATAACCTGATTCTGAAGACAAAAAAGGAGTTACCGCCACACGGTAACTCCCCAGATAATCAATAAATTTCTTACTCAAACTTCCCACACCTATAAGGTGTGTTGAACCTTGAAAATTCAATATTT
>JAUNCZ010000010.1 GCA_030526405.1 Lachnospiraceae bacterium | reverse complement strand
TAGAAAGTGTATATCGTGGTCGCGTCAATCCCACGAGAAAAATGATTGACCCTATTTTTTTCATAGCAGTTAAATTATACAACAAAAGCCATGTTCTTCGGAATCTGGCTTTTGTTGTATAAAAAGTAAATACTGCCAACAAAATATCCCGGCATCGGGTGTGGCGAATACTATGAGAAACACGCTTTGCGAGTTTCTCAAGTTATCGCGGCAGTCGCCAAGGTCTCGTGCAAGCGCGGACTTTGGCTCGTTGCTCGCGTAAATCGAAAGAGGTGTGAATGTAGAAAAACAGGGATGCCTTCAAACAATGGATTATGTCAGGGTGGATGACTATGAAAGCAAGACGATTGCGAGGCTTGCGTCGGGAGGGAACGCGCTAGCTTGCGTCCGGAGTGCACTGTCTGAGCCCCTAAAGGGCGAGTTTTGCACGCAGGACGCATTATAGGCGCGCGGACCGAGCAGCAAATGAGCATGTCTTGCGTCTGGTCATCCACCCTGACATACACAAAAAAAGAGAGGCATCCATTGATAAATACAATAGACACCTCTCGATTTTGGAAGGGGCTTAGTGCGACAGCCCCTTTTCCTTTGTTAACTCCAGAAAATACTCTGTTTTTTTATAAATCACACCAGCTGCTGAAGCCATTTTTTCAGACCTTCGCTGAATTCTGCCAGATCCTCCATGGTGATAACCTGCCCCTGCAGCAGTTCCAGGAGATTGTACTCCATCTCGCCCTTGGAAATGGTGAATGTAACGCCGGGCAGTTTCTTATCCTTTCGAATCTGTTTTTCCAGTGAATGGAATTTCTCTGAATTCTCCATTTCACTGGTTAAAAGGGTTACATATTCCTGACATAAACGCCCCATAAATCTTTCCTGCCAGTCAGGCAGTTTCTGCTGAAATAATACCCAGTCTTTCTTTGTTGCGATAAACATACTTTCCTCCTGTAACGAAGTGTACCCCTCCAACCGGAGAGGTACACCTGTGCATGTGTCACCGACACAAACATAAAGAATATTTCAATCCACCTTCCTTTATCAGAAAGGACAGTTTTATTATAACAGAAAACCATAAAAAAAACAGCCCCCAGAATATCCCCTGGTGTGCAGTGAACTGTTCATGCATAGTATGATATACTATAGATAAGATAGCAGAAAAGATCGATGTACTGAAAGCATAGATTCTGTATAATCCAGCTCCCGGCACATCTTCCATCCTGTTTTACAGAAAGGAATACGACACTTATGAGCAAGCCTTATATTATTACCATTGCAAGAACCTTCGGAAGCGGCGGCAAAACCCTTGGGATTAACTTAAGCGAAGAGCTTGGCATTCCCTGTTATGAGGATCAGATCATTCACATGGCTTCTGATTACAGCGGAATCAATCCGCAGATGTTTGCAAAGGTGGATGAAAAGCTGAGAGGTTTTTATATCGCAAAGAAACTGGCAGGTTTTCCTGATATCAAACGAGTGGCCCAGCCCTCCGAGAGAGATTTCACCTCTGACGATAATCTGTTCAATATTCAGGCAGAGATCATCCGACAACTTTCCAAAACCGAATCCTGCATTATCATCGGCAGATGCGGAAATATTATTCTGAAGGATAAGCCCAATGTAATTAACGTGTTCGTGGATGCAGACGAGGATACCTGCAACGCCAATGTGAGAAGGAGACTCTGCGTAAACCGCACCGAGGCCCAGAAGCTTATCGAAAAAACAGATCGGTACCGGGCGGAGTATTACAAATACTATTCCGGTGGTCTGGACTGGAAGGATCCCAGATATTATGACATTATGATCAACAGCACTAATCTCGGAATGAGGAAATGTGCAGAGCTGGTCAAGGAGATGGTTCGAATCAAGCTGGGGGAAAACTTTACCGAAATCTGAACCACCACAGGCAGTCCCGCCGCTTATCCCAGATCCCTCACTGTCCTGTTCTCCGATTTCATAATCATGTTTTCTTAAGATTCTGTTGAAGAACCCGAAAGAAACTACTTGTATGATTACATCATCAACAAAAACAAATACAACATGATTTGAAAAGGAGAATTAACATGAAAAAATCTATCAAAAAACTTACAGCAGGACTTCTTACAGCAGCAGCTATTACAGGAACAGCAGGCAGTGCAGTAGTGTTCACTTCCGCTCCCGCTCATGCAGCAGTCATTTCTTCAGACTCAGAGGTGACAGATGCAGCTGAAAAAACCGTTATTGCAAGCATTGAAAGCATTGGCCAGAGCGTTACTAATATTTCAGCCGGAATGACTGTAGAAGAAGCTGTATCCGCACTGTTTGAGAATGCGATTGCAACAGATGCCGACGGAAACACAATTGAACTGCAGGCCCCCTATGTGGGAGCATCCGAGTGTCTCGATGAGGACAACTACAACGATCTCGAGATCAGCGATAAATTCGAATCCGGAAAAACCTACATTATTGTGGCAGACATCTATGCCATCGACCCCAACACCGGAGAAGAGTTAATGTATGGCGATTATATGAGTCTGGGAGATGATCTTACCCAGGACGAATGGACCATCAGTTCCTTTACAGATGACATCCTGACAATGTATACCTGTATCGTTGTAGGATAAACCCATACCAAAGAGGAAAGAGAAACCTTACACACAGCTTCTGAGAGGAGAATACGATATGAATAAGAACAACAAAAAAGTGTTACGAATTGCTATGGCTGCTATGATTGCTGCCCTGTATGTAACCTTAACCTTTATTTTCGCACCCATTTCCTTCGGAAATCTGCAGGTACGAGTATCCGAATGTCTGACCATTCTGCCGCTCTTCACTCCTGCTGCCGTGCCGGGCTTATTCATCGGCTGTATCCTGGGCAATATGCTGGGTGGAGCAATTCTTCCTGATATTATTGCCGGAAGCATTGCAACACTGCTGGGAGCTGTTGGTACAAGAATGCTCAGAAAAACACATCCTGTACTGGCAACTCTTCCGCCTGTACTTACCAATATGCTCATTGTTCCTTTTGTTCTTCGCTACGGATACGGTGTTACTCTTCCACTCTGGCTGATGAGCATTACCGTAGGAATTGGAGAGCTGATATCCTGCACAGTACTGGGAATGATCCTCTACAGAGTATTCAACAGAAGAAAGGAAATCCTTGCTACTTGTTAATTTGCAATATTAATTTGTGATATTTTACTAATTTTTGTATGTATTTATTGTTGACTTTACCCATTGACCTGCATATAATAAGGGCAGATTCAAAGGAAAGGACATTGATGGTATGTGACTTTCCGAGATGATCTTCAACAATACATATACATTTTCAAAATATGACAATCACACTGGAATTTCTAATCAGATTCCTCAGTATTACCAATATTACCAGATTCACTGAAAAAAAGCTCTGTCACTGACGGAGCTTTTTTTCATACTTACGCCAGCAACGAGCCAACATTATTTCTCATAGCCTGCGCAAATCTGACCTGCATATTCCCCTTAAGCTCCTGTTATTCAGTAAAATAATGCCTTATTCCCATGTGTCTGACGGTATTACCTCTATCTGGCATTCCCTTTTAGGTCAATCTGACCTTATCATATTATTTTATTCTGACCATTTTAATACAGTCAGTAATATAGTAAGCTTTCACCCATGAGATACGTATGTATCCTGAAAGGAGACAGTAAAACATGAAAAAAAATCTTACTTTGCTTACTACTGCTGCCATGATGGCTGCATTAACCTGCATCGCAACAATGATGATCCGTGTACCTACCGTTGGAACAAACGGCTATGTAAACATCGGTGATACCATCGTTCTCTTATCTGCATGGATGCTTGGTAATCCATACGGTGCTCTGGCTGCCGGAATTGGCTCCGGTCTTGCTGACCTGCTGGCTGGTTACGGTGCCTATGTACCAGGAACAACAGTGATCAAATTTGCCATGGCCTTTGTTGGATTCCTTGTTTTTAAGGGCTTTGGAAAAATGAAGCTGCCCAGTGTTGTTGGATACTGTGTCAGCGGTGTGGTTGCCGAGGCAATTATGGTGCTTGGATATTTTCTGTACGAGTCAACCATTCTCGGTTACGGTCTTGTAGCCCTGTCCGCAATTCCTGGAAACATGATTCAGGGTATCACCTGTCTGGTACTGGGCGTGCCGCTGGTGCTGATTCTGAAAAAGGTTCCTCAGCTTCGTATGCTGGCCACAGAATAAAGTATTTTTTTAATCGAAACTTGAGAAACACGCTTTGCGAGTTTCTCAAGTTATCGCGGCAGTCGCCAAGGTCTCGTGCAAGCACGGACTTTGGCTCGTTGCCCGCGTAAATTATTAAGGAGCTGCCGAAGGAAAACGGCAGCTCCTTTTTGATAATCCTGTTCAGTTAAACACTCTGCAACATTCATCTCACACACGGAATCGATCATATCCCTTATAACAGTCAAGACAAAGCTTCTGATCTGCTCTGATCCTGATCCAGTTTGCTCCTGTAACCTCGCCGCACTCCTCGCACACATAGGAGGTAAAGCTTCTGGCCTTTTCCGGCACCTGAATTGTGGTGGGCATTACTTTGAATAATACCTCAGGACCGGAACTCTCATAGAAACCAAAGGAAGACCCCTTCACCACTCCTTCAGGAAGCTCCTTCAGCAGCAGCCTTACGGATTTCCCTGTTTTCCTGTTATAGAAGGAAAATGCCATCTTCCCGGTCATATGAAACAGAAGGTTTCCCTTTCCCACACTGCAGCCCAGGATCACCTGAATAGCATCCACACCACAGGCATCATTTTCAGAAATGCACACCAGTTCCTCATCTCTGGAAAGACAGCCCAACTGATCCTCCTGATTCAACTGCAGCCCCAACAGCTGTATTGCATAAAGAGCGGCCTTGTAGCCGATGGCAAGCCCTCCGCAGATGTGTCCGTGAAATTCTGTACATTTTTTCCATAAGATTTTGTTCTCATCCATCTGTATCTCCCCCTCCGGCAAATTCTGTTCATACTTCTATTCTACACTGCTTCCGTCTTTCCTACAATGGAACTTCTCCTCCCAGATTTTAATCTTTTTAAATTTTTTTTCAAAAAAGTGTTGACACTCCATATACCTTGTGATAAAGTATCACTTGCGCGAGAGATGTGCAAACAATTAAAACAATTCAACGGGGTGTAGCTCAGCTTGGCTAGAGCGCCTGGTTTGGGACCAGGAGGCCGCAGGTTCGAATCCTGTCACCCCGACTTCGCAGGTGTAGTTCAATGGTAGAACACCAGCCTTCCAAGCTGGATACGTGGGTTCGATTCCCATCACCTGCTCTTAATTAAATAAATTCATCGGGGTGTAGCTCAGCTTGGCTAGAGCGCCTGGTTTGGGACCAGGAGGCCGCAGGTTCGAATCCTGTCACCCCGACTTCGCAGGTGTAGTTCAATGGTAGAACACCAGCCTTCCAAGCTGGATACGTGGGTTCGATTCCCATCACCTGCTTTTTTTGCGTCATTTTTCAAGCCACCTCAGGCACTCCCCTTTGATCAGGTGCTTCTGCACTGCTCCCTCTATAGGGTCTCTATGAAAAAGAAACAGGAGCCGGAAAAGAGCTATCATTTCAGATCTGGAATTTCAGACTGGATACTTCTCTTCTGTCTCCTGTTTTTTGTTCTGTTATTTTCACTTTATGAATTACGCTTCTTCCTTCAGGTCCCCTCGATTCCTTTCAGATTACCATGTCTCTTTTACAGCAGTTCACTCATCTTATAATCTACTCAGGATATTTATCTGCTACTCCGGGACTTCTACGTTTACAAACGGCTCTCAAAAAAATCCTGTAACGCATTGCAGGCCAGGTCTTCATCCTTTCCTTCAACGGTGATGGTCACCTCATCCCCCTGCTTTACGCAAAGAGAAATAACGCTCATCACCGATTTGCCATTCATTGTCACATCTTCCTTAGTGATTCTCACTCTGCTGTCAAAGCGTTCCGCTACAGCGGTGAGCTCTGCAGCAGGACGAAGATGGATTCCCACCTGGGATTTGATTGTGTAATTAAACTCTCTCATTATATTCACTTCTTTCTTTTCTTATTCTTACTTCTTGTTACCCTATGGCACATTTCCTATGCTCTGGGCAGATTCCATTTTCTGTCGGCAGCCAGTATTCTGAGAAAAACCACCACTCCCGCAGATACCACCATGGCCGCTGATTCACTGACAGGCATCAGGGCAATGCAGACCAATGCACCGATCATGCTGGCAGCGGCATAAAAATGCTTCACAAAGATCATAGGCTTCTCGCTGGCAAATACATCTCTCATCACACCGCCACCCACACCGGTTACAGTTCCCAGAAAGAACTGCAGGTACGGATTTTCAAATGGAATTCCGGCCTTCACACCCACCACAGTAAATATTCCAAGGCCAATCGCATCGATCAGATTAAACAGAAAGACATCTGTATGGATCCTTGTTCTGACCTTTGGAAGAAACACCACCAGGGATACCATGATGGCCACCACCGCATAAACCGGCTTCTGAAATGCCATGGGGGGCACAACTCCGATGAGAACATCTCTGATAATTCCTCCGCCTACCGCCGTGGTCATTCCCAGAACCACCACACCCAGAAGATCCATTCTGGCTCTGATCGCCACCATTGCACCTGATACAGCAAAGGCAATGGTTCCCAAAATCTCTAAAAACAGATACATGTTCTTCTCTCTTACTCTTTTATTATTATTCTTTTGTTCTCACACTATATGATTTCTTTCAGTATAGTATTTTAACACATATTTTTATTATCGTACATATTACAATCCTGTTCCTTTTCCGTAAAGAAATGATGAATTACAGAAAATTCACTCCCAGCACTCCCACAAACAGAAAAACCGCCATCAGAAACAGTGTTCGCAGAGTCCTTTTTGTGGGCTTCTCCTGCACTTTTCTGATCAACAGATTCACTGCGGTGAGAGGGATTCCACAGCAGCCCACCAGGGCCATTATTCCAAATACAGCTGTCATGTTCTTACCCTTCCCTTTCAACACTTTTCCTGACAATTATATAGCAAAATCAGGATTTATGCAAATTCAGAAGACCATCCATCCGGTGAATCTGACAGTTTTTGACCATGGATGATTTCATCTGTTTTCTTCTCGCAGTTCTGAATCCTTCTCCCATATTGTAACCTGTTTCATCTGATGCTATAGTAATACTTAGTCCTTTTGATACAATATTCAAACACCAGCATCCGGAATGGGATGCAACCAGATAAGGGGGAATCATAACATTGACTGAAAAAAATTACAGCAGGCAACGGCAACTCCGGAAACAGCAGCTGATGAAACGAATGGCACTGGCAGGTGGAATCCTTGCTCTTCTGCTTCTTATTTTCATTCTTCTGCTTATTCGGACCAGAAAGAAGCCTGCAGACATCACTGCACCAGAACAGACTTACACAGCTGAGCAGGCTTCCGCAACCACAGATACAGCAGCAACCGGTAATCCGGATGAGGCGGCACTCTCAGAGGGAGTCCCCCTTGAGAACCCTGCCACTGCTGTTCAGCAGCTTCTGCCGGAATTTGAGGATGGAACCGGCAACGCGGGCCTGATCCCCATGAGTGACTGGATGGTGGCAGCAACAGATCACATCGGTTATGTAACGGATGGTCAGAACGGCTGGTACACACCGGATCTTGTAAACTGCTATTACAATGGCTGGTTCACCGCCGAAGGAGCAACCTACCATCTTGACAGCTCCGGTCTGGCGGATTTCGGATGGAAGCTGATCGGCGGAAAGGGCTGCTACTTTGACGAAAATGCCGTTTATCAGCCGGATGCAGATCCAAACCGCCTGTTGGCATTTACCTTTGACGACGGTCCAAGCCAGGGAATGGACGAGATTCTTGCACTCTGCGAGGAAACAGGTGCCCGTGTTACCTTCTTCATGATCGGAAAACAGGTGGAGATCGGCGGAGCCGTGATTCCACATATCATTAAGGATCGCTGTGAGGTGGGAAATCATACCAACACCCATACCCAGCAGCTGAAGCTGTCTGTGGAGGATAGTGTTGCGGATTTCAGAGAATGCGACAACCAGATCCTTGCCTGGTCCGGCGGTATAGAATCGGATGCGGTACGCTACCCCTACGGTGATTTTACTCCGGAGCATGCTGCCGCCCTTGACAAACCCAGCATCATGTGGTCTGTGGACAGTCTGGACTGGGATCTGCTGGAGGCACAGCCGGTAATCGATACGGTTCTCAGTCAGATCACAGAGGGAGATATCATTCTGATGCACGATCGCTACGATTCCACCGTGGAGGCCTGCAGATATCTGTTTCCTTACCTGATTTCTCAGGGCTATCAGCTGGTTACCGTCAAAGAACTGGCAGCTGCCAAGGGCTTTGAACTGGAGCCTGGAAAAGCCTACTACGGTTTCTGCCAGAATTATATTGAAGAAAACCGCGTAACAGGCTGATTCCAACCTGACAAACAGTTTTTCAACATACAAAAATCCAGAGCAGAACTCCTGTCATTCACCATGACATTGGGTTCCCTCTGGATTTTCTGTTTTATCTTAGGCGTTTCTATTATACTGCAACTTATTTTGCTGTTTTTTTACACTTCTTTGTTCCTTTTGCTTTTGAAGCAGCTTTGTTTACAGCACGTTTTCTTGTATGTGCTTTCTTCCCTGCCGCTTTCGGAGCTGCTGGCTCTGCTGCAACTTCTGCTGCTACCTCAACCACTGGCTCTGCTGCAACTTCTGCTACTGCCTCAACCACTGGCTCTGCTACAACTTCTGCTGCTGCCTCTGCCACTATTGTTTTGATAGAATCAAGAACTGCTGCCGCCTGCTCATCTCCCTCAATCTGGATCATTGACTCAGCAACAGCTTTTGTATAAGAAACTTTTCTCTCTGTGATCTCCATCAGGACCTCTGCTGCTGCTGTAACAGCTGCATTGCGATCAACGTAATCATATGGCTGTACGTTAACCTTTCCCTCTGTGATCTCCATGTAAAAAGCACCTGCACCCTCACCAATTACATTTACCTGGACAGCATAATGTCCGGCAACCATAGATGCATCAGCATCTGCATAGTATGTCTGCACCTTAGCTACGATCTGCTCGTATGTCATAGCTCATACCTCCTTGATATTTATTTGACTCTTGGTATTTTACCATAATAAGACCTCGAATTCATTGGTAAAAATGCCAAAAAAACACAAAAAACCAAGGCAATTTACTGGAATTCTCCAATTGAATATGCTAAATTATAATAGATGCTTTCTTTGCTCTCTGAGTTTTAGAAAGTATTCGACACAAATAAATGTAAAGAGGGCTGGTGTAATGAGCAACGACAACAAACGAAAAAAGAAAAAAAGACCATCCATGGCTCGAAATGTCATAGGATGCATCATTCTCCTTGTTGCAGTATTTGCAATTATGGTGGGCGTTTTTTCCCATCTCAGAAAGAATGAAGCCGCAAAACAGACAGAATTAGCAGAAATGACAACCAACGAAACCAGTAAAAAAGAAGATGTGGCAACAGAATCCGTTGTTGCAGCTGAAACAGATGATATCCAGGAAGCAGTTCCGGAGCAGGCTGCTGAGCCAACACCAGAACCAGTGAATATCATTGTTCCAGTATTACCTGAGGCTGAGGACGGCAGCGGTGCAGCGGGACTTATGCCTATGGATGAGTCCATCATGTATCTTTCCTGTCAGGATGGATGGTTCGTGGACAATCTGAACAGCTGGTACTCCCCCGATATGGTTCATATCTATTACAATGGATGGCAGACCATCGGTGAGAAGTCCTATCATTTCGATGCAGCAGGAATGCTGGATCACGGCTGGAAATTAATCGGCGGTGTCAGCTGCTACTTTGATGAAGCCGGTGTGTATCATCCGGAAGCAGATCCAAACCGACTGCTGGCATTTACCTTTGATGACGGTCCAAGCAACGGAACCGGAGAACTGCTGGATCTCTGCGACCAGACCGGTGCACGTATCTCCTTCTTCCTGCTTGGAAATCTCACAGATGGCTACGGAGACACAATCGCACGTATCCAGAACAGTCGTTGCCAGCTGGGAAGTCACTCCACCGATCATACACAGATGATTAAAATCGGCACAGAGGACTGTGTGAATAATTTCCGCATTTCCGATGAGCTGATCAGTCTTAATGGAAACGGAGCTCAGACAGATGTTTACCGCTTCCCATACGGCGATTACACTGCTGAGCAGCTGGCTGCAGTTGGGAAACCTGGCATCATGTGGTCTCTGGACAGTCTGGACTGGGATCTTCAGGACACCAATCTCATCATCGAACGTGTTCTGAATCAGATTGGGGAGGGTGATATCATCCTGATGCACGATATCTATTCAACCACCATTGAAGCCTGCAGATATCTGTTCCCATACCTGATCTCTCAGGGCTATCAGCTGGTTACCGTGAAAGAGCTGGCTGCTGCCAAGGGCTACACTCTTGAGGCAGGAAAATCCTACTTTGGTTTTTCCAACGACAAGATTGCCCAGGGGCGCGTTTGTCAGTAATAGAATCTGCTGTCTGTCTTCAAAGGACTGGGATGTTTAAATAATCTCCCTCAATCTGGATTTTTGACTCAGCAACAGCTGATCCCGAAATCCCGGAAGATTCAGATACTTAACAGTGGTATTGCTCATTATGATTTTCATAATCAATCATAAAACAGAAAAAGTATAAAAAAAGCTGTTGGAAAAGGCAACCTGCCTTAGTTCCAACAGCTTTTTTATTCAGATATTATTCGGTTATGATAGGCAATCTTCTGTCCCTCAGATTTCAACCATGATCTCAGAAACAGCAAACAGCTGCGCATGTCCCTTCAGAGCAATACGGTTGTTGTCAAGGATCTCACAGTGCAGATATCCACCACGTCTGGACGCCTGGTATGCATAGATCTCTTTCTTTCCAAGAACCTCTGACCAGTAAACAGCGATCTGGCAATGACCGGAACCACAAACCGGATCCTCAGGAATAGAGAGGATTGGACAGAAGCTTCTTGATACACAGTCAGTCTCAAAGCCCCTTGCAGTAACGTTCTGAACACGTCCCGGCAGCTCCTTCAGCAGCTCCTGGTTCGGAGTCATGGTGCGCACAAGGAAATCAGACTCAAATACACACACAAGATCGATTCCCAGAATTGCCTTAACAGGACGGATTCCAAAGGCCTCCTCCATCTCATCTGTTACAGGAATCTCACGGAGCTCGTAGGTTGGGAAATCCATAACATAGAGGTCTCCCTCACGAACCACCTTCAGCTCACCGCTCATGGTGTGGAATACCACCTCATTGCAGTCTTTCTCATAGAAGTTCAGAATAACATAGGCAGCTGCCAGAGTAGCGTGGCCGCATACCTCAACCTCTGTGCCAGGTGTAAACCAGCGAAGATGATAACCAGTCAGCTCCTTCACTACGAAGGCAGTCTCTGAGAGGTTGTTCTCCATTGCCAGCTTCATCATTGCCTCTTTTGAAGGCCAGGACTCCATAACGCAGATAGCTGCTGGATTGCCGGCAAACGGTTTATCTGTAAATGCATCAACAATATACTGTTTCATACCATTATTTCCCCTTTAAAAAGATGTATTGTTTTTCGAATCATCTTATTATAGCAAATTGTGTACCTTTTTATCAATCATTAATCGTTCTGTTCAAAGAATTCTCTTTTTCTTATGCCGGATGTAAGCAGTCTCGAAACCGCTTTTCTGTTTGTAAGCCAGCTGATGCGAACTCCGTTCTTCCTGTTCTTAATGATCCTTGGCACAAGAAAATCTGCAATCACATCCGGATAATCTCCAAGAATATTATATACTCTCTTTGTGGAGGCATCCAACTCAGTGCGGTTCTGCTCACCCTCTGCTGAGGTGAGAAAATCTGTAATCATAATTCCCGGTGACAGCTTTCCGATCACAAGGGGCAGTTTCAGCTCTCTGATCTCATTGGCAACTGCATCAGAAAAATAGGTTACTGCGCGCTTTGCGGTGCCGTACAGAGCAAAACAGGACTGGAATGCATCATTGGACCCCATGCCCTCCACATTGTAGACAGCTCCATAGCCCTGCTGCAGCATTTTTCGTATGGCAGCATTGGTTCCGTTGATGGATCCCTTCAGATCCACCTGCATCAGATAATCTATTTCCTCTGCACCAAGTTCCCAGGAATGCAGATAGCTCTGGTTTACACCTGCATTGTTGATCCAGATATCAATTCCTCCGAACAGTTCAAATGCCGTATCTGCCAGGCATTCCACATCATGGATAGAGGATACATTGCATTTCTGCCCGATTACCTTTCCTCTGGCTTTTATATCACAGAGATGACTGATGGCTCTGTCGATGTTTTCCTGCTTTGTTCCACAGATCACCACATTAAAACCTCTTTTTCTGAACACCTTTGCCATCTCAAACCCCAGCCCTCTGGTGCTTCCCGTAATAACTACTGTTTTCACAAATGCTGATCCTCCAATATCTGTTCTTGTTTTATCAAGACTCTGCTCTTAGTATAACACAGATTTCCCGGTCACCTTATTAAAAAAAAATGAAAAAACAAAACAGCAGAGTAAATACTCACCGATGGTAAATACTTACTCTGCTGTTTCGTCAGAAAAAGGGGGGTCAAAATCTATGATAAAGTCTGTTATTGTCGCTATCCCCAGATACTTGCAGAATATCGGGGATGAAGGAAAAAAGAATAAAGAAAAAAATTATGAATGCGCATAACGAATTGCGCGATAATTGTCATTTGTGATTGGGAAGTTCTTTGTCTCTCACTTCCTGTAATCAAAATACGTCATTTCCGGTCATTTTTCAAGCCCTTTTTTTATTTTCAGCAGATTCCACATGAAAAGTGTGCATTTATGACCTTTCATTATAGTAAATGTTCAATTTTATTCAAACTCGTTCGTTCAAACCCCGTATTCTGGTCATTCTCCGTCAGTCATATGACCGTTTCAACTGCAAGTCGACGCTGGCGGAGACTGTACTCCCACTGAGACAAATTGCGCCTCGGGCAGTAAAAATAGGACGAATTGCATCGGAATAACATGGATTTTTCAATTTCTCTTTACATTTATGCCTTTATTGTCGTACAATTAAACACAGAAACGATTTGAAATCGAATAATTTTTCTGATTAGGAGGCTGAATATGGGCGGAAAATCTCCTTTTATGAAGAAGATTAAGGAACTGGTACAGGATATTGATCCGGAACTACTCTCCTACAACGAGGAGGAGTTCTGGCTGTACGAACGATATTACGATTATGTAAAACGCTACGCTGCAGAGCGGAAACTCTACGCCACTGCAGTTGCACTTCCCCTGGTACGGGGACTTCACAATGGAATCTATCGAAAATCCTCTGTTGTGAAGGACGGTATCTCCTACCGTCTGCCCTATGTGATCCATTGTCTGAAGGTCTGCTGTACCCTGATTGATCTGCGTCTTCCTCTGGAACCTGAGGATGAGGACACTGTTCTGGCAACGGCTCTCTGTCATGATCTGATCGAGGATATTCCTTTCCCCAATGGAGGACGTGAACTTTATACAGACTATCATCTCACCCCTGCCATCTACGAGACAGTACTCACCCTCTCCAAACGACGGGATTTCACAGAGGAGGAACACAGGGCCTACTTCCAGAAGATTCAGGAAAATCCCCTTGCCCTTCTTGTGAAACTGGCGGACAGAGGCAACAATGTGGAGGACCTCTACAATATGTCCATCTGGAAGGTACACGAGTACGTCCAGGAAACCAAGGAATGTATCTTCCCCATGTGTGCCTATGCAAGAAAGCACTATCCTCATATCATCAGCTCCTTCACTATTTTACAGGATAAGATGAAAAACCTCTGTGAGATTGCCGAGATCCTTGTGGGTCGTTATGAAGAGCAGGAAAAACAGATGACTTCCAAACTTGAACGTCTGAAAGAGGAAAATCTGAAGCTGCGTCACAAAATGCTGGAGTTGCAGCTGTAAACACTGCATCAGTCTGAAAGGAGGAAAAGGATGGAAGATTTTTCCAGAAAAGTAGATAGTATCCTGCAGAAGATTGGTGAAGAGAATCTGCAGTACAACCGTGATGAAAGCTGGATGTACGATGGCCTCTATCGTTTTATCCGCAATTATGCATATGAGCGAAAACTTCTGAATACTGCCGTTGCCCTGCCAGTGGTTCGTTCCCTGTTATCCGGCATCTACAGAGGTTTTACCCATTCCTGTGACGGCACCAGAAGATGCCGCCCCTATATGTATCACTGTCTCTCTGTGACCCGTATGCTGGTGAACCTGCATCTTCCCATATCCCCGGAGGATAAGGATATCCTTCTTGCAGGGGCTCTCTGTCATGATCTGAAAACCCATGTGAAGTTTGATGATATGGGCTGGGAGATTCACAGCAAATACCTTCTGGATGAACGGATCGTGAACATCATGATGCTGATCTATACCGGAAACTGCGAAACAGAGGAGGAGGAGGCTGCTGTCTTCGCCCAGGTTCGAAAAAACAAGCTTGCCATGATGATCCGTCTGGCAGACCGGGCGAATCTGGTTGAGGAGCTGTATAATTTCACTCTTTGGCGTATGCAGGAATACATCCACGAAACAAGGACCCACTATCTCCCCATGTGTATCTATGCCCGGGAATTCTATCCTGAACTGGACGGAGCTGTGGGAATTCTGCAAAGTAAGATGAATGACCTGATTGCATCTACAGATATCTTTATCACCAGATACGATAACCGACACAAGGAGCTGAACGAAAAAATCCTTCTTCTGGAGGAGGAAAATGCCCGTATGCGCACTGTTCTGCGCAATAAGGCCGGTCTCGAATTCTAGCGTATTAAAATACGTAACTAGGATAATACATAACAATACATACCTTCATATGCTCCGGCACCGATCTGACAAAGCAGTCAGTTCAGTGCCGGAGTCTTGTCTGTGTTGATTATTCCTGCAATCAGTATTATGATGAAACAGGCAAAAGGGACATCCCAGTCCTTTCACCGCCTGTTCATGAACCACTTTCATGAACCATTACTATCGGAAGGAGACGTGTATTTACTATTATGAATTCCACCCACAGCAATACCGGTGTACTCTGTATGATCGGGTCTGCAGTATTCTTTGCTCTCGGAGGACTTCTGATCAAGCTGAACAGCATGCCTGCCCTTTCCATTAACGGACTGCGGTGCTTCTTTTCCTTTATTGTTCTGCTGATCTATATGAAACTCAGAAAGCATCATTTCGTCCTGAATGGAGGAACACTGCTCTGCACAGTGGCCAATGCAGGCATGTGTCTTGCCTTTGTGTATGCAAACAAACTGACCTCCGCTGCAAATGCCATTGTACTGCAGTTTACCATGCCCATCTTCATTATTCTGATCATGTGGCTGTTTTTCCACAGGAAACCGGAGAAATCCTCTCTCATCGCCTGTTTTGTATCATTTGTGGGAATCCTGTTTTTCTTTTTTGATTCCCTTACCCTCCAGGGACTGCTGGGTATTCTGCTGGCTATCCTTTCAGGAATGCTCTATGCAGTGGTGTTTGTCAGCAAACAGATCAGGGGCTGTGACTTTGAATCCGCTGTATTGCTGTCATTTGTGATCAGCTTCCTGATGGCACTGCCCACAATCCTGACGAAAACGGAATATACCCCTGTCAATGTAATCACCGTTGTGATTCTTGGGGTGTTCCAGATGGCGGTTTCCTATATCCTGCTGGCCCGGGGACTGCAGAGCGTCCCTCCTGTGGCGGCATCCCTGATCTCCATGGTGGAACCGGTGCTGAATCCCATTCTTGTGGCCGTATTCTACGGCGAGCTGATCGGTCCCCTGTCTCTGGTGGGCGCAGTAATCGTCATCGCCTCCGCCACAGTCTATAATGTTCTGGAGGCAGCAAAATCCAATAAAAGCAACAGAAAAGAGGTATTTGAATAAATGGAAAAGCTATTTGACATAAACGAGGGCGGCTACAGCATCCGCTGCAAGATTTACTGTCAGGATATGAAGAAAATAGATAAGGCGATCCTTTTCCTCCACGGTTTTGGCAGCTACAAGGACACCGCTGCCCTGACCCGTTTTGGAGAGAAGGTAATCTCCAAGTATAAGACCACCGCCGTGATCGGCTTTGACTTCCCCTGCCACGGTGCTGATGCACGCAAGAAGCTGATGCTTTCTGAGTGTATCTCCTATCTGGAGCTGGTAAAAAAATATGTGGAGGAGCAGCTGGGCACCAGTCAGATCTACATCTATGCCACCAGCTTCGGCGGTTTCCTGATGCTGAAATACATACAGGAAAAGGGAAATCCCTTTGTGAAGATCGCCCTGCGAAGCCCTGCCCTCAATATGCATGACTCCCTTCTGGAGCATGCGCAAAAGAGCGGTCAGTACGATAAGCTGATGAAGGGAAAGGAGGTTCTTCTCGGACACGAAAGAAAAGTCAAGGTATCCCTTTCCTTCTTTGAGGAGATCCGGGAAACGGACCCGAAGGAGATGGAATACCTTGACTTTGCTGATGATCTGATGATCCTCCATGGAACAGAGGATGAAACAGTTCCCTTTGATGTGGTGGAAAAATTTGCAGAGGACAATGTGATCGAATTTGTCTCCTTTGAGGGGGATCACCGTGTCCGCAATCCCAAAACCATGGATTTTATCATCCACACCATCATCACCTTTTTTGAACTGGGCTGAGATGATCTCACCTGCCTTTGACTTCAGGTGCCTTTCAACACGTATTAAATCAGGAGCTTTCTCACCTGGGAAAACACCTTCGACAGAACCACGGAACATCCCACTACAGACAGGAAAACCAGCAGATTGGCAGCCAATGGGCTGCCTGTGGTTCTGTAAAACAGACGGACCAGTTCCGCTCCCCATATCATCTGCACTGCATACATTTCAAAGGTAGCGCCTGCTGTCATTGTTACAAATCCACACTGCTTCACATAGCCGCTGATTCCGGCCAATCCCACCACCACAGGAATCGCCAGTACATAAAAACTGTCTCTCACCGGAATATTGCATTTGATGGTGAATCCATAGAAATACAGCAGCACCAGACCCAGGGCAAGGGAGGGCAGATACAGCTGCTTCTTTATTGAATGGCGCTTCAGCACATATCCAGCCAGGATCACCGGAATTCTGTTGGTAAAGATAAATACCTTTGTATAGCCAAATACCCCCTCCAGAAGAATGCTCAGCAGGAGCCAGAGGGCCAGAACAGCCGGGACTTTGTATTTCCAGTTCCACTTCAGGAACAGCGGATACAACACATAAAACAGCAGGATTGCCGGTGCAAACCACAGGAAGGAGCCACCGCCCCTTTCAAAGAAGCTGATAAAAAAGGCTGTCTTCAGAAATTTTGTCAGCCCCCAGCTCTTATACAGGGCTGCTGCAGCTGTAAAAATAAGGAATTTCAGATAGATCAGGGAGAATCTGTTCTTCAGAAATTCCCCATATCGGAGCTCTTTGTCTGCCAGAGAAAAGGCAGATACAAAGAAAAACAGATCCACTCCCACATATCCGATTCTGACGAGAAATGCCTCTCCCACAGTGCCTGTAACGCTGATCCAGAGATGGAAAGCCAGAATCCAGAGAGCTGCCAGGAACTGCAGCAGATGCTTATTGATCTTCATTCATAAACTTCCTTTCTCTTCGGGAAACAGGTCGTTGCTGCCCAGGTCTCCGCAAGGGTCGACATGAATGGCCGCAGCACCCTTCCCTCCAGACGATGGATGGTTAACAACATTACTCACCCGGGCACATCAGGAAGAATACCAGATTTCCCCGGACGTAGCTTACTGTTTCCTCCGCCTCGGTACAGATATTCCATGCAGGATTGGCAGTATCCTTCAGAGATTTCAGAAGAGCCTCCGGATCCTCTGACTCAAACACATAGCCCACAAAGGGGATCGTTCCGATCATGGGAGCAAACTGCACACCTGTTGTAAAACCGGAAATCTCCTCATCAAAGCCAGGAAGATATCCCTCTTCTACTTCCATTTCCACAAGCTCCGCTTCAGATGCCTTCAGGTCCAGCAGTTCTTTTACACAATCTGCAGCTGTCTCTTTGTCAGAATTGGCAAATTCTGCCAGATACTTGCTTCCCATTGTATCCCCCGCAACGATCTCCTGGGAGGAGGAATTATCAGAGGAGGAAGGTGTCTTGCCACCACAGGCAGAAAGCCCCAGTGCAAGAGAAAGTACAAAAGCTGTAATTACTGTTTTTTTCATGAAATAACCTCCAAAGTAAGTGTTTTTATTCAATATGCCTCGGCATACACTGCCATCATTCTACCATAGAAATGTGAAGAAAAAAGGGGCAGAACGCCCCTTTTACAATTTATTGATAGGTTTTTTTTCGAATCCGATAAATCTGGAGCCCTGATACTTCAGTTCTCCCCTGTCGCCCTCTGACAATTTTCTGAACTCTCTGAGACTTACATGAAATCTGAGAACCTCACCACCATCCTCCACCTGGAAAAACACATAGTAAGAAGAGGTAACCCCATTCAGAGCACCCGTCTGTGCATCATAATGCTGCACCTCATCCTCTTTCTTTGAAATCACACCTGCCTTGACCACGGTCACCTGGGAATGGCGATTGTTATTCCAGTCCATCACCCCTCTGAGCACTGCATAGATCAGAAATCCTGTGAGGAAGATCATTAAAACCGGTGATATAAAAGATATTGCTGTAGTAATTATGTTAAACGTATTCCACATAGCATTCACCTCGTACCGCCAGTGTACCATTCCTTTTTACATGATAACACTGCCAAAAGGCAGGGATATGTGGTTTTTTTCAATTCTTTATTCCGGCAGCTCGCTTTCCAGAACCGACTCCAACTCACTTAAGGCTGCAACGATCTCTCTCAGATGATCCTTGCCAAGCTTTCTGATGATTCGCTCCACATAGCCGAACATGATATCCTGCTGTGCACGGAATTCTCTGAACCCCTTATCACTGAGCTTAATATAGGTACCTGAACTGCCTCTCTCCCAGATAATCAGTCCCTTGTTATTCATCCGTTCCACAGTCTGGGAAATCTCAGACATGGGAAGTCCTGAATTTGCCTGCAGGGTGGATAAATACACCTGCTCCCGTGGTTTCTCCTCAGATGTGCGGATCTCCGGCCAGACCTGCTTTAAAAAATAACAGTCATCGATGGCCATTCTTGTATAGAGGGATTTGATTTTCTTTTTCAGAACTCCCTCCCTCACATGAAGAATGGCATCTGTGTTGCGCAACAGATCCTCTCTTGAAATTTCTGTACTGTTCATTCATTCGTCCTCCATTATCTCTCAATGGGGCAATTGTATCATTTAGTACAGATATATGTCCAACGAACCTTTTATGAATATTATGAAATTTCTATAAACATGGACAACTTTTTAACACCAGAAGGAATAGTGGCTCCTGGAACCTGTCGCGATAATAGTATGCTGCTGTCTTCGTCAGCTTATCAGCAGGAGCATTTCCTCCTGCTGATGCAAACAGCCCCCGCCTTTGAAGGCAGGGGCTGCTTGAAGTGGTTCCCGTTATTTATTTACGTAGCAGGCAACGATCTCACCGATGTACATGGTGTGGATATCATCGTCTGGGTAATATGCCTTGATGGCCTCCTCCGGCATAGCTGCCTTTGGCATGTCTGCCTGGTACATTTTCCTGCAGACAAATACCATCTTACTCTCTTCGAATGCAGGCTGTCCCTCCACCATAGTTACGTGGAAACCAGCCTCAGCGATCTTATCTCCGTCACGACCGGATTTCTTTCCGAGAAGTCCCAGAGGTTTCTTCTTATCCTCATCAAAAAGGCTTACTGTGAAGTACTCCTGGGCATCCACAAACTCCTTTGTGTAACGGGACTGACGGATATACACAGTCAGTGCCTCTTTCCCCCAGAGCACACCCATATTTCCCCAGCTTGCTGTCATGGTATTTACTTTTCCATCCACTGCTGCTGAGATCAGTGTCCAGTTTTTTCCGATCTCCTGAAATGGATTCAGCTGCAGATCGTATACATTTACTTTTTCAAACATTGCAGTATCTCCTTCTGTTGATTATTCCTGTATCCGCTGTTGTGCCTTTCCTTTTGAAGGACACAAATGACGGATCCTATAGAAACCTTTATACTGGTTTCTGACCCGTTTGTCAATAACTGCTCCTGTGGCTTTCCTACCATACCTCCCCGGGATATTTCATATTCCACTGTTTGCGGAGTTCTGTCATCACTTCCATATTCTCTCTTGTGTACTGAAGCTGCATGGCCCCCATCCTCTGATTCATGGCATCCCTTTCAGGGGCATCCTCTGTACACTCTGCTGCCCTTTCACCCGCTGCCTCACAGGCTGCCGCCCACTGCCGGACAACTGCCTCAAAGTCCTGCACCTCATAGTACAGTGCATCCTTCGGATCTCCCAGCTCCAGGATCTGCTTCTCTCCTGTGTCAGCAAAGGTAATCTCCGCTCTCTTTGCCCTAGGATACTCCATGATCTCAATGAAGCCCTTCTCACAGCTGATCATGGCTCTCTTTGGCTGTTTGGAATGGAGAGATACCACCGCTGCTGCCATCTGACCGGCAGCATTTTTCAGAAGAATGGTCTCCTCCTCATCAGAGCCCGCCTGGCACAGCTTCCACTGACTCAGCACCTCTGTGGGCTTCTCCTCCAGAAACAGACGAATGGCTGACAGGGCATATACACCGATATCCAGCAGGGCCCCTCCGGCATATTTCAGATTAAAAAATCTGTTTTCCATATCGTAGGGCTTCATGCTTCCAAAATTCACATTGATGACCTGAACCCTGCCAAGAATCCCACTGTCCACCAGTATCTTCAGTTCCTTCATCACCGGCATATGCCAGGTGGTCATGGCCTCAGCGATACACAGCTGCTGTTCATTGGCAATGGCAACCAGTTCCTCCAGCTCTCTGCTGTTCAATGTAATGGATTTTTCAATAAGGCAGTGCTTTCCTGCAGTCAATGCCTTTTTTGCGATTTCAAAATGCGTATTGTGGGGTGTGGCCACATACACCACATCCACCGCCGGATCTGCGCAGAGCTGCTCTATGGTCTCATACACCCGGGGAACCTGATACTTCTCTGCATAGTGCCGTGCATTCTCCACATGTCCGCTTGCTACACCGTAAAACCCTCTTCCATGCTCCTTCAGAATCTCCGCCATATCTGTGGCGATCCATCCGGTACCTGCCACAGCCCAGTTTAACACTTTTCCCATATTTTTTGATCCGCTCCTTCTCTCTGATGCTTTCGTATTCCTGATTCCTTCTTGTCTCTGGTTCTATCCATCCACAGCAGAATTCCTCCTCAGAATGAATCAGTTTTCTCTGTCATTTTTTCTGCAGTATTATCTGTAGCATACCCCTGTTTTGGGGAAAATGCAATTTCTTCCCCCTGTTGCTTTTGGTTTTGCATTCATTTTTATTCTTTGCTACAATACATATCAGATATTGAGTAAGGAGAGAAACTATGATCCGTTTAGTAGTTACTGATGTGGATGAAACCATTGTAAAAGAAGGAAGCACAGAACTGAATACTGAGTATTTTGATATAATCCGAAGACTTCAGGAGAAGGGAATTGTCTTTGTGGCAGCCAGCGGCCGTCATATTTCCAGTCTTGAGGTGGCATTTGCCCCAGTGAAGGAGGATATCTGGTTCCTGTCCCAGAACGGAAGTCTTGTGAAAAAAGGGGATCAGATCATCGCTCCCCATCCGGTGCCCTATGAGTGGGTCAGAGAGTTCTGGCAGGAGCTGCAGGAGATCCAGGCTCCCGGCGGAATCGCCTATGATCCGGAGTACTGCAATATTCCCTTCCGGGATGATTCTCTCTGTCAGCGTCTTACCCAGGAGTATCACTGTCAGGTCCGTGTGACAGAGGGCTGGAATCCACCTTCCCCTGATACCATCTATACCATGATCACCCTGTATCACCCGGAGGATGCAGAGCAGTTTGCTGCCCTTCATCTGAACAGGGAATGGCAGAACCGTCTCCAGGTGCTGACTGCAGGGAAAAACTGGGTGGATCTGGTACCCTTTGGAAATGGCAAGGGACCTGCTCTGGAGAGGCTGTGCCAGGAACTGCACATTGCCCCCTCCCAGGTGATGGCCTTTGGAGACAATATGAATGATCTGTCCATGATCCAGTTTGCCGGTGTGGGAATTGCTGTGGACAATGCAAAGCCTGCTGTAAAGGCTGCAGCCTGCCGAGTGATCCCGGATTATACAAAGAATGGAGTTCTTCAGGAGTTGAAAGGGCTGCTGGAGTCTCTGGACTGAAAGCAGAGGTGTAATGTATGGGAAAGATCGAAAAAAACAAGCAACAGAAATTCGAGAATCTGTTGAACAGTGCCCAGGAGCTTTTTCTGAGCAAGGGTGTGGAGGAAACCTCTATCAGTGATATCACCAACAATGCCAATGTTGCCAAGGGAACCTTTTATCTCTATTTCAGGGATAAAACCGCTATCAGAGACTATCTTGTGATTCTCTGGTCCCGGCGCCTGTTTTCTGCAGCCCACCAGGAACTGCAGCACCACAGGGAAATCACCGGCTTTGAAGATAAGATCATCTTTATCATCGATCACATTGTACTGGAGTTGTCAAAGAACAAACCCCTTCAGCGTTTTATTGCCAAAAACCTCAGCTGGGGACTGTTTAAGCACCTGCTGAACAACGATGTTCTGGAGGAGCGCATCAGCGGTCGTGAGATTTTTGAGTCTGTTGTACAGGATTGTGGAGTAACTGTAAAAAACCCCGAGATCATGGCATTTATCATAGTGGAGATGACAAATTCCACCACCTACAGTGCCATTATGGAAAATGCTCCCATTCCTCTGGAACAGCTGCTGCCCCACCTGAATGAGGCGATCCGGTCCATTATCAGAACCCACCTTCACTGACGAAATGAGCTTCAGCCAAGTGCATTCAGCAGAAGGATTCCTCCTGACAGGATCAGCAATACATATACCAGTCTCAAAAATGTTTCCGGTCTGATACGTTTTGCAATTCTGTTTCCCACTGCAATGGCACCAAATACAGGAATCACTGACAGGAGAAACAGACGGATGGCATTGGGGGTATACATGCCCTTTCCATACATCTTACTGCAGAGAAAGATGTTCAGGATGGCCCACACGGAGGATACCGTGGCACGAAATTCCTGCTTGTCCTTAAGCTCCGCTGTGGCGTACAGCGCCAGAAACGGGCCTCCGCTGGTGAACATCCCCTGCATCATCCCCGCCAGGATGATGGCCAGAAGCTTCAGTGGCTTTGGCATCTCAGCGGGATTCCGGGAAATCAGTTTCACCATTCCGATGAGGATCACGATGATTCCGTACAGGATCATCAGACTCTTTACCGGCAGGCGTTCAAAGAGCCACAGACCGGGAACCAGTCCGATTCCCATAAAAAACAGCATGGTTCCCAGTTTTCTGGGATTGATCACTCTGATATTCTGCAAGGCAACCACTGCCCCGGACAGAAGAAAGATCAGTGTGATGGAAGCCTTTGCATCGTTGATCCCCTGAAGGGCAATACAGATGGGCATGGACAGGGGTGCCCCGGCAAAGCCAGTAACCGCCTGCAGTATGTTTGCAAGGGTCAGCACCACAACGAACACGATAGAAGCAGTCATACCTATTCCTTTCTTTTTTGGTTGGGAAGTATCTTCTCCCTTGTAAAGCGGACATCTTCCCATCTACTGTTAACAGGAAGTATTTCTTCACTGCTTCACAGGTAACATTGGTTTACAGGAATCATTATAACATAAAAAGGCAGAAAAACAGTCAGCTCTGTACCTGGAAGCTGTCTGTTTTCTGCCTTTTTCCGTTGCTGCTCTGTTTCTTACAGAACAGCAGCAGATGCTTCTGTTTTCTGTATTATTTCTTCTCCATCTGGAATACGTTGCTGGTTCCTACTCTGTACAGGAACAGATATTTCTCGTAACGCACTGCCGCGTACTCCTCATCGTAGTTCTCAAAATGGAACACGAGAGTGGTACCATACTCCTCACTGGTGGTAATCTCATAGGTACCCTCCCAGTCAGTGGTTTTCAGGGTGCCGTCCTCTCTGAGATCACAGTAATAGGCATCCTTCTTTCCATTTACATCCTGCCAGCAGCCCAGCAGCTCCTCTGCAGGTACCTCTTCCCTGCCCTGCTTTACATAGTAACGCTCCAGTCTCTGGGTCTCATTGTAGCCGGAGATCAGATCTCCCAGAACTGCGCCTGTGAAAAATGCCTTCTCCTTCTCATCCACGCAGGAGATATAATGAATCTCCTCAAACCGGTCTCCGATCACAAAGGAAGCGTTCTTATCCATAAACTGATAGGTGCCCTGAGTTTTGCTCAGCTTCTCCTTCTCTGTAAATGATCCCTCTCCATCAAATTCTATGGAAAATTCTCTTCCCGGTGCAACCCAGTTTCCTGAAATATCCAGATCACTCTCAATTGCCACCGCATCGTAATCTGTCATGCTGGTATCCTTTTTTCCACAGCCTGTAAACAGTCCCGCTGCCAGCACAGCTGCTGTACAGATCAATACAATTCTCTTCTTCATCACTTCTCCTGTCGTAATCCTATTATTTACTAAACTATCTGATTCTTTTGTCCGGGACCTGCATTCCCACACAGCCCCCCTCCGGCATTTCTGTTCAAATTGCCGATGGATCAGATATTTTGGTACAGCAGGGACAGTATCTCCCTGATTATCGCAAAGTATAGTCAGATTAATCATTTTTTTCAAGCCCTTTTTCTGGTGAAAATATCCTGATTTTTCAATAAACAAATGATTTAATAGTCATTATTATTAATAAATTCACATTTGTTTTGTTATTTTTGCACAATTGCTACACCATATCTGTTGTATCTTTTCATATTATATTTGTATAGATATTTTTATGAATTTTTAATAAACTAGGACAGGTGAGTGACAAGTTATTGTCAATATTGGTAATCATTTTTTAAAGGAGGAAGAAACTATGTTAACTGCAATTGAGTTTGTCCTTTTTACTGTTTTCGTAGCTGTATTATCCTGGTGGAAAACCCGTGATGAGAAGCTCGATACAGAGGAGGGATACTTCGTCGCTGGACACAGTCTTCCGGGTATCGTTATCGCAGGTTCTCTGATGATGACAAACCTTTCAGCTGAGCAGCTGGTAGGTACCAACGGACAGGCGTTCTCCGGCTCCATGGCTACAATGGCCTGGGAGGCAACTTCTGCATTTGCTCTGATCATTCTGGCATTTGTACTGCTTCCTAAATTTCTGAGAGGTAATATCTCTACTATCCCTCAGTTCTATGAGATGCGTTATGACACATTCACAATGCGTATGTTCTCTGTAATGTTCCTGTTTGCATACGTTGTAACAATGCTGCCAACAATTCTCTACTCCGGATCTGTTGCACTTGAGAAAATCTTTGATATCCAGAGCATGCTGAATCTGAATTACTTCACAGCAATCCTGATCGTTTGCTTCGCCACTGGTATCATCGGTATGTGCTACTCCGTATTCGGTGGTCTGAAAGCGGTTGCTTACTCTGACACAATCAACGGTGTTGGTCTTCTGATCGGTGGATTCATGGTTCCAGTTCTTGGATTCATCGCTCTTGGAAAGCTTGATGGCGGCGGACTGATCGCTGGTATCCAGCATTTCGCTACTGCAACTCCAGAGAAAATGAATGCATGGTCTTCTGCTAACGCAATGGCTCCATACATCCCATGGCCTCTGCTGTTCACAGGTATGTTTGTAAACAACATGTTCTACTGGTCAACAAACCAGTCTATCATCCAGCGTTCTCTGGGTGCTAAGAACCTGGCTGAGGCACAGAAAGGTGCGATCTGGGCTGGATTCTTCAAATGTCTCGATGTATTCGTTATCGTAATTCCAGGTATCATTGCTTACCAGCTGATGCAGGCAGGTGTTCTGACAATCGGTTCAGGCGCTTCCTTCGACGGAGACTCTGCTTACCCACTTCTGGTTATGCATGTAATGCCTAAAGTATTCATGGGATTCTTTGCAGCAGTTATGTTCGGAGCGATTCTGTCCTCCTTCAACTCTGTACTGAACTCCGCTTCTACAATCTTCTCTCTGAACATCTGGAAGCCAATCTGGGGCAAAAATGCAGATGCTAAGAAGGTTGTAAAAGTTGGTCAGATCTTCGGTCTGATCGTAGGTATCCTTGGTATCCTGATCTCCCCATTCATCATGTACTTCGGTTCTGGTATCATGAACTTCATCAACGAGTGCTGGGGACTGTTCTCTATGCCAATCCTCTGTGCAGTACTCTTCGGTATGCTGAACAAGAAAGTTTCACCAATCGCTCCAAAGATCGGTGTTCCTGTTCATATCGTAATGTACGCGATCGGATACCTGTTCGTATTCGAGCACATCCACTATCTGTACTGGGTATTCGTATGCTTCCTTGTTCAGTGCGTAATCTACTTCGCAGTAGCAAAATTCGCACCTCTGAAAGAGGACTTCGAGATGCCAGATGTACCTGCAATCGACATGTCCAACTGGAAAACAGGAAAAGCATGGGCTATCGCTGGTGTGCTGGTAGTAGTTGTTATGTACCTGATCTTCTCTCCACTTGTTCTGGGTTGATCTTCCGTACATAAGATAAACTGAACAGTTAATTTCAGAAAGTTAAACCCCCGGGCTGTGAAAACAGTTCCGGGGGTTTTTATTGTTCTTAATCCTTATTATACTCTACACCACATTCAGAGTTTTCTTTTTTAATGAATCAGTATCCGATCACCTTCAGAATCTCATCGATCACCTCTGCATTTGCAATGGTAAATGCCTCTGAAACGTGTCTCTCCTCTCCCTCTGTGATGCAGCGTCCCAGCTGTGCCACCTCAAGACCATAGTTGTCAGGAGTATCCACAGTAAAGGTCTCTGCCCTGTCACCGATGGTCACAGTATAGGAAAGAAGTCCCTTCTGGTTAAACTGGGCATCGCACACAAGAGACCCCTCTGTTCCATGGATACCAAGGTGGTCGATTCTTCTGTCTTTTCCCTTAGCCAGCTCCATTCCACATACAGCCTGGGCTCTGCAATCCGGTCCAAAACTCAGCAATGCGCTGGTATGTACATCGATATTCTCCTCTGAGAAATCTGCCATAGCCTGAATCTTCTCAGGTTTCTTATCCAGCATAAAAAGAATCTGGCTGGTGTTATATACTCCAAGATCGTAGGTGGAACCACCAAAGGTTTCTTTTCTCATTCGGATATTGGACAGATCATGGCTGGAATAGGTAAACTGTGACTCCATATACAGAATATCACCCAGCTTTCCGCTTCTCACCACATCACGGATCTCCAGCTGCAGCGGACTGTGCAGGTAGGCAAATGCCTCCATCAGAAGCACTCCATTCTCCTTTGCCGCAGCAAACAGCTCTCTGATCTGCTGTGCTGTAGGTGCAAGAGGTTTCTCACAGAGAACATGCTTTTTCGCTTTTACAGCTTTCAGAACCCACTCATAATGCAGGTCATTGGAAAGTGGAATATACACAGCCTCCACTTGCGGATCCTCCAGAAGCGCCTGCAGACTGTTGTAACCCTTCTCAAAGCCAAACTCCTGACGAAATGCCTCCACCTTTTCAGGATTTCTTCCGGCAATGGCATACAGCTCACAGTTCTCTGCTGTCTTCATGCCGGGAATTGTGCATCCTCTGGCAATACCTGCTGTGCCAAGGACACCCCATTTAATCTTACGCATACTATGATCTCCTTTTCTTTTCTCTCGTTCCCCCGCCTACATCTTTACGCCTTAGAGGAGGGGGACTGCTCCTATTATCCCATGGTCCTGTTTTTTTTTCAACAACCCTCAGGAAGGATTCACCTGTCAATCTTTCACTGGTTCTTTGCTTCCCTTTTCAGATACGGTCTCAACTTGCTGAATTTTACCAGATAGATGATAAATGCAATGCTGGTGATGGTCCAGGAGATCGGATAACTGTTCATCATGGTATACATATTCGGATGCTTTGGCAGCACAAACAGGATCCAGCAGCTTCTGATTCCACAGACCCCCACCACAGCCAGCAGCATGGGAACAAAGGTATCTCCTGCCCCTCGCAGAACACCGGACAGGATCTCAATGGCCACGTAAAGCACATAGAACCGTGTCAGATAGCGCATCATGGCAACACCAATGGCATTTACCCCGGGATCTGCTGAAAACAGTGGGAAAATCCAGTGACTGATCAGATAGATACCGATACTGATAAGCACAGCTGCAATGGCAGCCTGAAGGATGCATACACGGATACTGTCTGTTACACGGGCCTTTTTGCCAGCCCCGATATTCTGCCCCACAAAGGTAGCTCCTGCAATGCCGAAGGCTGCAATGGTTGCCCAGAACAGTCCGTCAATCTTATAGTAGGTGGCCCAGGCAGCCACATAATCCGTTCCAAGGCCGTTTACTCCCACCTGGATAATGGAGTTGGACAGGCCGTACATAACGGACTGAAGACCTGCAGGAAGGCCCACGTGGATCATTTTACGCAGGATTCTTCCATCCAGCTTCATGTGTCGGAAACTAAGATGACAGGCATCTCTCCTTCTTCCCATGGTCCACAGCACCATTCCTGCACTGACCGCCTGGGACAGAATGGTGGCAAGAGCTGCTCCAAAGACTCCCATGGGGATCACAATGATAAATACAAGATCCAGCACCACATTCAGAACACAGCTCACCACCAGAAACAGAAAAGGACTCCGGGAATCTCCCACTGCCCTTAAGATTCCGGCACCGGCATTGTAGATCAGATTTCCAATCATTCCTGCAAAATAGACTTTCAGATAGATTACTGACCATTCCATGGTTTCCTCCGGTGTCTGCATCCATCTCAGCATGGTGGGTGTCAGAAGAATGCCCACCAGGGTGATCACAGCACCACAGGCCACAGAAAACAGGAGAACCGTATGTACAGAGCAGCTGACCTTATCCTCCTGTCCGGAGCCAAAATACTGGGAAACCAGCACTGCTGCTCCTGATGTAAGCCCCACAAAAAAACCCACGATCAGCATCACGATCATTCCACTGGAGCCACCCACTGCCGACAGGGCGACCTTTCCAAGGGTTCGGCCAACGATCAGGGCATCAGCGATATTGTAGATCTGCTGGAACAGATACCCAAACAGGATGGGAAAGAAAAAGAACAGCATCTCCTTTCCGATCTTTCCCTCAGTAACAGGATTCCTGTATTTCTTATTCAATTTAATCACTTCCTTTATTCAGTTTTCAGTTGTTATCTCTTCAGGGTTTTCAGATACTCCTTCTGCTCCGGAGTTATGCGATAGCTTTCTCTGGCCTTCTGTATCGTCTTATTATGGACCCAGCGATCCAGTCTTCCCTCTCTGATGTAGGGAATGGTGGCTTCCCACTGCTTTGCAAGGGCTGTGGCATAATACCATGCCTGCATCATCTGCACGTAATACTCCTCCCTGTGAATAGCCGCTGGAAGCTCCAGATACTCCTCTTTGAAATCCTCATCCAGAAAATGCCCCATCAGCATACCCATTCCAAAGCGACAGGTATAGGTATGTTCGGAGCTGCACCACTGTGATATTTTATGTATCAGTCTTTCTCTGTTTCTTTTGAAGACCTTCGGCGACATGGTGTCACACACTGCCCAGTTATCCACGAAGGGAAGAAACTCCTCCAGCCGTTCCATCACCCTGTCATATTCCTTCATCCCGCTGAGCAGACAGCCATGAAGAATATTCTCATCGTAATACGTATGGGGCAGGTTATTCAGGAATTCCTCTGCCTCAGGGCTTCCCTGCAGCTCTCTGGCCAGTTTTCGCAGAAGAGGGACTCTCACACCGATAAACAGCTCCTGAGGGATTCCCGGGGTCAGCCTGACCTGAAAGGCAGCATACTCCTTATCCTGAAGTTCAAATAAACGTTCTCTGATATTCATACCCTTCACTCCTTTCTGTATTTCTGTTACATGTGGGATTCGTCCGTAACGCTTTTGGGCTGAAAGCAGGGCGTATTTTTCATTTTACAGGAAATGACAGAAAGAAACAAGAGGAAGGGGCTGTCGCAACTGCGACAGCCCCTTCGGAAAAAGAATATGAATAGTGAATGATTGACAGCAGAATTACTCCTCGCCTCTTGCATGTCTGATGGCACGAACCAGTGCATCTACATTTGCAGGGCTGACGTTGTCCATGATCTCCTGAGCTGGTCCGGCAATATATCCACCGTTTTTGCCAAGGATATCAATCTCTCTTAATGTTCCCTCGTATACCTCCTCAGGAGTTCCAAATGCCAGAAGTCCCTGGGTATCTACACCACCGTAGAAGATCAGGTCATTGCCGTACTCTCTCTTCAGGAACTCGTGATCCATGACAGGCTGTACAGGCTCAAGAACATCCAGACCGATGTCGATGAGGTGAGGAATGAATGGAGTGATCATTCCGCAGGAGTGCATCTGTACAGGGATTCCTGCATCATGGTATACGTCAAAGAGTTTTTTCAGTCTTGGTTTCAGGAATTCCACAAATACTGCCTCAGAGAAGAAGGTGGAAACCTGTGTTCCAAGGTCATCACCGTGATGTCCCAGTTTGAATCCTCTCTTAACAGTCTCTTTAGCGATCTCTACTTTATAATCTGTGATGATATCGAAGAAATGATGAATGATATCCGGCTCGTCCATCAGAGTATACATGAAGTTCTCAATCTCCATCAGCTCGTAGGTTTTCTCCCAGATTCCGTTGTAGCCGGATACTACTACCAGCTGGTCTCCAGAGTGTTTCTCTTTATCAACCTCAGCATATTTGAACTGAAGATCCATCATGCCAGGTGCACTTAAATCCGGTGCCTTGAAGTTTTTCCATACACTCTCGTCATCAAGAGCATCCTTCAGAGGATGACCATAGTTAAAGTAAGAGGTAGCTTCCGGATTATAGGTAAGTCCCCATGGATCAACATAGAATCCTCTCTCATCTACATGAGAACGACCAAGCTCCATGGAAAGGGCTACTTTCTCTTTATCATCGATACCGTTGGAGCAGGCATCATCTGTGGTGTAGGTGAAATACACATGATTTCCAAGGTACTCATCGTACTCATCCTCATCTGTGATTCCTACGTATGCTGCACATTCCATTTTCTTTTTTGCGTTTGCAAAGTTAACAACGCTTGGAAGGTAGCTTGTGTTTTTTCTTGAGATAACGTCCAGAATCAGCTGCTCTCTGTTTGGTTTTGCCATAGTCTAAACTCCTTTACATTTTCAGATTGTTTACGATTCCCTTATCAGGTTTCTTCTCTCTCCCTGATCTGACTCTATTGTAACCGGAGTATACTTTGTATTCTTGTATTTTTTACAACAAAAAAACCCCTGAAATCAGGGGTTTTTTCGAAAAACGCTTCACATTCTTGTATTTGTTTTCATCAGACAGGGACTTCCGACCCTTGAAGGATGATATTTTTTCAGGTAGATCTGTCGCCTTCCTGTCAGCTCAGATGAAGGATCTCCTCCGCCTTCGCCAGGGCTGCAGCGATGACTGCATCCATATCATAATACTTATACTCTCCCAGTCGGCCACCGAACAGAACCTTTTCCTCTTTTTCGGCAAGTTCCCGGTACTGCTGATACAGGGTGGAGTTTTTCTCATCATTGACAGGATAATAGGGCTCATCACCGGGCTTCCACTCAGAAGAATACTCCCTTGAGATCACTGTTTTTGGAAGATCCCTTCCATCCTTATCCTTTCCAAAGGTGAACCATTTATGCTCAATGATTCTGGTCCATGGAGTTTCCATGTCTGTATAGTTCACAGCAGCATTTCCCTGGAAATTGGGAATATCCAGCAGCTCATTCTCAAAACGAACGCTCCTGTACTCCAGATTACCCAGCTGGTACTGATAAAAGGCATCAATGGCACCTGTATACAGCACCTTCTCCGCAACAGCATCCCAGTGTTCCCGTTCCGCAAGATAATCTACGTTCAGACGAACCTCGATTCCCTCCAGCAGATTTGCCACCAGCTGTGTATAGCCCTCCACAGGAATTCCCTGATACAGTGCATTGAAATAATTGTTATCAAAGGTAAAACGCAGAGGCAGTCGACGGATGATAAATGCCGGCAGCTGGTCACAGGGACGGCCCCACTGCTTCATGGTATAGCCCTTGATCAGCTTCTCATAGATGGTTTTTCCCACCAGAGAGATTGCCTGCTCCTCCAGATTCTTCGGCTCCGAAATGCCGGCTTCCCGGCGCTCCCTCTCCACGGCAGCAATTGCCTCCTCCGGGGTCACTGCACCGAAGATTCTGTTGAAGGTATACATATTAAAGGGAAGGGAATAGAGCTCCCCTTTATAATTTGCCACCGGTGAGTTTGTGAAACGGTTGAATTCCGCAAAACGGTTCACATACTCCCACACCTGTTTGTTGTTGGTATGGAAGATATGGGCACCATACTTGTGGACCTGAATCCCCTCCACCTCTTCACAGAAGACATTTCCTGCAATCTGAGGACGTCGCTCGATCACAAGGACCTTTTTCCCTGCATCGGCCGCCTGTCTGGCAAATACAGCTCCATACAGACCGGCTCCTACAATAAGATAATCATACATCATACAGTACTCTCTCTCTTACTCAACAGTTACACTCTTTGCAAGGTTTCTTGGTTTATCCACGTCAAGACCCTTGGCAACGCTGACATAGTAGCCCATCAGCTGCAGAGGGATGATTGCAAGACTGGTTGCAAAATGCTCATCTGTCTGTGGCACATAGGTGGTAAAGTCAGCGGAATCCTCGATGACATAGTTTCCATAGGAGGTGAGACCCATCAGGTATGCTCCACGGCTCTTAACCTCCAGCAGGTTGCTGACAGTCTTCTCGAAGAGAGCGGACTGAGTCAGAACACCTACTACCAGAGTACCATCCTCAATCAGAGAGATGGTACCGTGTTTCAGCTCTCCTGCTGCGTAAGCCTCGCTGTGGATATAAGAGATTTCCTTCATCTTCAGGCTGCCCTCAAGACAGATTGCATAGTCAAGACCACGGCCAATAAAGAAAATGTCATGGGCAGAAGCAAATTTAGAGGCAAACCACTGAATGCGCTCCTTATCCTCCAGAATCTTCTCAACCTTAGCAGGAAGAGTCTGCAGCTCCTCAATCAGCTCTTTATATTTGATCTCATCGAGCTGCCCGCGAACACGGCCAAACTCCAGTGCCAGTGCATAGCAGGCAATGAGCTGTGTACTGTAGGCCTTTGTGGTGGCAACTGCGATCTCCGGTCCTGCCATGGTATAGAATACCATATCAGACTCACGGGCAATGGAGCTGCCCACAACGTTCACAATGGCAAGGGTATCTACACCATACTCCTTCGCCTCCCGCAGTGCTGCCAGTGTATCTGCAGTCTCACCGGACTGGCTGATCACGATCATCAGATCATTCTCATCCATCAGAATCTTTCTGTAACGGAACTCTGAACCTAATTCTACACGAACCGGGATGCCACAGAGGTCCTCAAGAACATACTGGGCAACGATTCCCACGTGGTATGCAGAACCGCAGGCAACAATGTAGATCTGACGATATTTCTGCATCTTCTCCACAGTGAGTCCTGTCTCTGTAAGATCGATCATACCATCCTTCAGAACACTGTTCAGAGTATCTCCGATCACCTTTGGCTGCTCGTGGATCTCCTTCATCATGAAATGCTCATAGCCGCCTTTTTCTGCTGCCTCGGAATCCCAGCTGATGGATACCAGTTTTTTCTGGATCTCATCGCCGTCCAGATTGAAGAAATGAACCTCACCTGCGGACAGACATGCCATCTCCAGATTACCGATGTAATAAACGTCTCTTGTGTATTTCAGGATAGCCGGAACATCAGATGCCACATAGGACTCATTTTCCTTTACACCGATGATCATAGGGCTGTCTTTTCTTGCAACCCAGATCTGGCCCGGATACTCTTTGAACATAAGAGCCAGTGCATAGGAACCCCTTACACGAACCATGGTCTTTGCAATGGCATCGATCGGTCCGATATTATATTTTTTATAGTAGTAATCTACAGTCTTGATAAGAACCTCTGTATCAGTCTCAGAATAGAACTGATAACCTTTTCTGATGAGCTTGTCTCTCAGCTCCTGGTAGTTCTCGATGATACCGTTGTGAACACCGGTAACGTTGAGATCCTCACTGATATGAGGATGTGCATTCTTCTCAGAAGGAACACCATGGGTTGCCCATCTTGTATGACCGATACCACAGGTTCCCACCATAGATTTTCCATCATTGGTTTTATCAGCCAGATGGCGGAGACGACCCTTCGCCTTTGCCATCTTGATTGGGGAATCACCGTCGCGGACTGCAATTCCTGCTGAATCATATCCTCTGTACTCAAGCTTGGACAGACCGTCCAGAAGAATAGGAGCTGCCTGCTCCTGACCAATGTAACCTACAATTCCACACATAAAATTTAATCCTCCTGTATTTAAACAGCGCCTTCATGAAGCAATACAACTTTAATTGTTTTAAATAGAATCACAATATCCAGCTTCAGACTCCAGTTCTGAATATATTCCTTGTCCAGACGGACAACCTCATCCATGCTCTCCACGTTGCTTCTTCCGCTTACCTGCCAGAGACCGGTAATACCGGGCTTCACACGCATACGGGCACGGTGCTGGATATCATATCGCTCCCACTCGTCCACTGTGGGGGGACGTGTTCCCACAAGGCTCATATCGCCCTTCAGAACATTGAAAAACTGAGGGAACTCATCAATGGATGTTTTACGGATAAAATTACCGATTCCCTTTGGTTTTCCGTTTTTGTCCTTCTTCTCACTTCCAATGATACGGGGATCATCCTCCATCTTAAACATAACGGAATCCACCTCGCTCTTTGCAAGAAGGGCAGCCTTTCTCTCCTCTGCATCCATGTACATGCTTCGGAATTTATAGATCTTGAAGGGCTTTCCATTCCTTCCGATACGGACCTGACTGAAAAAGATCGGTCCCGGAGATTTTGCATAAATGGCCGGTGCCACAAAAATAAACAGTATTCCACAGAGAATACAGCCCACAATGGCACCTGCAATGTCAATAAGACGTTTATAGAGAAGATCCTTCGGAGCAACAATCTTCATTCCACTGGTTACAACAGCATAATCGCCAAGGCTCTGCACATGACGCTCGCCCCAGCTGTCATCCTTCAGCTCTGCCAGACAGAAATGAGTGGTCACACCCATACTGATGAGTTTTTCCTTGGCATCCTGAGAAAGGGCAAGCTCCTCAGGGAGATAGATAAATACCTCATCCACCCAGTCCCGGCTGATCTGACCTAAAATATCCTCATTGTTCTCCAGAACCGGGATACCGGCAATCTTCTTGTTCTTCAGATTCTTGTCAACAAGAACAATACCGCTGATAAAGAACTCATACAGCTCTGACTTGGTCAGATTGTTGATCACATCCTTGATCATGGAGCTGCAGGTGATCACCACCATGGCGCGCTTCTGTTTTGTGATGCGCAGTCTGTGCATCACTGCCCTTTTCAGAAAATATCTCGTAGGAAATGTTGTGGCCACATACAACACCATGCTGAGTACGATAAATCTTCTGGAAAAAATGTGCTGCTGATGCAGAATAAAGGTAGCGATCAGAAATCCGGCAATTACCGTTGCAGAATGCTTGATCGAAAGTCCCAGTTCTACTGTGTTACCCCTCTTGAGAATTCCCTTAAAGGGCTGCGTAAAGAACACAGTGCACAGCTGACAGAGCATAAACAGTACAGCAATGATTCTGAATCGCATGTTCATATAGGGGTTTCCCTCATCCCAGATAAGAATAAAGGAAAGCAACAGGCACAGATGCAGGACAAGAATATCCACCAAAGTGAAATCCCAGTGCTTTAACCAGCTGTTTACGGATTTCTTGTACAAAATCTTCACCTCCAAATTTTCGTGTACACACTACTGGTCACTGACTCGTATGATTACACATATTTTAACATTCTAGCATAGGTTTGTCCATCTGTCCATCTGTTAGTTATGTCCCCATCCCGGTGACATCAAATACCCTTCCTTTCCAACTATGAGAAACAGGCTTTGTCAGGGTCTCACGCTGGCCCGGACTTTGTTTTATTGCTGGCAGAAAACCAGAAAAGAGTAAAATCCGGAGCTTTTTACCCCGGATTTTACTCTTTTTCCATGCCTTCTGCTCTGATTAAGCAAAAAGCTTCATTATGTCATTGTACATGATAAATACCATAAACAGCATCAGCAGAAGGAAGCCTGCCACATGAACATAGTTCTCAAACTTTCTGTTCAGTGGTCTTCCCAGAATGGCTTCAATAATCAGAAATACCAGTCTTCCTCCATCCAGTGCCGGCAGAGGAAGCAGATTCATGATTCCCAGATTCGCTGACAGGAGAATAGCAAAATTCAGGAAGGTGAGAAGAATCACTATGGCTCCTTCACTTTTCACCTCCTCGTAGGTGTCTCCCATAGCAGTGACAACACCAACCGGTCCAGACATATCTTTCACTGAAAACTGACCTGAAATCAATGTTCCAAGAGATTTCACTGTCACATGGATCCAGTAACTGATCTCCCCGAATGATGCCTTCAGCACTCCTATCGGGGAAAGCTTCTCTCTGGCCAGATTAAAGGAAAAGCCCAGTGCTGCAGAGGTGTCCTCCACCGGTGTGATCTCCGCTGTCACCCTTTCGCCGTTTCGATCCGCTGTGACAGAGATGACACTGCCGTCAATGGGATGTTCCTCCCAGTACTGCTGCAATTCCTTCTGGGAACTGATGGCAACACCATTCACCTCTGTAAGAATATCTCCCGGCTGAAAGCCTGCTGCTTCCATAGGATAGCCCCGCACCAGACCGGTTACCTCAGCCTTTGCATCCGGGTCCTGATTGTAATAGTACCCCAGCATATAGCGAGTGGTCACCTCAGGGGCATAGCTGATCTTCAGCTTCTCACCATCACGCTTTACAATCAGATCCACACTGTCCAGAGGAACTCCATCCAGCTCCATATCTGTGTACATTTCCCGTCCATTGGCAATTCCATTGCCTTCATAGGAAAGAATCAGATCTCCCGGCTGAAGTCCTGCCTCCTGAGCAGGAGAATCCTCTCCTACCTCCACAACCAGGGCGGGATCTGTGCCCACAGCCCCGATCACGATCACCGACAGGAGAAATGCCATTACAAAGTTAAAGAAGGGACCTGCGAAAACCACAGCAATCCTGTTCCACACAGGTGCGGCATTAAAGCATCCCGGAAGGGTATCCTCCTCCTCATCCTCACCCTGCATGGCACACATGCCGCCAAAGGGGAGAAGTCTCCATGCATAGATGGTACCGCCCTTTTCAAAGGACAGGATCCGGGGACCCATTCCAAAGGCGAATTCATTTACCACAATGCCACTTGCCTTTGCCAGCAGAAAATGTCCCAGCTCGTGAAAGAAGATCACAGCACTGAGAACTATAATACCCAGTAAAAATTTCAAAAAGATGCCCTCCTTAAATCAGGATTGAGGACAGATAAAAGATTACCGGTGCGGTAAAGATCACACTGTCAAAACGATCCAGAATTCCGCCGTGTCCGGGAATCAGTTTTCCATAATCCTTAATTCCCATATTTCGTTTGATGGCGGAAGCAGCAAGATCCCCCACCATAGAGATCAGAGCACCTGCTCCGCAGATGATCATATAAGCAGTTGCAGGACCCTGTGTTGCAAGAGCATAGAGCAGACCTAAAAGAATTGCACCCACAACTCCTCCAACTGCTCCCTCAATGGATTTTTTCGGACTCAGCACAGGGGCCATCTTGTGTTTTCCAATGAGTTTACCCACACAGTAAGCGCAGGTATCGCAGCCCCAGGAGCACAGGAAGATCAGCCATACATGCCAGGCACCGCCCTCCAGCATTCTTGTCCGGTACACGCAGGACAGCATCACTGCCACATACACAATTCCGAAAAATGCTGCCATGATCTGGTGAGCATGGTATTTCGGATAGGAAAATACATAGACACACATGATCAGGATCATTGCAGCCATCAGCGCCCCAAGGGTATACTCTCCCTTAGCCAGCACAAGACTTGCGTAATAGAGACAGATGCCAAGATATCCTGCCAGCTCCAGCAGACTGAAACCACCCTCTTCCGGTCGAACCTTCATAACCTTGTAAAGCTCATTGGCACCGATCAGAGACAGAGCCAGAACTGTTGCAAAAAGCACCCAGTTTCCGGTACAGATTGTGAGAAGCGCCAGACCCACCAGCACAATTCCACTTACTAAACGAGTTACAAACATACACCCTCCTTTTCGCCTGGCTGTCATAATCCAGGCAGAGTAACTATCAATTCTCAGGATTTCGCATTTCCAAAACGTCTGTCACGGCCGTTGTACACCTCAATAGCATCCATCAGCTGCTCTCTGTGGAATTCCGGCCAGGGAACATCTGTGAAATAGAACTCCGAATAGGCCAGCTGCCAAAGCAGATAATTGGACAGACGCATCTCACCGCTGGTGCGGATCATCAGATCCGGATCCGGGATTCCTGCTGTATCAAGATAGGATTCGAAGATCTCCTCTGTGATCTTTCCCTCCGGAAGAACACCGGCTCTGGCATCCTCCGCCATTCTTGTCATCCCTCGCAGAATCTCATCTCTGCTGCCATAATTCAGGGCAATCTGAAAATGCAGACGGTCGTTGTCCTTTGTCATCTCCTCTGCCCAGCGAATACGCTCCTGAATATCCGGATCCAGAGCTGAGATATCTCCGATCACCCGGATGCGAGTGCCATTTTTCCGGGCACTTCTCTCACATCGCTTCAGATAACGGCGAAACAGATTCATCAGCACCTGTACCTCTGCTTTGTTTCTCTTCCAGTTTTCAGTGGAAAATGCATAAACTGTGAGATATTTCACTCCCACCTCAGAGATAACGGTACACATCTTATCCAGATTGTCACAGCCCACCACATGGCCGTAGCTTCTTGGCATACCCTTGGCCTTTGCCCAGCGCCCATTTCCGTCCAGGATGATGGCTATATGATTTGGAATCTTCATATATAAAAGAGCTCCTTCCTTTAAAAGGAGCTGTCACACCTGTGCAACAGCCCCCTCTCAGTTTGAGAAACATGTTTACGGGTTTCTCAATTACATTTCATCATTCTTCCGGATTAAACGGTCATGATCTCTTTTGTCTTAACCTCTACTGCCTTCTCTACATCCTTGATGTATTTGTCAGTAAGCTTCTGGAGCTCATCCTGAAGTTTCTTGATCTCATCCTCAGAAACATCCTCTTTCTCCAGCTTTTTGAAGGAATCATTACCGTCACGACGGATATTACGGATTGCTACCTTAGCAGCCTCACCTTTTTTCTTAACCTCTTTTGCCAGCTCTTTACGACGATCCTCTGTCAGCTCCGGGAAGATCAGACGAACAACCTTTCCATCTGTGTTTGGATTGATTCCAAGATCAGACATCTGGATTGCCTTACAGATATCTTTGATCAGAGAAGCCTCCCATGGCTGAATCTGAATCATTCTTGGCTCCGGAACAGTAATGTTTGCAACCTGCTGCAGGTTGGTTGGTGTTCCGTAGTACTCGACCTGGATACGATCCAGTACGTGTGGGTTCGCACGGCCTGCACGGATTGTTCCGAACTCGCTGTTCAGGTTATCCATGGTTTTTGTCATCTTGCTGTCATATGGTTTAATTCTTTCGTTCATGTAGTATTTCCTCCTGGTTATTTACTCTACAGTTACCTCTGTACCTGTAATAATTCCGTGAGCAGCATTTACAATGCTGTTCTCCTCATTCAGTCCGAAAACGATCATTGGCATCTTGTTCTCCATTGCAAGAATGGATGCTGTGAGATCCACAACCTTCAGCTGTTTGTCAATTACTTCCTGAATGGAAACCTTATCATATTTCTTAGCATCAGGATTTGTCTTAGGATCATCGTTGTATACACCATCAATGGCCTTAGCCAGAAGAATGGTATCTGCCTCGATCTCAATGGCTCTCAGCACTGTACCTGTATCTGTTGAGAAGTATGGATGTCCTGTACCACCGGCATAGAACACAACCATTCCGTGCTCAAAATACTTGTTGCTGCGGTCTTTGGAGAACATTTTTGTGAACTCACCCACAGCAAATGGTGTAAGAACCGCTGTTTTCATGCCCTGAGAACGGAAGATTTCAGAAACATAGATACAGTTCATAACAGTAGCCAGCATTCCGATCTGATCAGCCTTTGTACGATCGATGTTCTGGCTTGTACGTCCTCTCCAGAAGTTTCCTCCTCCGATTACGATACCAACCT
The DNA here is from genome assembly GCA_030526405.1 of Lachnospiraceae bacterium. Lineage (GTDB taxonomy): Bacteria > Bacillota > Clostridia > Lachnospirales > Lachnospiraceae > JAKSRN01. The sequence goes on along the minus strand of JAUNCZ010000010.1, from coordinate 29,180 downwards.
GAACTCCCTCGTCAACAATGGTCTTTACCTGTTTTGCCACTGCAATGCAGGTTGCTTCGTCAAAGCCTGTTTTTTTCTCACCTGCAAGGGCTTCTCCACTGAGCTTCAATAATACTCTTTTCATTGAATATACCCCGTATTTCTTAAATTCTTTAAATGTACAGATAATTCTGCACTATTTGGGACATTATATCATACTTTTTCTGATTTGTATATCAGAATCCGAGATCCTCATTCACCAGAATCACGTGAATGCGATCTTTATGAGCACTGTACCTTGTAATCAGGATCTGACAGCAGATGGTGTCCGGAGATTTACAGTTCATACAGGTGCCTGTTTTCTTACAGGGTGCATTCTTCTGTGGAAATCTGGTCATGTTCACCGGAGCAGCTGTATTTCTTGCTCTCTTCATGGCTGCATCCACATCCTTTGCGATCTTGTTCATACCCACGATTAGCAGCAGCTTTTTCGGCCCATAGGCATAGGAGGAAACACGGTTGGAATTACCGTCAATGTTAATCAGGACTCCATCCTCTGTCATGGCATTGACACTGCCGATATAGAAATCACTGGTGTAGGCAAACAGCTCTGCCGCCTTCTTATCCGACTCAATCTCCCGATTACAGAAATCATACCTGCCATTGCTGAGGGCCTCTGACAGTCCGATCTCGTTGACAGTAAAGGATCCGCCTCTTGCCACCTTGCTGCCCTCCGGAATCAGCTCCAGTGCCATCTTCAGCGCCTCTTCCTTTGTCTCCGCGTAATATCCGGTCATATTTCTGGATTCCAGCCCCCTGATCACCAGATCTGCCAGAAGTCTGTTTTTCTCCACTGTATTTGTATTCATATAGATTTCCTCCGTTTTCTGAATCTCTTTTCTCTATTATCGCACAATCTACAGAATTTTTGGAAATTATATTTCCCATAGGGCAAAGAAGCATCTCTGGGTCTGCATTGGGATGCCTCTGCGTCTTCGAGGCGGGGGACTGCTTGTAATGATTTAAAAAAGGGCTGTCGAAAAAATCCGACAGCCCCCATAGGTCCATTATTCTATCTGTTACCGCCTGATCAAACCTGAGCCAGTACGAAAATATCGTAGATTGCCTTGATAGCAGTCTCAAAATCACGGTTCTCTACACCGATAATGATGTTCAGCTCAGAAGATCCCTGATCGATCATCTTCACATTTACACGTGCATGTGCCAGTGCGGAGAAGATTCTTCCAGCTGTTCCTCTCTGGCGTTTCATACCACGACCAACCACTGCGATCAGTGCCAGATCAGACTCCAGATCAATAAGATCCGGTTTTACAGTTCTGTGAAGGCCTGCAATGATCTGCTGCTCCTTCTCCTCGAACTCCTTCTGATTTACATATACTGTAAAGGTGTCGATTCCGGATGGAGCATGCTCAAAGGAAAGTCCGTTCTCCTCAAATACCTGAAGAACCTTTCTTCCGAAGCCGATCTCAGAGTTCATCATGTCCTTCTCGATTGTAATGGAAGCGAAGCCTTTCTTTCCACCAATACCTGTGATGCAGTATTTTGGTTTATTGCAGGTGCTCTCCACGATCATGGTACCTGGATCCTGAGGACGGTTTGTATTTCTTACGTTAACCGGAATTCCCTCTTTACGAAGTGGGAATACAGCATCCTCATGAAGTACAGTTGCACCCATGTAGGAAAGCTCACGCATCTCACGGTAGGTGATGGTGCTGATTACAACCGGATCCTTAACGATTCTTGGATCAGTAAGAAGGAAACCGGATACATCTGTCCAGTTCTCATACAGATCCGCATGTACTGCCTTTGCAACCAGAGAGCCTGTGATATCTGAACCTCCACGGGAGAAGGTTCTTACAGATCCGTCTGGATTTGCACCGTAGAAACCAGGGATAACGGCATACTCACACCCAGCAAGACGTGCACCCAGTTTCTCATCTGTTGCATCAGCATCAAAGTTTCCATTCTCATCAAAGCAGATAACAGTTGCTGCATCCACAAACTCAAAGCCCAGATAATTTGCCATGATGATACCGTTGAGATACTCGCCACGGGAAGCAGCGTAATGGCTTCCTGCCTTATTTCTGAAGTTCTCAGCAATCACCTCAAACTCGTGATCCAGAGAAAGATCCAGCTCAAGACCTGCGATGATCTCCTCGTATCTTGCCTTGATATTTGCCAGGGTTCCAGAGAAATCAGAGCCCTTCTCTGCCTGATGATAGCAGCCGTACAGCATATCTGTAACCTTTGTATCACCGTCAAAACGACGTCCCGGTGCAGAAGGAACTACATATCTTCTGCCTGCCTCCTCGCGGATGATTGCACCTACTTTTTTAAACTGGTCAGCACTAGCAAGAGAGCTGCCTCCGAATTTTACAACTTTTAACATAATAAATCACTCCTCATGAATAGTCACACACTATTTTCTTAATTTATAGCAAAACTCCTGCTTCGTCAACTGTCTTCTTTATTTTTTAACATTTTACAAGATTAAAACGTCAAAGCCCATGACTATTCATTTTTCCCGTATTCTTTCTGAACCTCCTGCCAGGGTCTTTTCAGAAATACATTTCTGATAAAACGGAAGGTTTCCTCTTCTCCCTTTTCCGCCAGCATCTCCAGCAAAAACTTCAGCTGCTCTCTGCAGTCCTCATGGACGAACCAGAATTTTTCATATCCGTTCATATAATAGTTGAGAGCAGAGCGATCCGTGTAGGCCTTTCCCTCATAGGTCCTGGAGGCGGCGATCCTGTCACAGATCATCTCTGCCACATACTTTTTCGGTATGGGCATGCCTGTGATCAGGGTATCAGAGGAGAGATCGTAATCGATCCAGTATTCAAAATGATGCTTATTTCTTCCTTTATGGTGCAGCCAGGCCAGAGATACTCCCGTCTCCTCCCTCTCTGCATTGTTGGGACTTCTGTTGCCCTGCCAGTACCTGCAGCCCTTCCAGAATTCACAGGGTGCATACTTGCTCAGATCGTGAGCAAGTCCCTGCCTGAAAAGCCCGATTCTGAAGCAGTAGGAAGTCACCAGAATCTTGTGCTGTGTAATTGTTCGAAAATGTCCCCAGATATGCATATCGTCTGCCTGCCTTTATTTCTTTTTCAGAGCCGTCATCTTCCCACCAGCACCACAACAGATCTTGGTGCAACTGTGATTTTTTTCGCCTGACCGGCAGGAGTTTCCAGAGAAAGTTCCTCTCCCTCAGGATATACACTGGCAGCCTGATCTGTATCGATCTTAACCACCCATTTTTCATGTCCTCCCAGGGAAGGAAGGGCAAAGGCATGCTCCTTCCAGTCCATATTGCAGGCTATATAAATAGAAGCATCCGGATTTCCTTCTGCATCCTTCGTATATTTTCCGCAATACAGCTGACCGAACATGTGGCTGTCAGGATCAAAATCAGGGATCCAGGCCCGCTCGCTGTGGTAGGAAAGATCCGGCATTCCAAATCCCAGCTTGTCGCTGTGGGTGATCTCATGGACCTGATGAAGCACAGGATGCTCCTTTCTGAAGGCAATTACCTGCTTTACAAACTCCTGCAGAGCGGTATGGTCTTTTTTCTTTTTCCAGTCCACCCAGCCCAGTTCATTATCCTGACACCAGGCGTTGTTATTGCCCTCCTGGGTATTCATAATCTCATCACCTGCATAGATCATAGGAATTCCCTGGCTGGTGACCAGCATAAGAAATGCATTTTTCAGCTGTTTCAGACGGAGACTGTTGATGGTTTTCTTGGCAGTGGGACCCTCCACACCGCAGTTCCAGGAATGATTGTCATTGGTGCCATCCATATTATTCTGCCCGTTGGCCTCATTGTGCTTCACATCATAGCTCACCATGTCATACATGGTAAAGCCGTCCTGATCTGCAAAATAGTTGATGGAAGGGGCCGGTGAATAATTTCTGCTGGTATACCAGGCAGCTCCCTTTGCACAGTTGTCATCTCCCTTCAGGAAGCGACGCATGTGGTCAGCATAGGAACGATTGTATTCCACCAGATTTCTCTGATAGGGCTTCTGTGCCTTTGTGACACCAAAGGATACAGGTCGCACCTCCTTGCTTCCCCAGTAGGTTACATCTGTCTGATCCATCAGGGCTTCACTGTAACCTGCATAGAACAGCTTTGTTTTCTTAAGAAGAGGATCCGCCAGCACAGCATTTACCCAGCTGCCGCTTCCCAGCAGATGGAATCCATCCACCTTATAATTCATCTTCCAGAAACGAAGTACATTTACTGCAAATGATGCAAGACAGTCCTCTGAGAAATAGATCTCCAGATGCAGTTCGATACCTGCCCTGTGGAGAGCATCTGCCATATCCGCAAATTCCTTTGTGGGTTCTCCGGTGGCACAGTAGGATTTCTTAGGCACAAAATACATACCCTCCACATAGCCCCAGTAATTGATCAGAGTTTCTGCCTCCTCAGGATCCACAGGCACAGTGGCCTCCACAGGGATGTTGAAGCCTTTAAACACTTCCGGATCCTTCTTCTTCATAGGTACAACCTTTGTCTTTTCCTTGAATTCATAGACGGGCATCAGAAGGAGGGCATTCACTCCCAGCTCCTTCAGATAAGGAATCTTCTCCTTTACACCGGTGAAGGTTCCCTTGTGTCGAACACCGGAACCCTGTCCGCCGGTAAGTCCCTTAACATGGGCCTTGTAGACCACCATCTCATTGTAGGGGATATGCAGGGGCTCTGTTTTCGCCGGCTTCACATCCTCCAGCACACAGCGGCCTGTGGCAGATACGCACTTGGCATAGGGATCCGCCTTCAGCTCACCCTTTACCCGATACATGTACTCCAGTTTGTGTTTTTTCGGCAGCTTCAAGGTAACACAGCGGATGATTCCCAGATCCTCCTGCTCCTGCAGAGGAACCACTGCTTCCGGTTCATCACTGTCCGGTCCAAAGAGAAGCAGTTCACATTCTGCCTGATCCGGTACCGGAACCATAAATACATAATAATCTCCCAGCTTATGCACGCCGAAATGCACCGGAGCACTGCACTCCGGAAGAAACGGTATACCGTTGGCAATAATCTCAATTGCTGTCTTTCCCATACGATTTTACTCCTCTTCTTACACCGGTTATCCGGTCCGTTCTAGTTAATCCAGCAGAAGCTCCACTGGACAGTGGTCTGATCCGAAGATATCTGTATGTATCTTCGCATCTCTGACTCTGGAAGCAAGTGCCTCCGATACCACAAAGTAATCAATTCTCCATCCTGCATTCTTTTCTCTGGCCTTGAACCGGTAGGACCACCAGGAATACTCGATCTTTTCAGGATAGAGGCTTCTGTAGGTATCAACGAAGCCTGCCTCCAGCAGTTCTGTGAATTTCGCCCTCTCCTCATCGGAAAAACCGGCATTTTTTCTGTTTGTCTTTGGGTTCTTCAGGTCTATTTCCTGATGGGCCACATTCAGATCTCCACAGAGCACCACCGGTTTTTTCTCCTCCAGTCCCTTCAGATACCCGCGAAATGCATCCTCCCACTCCATTCTGTAGTCCAGTCTCTTCAGACCATCCTGGGAATTGGGAGTGTATACGGTTACAAGGTAGTGATCCTGGAATTCCAGTGTAATCACCCTTCCCTCATGATCATGTTCCGGTATTCCAATGCCATTGACCACAGAAAGTGGTTCCTTCTTTGTAAATACCGCAGTGCCGGAATACCCCTTTTTCTCCGCATAATTCCAGTACTGATGATACCCGGGAAGTTCCAGCTGGATCTGTCCCTCCTGGAGCTTGCTCTCCTGAATGCAGAAAGCATCTGCATCCAGCTGCTTCACCACATCAGGAAATCCTTTTGTTACACAGGCCCGAAGGCCATTCACGTTCCATGATATATATTTCAAATCTGTTTCCTCTTTTCTGACTCTCTCCTTCTGCAGGGAGTTTCTTACTGCTCACACAGCACACGGATGGTACGCAGACTTTCATCCTGTGGACCATGAAGCACACATCTTCTTCCGGCACAGTCCTTCAGATAGTGGATCAGTGCCTCTGAAATCTCCTCTCCTGGACAAAGAACAGGAATTCCCGGGGGATAGGGTGCAACCAGCTCTCCCGCAATGCGCCCTGCTGCCTCTTCCAGGGGAATGGACTCTTTTTTTCTGTAATAAGCCTCTCTCGGAGTGAGTACTGTTTTTCCAAAGGGCAGCTTCTCTGCATAGCAGGCTGTTTTCCCCGAAAGCACCCCATGTTCCTCCTGAATCTCCTTCAATACCCGAATCAGATGCGAGATCTCTTCCAGGGTATTGCCCCAGGTGATTACCAGCACGATGGATACCGGATCTGCCAGTTCCAGACTGATGCTGCCCCTCTCATACAGAAGCTGCTGCAGTTGTTCACCGCTGATCCCCATGGGATCACCGGAAATCACAACACGTAATGGGTCCTGCCCCTGCCGTTCCAGCACCCGGTAGCCAGACATCCCGCTAAGTTCACGCTTCAGAAATTCCGCCTTTTCAAGGGCATCCCCAAGAAGCACCTCCCCATGAACTGCCATCTGCTGTCTCGCGGCATCAATGGCTGCCATCAGCACATAGGAGGGACTGGTACTCATCACCAGCTTCAGATTTTCATCCATCCTCTCCTGACACAGCAGTTCTCCCTGCATGTGCAGCATGGAGGTCTGGGTCAGACTGCCCAGCGTCTTATGGGTGCTCTGGGCACAGGCATCTGCCCCTGCTCTTATGGCTCCATTCGGAAAATCCTGATGAAAATACAGGTGAGAGCCGTGGGCCTCATCCACCAGAAGGGGAACCCCATGGCTGTGACAGACCCTTGAAATTTCTTCAATATCTGAGCAGATTCCATGATAGGTGGGACTCACAAGAAATACTGCCCTGATATCCGGCTGCTCTGTCAGAGCCTCTTCCACCCTCTCAGGAGACAGCGCTCCGGCAGTCCCCCACTCCGCCTCCATATCGGGCTGGATCCACACAGGCACAGCACCGCTGAGAATCAATCCCATCAGGACGGATTTGTGAGCATTCCTCGGAACCAGGATCTTCTCCCCCGGCCCCACCGCCGTCAGAATCATGGCTTCATTGCCGCAGGTGGTTCCGTTCACCAGAAAGAAGCATTTCTCACTGCCAAACAGTTCCGCTGCCAGCTGCTGTGCCTCCAGAATCGGTCCCTCTGCATGATGAAGATCATCCAGATTGTCGGTTTCTGTCAGATCATAACGGAACAGCCCCTCTCCGTACTGCTCCAGCAGCGCAGGATTCACACCTCTTTCAAATCGGTGTCCCGGAATACAAAAATATCCCTGATTCCTCTCATTGAATTGTCTTACCATCTCCAGAACAGGAATTCTGCTCTGCCTCTGCTGCTGTTTTTTCTCTGTACTGCTCATTGTTGTTCCGCCTGTTCGTTTTTTCTCACGCACAAAAAAGAGACGTTAAAGTCTCCCTTAACGTCTCCATTGTAGCATTCCATGGATTTTACTGTCAATCAATTCTCCGTTACATCCGGTAATTTTTTCGACAATTCAAACAAATGATGCAAAAATCAATCTTTTTCCTGATTTATTACAGGTAATAGAATCCATCACCTGCTATGATCAATCACATTTGATCTCGTGGATCCATCCCTCTGGTGCCTCAACAGTACCCATCTGAATTCCTGTCAGAGTCTCGTACAGTTTCTTTGTCACAGGTCCCATCTCTTCCATTCCTGCAGGGAAGCAGATCTCTTTGCCGTGATCTACAACCTTACCAACAGGAGAGATAACTGCTGCAGTACCGCAAAGTCCACACTCAGCGAAATCAGCAAGCTCCTCTTTGTAAACCTCTCTCTCCTCAGCCTCAAGTCCAAGGATCTCTTTAGCAACGTACATAAGAGAACGACGTGTGATGGATGGAAGGATTGTGTTGGATTTTGGTGTTACAACCTTTCCGTCTTTTGTTACGAACAGGAAGTTTGCTCCGCCAGTCTCCTCAACTTTTGTTCTTGTAGCTGCATCCAGATACATATTCTCTGCAAAGCCCTGCTCATGTGCATCATCGATGGCATACAGAGACATTGCGTAGTTCAGTCCGGCTTTGATATGGCCTGTTCCGTTTGGAGCTGCACGGTCGTAGTCGCAGACACGGATTGTGATCGGTTTAGCACCGCCTTTGAAGTATGGTCCTACAGGTGTGGAGAACAGACGATACTGATAGCTTGGAGCTGGTTTAACACCGATTACAGGGCCGCTTCCGAAGATGAATGGACGAAGGTACAGTGTAGCACCTGTTCCGTATGGAGGAACGAAAGCTGCATTAGCACGAACCACCTCGTCAACAGATTTCAGGAACATTCCCTCTGGAAGTGTTGGAATTCTGAGACGCTCACAGGAATCATTCAGACGAGCTGCGTTCAGGTCAGGACGGAATACTACGATTCTTCCATCAACAGTTGTGTATGCTTTCAGTCCCTCAAAACAGGTCTGTGCATACTGAAGAACACCTGCACACTCGTTGATCACAATGTTGGCATCCTCAGTCATGTGTCCCTCATCCCAGACACCATTCTCCCAGTTTGCAACAAAACGTGCTGCAGTCTGTTTATAGGAGAAGTCCATATTACCCCAGTCAAGATTTGCTTTTTCCATTTTTATAGTAAACTCCTTTCGAAATAAGAATCTTTTACTATGTTACACCCTTAAAGCGTTGATGTAAAGTCTTTTTCCGTTCACAGCTTCGCAGCAGAACAGAGATGTACAGAGGAATTCCGGTTGCGATTTCCCCTGTTCTCTGATACTATATAACCAATATGCAGCATCCCCTTCACCCATTACCTGGGACAGGAGGCACTCTGTGGGCTTCTTGCTGACAGATTATTCCAGATATGCTGCAGTGAACGACGAAAGAAAGTTGAGGAATTTACAATGAGCGACGAGATCAGAAACAACTGTGCTGAATCTGCAGCATGCACCAGCGACTGCGATACCTGCGGAGGTTGCGAGACCGAGGCCATCAATCCTGATAGCCCAACTGTTACACTGACACTGGACGATGATACAGAGGTTACCTGTGCAGTTCTGAATATCTTTGAGGTAGAGGGAAAAGAGTACATTTCTCTCCTTCCACTGGATGAGAAGGGTGAAAGCGCAAACGGTGAGGTATATCTGTACCGCTACATGAAAAATGAGAACGGTGATCCTGAACTGGACAACATCGAGGACGATGATGAGTACATGGCAGCAGCTGATGTATTCAATAACCTGATGGAGCAGATCAGCTTCCAGGAGAATCCACTGGACGGAATCGTGGAGAACAACGAAAACTAAAGCAAAAAAGCAGATGCAGCTCAAAGAGCCTGGCATCTGCTTTTTTTACGCAGGCAACAAGCCAACGTCCGCGCTTGCACGTGACCTTGGCCACTGCCGCGATAACTTGCGAAACTCGCAAAACGTGTTTCCCATAGTTCTTATTATTTTGTTCCTGTGCTTCCAAAACCGCCTCTGTCCTGACCATCCAGTGTTCCTTCTTCAAACTGGATGATTGGCTGGTGCTTCATGATTCTGAACTGACAGATACGCTCGTTCTTTCTGATCACCGTGTCCCGCACTGCATATACCGGCATACGCCACCAGTCATTTGGACCACAGTAGGTCTCATCAATGACACCCATATGGTTGGTCTGGATCACACCAAAGTTCTTGAAGGTGCTGCTTCTTGGTACAATGTGAGCTTCATAGCCCTCCGGCAGCTGCATCGCTACACCCAGATGGATCAGTCTGAACTCTCCCTTTTTCAGCTCCACATCCTCAGCGGCACGCAGATCGATCCAGTCTGATTTTCCATCGATATATTTCAGTTTCTCAATCTCATCATTTAAATACTGAATACGGATTGTTTCCATCCTTTATTCCTCCGATTCTATATTATTTTGGAAAAAATAACCTTTCCAGTGTCCGGGTAAATCCCGGTAATTTCCGGAAACGATTCCCTCTAAAAAAGAAAAGACATCAGCCGGTCTGCATTTCCGGCAGATCTCACCGATGTCTTTTCCATTATTTATTCTTTGTCAGGCAGATTTATCCTTTCTGTGCTGCCACAGTCCGGTATCGGGACATTATTCATCCCCTTCCTGCCTTACCTGATTACGCTTTTGGGCAGTCCTTGATGGAGAAGCTGATTCTTCCCATCTTGTCTTTTCCAAGACATACAACTCTTACAACATCACCCAGTGTGAGAACATCCTCTACGTGGTTGATTCTCTCTTTTGCGATCTTGGAGATGTGAACCATTCCCTCTTTTCCAGGAGCGAACTCGATGAATGCACCGAACTCCTTGATGCTTACAACCTTACCTGTGAAGATCTGTCCCTCTTTGAACTCTGTGGTAATGATGTTGATGTAGTTGATTGCCTTATCCATCATTGCCTGATCTGTTCCGCAGACAGAAACTGCACCTGTATCATCGATATCGATCTTAACGCCAGTCTCATCGATGATGGCATTGATTGTTTTTCCTCTCTGACCTACAACATCACCGATCTTCTCTGGGTTGATCTGGATCTGTACGATCTTTGGAGCATATGCGTTTACTGTCTCACGTGGAGCTGGGATGCATTTCTCAAGAACCTCTGTAAGGATGTACTCACGAGCATCTTTACAACGAGCGATTGCCTCCTCAACGATGTTTCTTGTAAGACCGTGGATCTTGATATCCATCTGGATTGCTGTGATACCCTCATGTGTACCAGCTACCTTGAAGTCCATATCTCCGAAGAAGTCCTCAAGACCCTGGATATCTGTCAGTACAAGGTACTCATCATCTGTAGCGCCTGTAACAAGACCGCAGGAGATACCAGCTACATGAGCCTTGATCGGAACACCTGCTGCCATCAGAGACATAGAAGAAGAACATACGGATGCCTGAGATGTGGATCCGTTGGACTCAAAGGTCTCAGATACAGTACGGATTGCGTATGGGAAATCTGCCTCACTTGGAAGTACAGGGATCAGGGCACGCTCTGCGAGAGCTCCGTGTCCGATCTCACGACGTCCCGGTCCTCTGGATGGTTTTGTCTCACCTACAGAGTAGCTTGGGAAGTTGTAGTGATGCATATAACGTTTCTTAGTCTCGTTCTCATCAAGACCATCCAGTCTCTGAGACTCAGACAGTGGAGCCAGAGTACATACGTTGCAGATCTGTGTCTGTCCACGGGTGAACATAGCGGATCCGTGTACACGTGGGATCAGGTCAACCTCAGCGCCCAGAGGACGGATCTGGTTGATCTTACGTCCGTCAGGACGTTTCTGATCTACAAGGATCATCTTACGAACAGTTTTCTTCTGGTACTGGTAGATAGCCTCACCGAGAACAGCAAGCCACTCCTCATTCTCTGCAAATGCCTCCTCCAGCTTAGCAGTGATCTGACGGATATTCTCCTCTCTTACCTGTTTCTCGTCTGTGAATACAGCTACTTCCATCTCTGCAGGAGGAACGATCTCTTTGATTGCTGCAAAGAGCTCCTCTGGAATAGCACAGCTCTCATAGGAGTGTTTCTCTTTTCCAACCTCTGCTACGATTGTATCAATGAAGTTGATGATCTCGCCGTTTACCTGGTGTGCCAGATAGATTGCCTCGATCATTTTGTCCTCTTTTACCTCGTTAGCACCAGCCTCGATCATGATAACTTTCTCACGGGTAGATGCCACAGTCAGTTTCAGGTCAGATACAGCGTTCTGAGCCAGTGTTGGGTTAACAATGAGCTCACCGTCGATCATACCGATCTGAGTTGCTGCACATGGACCATCAAATGGGATATCAGAGATGCATGTTGCGATGGAGGATCCCAGCATAGCTACAACCTCTGGATTGCAGTCTGGATCTACTGACATAACCATGTTGTTCAGTGTAACGTCATTTCTGTAATCTTTTGGGAACAGCGGACGCATTGGACGGTCGATTACACGGGAGGTAAGGATTGCATGCTCAGATGCTTTTCCCTCTCTCTTGTTAAATCCACCTGGGATTTTTCCAACAGCGTACTGTTTCTCCTCGTACTCTACTGACAGAGGGAAGAAATCAATACCATCTCTTGGTTTGTCAGATGCTGTTGCTGTACACAGAAGTGTTGTGTCACCATAGTGCATGAATGCACATCCATTTGCCTGTTTTCCTACGCGACCTACATCTACAGTCAGTTTTCTGCCTGCAAGGTCCATGGAAAAGCTTTTGTAACTACTGTCCATCGGTGTGGAAAATGTTTTCATAACTTCCATTTCGTATTCTCCTCTTCTTCTTGACACAACCCGGGCTTGCGGCCCGAAACAACTGAAAAATACACCTCTTCGGATGTACTTTTCAGTGGTCCCGGGATCGAAACACAGCCCGGATCGGCATAATTTGCTGCCGATTCGCCAGTAACCGTACCTGTAAAGTACGATTACCTCCGAACCAATGATCTCAGAACAAAATTAAGGGGCGGATTATGAAATCCGCCCCCATTGTCTGCACAGAATAAACGGAATTATTTACGGATTCCAAGTTTCTCGATCAGTGCACGATATCTGTTGATGTCAGTTTTTTTCAGGTAGTCAAGAAGACCACGTCTTTTACCGATCATTTTCAGCATACCACGACGGGAATGATGATCTTTGTGGTTCTCTTTCAGATGCTCTGTCAGCTCTTTGATACGTGCTGTCAGGATAGCTACCTGTACCTCTGGTGAACCTGTGTCACCCTCACATCTTGCGAACTCTTTGATAATGTCCTGTTTTTTCTCTTTTGCGATCATTATGATTGCCTCCTTAAATATTAATTTCACCACTGATCAGGACTCGGTCGGAGTCTCCAGAATCCGAATCAGGGCCTCACACCGTCTGACTATACCATAGATTCCTACAGTTGTAAACCTCTTTTTTCATAAAACAAAAATCCGGCTCACACCCCGGTCTGCACATCGACAAAAAAACCTGTCTCTGCTACAATATCATGTAACATGGCAGAGGCGCACACAGAAGGAGCTCCACAAGGCTGACCTGCGTCTCGCCCAGGTACGCCGAGGCGACCTGAATAAAAGGAGTATTGTTCATGAAAACAGCTGCCATTATTACAGAATACAATCCATTTCATAACGGTCATGCCTATCAGCTTTCAGAGGTACAGAAACGCTCTGACGCTGACTTTCTGATCATATTGATGTCAGGAGATTTTGTCCAGAGAGGCACTCCTGCTCTTTTTGACAAGTTTGTCCGCACAGAGACTGCCCTGCTCTGTGGTGCCGATCTGGTACTGGAACTACCCCTGGCCTTCGCCACTGGCAGCGCCCAACGCTTTGCCGAGGGGGCTGTTTCTATATTAAATGGTCTGGAAATAGTGGATGAACTGTGGTTCGGAAGCGAGGAGGGGGCCCTTGAAACCTTCACCCTTCTGGCAGATATCCTTAAGGAAGAGCCGGAGAAATACCAGGATCTGCTGAAAGAGCATCTGAAAAAGGGGCTGTCCTACCCGGCTGCCCGATCTGCTGCCCTCGGTGAATATTGTAGCAGGCCCGATCTGCTTTCAAAAACAATGGATTCTGATTCGTTCCGCTCCAACGCCACAGATGCCGATTCCCATTCCAGGGAGGCTGTTCAGAATCCCGTATATATAGAAGAATTTTTAAAAAAACCCAACAATATCCTTGGTCTGGAGTATGTTCTGGCTCTGAAAAAGCTGAACAGCAGCATCCGGCCCAGAACCCTGCAGCGCACCGGCAGCGGCTATCACGCAGAACAGCTGGAGGGTGTCTTCAGCTCTGCCACAGCCATCCGCCGGGAGATCGCAGAAAAAGGCTTCTCCGGGGTTCAGGAATCCATAAAAACCGCCGTTCCGGAGCAGTGTTTTTCTCTGTACAAAGAAAACGCCTCAAAGAACCGTTTCGTTTTAGAAAATCAGGTCTCTGAGGCGCTGCGTTATCAGTTATGGAAGGAATCACCGGACTCCCTGTGCTCCTATCTGGATATCAGCCAGGAGCTGGCAAACAGAATCATTAATCTCCGGCCGGAATTCCGAAGTTTTACCCAGTTTGCTGAACTTCTGCAGACAAGGAATCAGACAAGAACTGCTCTGCAGAGAGCACTGCTTCATATCCTCCTTGGAATCACCTGGGAGGATGCTGAAATCTCGGTACCCAGCCAGCCGATGGGTAAGTCTGGCATTTCTCCGGTACCATTGTCGTCGGGACAGCGTCTGATCCGAATGCTGGGCCTGTCCCTTTCTGCCAGAAAGGGAGGGCTTCTCTCCGGTATTCCAAAGGATGGCCCCATCGCCATCACCGCCAATCCCGGAACCCATCCACTATCCGGACAATATGAAAAGGAGCTGTTTGCTTCACAGTATTACGAATCCCTGATCAGCAGAAATTCCGGTGAAGCCTTTATTCCGGAATACAGTCGAAAGCTGGTTCTGAAGTAAAAATACATTTGGATACGCATTTTTCACCAAAAAGGGGCCATCGCAACGGTTGTTGCGACAGCCCCTTTTCCATCAGTTCTTAAAGCTGTGGATTGGTGCAGGGATTCTTCCTGTACGATTTACAAATGCATCACAGGAGAAGTTATTTACAGGCATGATCGGTGCATAACCCAGCAGGCCGCCGAACTCTACTGTATCGCCTACATTTTTGCCGATTACAGGGATCAGACGCACCGCAGTTGTCTTCTGGTTGATCATTCCGATGGCCATCTCATCTGCAATAATTCCGGAGATGGTGGTTGCCTTTGTATCTCCCGGGATAGCGATCATATCCAAACCAACGGAGCATACACAGGTCATAGCCTCCAGCTTCTCCAGAGTAAGAGCACCTGCATTGACAGCGTTGATCATTCCCTGATCCTCGCTGACAGGGATAAATGCTCCAGACAGGCCTCCTACGTAGGAGGATGCCATTACACCACCCTTTTTCACCTGATCGTTCAGAAGTGCCAGAGCTGCTGTTGTTCCAGGAGCACCTACAGACTCAAGACCGATCTCCTCCAGGATCTCTGCAACAGAGTCACCGATAGCCGGTGTTGGAGCCAGAGAAAGGTCAATGATACCAAATGGAACACCGAGACGTCTGGAAGCCTCCTGTGCCACCAGCTGTCCAACACGTGTTACCTTGAAAGCTGTTTTCTTGATGGTCTCACAGAGCACCTCAAAGTTCTCGCCTCTAACCTTCTCAAGAGCTGCTTTTACTACACCAGGTCCGGAAACACCAACGTTGATGATGGCATCTGCCTCTGTGACACCGTGGAATGCACCTGCCATGAACGGGTTGTCATCCGGAGCATTACAGAATACCACCAGCTTAGCACAGCCAAGGCAGTCATTCTCCTTTGTGTTCTCGGCAGTCATCTTGATCACCTCACCGAGAAGTTTTACCGCATCCATATTGATACCGCATTTAGTGGAGCCTACGTTCACAGAGCTGCACACAAAATCAGTTTTAGCCAGTGCCATAGGAATGGAACGGATCAGCAGCTCATCTGCCTTTGTCATTCCCTTGGAAACCAGGGCAGAATATCCACCAAGGAAGTTGATTCCCACTTCTTTCGCAGCACGATCCAGAGTCTGTGCGATTGTAACGAAATCCTCCGGGGTCTTGCAGGCAGCGCCACCCACCAGAGCGATTGGAGTAACAGAGATTCGTTTGTTAACAATCGGAATACCATACTCGGCCTCGATCTCTTTTCCTGTGGATACAAGATTTCTTGCATAGGTGGTAATCTTGTCGTAGATCTTGCGGTTCAGCTTATCCAGATTGGAATCAATACAATCCAGCAGGCTGATACCCATTGTAATAGTACGTACATCCAGATTCTCGTTGGCGATCATCTGGTTTGTCTCGTTAACCTCATAAATATTAATCATGAAAAAAGCCTCCTTAAAGAAAGAATAATCAGATTCTGTGCATCATGTTGAAGATGTCCTCATGCTGGCAGCGGATGATCACTCCGATCTCCTCTCCGATTGCTTTAAGGTCTGAAGAAAGCTCCTCTGCGCTTTTCTCGCTTTTGCTTGTGTCTGTAACCATCATCATATTGAAGTATCCCTGAATGATTGTCTGGGAGATATCCTCAATGTTTACCTGATTCTCTGCAAGGTAATTACAGATTTTTGCGATGATACCTACTGTGTCCTTTCCAACTACGGTGATAATTGTTTTTTTCATAGTACTCCTCCTGTTGTATAACTTAATCTTAAGTCCTTTCCGGACGTTATACCTGTTTTCACTTTTCCAAAGTAATGGTTATCTTCCTGTCTGCTTTATGCTCTAAAACTCCAGCAGTTCTCCGGGCTCATCGCGTTTTGCCACTGTGATGTGAAAATCACCGGATTTCCATGGATTATCTCCCATGGTCACCTCAGAACAAACGGTTTCGTAAGCCAGGGATGGATAATTATTCTCTCTGCTGAGATGTCCCAGCACGATATGCTTCATATGATCGTGGAGCACCTCACAGAGCAGCCGCCCTGCTGTCTCATTGGACAGATGACCTCTGTTTCCCAGAATCCTTTTCTTCAGGTAGTAAGGATAACTTCCCACCTCCAGCATTCTCACATCGTGGTTGGATTCCAGAAGCAGACAATCCAGACCCTTCAGCTGTTCTGTAATATACTCATTGTAAAAGCCAAGATCCGTGGCCACTGCTGCTTTTTTTCCCTCTGCTTCCACACGATAGCCCAGAGGATCCGCCGCATCATGGGAAATGCGGAAGGGGTGTACCGTCAGATCTCCCACCTGCACCTCCGTATCCGGCTGAACTGCATGAAATAATCCCTCCGGCATCTTTCCCACACTTTTTGTGTTCAGAACAGCCTGATAGGTTCCCGGTGTGGTATAGATGGGAATCCCATATCTCCGGGCGATGACTCCCAGTCCGGCAATGTGATCAATGTGCTCATGGGTCACAAAAATCCCATCGATATCAGCAGTTTTTCTGTCAATGGTATTCAACCCTGCCTCTATTCTTTTGCCGCTGATACCGGCATCGATCAAAATACCTGTTTTTTCAGTGCCAGCGAAGATGCAGTTTCCACTGCTGCCGCTGGCTATACTACATAATTTCATATTGTTTCATCCTTGCATCGATCTGTGCTTTTGCAGATTCGAAACTGTGGCTGTTATCAATGATAAAATTGCTTCTGGAACGAAACATCTCCTCTGACTGCTGATTGCTGATCATCTGGTCGATCTTTTCGTCTGAATAGCCTCTTGATTCCTTCAGTCTCTCTCTTCTCACAGATTCTTTTGCATAAACATACCACAATTCATCGCACATTTCATCATATTTTTCTTCCAGAAGAAGAGCAGATTCCATAAACATAAACTCTGCCCCCTGGAGTCTGGCCTCCTCCACCAGCTGTTCCACTCTGATGCGAACAGCTGGATGTACAATGGAATTCAGCTTTTCCAGCTTTTCCTGGTCTGCAAATACCACTTTTCCAATGGCTTTTCTGTCCAGTTCTCCATCCTCTTTCAGAAATTCCGGTCCAAAGAGGTCAAGAACCTCCTGGTAACAGATTCCGCCCCTGGCCATTACCTCATGGCCCAGCAGATCCATCAGAAGCACCCTTGCTCCATGTACCTGCTGCAGATACTCGATCACTGTACTTTTCCCGGAGCCAACTTCTCCGGTAATACCAAATACATACATCTTCATATCCTCCCATATCCATTCAACAATACGTTCTAAAAACTGTTATTTTGCCTCATACCAGTTGTTTCCGGCATGCATGTCAATCTCAAGAGGAACGGACAGCTCTGCGGCGTGCACCATTTCCTCCTTCAGGATCTCCCGCACCTTCTCCTCTTCCTCCACAGGAGTTTCAATAAGAAGCTCATCGTGCACCTGCAGCAGCAGCTTCGCCTGAAGCTGTTCCCGTTTCAGACGGTCTGCCACTCTGTTCATGGCAATCTTCATAATGTCCGCAGCAGTTCCCTGAATCGGTGCATTCATGGCAACGCGCTCTCCGAACTGCCTCTGCATGAAATTTCCTGATGAAAGCTCCGGCATGGGTCGTTTTCTTCCGTACAGTGTAACAACACAGCCCTTTTCTCTGGCATCCGCCACTGTTTCATCCAGGAATTTCCTGATTCCGGGATAGGTCTCAAAATAGCTGTCGATATACTCCTGTGCCTCTTTACGGCTCACATTCAGGTCCTGACTTAAGCCAAAGGAGCTGATTCCGTATACAATTCCGAAATTGACTGCCTTGGCATTTCTTCTCTGAAGAGGGGTAACCTCCTCATAAGGAACATGGAATACCTGAGATGCTGTGATGGCATGGATATCACTGGCCTCATTGTAGGCCTTTATCAGTTTCTCATCCCCGGACATGTGGGCAAGGATTCTCAGCTCAATCTGGGAGTAGTCCGCATCCACAAACACACAGCCCTCCCTTGGAACAAAGACCTTTCTGATCTGGCGTCCCAGCTCCATTCTCACCGGAATATTCTGCAGGTTGGGGTCCGCACTGCTTAAACGTCCTGTGGCAGTGATGGTCTGATGGAAGGTGGAGCGAATGCGGCCGTCCTCATCGATAAATGCCCGCAGGCCCTCTGCATAGGTAGATTTCAGCTTTGTCAACTGACGATATTCCAGAATAGATGCAACAATCGGTGCCTCAGGAGCCAGTTTCTCCAGAATATCTGCTGCAGTGGAATAGCCGGTCTTTGTCTTCTTGCCACCGGGCAGTCCCAGCTTTTCAAAGAGAATCACTCCCAGCTGCTTTGGTGAAAGGATATTGAATTCCTCTCCTGCCAGCTGATAGATCTCCTGCTCCAGCTCCAGAATCCGTCCCTGGAGATTTTCTCCATAGGTCTGCAGCTCCTCTTTTCTGATGAGAACGCCCTCCTTCTCCATTCCACAGATAGTGAGGATCAGGGGCATCTCAATACTGCGATACAGCTGCTCCATTCCACTTTCCCGAAGGGACTCCTCCAGCTGTGCTCTGGATGCATGGGCTGAAAGGGCATAAAAACCTGCCAGCTGTGCCTTCTGCTCCTCTGTCATCTTCTCCACAGCGGGCTGCTTCTTGCCTCCAAAGAGCTCCTCCGCAGCAGGAATCACCTGTCCCGAGTACTCCTTGGCAATATCATCATAGGTGTAAACAGATTTCAGCGGATTCAGAAGGTAAGCTGCCAGATGGGTGTCAAACCAGCTGTCCCTCAGCTCTGCAGGTGCCCATTTCAGCACCGGCTTCAGGGCAAAGACACTGACAGGAACAGGACTGTTCAGCAGCTCCTGCACCGCTCCGGTAAGAAAACTCTCCGTAATAAAGCCCTCCGCCGGAATATAGACCAATTCTTCCCCTGCCAGGGCCAGTCCATAAACCTGCTTTCCGTCCTCCAGAAGATGCAGACCAAGAGCAGATGCCTGACAGGCATGTTTCAGGATGGCATCCGCCTCTGAAAAATCGGAAATCGTCCGTACCTTCGGCAGCTCCAGCTGACGGTTACTCTCATCAAAACGGCTCAGCAGATTCTTGAAATCAAGACGTCTGAAGCATTCATAGGCCTCCGGGGTATACAGATTGCCAAGTCTTGCAGCCTCATAATCCCAGTCCACAGGGCTGTCTGTATTGATGGTGGCAAGGGTCTTGGAAAGTTCTGCCAGATCATAGTGATCCCTGAGAGCCTCCATTGCCTTCTTAGGCTTGATCTCCTCCACATGGGCATAGGCATTTTCCACAGAACCATAGGCCAGCAGGATCTTTGTGGCTGTTTTTTCACCCACACCGGGAAGACCCGGAATATTATCAGAGGAATCTCCCATGAGGCCCTTCAGATCGATGATCTGTTTCGGCTGAAGCTGATAAGCCTCCAGAACATCCTTCGCATAATAGTTTTCAATAGTGGTCTTTCCGCCTTTGGTTTTTGGAATACGGATCTGCACCCTGTCTGTTGCCAGCTGGAGCAGGTCACGATCACCGGAAAATACCGTTACATCCAGCCCCTTCTCCTCTGCCTTTCTGGCCAGAGTACCAATCACGTCATCCGCCTCGTAACCCTCTTTTGTGCAGATGGGAATTCCCATTGTGCCCAGCACCTCCTTCATCAGAGGCACCTGCTCCCGCAGAGATGGATCCATGGGCTTTCTTGTGCCCTTATAGGCATCGTACATCTTATGACGGAAGGTGGGAGCATGCAGGTCAAATGCCACCGTCAGATACTCCGGCTTCTCCTCGTCAAGTATTCTGAAGAGCATATTCAGAAAGCCGTAGACTGCATTGGTGTGCAGTCCCTCTGAATTCGTCAGATCAGGCAGACCGAAAAATGCCCTGTTCAGTATGCTGTGGCCATCCACCAGCAATAATTTTTCCCTCATTTTCATTCCTCTACTTTCATAAAAGATAGGACAGCGAAATGATGCCATACAGGTCCAATACCATCCAGATTACACAGATCACTGCAATGATCAGATAAAAGATAGTCAGCTGCTGCTGTGTTTCATGACGGGAGATCATCAGCCATCTTCTGTTCAGATCCTGATACAGTATCTCTGAAAGGTCAAAGGACTGGTCCTCCTCCTTTTTCAGAGTCTCCATGGCCTTTTCTACCATAAAAAAGGTATCAAGCTCATGATAACACTCCCTGCACTCTCGTATATGTGACATAAACTCCAGAAGGGTGTCCTTATCCATGGAGTCATCCAGATACTGGGGAATCAGATTTTCTGCTTCTTTGCAAACCATACACAACCTCCTGTTCTTCTGAAATCTGTGGTCATCCTTATACGGGTCGTCACTTGTTGCCCATCAATATTTTGTTCTTTAACGTCATTCTTCTGCTATCGTACTATTGTAGCACAGTGAAATCCCATCCCACAAGGCTGGCTTCAGCGCTTTTTCCCCTTCATTTCCTGGAGAAATCTCGATGGAAGCATCTTTTTCTCATAACGCTCCCTGACAGAGTACAGATACAGCTTCTTTCTGGCTCTGGTCATACCCACATAAAACATCCGGCGTTCCTCCTCCAGATCTGCATCCAGCACCGCCTTCTGATAGGGAATCACACCCTCGTTGATATCCAGAATAAATACCACATCATACTCCATACCCTTGGATGCATGGAGGGTGGAGATCATCACACTGTCCGGATTCTTCTCCCTGCTTCTCTGCTGCTGAAGGTTTTCCCGGTATTCCTGCATATGCTCCTGCCACTGGGAAAGAGTTTTGTAATTTCTGGCGCTTTCACTGAGCTCATCGTAAATCTGCAAAAGCTCCTCCACCTTGATCTTTCTGCTGAGGGCATAATCCCGAAGATACTCCTGATAACCCACCGTATTTCTGATGTACTGCAGTGCTCCGTAGGGAGATAAGCGGCTGATCACCCGCAGATCCGTTTCCAGCTGCTCAATTCTGTCACACATCCAATCCTTATCCTCGTAATAATCATGCAGCAGCTCAAAGGTAATCTGCTTATCCATAAGAGCATCTCTTGAGATATACCGGTTTGGTTTATTGTAGATGCGAAGAAAATCCCCCCGGGCAGTTCCTCCCGCCGCAAGGCGGAAATATGCCATCAGATCCTGGGCGATCCAGTGATCGTACAGACAGGGGGGAGTGTCCCCGATGGAAAAGGGAATCTGGTAGGCCATCATCTGCTCCACCGCTGTTCTGCAACCCTGATTAGTCCGCACCAGCACTGCCATCTGACCCCAGGAAACCCCATCAGAGGCCAGTCTCCGTACCTCCTCTGCCAGATGCCGGGCCTCCGCTCCGGGATGGTCAAAGGTTTCGCAGACCACCGGGGCACCATCCTCACGAACCGCCCTCAGCTCCTTTGGAAACCGTTTCTTATTATGAGCGATCACAGCCCCCGCAAGATTCAGAATCTGGGGTGTACAGCGATAATTTCTGTTCAGTGTTACCTGCTTCGCATCAGGAAAATCCTTTGGAAACCCCAGCATGATCTCCGGACTGGCACCTCTGAACCGATAGATGGACTGGTCGTCATCCCCCACAATAAACAGATTATTCTCCGGGTACGCCAGCAGCTTTACGATCTCATACTGGATGGGACTGATATCCTGAAACTCATCAATCAGGATATAGGTGAATTTCTCCTGCCAGCGCTGCAGAATATCCTTCCTTTTTGTGAGAAGCTCGTAGCATTTTTCCATAATATCATCAAAGTCAATTTTCCGATGCTGCTGCTTCCACTCCTCATAGCTCTGATATACCTTCCGAAACACATCCTGTGGAAGGGAACCGGAATAAAAATGCTTCAGATCCAGTCGTTTGCTCTTGATCATCCCGATTTCACGGATCACATTCAAAGGCAGTTCTGCCTCCTGCTCTCCTGATTTATAATAATGGTCCACGATCTGACGCATCAGCCGGATTTTATCCTCCTCCGAAAGGATGTTGTCACTTCCAATGCGGAACACAGATTTCAGGATAGCATAGAATACTCCGTGAAAGGTTCCAAAGGTCACAGCCGTTGCCTGTACCCCCTCCTTCTTCAAAAAGCGCTCCTTCATCTCCGCGGCCGCTGCCCTTGTAAAGGTCACCACAAGAATCCTGGCGGGATCCACCCCTCCACGAATAAGAGCATGGGTTCTGCCGGTGATCACAGCAGTCTTTCCTGAACCAGGTCCTGCCAGCACCAGCATGGGGCCCTCCTTATGTCTGACTGCCGTCAGCTGTGCTTCATTGTATGCTGCCTTCAAACCAAACCTCCATTCCTCTCTCTTCCCTTTAGACGGAAGAAGAGCAATTCGTGCCCTGACAAATTGCTCTTCACACTTTTTTATTCGGTTATTGTACTCCATCCCTGCCAAAACCGCAACCCTGCAAAGCTCCGGCACCGACTCTGGTCCGTTGCTCACGTAAATCAGAACACCTTTGGCAGAATCTCTGCAAAATCACCAATGCACACACAATCTGCTTTTCTGTCGGCAAAGTGGGGCTCACTGTTTACCAGGGCCACCTTTCCTCCCTCGAAGTAGCGAAGCATTGAGATCAGAGGAGAGCTCATGTTTGTACCGATGATCAGCAGACAGTCCGCTCTGGATACAATCTCTGCCGCCATGGTCATGTTGTAGTTGTCTACCATCTCTCCCTTTAAAACCACACCCGGATGAATCGGAATATTGCATACATCACATTTTGGAATTCCTGTTGTTGCAAGGATATAGCCGGAATCAAAGATCTTGCCACAACGAGGACAGCGATTGAGATCGATGCTTCCATACAGCTGGACATCCTTGGTAACGCCAGCTCTTCTGCACCTGTTGAAGAAACCTCTGGTAATCACGCCCTCCAGCTTTCCTGCATCCTGCAGTCTTTTGATCAGGTAATTGGCCTCATCCAGATCACCCTGCTTTTTCAGGATCTCCTCACGGTAAAACTCATAAAACTCTCTGGGCCGGTTGTGATAGAAATTGCTGGAAAAAATCTCTTCTGATGAACGTCCGTACTTCTCTTCAACATCATAATCAAAATCTTCCTTATAAAACTCACAACCGGAATTCATGGCAGGATTCCGTCCCAGAAGGACAGCGATTCGCTGACTCTTCTGAATAATGGATTTCAGATATTCCACACTCATATACGTAACCTCCTATACAATATATACTTCTGCATGCAGGAAATGCTTCCAACTCCCCTCCTGCAGTTCACTGGCTAAAGCGACAATCTTTTTTCCGCACCGTCCGCTTCAGGTTGTTAATATTGTAACACAAACTGTGGAGTGTGGCAATTATTTTCAGACATTATGCCACTATTCTGTCAATTACCGTGCAAACCTTTCGCATCTGAAAACAGGGGCGGCTGCCCCATTCATACAGAATGATGACAGCCGCCCCTGTTTCGGTCAGGTTCACAAGAGAATTACAGTGTAATTCCTTTTTTTGTAATGTAATCCAGGAAAAGTCCCACTGTTGAGAGTCCCTCCAGCTCCTCAGCCGGAATCTCTACACCGTACTCCTCCTCAATTCCCATAACAAGCTC
The DNA here is from genome assembly GCA_030526405.1 of Lachnospiraceae bacterium. Lineage (GTDB taxonomy): Bacteria > Bacillota > Clostridia > Lachnospirales > Lachnospiraceae > JAKSRN01. The sequence goes on along the minus strand of JAUNCZ010000010.1, from coordinate 5,241 downwards.
CAGAAGATCCAGAGAATCCGCTCCTAAATCCTCTTTGAAGGTTGTCTCAAGAGTAATTCCACTCTCATCAACATTTAACTGCTCAGCAAGTTTTTTTGCAATAAGTTCTAACATAATATCTCTCCTGTTTTCATAATACTCTTACATCTATTTTCATAATCTGAAGGGCTCTTGTCAACTGTTTTTTTTCTGTCAGGAATCTTTCCCTCTGTTTTTCTCAGGAATACGGATCTGCCGGGAGATGCTCAGACATACACCGATCTCTCCCATCAGGAAAACAATAGCAGTACCTCCAAAGCTGACAAAGGGCAGGGAAATTCCTGTTGTGGGGATCAGATCCAGCACAACACACATATTCAGAATAATCTGCAAAGACAGATGGAACATAACTCCCGTGGCGATTACAGAGCCGTAGAGATCCCTGGCATTCTGGGCGATATAATACAGTCGGAACAACAGATATCCAAAAAGCACCAGAAGAAGGATGGCTCCAAAAAGTCCCAGTTCCTCACAGATAATGGAGAAGATCATATCATTCTGCGCCTCAGGAATGCGGATGATCTTCTGTGTACTGTTTCCAAGTCCCTTTCCAAACAGACCTCCGGAACCGATGGCATACAGACCCTGCATTACCTGGTAGCCGCCGCCATCCAGATTGTTCTTTCTGTCCAGCCAGTTTACAATTCGTCCCAGTCGGAAACTGGCGGCATCCTGTGGCATCACATAATAATTCTTAAGCCAGAGAAGGACTGCCACCACAACAGCGATCACCACAAGAATGTGGATCCACAGATTCCTGGAATTGGGATAGTAGACCAGCATAAGAAGGGCACCGATTCCAAAGATGATGATGGCTGTACTCAGGTTATCCGTCAGCAGATAAGCCCCCAGAAACTGGAGCAGCACCGCTCCCAGCATAAAAAAGAAATTTCTTTTTCTGGTTATGTTTTTTCCAAAACCCACGATCATGGATGACATACAGATGATCACCGCAATCTTCGCCACCTCAGAGGGCTGGAACTCCAGCACCTTCAGAGAAATCCATCTTTTCGCTCCGTTGTGCTCCACTCCGATAAAGGGAACCAGCGCCATCAGGAAAAATGCCAGCCAGTAGATCACTCCGGAGGCTTTAACCAGCCAGTGATAATCCACCCAGGATACAAGGAGGGCACCCACAATGGAGCCTGCAAAGATCAGGGCCTGTCTTTTCAGAAAAAACACATCCGTCTGATGCTTCACAAGACCCTCATAGGAACTGGCACTGTACAGCATGATCAATCCAAAGCAGATCAGAATAATTACAACTGCCAGCAGATTGTAATCAAAATATCCCTTTCCGTTCTTCTGCCGGAACTGCTTCCCGGTTATTGCATCTAAAACTTTACCCATAACGCTCTCTCTTCCAGATCCAGAAGTCTTCCAACCTGCTTACTGGATCATATATTTTATCAGGGAGATGAATCCCGGAATCACATCATATTCCCCCATCAGCTCCTTACGGACCAGCTCCGGGTCATCTGTAATCACATTGTCCACGCCTGCATCGATCACCTTTCGGATCGGCGGACGTTTATTTACTGTCCATGCACAGATCTTCTTACCCATCTCATGGACTCTGTTAACAAGACGGCGATTTACGAAGGTATGCTTCACGCTGTAAAAGTCAGCCGCCTCCATATCCTCAACCCGTCCGTACACCATAGATAGAGTATACCCTGTAATCACCTCCGGACACAACTCCTTAATCTCTCTCAGGAACTGATAATCCATGGATGTGATCACACAGTGGGAGGTAAATCCCTCCTCCCGAATGATCTGAAGTACCCTGGACACGATATCATCATTGTGTCCATTGGCCTTGATCTCAATATTCAGTCGGAGTTTGCCCTTACACTCACGGATCACCTCCCGAAGAGTAGGGATGGGTTCCCCTTCAAAGCCTCTGGAAAAATGTCTTCCCGCTTCAAGTTCCTGCAGGTCCTTATATTCCAGATCCCAGATATACTTTCGTTTCCCTGTAGTTCTGCCCAGCCAGTTATCGTGCATCAGAACAATTTCCCCATCCTTTGTCTCCTGCACATCGATTTCTGCAAAATCCGCTTTTGTATCAATGGAATAGCGAATGGCAGCCATGGTATTCTCCGGAGCAAATTTCGCTCCCCCTCTGTGGGCGGTGATTTCCAGATAATCCTGGCTATCCGAAGTGTCCGGAAAAAACAAGGAACCCTCCTGAAGCATAAGCGCAGCTGTCAGAAGAAGAGCCACTACCGTAATGGTCCTCTCCCGTTGAAGAGGTTCTGCCTCCTCCCAGCAAATGCAGGCTTCCCGATGTTCCCGAAACACCAGATACAGATGTCCCAGAATGGTTACGGTGCCAAAGAAACCGATGAGAAAGCCCAGGAACAGCTTCAGAATACTGCCATAAAACAGGGTATCAGAGACATATCTGTAAACAGGTCGAAATCTTCTGATACAGAAGACACAGATCACAACGGAAAGCAGATACCAAAGCTCTGTCACCACAAAAACCCTTGCCTGAAGGAACATGGTCTGAAACAGATTCTTCAGCTGTTTTCCCTTTCTGACAGAAAACGCAATGGGGCCAGGGAGAAATTCCTCTTCCCCGCCAAAGATTCGAAAGGGAAGGCCGGTGGAAAACACTACCGAAACAAGAAAATAAACCACCATCAGTCCTGTAAAATTTGGTATTCCCGTCTTCTTACAGATATCCTTCACCACAATATGAATAAAGCGAGCCCGTTCCATCTCCCATGCCAGAAGATGGAGATACAGATTCGGCAGGCACAGAAGAAGATAGAAGATCCATTTCACTGGATACTTTCTCAGCATATTCATAGAATAGTTCCAGGACAGAAAGAGCAGCCGGGACAGAGAAAGGCGTACTCCCTTATCCCCTGCATCAAAGAGCAGCAGCAGTCCGCTGCACTCATACAGAATAAGAAACAAAATCAGTAAACAGAACAGCAAGAGCCCGATGGCAGAGCTTGGATGCATCAGAAACTTCACATAATTACCCTGTGTCACATAGCTATAACCATGAAAATTCAGAAGAAACTCAATCAGATTGCTGCATCCTGTGGTAAACAGAAAAATCAGAAGAGTTCGAAACATCAGTTCATACAGAAGAAACACTCCGCTGTTCACTTTTAATTTCTTCCATGCTCGTATCATATCTCTTTCGAATCCTTTCTGTTTCTTCGTTCATTCTCAGGTTATCGCGGCAGTCGCCAAGGTCTCGTGCAAGCACGGACTTTGGCTCGTTGCTCGCGTAAACCATGAGAAAAATGCTTTGCCAAATTCTCAGGTTATCGCGGCAGTCGCCAAGGTCCCGTGCAAGCACGGACTTTGGCTCGTTGCTCGCGTAAACAAAAACGCCTTCCATACAGGAAAGCGTCTTTGTCTGTTCTGTCCCAACCATCTGAATACTTCAGGCAGCCTCCTCAGCAGCCTCTTCAGCAGTCATCTTCTGCTGCTGATCCTGCTCTTCCGGTTCTTCTTCCGATTCCGGTTTAGGGGCAAACACATCCTCGCCTTTGTCCATACCATAGACAATGACCATGGTGCCAGGAGAAACTGTATTATAAATCTCCTCCACAGCATCATATGGTGTGTTGATACAGCCGTGGGATCCGCTGGTCTGATAGATTGTTCCACCGTAATCCACACGCTGATAATTATCATGGATTCCAATAAGATCATTAAATGGAAGCCAGTAAGTAACGTCCAGCGTATACTCATATCTGCCGTTGGAAAGCATCGGTCCCTTCATAAAATGAGGAGACTGTTTCTTCTTTATGGTCCAGATTCCATTGGTAGGTGTGGAGCGGGAGTTAAACTCTGCAATCAGATACTCCACCGGAAGATTCGACGCATCTGGCTCATCTGCACCACCGGTAACAATAGGAGTCTCCACCTTCGGTTCTCCATCCACCATCAGCCACATCATCTGTTCATCCACGGAGATTTCCACGTACAGATTTCCTGTATCATTGCCCTCTCCGTCCAGTCGTGTCATCACAGGTCCCAGAACCCCCTGATAACCCTCCTGGATGGCCTTGAGATAGCGTTCACAGGACTTCTCCACATCCATGTTCCAGCCTTCAGTCTCAAAAATCTCCAGTGTCAGCACTTTTCCGTTCTTGGTTTTAAACAGCTGTCCCTCATGACCTGCATTATACGTGTCATACAGGCCCTGAACAAACTGACGTACCTTCTCCTCGTCGATCCTGTACCTTTCAGTCTTATCCTCAACAAGCCAGTCTCTGAGCATGTTCTCGTCAATGATGATCTGATCATTGCCAAACTGAACGTAAATCACAGCCCTGGTAAGAGAGAAGATCACATTTCGCTCCTCCATCTCATCCACAAGTTTCTCATCCTCTGCATAAACCTTTGGATTCTTATAATACTCCTCAAGATCCAGCTCTTCCTTCTGTGTAACCACAGCCTCCTGAAGAGCCTCGTAGGCAGCAGTCTGATTCATCTCAGTTCCCACCACCTCAGGATCAATACGCCAGGTTCCATCCTCATTCTGAACCAGCTCTGCATCCTTAACAGGAACAAATTCCCGAACATCTTTAAAATCATCAAACAGACTACGGAGCGCGTCCTCATCATAGGTAAAGCCCGATGGCACATCATAGGTTTTATCGCCAAACAGACGAATTCCCCACAGAAGAGGCTGCTGGGCAATATACAGATCCTTCAGAGAGCCGTCGTTCTCATAGGTCATGCTGATCTGCTCTGCATTGATGATTTCTGATGCACCCTCTCTCTCCAGCACTTTGATCTCCCATTCATTGATCTTCTGCTGCAGCAGAGCTTCTCCCTGCTCCTCAGTGAGATCCGAAAAATCAAGTCCGTTTACCATGGTGCCCTCATAAAAATGGCTGGAATAATAATTCACAAAATAGCCGTAAATACATGCAGCCGTGATCAGTCCCACAACGATCACAGAGAGCATCGCTGTCTGGAAAATTTTAACCTTTGTCCATTTTTTCTTGACGCCTTTTGCTTCGTCTTCCATGCTTCCTCCAATACCTGCACAACAGGCAAAAACAAACAGTATTTACATACCAATGTGCAGTATAGCATTTCCCTAAAAAATAAACAAGACTGAAAGAACCCGCAAAACAGAAAAAAAAGACTGTTGCCTGAGCAACAGTCTTTCTGATTTCATTGAACGACTAATAAATTAGTCCTCTACGTATGGCATAATAG
>JAUNCZ010000114.1 GCA_030526405.1 Lachnospiraceae bacterium | reverse complement strand
ATTTCGAGTCATAGTCAGGCTTTGGAACTTTAGAGGAAATAGTGGAACTTAGCGGACAATGAAGGACTTCGAAAAAGTTAGCAATATCAAGGCTTTTCGGGTGTCAAACGCCCAAAAACCTTGATATAAAAGGAGTTCGAATGAATCCCCTCTTTTGCTCGATTCAGGGGAGAAAACGAGTTTTGAAAGGGATTTTGGGGAGAACAAGGGGAGAACAAACCCCTATAAATGCAGATAACACCTACCTTGTACCGAATACCTAAAAAGGTGGTTATCAGCATGACTGAAACAGAGAAAAAATATGATGCTATCCGCAGAGCCTATCCTGAAACGATCTCCAAAGACCAGTTCTATCGGATAGCTCACATCAGCAAAGCAACAGCCCTTCATCTTCTGCAAAACGGATTAGTCCCCTGTAAGGACACTGGCAAAAAAACACGCCGGTACACAATCCGTACCGACGATGTAATAACTTATTTGATTGACCGTGAAATACATCCTGAGAAATATGGCGCACCGGACCATTGGTATCGAGATCGTTCAGGTTATCGGAGATCACGAAATACATTCAGATATGAGTTGAGTAGTCTATCGGAGAATGAAAAAAAGCTCTTTGAAGAATACACACGAACAGAACTTGCCTCTTATGGTGATTTGCTTTCTGTTGAGGAAACAATGGAAATAACCGGTTACAGCAGCACAGCAATTTATCGTTGGTGTAATGCCAAGAAGCTCGTTGGCTTCAAAATTTCAGGAAAGTTTATTATTCCTAAAATCGGTCTTGCGGAGTTTCTTATATCGCCATACTCATGCGGCATACAAAGAAAATCCTGGCGACATCTACTGTTCGTTTCGACTTTCTTGAAAGAATTAAAAAAATTGGATAAGCAGCTTCCTTGACCAGAGAGATGAATGATGTCACGCAGCATTCACAGTTGCTTGATATAATATCCCTTTCAAATGGTGTTTCGCTGATTTTGTCCAAACAGTAAACCGTAAGTTTTCTGTAATTCCTGCAAAAACTTAATACATGGCAAGCCCCGTTATTGCACTGCGCGTAGCAGAACAATGACGGGGCTTTTTCTATTTCTATCACAAAAATGGAGGTAAGCAAAATGTACCCGAAAGGATGCTCATTGGCGTTTGAGGCACTGATGAAAGAAACGCCGTATAACCACTACGATAGCGGCTGCGATGGAATCTGCCCGGAATGCCGGTCATGCAGATTCCATCGCCCTTATTGGAAATATCAGTCCTGCGTTTTTGAGGAATGCCCTTATTACCTTGTTCCCGTATCAACACGAAACGAAAACACATACAGCACTGCTGCCAGAAAGGAAAAATCAAATGGAGAACAAAATTGAAGTATTTCAGAATGAACAGTTTGGCGCAGTCCGCATAACGCTGATTGATGGCGAACCTTGGTTTGCCGCTTCTGATGTGTGTAAAGCATTGGAGATCAAGAATGCTCCCCAAGCTCTTAGCCGACTGGAAGAAGACGAGAGATTTACCACTATCATTTCAAATGATAGTGCTGCAAGCGGCAAATCCAAACTCTCTTTTGTAAACGAAGCTGGCCTTTACTCGCTTATTCTCAGCTCTCGAAAACCCGAAGCCAAAGCCTTCAAACGCTGGGTCACTCATGAGGTCATCCCTGCCATCCGAAAGACGGGAGGTTATTTGTCCGAGCCGTTATTGCAGCGCATTCAAAATGATCCCGCTGTCATCTTTGAGTTTGCAGACGCACTTCTTGCAGAAAGAAGACGCACTACGGCATTGGAAGCTGAGTTATCCAAAGCGAAGCCCAAAGCAGACTATTTTGATGCCTTCATCAATCCGGATGACTGCACCAATATCCGAACGACGGCGAAGGAGCTTAAAATCCCGGAGCGCAAATTCGTCCAGTTTCTTCTCAAAGAGAAATTCCTGTTCCGATCTCCCTCTGGTCAGCTTCTTCCGTACAACAAGCAAAGCAACGAGGGCTTATTCATCGTCCGTGATTTCGTGACCTTCTCGTTCACAGGATCACAGACATATTTCACGCCAAAGGGCAAAGAAATCATTCGGCTCAAGTACATGAAAAAGCAGAATGAACTTGCAGCTCTCTTACCAAAGGAGAGCTGATCGCATGGCAGTCTACCGCGTAAACAAAAGCCGTAACTACACGGTTATGTCGAACTTCCATCTAAGAGACAAAAACCTGTCCCTCAAGGCAGTCGGTCTTCTCTCAAAAATGCTGTCGTTTAACGACGGCTGGAAGTTTTCAACTCGCGGCTTGTCTGCGATCTGCAAAGAAGGTCCCGACGCTATTCTCTCCGCGCTCAGAGAACTTGAGAGACATGGCTATC
>JAUNCZ010000059.1 GCA_030526405.1 Lachnospiraceae bacterium | reverse complement strand
TGAAATATTGAATTTTCAAGGTGCGAAGCCCATTTTGGGTATGGGAAGTCTTAGTACATGATCTGTTCTTCTTCTATCAGTAAAGCAGGCATTCGTAATCCATTTGTATTCGCCTGTCTCATCTGTAATGACTGTCAGACTGTCTGGCTATCACAATCAGTATCACAATTGTAAGAACAATCAGTACTACAGCAGTAACAAAAGCAGGCAGGAATAATCCCGCTATTCCGGCAACCAATGGTGCAACAGCTGTTAAGGCCATAGATTTCCCAAGAAATCTGGCATATTTCTTTTTATCCTTTACCCTGACATAATTGATGGTTCTGATCAGACCTGTATCACCACTATATAGGATTATCGCCACCAAAAGTAGCATTCCTGCAAATATAAACATAAGAATAGAAATGAAAGTCATGGACAGCTCCTTTAAATCTAGCCTTTTTTACAGTATTTTCATATGCCCAGAATTCGATTATTCCACCTCATCCAGATACGCAACAAGAAACTCCTCTGCCAGACTGTTATGGCGAATGTTTTCTCGTGCCTCCTCCGGTGTAAACCAGCTGTAAGCATCCACTTCACTGTTTACGGCAATTGCTTCTGCATTATCCACATAGGCAGTAAAATTGCACATCAGTGTATTGGATGGCTCAAAGAACCGGGTTCTGTTAAATCGTATTCTGGTGACATGCAGCCCTGTCTCTTCCAGTATTTCCCTCTTCACTGCCTGCTCCGCCATCTCTCCTCTATTCACATAACCTGCCACCAGAATATAGAAGGGCCGTCCATACTGCTGAATCAACAGGATCTTCCCTGTTTTTTCATCTCTTGTAATCATGCTGACTGCCACATTGTACTGGGGGAAACGATATTCTCCACAGGATGGGCAGAATGGGATAAGTCCTTCGTTTTCCAGTTCTTTCTCAATCAGCAAGGTACCACATTCGATACAATATTTTGCCATATTTACCTCCATACAACACATGCAGAGTTCCATAGAACCCTGCATGTAATTTCTATCACTTATTATATATTCCAGCAGGAGTAAAAACTCCTGCTGATGGACTGACGAAGTCAGCAGTGGTTCATGAGCAAGCAACAAAGCAGATTGCGAATGTCCGCTTTACTTACCATGGCTTCCCGCTTATTATCCTGAGTTTCAAGGGTATTCAACTGGAATCATTTCAGAATTTCCAGAATCTCCATAAAATCGGAGATCACATAATCCTCCCTGCCTGATGGTTTCGCAACACTGTAGTCCGGAATATACAGAATCTTTTTCAACCCTGCATTTTCAGCACTCTCCATGTCAAGCTGCCGATCCCCAACAAAGTAGGTATATTCCTTATCCAGTCCGTATTTCTCCACCAGATACAGATTGCCATCTGGTGCCGGCTTTCTTGGAAATGCTCCCTCCATTGTAATGATTTCTGTAAAATAGGAATCCAGCTTCAGTCGCTTCAAAACAGGCATAGTAGACTTTCCTCTGTGGGTAAAGACGAAGCAGGGAATCCCCTGCTCCGTCAATGCTCTCAGAATAGCTTCTGCATTGGGTGCTGCAGCAATTTCTTCTGTTTTTGCATGGTGATGCCGAAGATAGGACTGATACAGGTCCTCGTAGGCAACTCCATGTTTATGGCACTCCATCTCCATCAGTTCCTTCCCTGACTTCAGAATAGAATAATCCAGCACATACTTTTCATCCAGAAAAATGCCATGTTCCTGGCAGGCAAGAACAGTGCTGGAAACAATTTCACCGTAAGAATCCAGAAGTGTTCCGTCCAGATCCCAGATAAATGCCTCTTTCCGCTTTCCGATCATACTTAAGCATTGTAGATCAGTGCCATAAATACCAGATCCTCGTCATAAGGATTCTCCATAGCATGACCCTCTCCTACTTTAATAATACAGCAATCCCCAGGTCCCACCTCAGTGCGGGATTTATCATTGTCCACAAAGATTCCTTTTCCGCTGATGATGTAATATGGCTCGGTGTTTGTCTCATGGACGTGGAAGCCCAGTGTGCTGTGTGGCTTAATATGCACCTCTGCATACATGGAACCGTGTCCATTCAACTCCTCTGCTGTAACAATATCATAAAATTCAATTGTTCCTACACCGCCCCTTACATTTTCAGCAACTCGCTTGTTTGTTTTTCGTACCATCGTTTTTCCTCCTTATTTTCCACAGTTTACAGACTCTGTCCCAGAAGATAGAGATAAACCGCAAACAGTTCTGTTTTTGTTTTGATGGATGGAATATGCACACGCTCCTCCGTAGTATGCATACCAACTCCCATAACGCCAAATCCATCCAGGGCAGGGATTCCATGGCTGGCAAAATAGTTTGCATCTGTAGCTGCAAAGAGATCTTCGCCATTTGGATTCACACCGGCCTCTTCCACCTGCACGCCCAGAAGTTCTGCTGCCTGCTCCACCATATCGTAAATCTCACCGGTTTTCTCAAGGCGAAGCTGCGGCGGAAACAGCATTCGATAGGAAAGCTCCAGCTGAATATCCGGATTATTACTGTGTGATCCCAGCTGATCCAGCTTCTCCTCGCACTGGTGATAGGATTCCCAGTCAGGAATTCCAGCTACACAGAACTGCATATTTGCGCTGCCTGATACAACCCCATTTGGACGTCCGCCACTGACCGGTGCTGCATTGTAATAGATTCCCTTTTCATCATCATTGAAGCTGTACAGCTCCAGGATCTTGTGGGCCAGTTCAAGGTTGGCACTGCGGCCCTTGGAATAATCGCAGCCTGCATGGGCTTCCACTCCTGTGATATCCAGATTTCCAAGGATCACTCCCTGTCTGCTGGTGAGCACCGGAACAGGAGCGGCCTCCTTATAATCTCCCGGCTCAAAGATAAATGCTGCATCCGCACCAGGTGCGATCCGGGCAAATACATCCTGCCCTGTCATACTTCCCTGCTCCTCATCACAGGTATAAAGAATATCAATTTCCACATCCGGAAGCAGACCAAGCTCCTTCAGAATCTTCAGGGCGAAACAGCTGACCGCCACACCTCCCTTGCAGTCAATAACGCCCAGTCCATACAGCCAGTCTCCCTCCACACGGGGCTGGTTCTCCGCTGCAAATCCCACAGGAAATACAGTATCCAGGTGCGCATTCAAAATGATTCTTCCCTTTGGATTTTCCGGTCTGATCCTTGCCAGAAGATGGGTTCCCACCTGTTCAAAGGTAATTTCTTCAAACTCCGGATCCAGATCTGCCAGATATTCCTTCGCCAGATCTACTGCTTTTCTGTTCCCTTCCAGATAATGGGTCTCACTGTCAAATTCTGCAAATCTTGTCAGCAGTGTAACCTGACTCTCCAGATATGCTTCTGCCTTTTCGCTGATTTTCCTTACGGCTTCTTCCTGTCTCATTTTCCACTTTCTCCTTAAGAAGATCTTCCTCTGTACCACACTTGTGTCAACAGATCCGCTGCTGATTTCTTCAGCTCTGAATAGTTTTATTTTAGTATGGCAGAGTGTTTCTGTAAACCGCAAAAAAGGTCCGGGATTTTAAAAATCACGAACCTTTTCCCTCACAGAAATCCCGAAACCCGTCAGAATCTTATATTTACAGCAGTTTTCCATTTCGTGAGACAGTAATCACTCTGCAGGAAACAGATTTCCCACTGTTTGCCAGTGCTGTTTCCACCGCTCTCTGAAGCCCTCCGCAGCAGGGAACCTCCATACGGATCAGCGTTACTGATCTGATATCATTTTCCGAAAAAATCTCTGTCAGCTTTCCTGTATAATTTACAGCATCCAGCTTTGGACAGCCGATCATGGTAACTCTTCCCTTCATAAAAGTTTCATGCATGTTTGCATAGGCATAGGCAGTGCAGTCTGCTGCCACCAGAATATCTGCCTGTTCATAGAATGCCCCTTTCACAGGCAAAAGCTGGATCTGGCAGGGCCACTGAAGCAGTCTGGATACAGGCTCAGGAGATACCAGTTTCAGTCCTGATCCCAATTCAGTGGCAGATCCCGCCTTCTCTGCTGCAGACTTCTCTTTTGCCTGCATACTTGCTTTTACTGCTTCCTCATCATAGGCCGGCGCCTCACGCTGTTCGAAGGTAATGGCTCCTGCAGGACATGCCGGAAGACAATCGCCAAAGCCATCACAGAAGTTTTCTCTCACCAGCTTTGCTTTTCCATCTACAATATCAATGGCGCCCTCGTGACAGGCAGTTGCACAAATACCACAACCATTACATTTTTCTTCATCAATTCGAATTATCTGTCTGATCATACTGCTTACCTCCATATCATCGATCCACCGGTTTCCAGCAGATTTTCTGTTCCTTGTATAGTATCAGAGTACAACACTTCTGCTCCTGTGTCTGTTGTAAATCAAACAAAAGGAAAAGAAAGGGAACGAAGTACATTTGCGCATCTGTGTTTTTGCGAACGAGAAATTGACACAAGTTCCCATTCACAAAAACAGGCCGGCTACGCCGACCTGTCTTCGTATGTTTGTGTATTTTGTTTCTGTTCCCGCAGATTACAGTATACAGACTTACCGTTTCTCAGATTTTAAAAAATACAACTTGCCGTTTTCTCAGATTACAGACTTGCTGTTTTCTCAGTCTCAGCCTCTGTAAGTCCTTTTCTCTTTGCATAACCTGTCAGCATCAGAGTCAGTGCACCGTCACCGGTTACGTTACATGCTGTTCCGAAGCTGTCCTGAAGAGCAAATACAGCCAGCATCAGAGCTGTTCCTGCATCGTCAAAGAGAAGGATTCCTGTGATCAGTCCAAGGGATGCCATTACAGTACCACCAGGAACACCAGGGGCACCGATTGCAAAGATACCAAGAAGAACACAGAACAGGATCATTGTTCCAATGCCTGGGATGGAGCCATACAGCATCTTGGAGATTGTCATACAGAAGAATACCTCTGTAAGAACGGATCCGCAAAGATGGATATTAGCAAACAGCGGAATACCGAAGCTTACCATATCTTTTCTCAGCACCTTGGATTTACCTGCACAGTCAAGAGCAACTGCCAGTGTTGCTGCACTGGACATGGTTCCTACTGCGGTCAGATATGCAGGTCCGTAATGTTTGATAACCTCGATTGGGTTCTTACCAGAGTAGATACCTGCGATCAGGTAAAGAACTGCCAGCCAGATGTAGTGTCCAGCCATTACGATCAGGATGATCTGAAGGAATGCAGGCAGCTGTTTTGTGATGGTTCCCTCATAGCTTAATCCGCAGAAGGTTGCGCAGATAAAGAATGGAAGAACAGGAATGATGATGTTCTGAACCACCTTCAGAACAATGTTCTGGAACTCCTGAAGAACAGTTGCTGTTGTCTTTGCATTGGTCCATGCTGCTGCAAGTCCGATCAGGATACTGAATACCAGAGCACTCATTACAGGCATGATCTGAGGAATATTCAGCTCAAATACTACTGCCGGAAGCTCTTTCAGTCCCTCGATATCTGTTACGATGGACAGATGTGGAATCAGCGCATATCCTGCCAGCGTACTCATGATAGCAGCCGCCACAGAGGATGCATATGCGATGATAACCGCAAAGCCAAGAAGTCTGGATGCATTCTTGCCCAGATTTGTGATGGACGGTGCAATAAATCCGATAACGATCAGCGGTACGCAGAATGTAATCAGCTGACCCATGATGTAGCGAAGAGTTACGATAATCTTCATAACACTCTCCGGTACGCACTGTCCAAGAAGGATTCCGATCACGATTCCAAGAAGGAGTCTGAAGGGAAGGCTTTTGAAAAGTTTTTTCATTTGTGTTACCTCTACCTTTCTTATCATTGTTCACTGATCATTATTGCTAAAAACCAGTGAGACAATGTTCATTATATAACACTTTTACACAAAGGTACACACCATCCTGTTAAAGTGAGCCGATAATATTTTTCATTCACTTCATCGAAAAATCTGCATCCAAAAAGGGGCGGAGCACTGAATCCCAGTACTCCGCCCCTATGATTTTTAGCAGTTCATTTTACTCCTGACAGGATTTCACATACTCATCTACCACGTGATCGTACTCCTCATCAGTCTCGATCATGGTGAGAATAATCTCCTCAGCGCCACAGGTATCATCTGTCTCATCTCTCATGAACAGGATATCCTCTTCGTCATCTGTTACCACATCATCTTTTACCAGTCCAAGAAGAACATATTTCTTTCCATCCACCTGGAAGTTTTCAAGAATGGCAAATTCAGCCTCTGTTCCGTCATCCAGTTCCAGAATTACTACTTCGTACTCCATGTCAATCTCCTTTTCTATTATGATTTTGCTTCGTGCAGTTTCATTTCCTTCACTATATCGGAAAACCCGTGTTATTTCAACCATATTATTCCTGAACCATGAGAAACACACTTTGCCAGGGTCTCAAGCCGCCGCGGCAGTCGCCAGGGTCTGGTATAAGCCCGGACTTTGGCTCGTTACACCAGCAAAAGACGGCCCGGAATGATCCGGGCCGCCAAAAAGAAGAAGAAATGATAAGTTGGCATCTAATAGTAACAAAAAACGAATGTCTGGTTTTATCTTTTTACTCGTGCTCCTGCACCGTTCATAATGGCCTCCACCTCTTTTTTGCTGGCCATTGTGGTGTCACCTGGTGTGGTCATTGCCAGTGCGCCATGGGCCGCACCGTAGTTTACCGCCTTCTGTGCATCACCGGTGGTCATAAGACCGTAGATCAGTCCTGATGCGAAGGAGTCACCACCTCCTACACGGTCCATGATCTCGAGACCTTTGTACTGGTTGGACTGGTAAATCTCTCCATCTGCCCAGCAGATTGCACTCCAGTCATTGACTGTGGCTGTTTTCACCTGGCGAAGGGTGGTGGCAACTGCCTTGAAATTCGGATATACAGAAGCTGCGTGGTTGATCATTTTCTTATAACCATCCAGATTCAGCTCCTTCAGATTCTCGTCGTTGCCCTCGATCTCAAAACCAAGGCAGGCAGTGAAGTCTTCCTCATTTCCAATCATGACATCCACATACTTCGCGATCTCTTTATTAACTTCCTGAGCTTTTTCAATACCGCCGATGGCATTCCACATGGATGGTCTGTAGTTCAGATCATAGGATACCATTGTGCCGTATTTTTTCGCTGTTTTAATAGCTGCCAGCACTGTTTCACAGGACTGCTCTGACAGTGCAGCGTAGATTCCGCCGGTATGGAGCCAGCGAACACCCAGCTCTCCGAAGATATACTCAAAATCAAAATCCTCCGGAGTTGCCTTGGAAATTGCTGTGTTTGCTCGATCTGAGCAGCCCACAGCACCGCGGATTCCAAAGCCTCTCTCTGTAAAATTCAGACCATTTCGACACACTCTGCCGATTCCGTCTGTTTTCATCCATTTGATCATGGATGTATCAACACCGCCCTGCAGAATGAAATCCTCCAGAAGCATACCCACTTCATTGTCTGCAAATGCTGTGATCACACCTGTTCGAAGGCCGAAGCATCTTCTTAAGCCTCGAACTACATTGTACTCTCCGCCGCCTTCCCAGGCACGAAAACTTCTTGCTGTGCGGATTCTTCCCTCGCCCGGATCCAGTCTGAGCATTACTTCTCCAAGGGATACCGCATCAAACTTACACTCTTTTTCCGGTCTTACATTCAGATTCATATGGTTTCTCCTTTACTTTGATTCTGACCGTCTCCACAGGAAGGAGTCTCCTCCCTCCTCCTGTGAAGACAGATTTATTCCAACAGTTTTCAGCCTCTGATTTCCTTTGCCAGCGCAACAGCCTCACTGGTCATCTGCTGAATCTTATCAAACTCGCCGTTCTTGATCATGCTGTCCTTAACCATCCAGCTGCCTCCGCAGCAGATGATCTTGTCATAGCTGAGATACTCTTTTAAATTCGCCATGCTGATTCCACCGGTAGGCATGAAACGTACCATTGTTAAAGGTGCTGCCATGGCTTTCAGCATTGCCACTCCTCCGGACTGCTCTGCCGGGAAGAATTTCACTGCGGTAAGACCTCTCTTAACAGCCTGGGAAATCTCAGAAGGAGTGATGCAGCCTGGGATGATGGCAATATTCTTGCTGAGGCAGTAATCCACGATCTCCGGATCAAAGCCCGGGCTTACGATAAATGCTGCACCGGCATTCACAGCCCGATCCACCTGATCAATAGTCAGTACAGATCCTGCACCCACCAGCATCTCCGGATATTTCTCACACATCAGACGGATAGACTCCTCTGCTGCCTCTGTACGGAAGGTAACCTCTGCACAGGGAAGTCCTCCCTTTACCAGAGCATCAGCCAGAGGAAGGGCATCCTTGGCATCATGCAGAACCACAACAGGAACTACCGCAAAATCATAAAATCTTTCTTCCAGTGTTTTCATTTTCATATCTCCTCTATTCTTTATGAACTTTCAGTTCATTAGATTTCATTAAATATCCAGATAAGCACCCTTCATTGGGCTGACAGCACATTTGCTGAACAGTCGCAGCACACCTTTTGTGTATTTCGGTGCCCTTGGTTTCCAGTTTTTACGACGCTCCGCCAGAATCTCATCCATTTCAGCCGGTGTTTTGTGCACTCCCTTTACTCCGATGATGTTCAGTTTTCGCTCCGGAACATCAATCTCAATAAGATCTCCTTCCTCCACCAGGGCGATTGGACCTCCGTCCACAGCCTCCGGACTGCAATGTCCGATCACAGGACCGGTGGATGCTCCGGAAAATCTTCCATCAGTGATCAGTGCAATACTTCTGCCCAGCTCCTTATCGCTGCTGATGGCCTCTGATGTGTAGAACATCTCCGGCATTCCGCTGCCCTTTGGACCCTCGTAGCGGATGAATACTGCATCTCCCTTTTCAACTTTGTGGTTCAGCACAGCATCCAGACACTCTTCCTCACTGTCAAATGGCTTCGCCTTCAATACAGCCCTGAACATTTCCTTCGGACAGGCAGTATGCTTGATCACAGCACCCTCCGGTGCAAGGTTTCCTCTTAATACAGCGATGCTTCCATCTGTTCCGATGGCCTGGTCATAGGGGCGGATGATATCCTCTTTTGTAATGGATACCTGGTATCTCTCATTGAACTCCTGCAGCCATTTTTCGCAGCGCTCATAGAAGCCATTCTCCTTTAATTCATCCAGATTCTCTCCCAGAGTTTTTCCGGTTACTGTCATCACATCCAGATGCAGGTGCTGACGGATCTCCTCCATAATGGCAGGTACGCCGCCGGCATAATAGAAGCACTCAGCAGGCCATCTTCCTGCAGGACGTACATCCAGAAGATATCTGGCATTTCTGTGCAGACGGTCAAAGGTATCGCCGGAGATCTCAATTCCGAACTCATGGGCGATGGCAGGAATATGCAGGAGACAGTTTGTGCTTCCTGATACTGCTGCATGTACCAGAATTGCATTCTCAAAACTCTTTTCAGTCACAATATCC
This sequence comes from Lachnospiraceae bacterium, assembly GCA_030526405.1. Classification (GTDB taxonomy): domain Bacteria; phylum Bacillota; class Clostridia; order Lachnospirales; family Lachnospiraceae; genus JAKSRN01. The sequence continues at coordinate 6,393 of JAUNCZ010000059.1, read as the reverse complement.
GACGGGCACATATGCTCCATGGAAGCCAGCTTCACGGCCTGGGCTCCTGCTTTTCTTGCAAATGCCAGCAGATCCGGGCTGGTGGCCGGCATAAGAGCACTTCCCGGCAGTGCCAGACCAAGCGCCTCTGCCATGATCTGCATTGTGGAGGCAGTTCCGATGAAGGAGCAGGCACCGCAGCTTGGACAGGCATTGCATTTTGCCCAGTCCAGCTTCTCCTGATCAATCTCGCCCCTCTGGAATTTTGCGCTGTACATACCCAGCTGCTCCAGAGTCAGCATCTCAGGTCCCGCATTCATGGTTCCTCCCGGTACCACCAGGGAAGGAATATCCACTCTGGCCAGGCCCATCAGATTTCCAGGCAGACCCTTGTCACAGCTTGACAGATATACACCTGCGTCAAAGGGAGTTGCATTGGCGTGGATTTCAATCATGTTTGCGATCATCTCACGGCTGGCAAGGCTGTAATTGATTCCATCTGTTCCCTGGCTCTCTCCGTCACAGATATCTGTGCAGAAATAACGGGCACCAAAGCCTCCTGCTTCCTCCACTCCCTTGCGAACCTCCTCCACAAGGATATCCAGATGACCACTTCCCGGATGGCTGTCACCAAAGGTACTTTCAATCATTACCTGTGTTTTAGAAAGATCCTCCGGTTTCCAGCCGGTTCCGATTCTGAGGGGATCCAGTTCAGGAGCAATTTTTCTCATTTCCTGACTTCTCAGTGTCATAGTTGTATCTCCGTTTCTATTACTTATTTTCCATCATGTCCATTACGCAAAGAAGGAAATGATCAGTGCCACGATAAATCCGGTGGAACCAACAAGGGTCTCCATAATGGTCCAGGTTTTTAAAGTGGTTTTTTCATCCATTCCCACCAGGGATTTTACCAGCCAGAAGCCGGAATCATTGAAGTGGGAGCAGACAGTTGCTCCTCCTGCTACTGCTGCAGTTGTGCAAGCAAGATACAGTGGTGATAAGCCGGCAATACCAGGCAGTGCAGCCACAATTCCAGCTGCCATGGTCATGGCTACAGTTGCAGAACCTACACAGATTCGAACCAGAGCTGCGATGACGAATGCCACAACCACGATTGGAAGTTTTGCTGAGGAGACTGCATTTCCGATTACCTCACCAAGGCCGGAATACTGGAGCATGTAACGAAGAACACCACCGCAGGCTGTTACCAGAAGGATCAGTCCTGTTGGCTCCAGGGATTTTGTCATGATTTTCTCCAGCTCCGCTCTGCTATACCCTCTTCTTGTGCCCAGCAGAATCATTGCTGCAATTGTGGCAATCAGAAGAGCCACGAAAGGCTCACCAAAGAATCCTAATACAGGGGCAATGCCGCTCATTGCAGGAACAACACCTGCGATGGAGTCCAGAATGATCAGAACCAGTGGAATCAGGATAATGCCCACGATCATCCAGAAACCTGGAAGTTTTGATTCATCAATATCTGCCTGCTCAGCCACATGATCAGGTACAGGGATAAAATGCTTATTTCCGCAGATGGAACCCCATACAGGTCCCGCAACGATCATTGCAAAAACTCCACATAAAGCGCCTACCAGAATTACCCAGCCCAGCTCCACATTCAGCATGGTTGCCACCAGAACCGGTCCCGGTGTAGGAGGAATAAATGCATGTCCTACAGCAAGTCCTGCCAGCAGCGGAATTACATAAAAGAGGGAAGAACGTTTTGTTCTTTTTGCCAGTGAAAATGCCAGCGGAATCAGAATGATCAGACCGGCATCGAAGAATACAGGCATGGCAATGACAAGACCTGTAATTCCAAGGGCCCAGGCAGCTTTCTTATCGCCAAAACGTCTGACCATCGTAACGGCCAGTGTCTGGGCACCGCCTGAGGTTTCAAGAATCGCACCAAACATGGATCCCAGACCCACCAGAAGAGCAATTCCCTTTAACGTGTTTCCTATACCGTCATTTACGGCAGTAATAATATCTGCAAATGGCATTCCTGCAATGAGACCGATTGTAATAGCACCCACAAGGATGGATACCATTGCCTGAATTTTGAATTTAATGATCAGAACCAGCAGAATCGCCAGGCCGATCAGCGCCGCCAGTACAAGGCGGGTGGGGTCTAAAGCTACAGTTGTGTTCGACATTCAACAAAACCTCCCTGAATTTCCTTTTTTACTTTAATAAATACCTTCCATAACATCTGACGTCTTATGTTATCTTGGTTTTATTATATAAATCCCTGTTTTTCTTTCAATACATCTGATGTATTTATTTTGGATTCGATTTTTAGCACAAAAAAAGTACAGGTATCTTTACTTATACCTGTACTTTTTTCGTCAATATATCCATATTCAAAAACAAGTCGTACTCTGCACCCTGAAATACATCATACGTTTTCTTCCAATATCTTAATAATGGCCTGACGATTATAGGTCAGATGCATGGTCATGGCACACTTCGCTCCCACCATATCACGTTCTGTAATCGCTTTGAGAATGGCGCGGTGAGTGTCAATGGTTTCCTCCTTCAGCATTCTGTGGGTGATGCTGGCAAAGGTCATTACTGCAGTATTAATAACAGGAATCAGGATCTCCACCACCTGATTTTTGCTGCACTGGGCAATGCACTTATGGAACTCAATATCCTTGCTGATATGATTTCTGCCACTGAGATACAGCGCCTCCGTCTCCTTACACAGTTTTTTCAGCCTGGCAAGATCCTCCTCCGTGGCATGTCTGCAGGCCAGCGCGGCAATCTCCGGCTCAATCATAAGACGTACATCAAACAGATCCAGTGCCAGTCGGTACTTATCCTCGATTTTTCCAAACCCCAGAGGGTCCTGATCCAGAGGACTTGTATTGATCACATAGGTGCCTGAACCACGCCTCACCTCCAGAATACCTCTGGATACCAGACCCTTTACCGCCTCTCGGATGGTACTTCTGCCCACTCCAAACCGCTCTGCCAGTTCAAATTCATTGGGAATCTTCTGCCCCGGAAGGATGGATTCCTTCAGAATATAATTCATCAGCTTATCCTCTGTTTTTGCCCCCAGGGATTTTCGTTCTGTTTTTTCGATATATTCCATTCTATTCCTGTTTACCCCTTATTTTTCTACTTTTGTCCACGGAAAATCTAAACTGTAATTACTCAGCTTTCCTGCTAATCCTAAACACGGATGCACACTTTTACTCCGTTATGCTCTGTCCTCTTTGATATTTCCCTTTGCAATATTCTCCTTCAGAATCTGATCTGTCACCTGATAGATCTTCTCAGAACCCTGTTTTGTCCTGGACTGACGTCCATAAACCTGAGAAGCGCAGACTCCGTGCTCCCTCCAGTCCCCTCCATTGTTGCTGTTATTCAGCAGCAGTGGCTGGAAATTGTCCATGGCATGGGCAAATTTTGCTTCTTCCGTCTGATTTTCCTCAAATTCATCGAAAATGCTCACCAGAAGCTCCTTCTGATCCTGCGGCAGCAGGGAATAGATCCTCTCCTTTGCAGCCTCCTCCCTCTCCTTCTGGGTGCTGAGTCCCTCACTGTCGTAGGCATAGGTATCTCCCGCATCAATCTCCACCACATCATGGATCAGACACATCAGCATTACCCTGCCGATATCCACCGGCTCATTGGAATACTCCTGGAGCAGATAGGCCATGATGGCCATGTGCCAGGCATGCTCGGCATCATTTTCCCGGCGGCCGTGACCGGAGAGATGGGTCTGCCGCAAAATATTCTTCTCCTTATCAATTTCGAGGATAAAATCAATCTGTTTTCTTAAACGATCATCCATTTTTCTTTTACTCCTTTTTTTCATCCGGATGGACTTTTCTGTGCATCTCGCTGATTTTTTCTGCCAGGGCAGGATTATGCTGCTTCAGCCTCTCATACCGTCTTTTCTGAAGCTCCTGCATACGGGCAAATTCCTCAGGATGCTTTTCTCTCAGATGCAGATGCAGCTGCTCTCTGTGAAGACGAAGACGGTGTAGAGCCCTTGGATCGATTTCCTGCAGCTTTTTCTCTGCCTCCAGACGTCTGTCCTCCACTCTCTGCTCCAGCTCTCTGATCTGTTCCCTGCTCAGCTTGCCCTCCAGCAGCATTTCCTCCAGACGTACCTCCAGCTCCTCAAGAAATTCATTCTCATCAAATGGATTCAGATGTCCCCATCTGGTGCTGAGATGCCTCTGATTCAGATAATCCGGCTTTTCTGTCAGCTCCTTAACAGCTTCCTCCGCCAGTTTTTCCACATATTCCTCTACCCGACTGCCGAAAATCCACTCCAGTTCCGCCAGAGTCTGCTCATTTCCGGCCTCTTTGAATTCCTTCCTGCCGGAAATGCCTTCTTCCTGCATTTTCAATCGATAGGGCTTTTCAATTCCCACATCCTGCAGAGCCAGCGTAATGGTTCTGCGAATGGCCCCGGCCTCCAGAAGGCACTCCGCTCCCAGAATCCGCAGCTGATCATTGAGGGAGCCGTCATGCTCTGTAATATAAAAGGCAATTCCCTTATTCTTCAGATTTCGGTGAAGACTTACCAGCCGGTCCGTGGCAGTAATATCAATATTTCCGATTCCTCTGGCATCCACAACCACCACTCTGGTATCCTCCTGAATGGCATTCATGATATCCTGCTGGAATCGATCGATATTAGCAAAAAACAGGTTTCCGCTGAACCGATAGATAATGGCATGCTCAATCTCCCTTGCCCTGCTGTTTCTTCCCAGGGGATAAAAGTTGCCCTGTCCGGGAATCCGTCCCACAAATGCTGTGGGCGGAGCAGTTGCCCGGATTGCCACCTCTGCAAAAGACAGAACACAACCGATCATTACACCGTTTACCGTTCCAAACAGCAGCACTCCCAACAGAGACATCATAAAGATCATCCACTCACTTCTGCTGGCCTGCCATAATCGTCTCTGGAGATCAAACTCTATGATTCCGATCAGTGCTGTCATCACGATGCCAGTCAGAATGGGCACCGGCAGATATTTCAGAAAAGGCGTTCCAAATAACAGTACCAGAAGCATGGTTCCTGAAGCAGTCAGGGACATGATCTGCGAACGGGCTCCAAAGGAATCCGCTATTCCGCTTCTTGATACCGAACCATTGATGGGGCAACAACCTACTGCTCCACCTGCAGCATTCATGGCTGCATAGGCCAGCATTTCTTTATTGTTATCCACTATATCATTGTACTTCGACGCATAATTCCCTGTTGCCAGAAGGGTCTGGGCCATGATCACCGCTGCAATACTCAAGGACTCCAGTAAAAGCAGTGCCGGTTCTGTCCTCAGATACTCAAAAGAAGGAGTCACCAGTCTCGGGAGTCCTCCCGTCACCTCGGGAAGCAGCTTTACTCCATAGGAATCCAGATGAAAGATTACCTGAAGAGCGGCACCGATTCCCATCATGATCACAGTCATTGGCACTTTTGGAATCAGTTTTTTGCATAGCAGCAGAAGAAATACCGTTCCGAATCCCAGGCCAGCAGAAAGAGGATGAAATTCCGGCAGCTGTGTCAGAATATTTCCCAGAAGAGGAAACAATTCCCCAGTTCCCGCATTTCCCCCGAAAAGCTTTGGAATCTGCATCATGATAATGGTAATACCTACACCGGAAATAAAGCCACCCATCACCGGGGTGGAGATATATTTCACAATCCGGCCGGCCCTGATCAGATAAAAAACAAGGAACCACCCTGCCGTAAGCCAGGCCATCAAAGGCACCACACCCAGGGCTTCCTCGGATCCAGCAGCAATTCCCAGCTCTGAGAGCATGGCGCCCACCATGGCCGCCGGCATGGCATCCACTCCCACAACAAACTGCGGTGAGGTGGTCAGAATTCCATAGAACAGAATAGGCAGCAGGGATCCATACAGACCATAAATCACTGGAAGTCCTGCGATCTGGGCATAGCCCATGGAAATGGGAATGGACACCAGTGCAACAATGATTCCTGCAATAATATCATTCTTCAGATTCAGGGTATTTCCCTTTTGTTTCAGCATAGAAAAAAGGCCCATGGTATTCCTCCTTACTATCAGATAATGATAGTATTATACCATGGGGCTTGAAATGAAATTATTATTTTTTAATAAAGGAATTCTGAAAAGAAATCCTTCCGTAATCTACTGACATATATTGCTCCGGATCAGTTTTTAAGAAAAAGAAAAAAGACCGGTTATCCACCGATCTTTTTCACATACCTTCAAAACCGCACACATTTTTCAACATCTATTCTCATGTTTGAACTAACCGCACTTGCATGGCTTTTTCCGCTTTCTCAGTCGGTCACTTCGTGTCTTCGACACTCAGTGCCTTCTGCTTCGCAAATACTTCTCATGCAAGCATTTCTAAAAGCCGTCACTTCGTTCCTTCGGAACTCAGTGTCATCTGCTCTGCAGA
>JAUNCZ010000009.1 GCA_030526405.1 Lachnospiraceae bacterium | reverse complement strand
TGTGTTAAGCACGCCGCCAGCGTTCATCCTGAGCCAGGATCAAACTCTCATTAAAGATGTGTTTGTTCCAGGATCAAAATCAACTTCTAGCTAATTTCTATCCTATTACTGTTTTAAAGGATCTTTCGATCATTCAAGAATGTTTTAAAGTGTTTTCTCACTTTTCATTTTGAATTTTCGAGGATGTGTTTTACTGTTCAGTTATCAATGTTCGTTGCTGTTGTTCACAGCTCGTTTAGATTATCACATCTCAAGCTGTTTGTCAACAACTTTTTTAATTTTTCTTTGCTTTGCGGTTTTTGTAACTCATCACCGCGACAGCTATTTAAATATAGCACCCTTCTTACCGTATGTCAACAATCTTTTTACATTTTTTATAGTTAAACTTTAAGAAACACGCTTTATGAGTTTCTCAAGCTATCACAGCAGTCGCCTGGTCCTCGTGCAAGCACGGACTTCAGCTTGTTGTTCGCGCAAAAAAGAGGGCAGAAGCTCTGTCTCGCCTCTGTCCCCTTCCGGTTCTGATAGGAAGATGTCAGCTAAAGCTGACCAGAATCGCGCGCCAAGTCTCCGCGAGCGTCGACTTGAATCATCAGCTGATCTGTACAATGCGAAAAACATCTTCCGATACATAGATAAATTTATTTCTTCCAAATCCCTTAAACACTCTGGCAGGAATCTCCAGTGAATCCCTGTATTGTTCTACTCCCTGCAGATTATAGACGCAGAATTCATCTCTGGAAGAAAGCAGAATCTGATTCCCGTTAAAATCAATGGATTGATAATGAAAATCCGTCTCCTTCCGTAGAATCTCCCTGCCGCGTTTATTGTAAACACAGATCAGATAGTCCATCTCGGAATTACGATTCCGAAGTACAAGACCTATATATTCCGAATCATAGAAGGTACTAACAATACTCTGCTCAACCTCAACCTTTACACTCTCCATAGGAATCTGACTTCCTGTAAAGACCGAAAAGCCATCCTCCCTGAATACAACACAGTTTTTTCCATCCAGATATTCCGCCTCCGGAAGGATTCTGTCCCTGTATTCTGTCTGGGCCACAAGATTGTCCTTCTGATTCTGTCCCACTGTTCCGAAATTGTAAAATGCTACCCTGGAAACAGGAGTGCCATTATCCAGATATAGATAATTCACCGCCATGAGGCTGCCATCTGCAGAGAGGGCAATATCCATTGGATAGCCAGGGTTTGTAAAAGTGGTCTTCAGCGTCGCTATCTCTGATCCATCCTTTTTGTAGCATTTGATCCAGGTTTTCTGCCCATCCTCCAGGATTGCCGCCACAGTACCCTGTTTTGATATCTTCACCTTTACCACCGGCATATCTGTTGCCACAGCTCCAATCTGCCCCAATTCATTGCAGATGATAATACTGGTACCTTTACTGTCGTATACCGCAAAGGTTTCTCCGCACAGCACTACCGAGGGCGCGTTCATATCATAGGAGACAGTCCAAAGCATGGTGTTGCCGTGGTCCACCAGCATGGCGCTGTCCACACCATATTTCAAAATCTTACCGTTAATATTCTCATAGGAAACAGAAAGGGTATCCTCTTTATCCGAATAAACCAGCTCCTTCACAGAATGATAGGTCCAGTTCTTTACCACAAATGATGTAACCGTTGCCGCAATCAATACCAGAACACCAATCACTCCCCAGCGGATCTGTTTTCTCTTTCTGTCTGCAAAATCCCAGAAAGCAGCAATCCGCGCTTTTCGTCTGGCTTCTCTCTGCTCATAGGTAAGGGTCCTTTTCGCCCTTCTTCTGTAGGCAGCAGACTGAAGATAATATACATCTCCCAGATCATCTTCATCTTCGTCATCTGCACCTTCTGCATCACCAGAAAACTCTTCAGACTCCAGTTCCTCATCCTCTATATCAGAATACTCATAGTCAGTATCAGGATCCTCATCATTTTCATATTCCACTTCCGAAGAACCAGATCCTTCATTTTCTCTCTCATGAGAACCCGGGCCAGTTGTATTGCCCTCAGCATTTTTTTCTTTTTTCTTTCTTCCGAAAAAGCTCCAGCCTTCCTCCTCATCCGCAAATTCTGAATACTCCTGATCCGGAACACCATCTGTCATAATCCCGTCAGAAACTCCCGGCTGCGATGACTGTTTTTCTTCGAAATCAGCCAGCTGTTGTATGGTATTCTCCAGCGCAGACTCCAGTTTCAGCAGTTTTTCATCTTCCAAAAGACTATTATTCTGTTTTCTTTTCTGTTGATTCCTCTCAGAAGCCTTCCGCAGATCCTCCAGCTCCTGATTCTTTCCGGAATCCTCCCGAAAATCCTGCAGCTGTTTCTCCTCCTTTTTCACAGGAGGACACTCTGACTGCTTCTCTTTCGGTTTCTCCTGCTGTTCCTCTGATTCGAAAACTTTTATTTCCTTCATCACATTACCCGTCGTTCACCAAAATGCCTTTGCAGCAAAACCTGTACAGGACATGGTTCTGTTTTATGCCCGCAGCATCAGTGAAGCTGTACATATAGCCTGCTTACACATTGAAAACCAAAGAATCAAGAACACCTACAGGCATTCTTGATTCTTTGCTTACTGTTCTACCTTCAGTTCCTGCATATTTATTACAATGTCACTCTGCCCTCCAGCGCACGCAGAAGGGTTACCTCATCGATATATTCAAGATCACCGCCCACAGGAACTCCGCTGGCAATTCTTGATACAGTAATACCGGTAGGTTTGATCAGTTTGCTGATGTACATTGCTGTGGTCTCTCCTTCCAGACTGGAATTGGTGGCTATAATCACCTCGTCCACATCTCCCTGGAGTCTCTGGATCAGTTCCTTCAGTTTGATATCATCCGGACCAACTCCCATCATGGGAGAAATAGCTCCATGAAGCACATGGTATACCCCCTGAAACTTGTCTGTTTTCTCATAAGCTGCAAGATCACGGGAATTTTCCACCACCATGATCTGCTTATGATTTCTGGAAGGATCAGAGCAGATCGGACAGACCTCCTGATCTGTAAGTGTATGACAGACTTTACAGTACTGAATATTCTTCTTCGCCTCCACAATTGCAGATGCCAGCTGCTCCACTCTGTCCTCAGGCATGTTGATCACATGGAACGCCAGCCTCTGTGCAGATTTTGGACCAATACCCGGAAGCCTGGAAAATTCTTCCATCAGCTTACTGATATGCTTACTGTAATATTCCATTAAAAGCCGAAGCCTCCCAGACCGCCCATTCCACCGGTCAGTTTCGCCATGGCAGCAGAAGTCTCCTGCTCAACCTTGCGAAGAGCCTCATTTGTAGCTGCAACGATCAGATCCTCCAGCATCTCGATGTCATCAGGATCCACAACCTCCTCCTGAAGTTTTACAGAGAGAACCTCTTTTTTACCGGATACGGTAACCTCTACCGCACCACCGCCGGCTGCCGCCTTGAATTCCTTCTCCTCCAGAGCCTTCTGATTCTCTTCCATCTGCTTCTGCATTTTCTGGGCCTGTTTCATCAGATTGTTCATATTGCCCATTCCCATTCCTCCTGGGAAGCCACCTCTTTTTGCCATAATAATTTTCCTCCTTAAAAATCCTCTGCCGGAGTATCATCAATTTCTACCGGCATATGTATTACTTCTTTAATCAGCTCATCCACCGGAATTTCCGCCAGGGAATTTCCGCTGCTGTCACCGCTGCAGATCACCTCCACGGCAACCTCGAGAGCTGCAGTGTCTCTGATCAGTTTCTGAATTTCTTCCAGACGGTCCTGTCGGTTCAGAATATCTCTGCCCGTTGCATCCGGCATATCAATATACAAAATGCACTCCCCTGTCTGTGTATTATATTTTGGAACAGATCTCTGAAGATGTCCCTTCAGAGGCTGTTCCGCCGAGCCCACGATCCGCATCCACTGGCGACGGATATTCGCCAGATCTGCCGGAACAGCTTTTCTGATTTCCGGTTCTTCCTGCTGCCGGGGCATTGCCCCCGACTCTGTCCCAGAGGTCTGCTGAATCGGAGCATCAGCACTCTGTGCCAGAACCACTCCCGCTGCCATCTTTTCTTCAAGTATGCGAAGGCGATCCAGCACCGAATCCAGATTTGCCTCCATCTGGGGACGTGACAGACGGATCAGGGCAATCTCCACCAGAATTCTCTTCTGTGCAGAATTCCGAATCTGACCTGCCAGTTCCGAAAATACTCTGATGTAGCGCATCAGGGTATCCGCATCCACCATGGTGCTCTCCTCCTGGAGACGTCGAAGATTTTCTGTAGACACATCCAGCACATCTTCCAGCTGTTCAGAGCTTTTTACCAGAAGAAGATTTCTCATGTACCAGGTGAAATCACCCACGAACTGGGTCATTTCCTTTCCTGCCATCACAAGATCCTCCAATATACGAATGCTTGCAGCTGTATTCTGGGAAATGATATTTCTCAGCAGGCGGCTGAACACCTCTGTATCCACAGTTCCCAGAACCTCCAGCACACGGTCATAGGTGAGGGTTTCTCCGAGATAAAATGCAATGCACTGGTCCAGAAGACTCAAAGCATCACGCATGGAGCCATCCGCTGCCCTTGCCACATACCGGAGAGCCTTTTCTTCCGTGTCCACCCCTTCTTTTTCTGTAAGGGTTTTCAGTCTGGCCGCAATGGTGTCAATTGAAATTCTTTTAAAATCGTAGCGCTGGCACCTGGAAAGAATGGTCACCGGAATCTTGTTTGCCTCTGTGGTGGCAAGTATGAAGATTACATATTCCGGTGGCTCCTCCAGTGTTTTCAGAAGGGCATTGAAGGCCCCTGTGGAAAGCATGTGTACCTCATCGATGATGTACACCTTGTATTTCCCCTGTGTGGGGCGATAGGATACCTCTTCTCTGATCTCACGGATATTGTCCACACCATTATTGGATGCTGCATCTATCTCGATCACATTGGTGGAAACGCCAGCAGAAATAGCCAGACAGGTCGGGCAGGCGTTGCAGGGACTCCCGTCAACGGGAGCCTCGCAATTTACTGTTTTGGCCAGAATCTTGGCCACTGTGGTCTTTCCGGTTCCCCGTGTACCACAAAACAGATACGCATGTCCGATGCGTCCGGCTTTAATCTGATTCTTTAATGTAGTTACAATATGATCCTGTCCCTTCACATCTTCAAAGGAATCAGGACGAAATTTACGATACAGAGCTATATAGCTCATCTAACACTGCTCCTGTTCTATATTCCGCATCAATCACCGAAGCTGATACCCATACGTTTGGCAGCGACGATCTCCTGGCAGTTCGGTTTCACTGTCTTCAGCTTACCTGCACACTCCTCCAGCGGAACTTTTTTGATTTTTCCATTGATGATTGCAACCATACATCCAAACTCACCATCCATGATCAGCTGAGCTGCCTCAGATCCCAGTCTGGTGGAAAGAATACGGTCATATGCACATGGGCTTCCGCCTCGCTGTGTGTGGCCCGGAACAGTTACGCGGATCTCGATACCTGTCTTTTTGAAGATATCTGCAGCGATCTTATAGGAGATGGATGGATACTGCTTTGTGATCTCTTCCATGGCCTTCTTCTGCTCCTTCTTGCTCAGCTCAGCAATCTCTTTCGGAATAGCGCCCTCTGCAACAGCGATAATGGTGAATCCGCTGCCGCGTTTTTTTCTGTTTTCAACAGCCTTCACGACCTTATTGATATCGTATGGAATCTCAGGAAGAAGGATGATATCTGCTCCGCCTGCGATACCTGCGTACAGAGGCAGCCAACCTACTTTATGTCCCATGATCTCCACAATGAACACACGGTTATGGGAAGATGCTGTTGTATGAATGCAGTCAATCGCATCTGTTGCGATATTGATTGCACTGTAGAAACCAAATGTCATGTCGGTACCATAGATATCATTATCAATGGTTTTCGGCATATGAATGACATTCAGTCCCTCTTCACGCAGAAGATTTGCTGTCTTCTGTGTTCCGTTTCCGCCCAGGATCACAAGACAGTCAAGACGCAGCTTATGATAATTCTGCTTCATTGACTCTACTTTATCAATACCCTTCTCATCGGGCTCACGGATGGTTTTAAAAGGAACACGTGATGTACCAAGAATCGTACCGCCTCGTGTAAGGATTCCTGAAAAATCCTTCGGAGTCAGCAGTTTATAATCACCATAAATCAATCCTTTGTAACCGTTCACGAAACCATAAACTTCCAGATCCTGTACATTATTAGCTAATCCCTTAACAATACCTCTGATTGTTGCATTCAGTGCCTGACAGTCACCACCACTGGTGAGTAAACCGATTCTTAACATATGCACACCTCCGTTATTCCTATTTGTCGGATTATTCCACATCTTTTTATTGATTATATCTTATTTCCACATCTATCACAAGGTTTTCATTGACTTTTTGCAGGATACAGAGTATACTTCAATCTAGTTCGTGCAGCCGGGGAACTAGCGGTGCCCTGCACCTGCAATCCGCTACAGCAGGGGTGATGCAGAACCGAGGACTGTCCATTGTGTGGCTGCCTCTTATAAGTGGCGTTGACGTCTGGGTCTCGCGCAACGGAAATCCATGAACCGTGTCAGGGCAGGAATGCAGCAGCACTAAGTGGAAGCTTTCGTGTGCCGTGAGGGTGCCTGGGCCGAGTTAACTGTAAGAGTAACGCATGTGGTGGCTTTTCGAAGGGATGCGCACGAACTACCTATTCATCACCAGTCAGCAGGAGCTTCTACGAGGTTCCTGCTGTTTTCTTGCGCGAGCAACGAGCCAAAGTCCGTGCTTGCACGAGACCTTGGCGACTGCCGCGACAGCTTGCGAAACACGCATAGCGTGTTTCCTATGGTTTTTTAAAGGCGCTGCTCTCACCGCTGATTCATCAGCAGTCGGGCAGCGCCTTTTCTGTGTTTTTCTTTTCTGTATTTTTCTTATCCGTTCTTCTCTTTCTGCAGAGCCTGTTATAATCCGTTGCGTTTGCAGAATTTCTGATATACCGCCTGAATCAGATCCTCATCATCCAGTCCTTCATAGCTCACTTCCTCTGCATCAAGGTCCTCGGAAGCAATCCTGAAAATATGAACCGGCTCATCTTCCTCTGCATCCTCCGGAAGAAGCACTACATATTCGTCGCCCTTATGTTCAATCACATCCAGTATCTCAAATACGATCTCTTCTCCATCCGCATCAGTTAAAACGATAACATCCTCTTCCATATTTTTTCCTCCTGAATTGTTATTTTCACGGATTCTGGTTTCCTCTTAGCCTCCATTATGTACGAATGACCTTCCCTTTGTCAACTCTGGGACTTTTTCTGCTCCCGCAATTGCCGGAAAAAATCAGTGAGCAAGCTGCTGCATTCCTCCGTGAGAATCCCCTCCACGATCTCCACTTGGTGATTAAAGGCATCCACCTGGAGAAGATTCAGAACAGACCCGGCACAGCCTGCCTTTGGATTTTTTCCTCCCAGAACGATTCTGTCAATTCTGGACTGTACCAGCGCTCCGGCGCACATCTGGCAGGGCTCCAGTGTGATGTACATGGTACACCCCTCCAGTCTCCAGTCTCCCAGCTTTCCGGATGCTTTTCGAATGGCATTCAGCTCCGCATGGGAAAGAGTATTATTATCCGTATTTCTTCTGTTGTAGCCTCTGGAAATGATCTGTCCATCCTTCACGATGACACAGCCGATGGGCACCTCCTCCAGAGCAGCTGCCTTATTTGCCTGCCGGATTGCCTCTCTCATAAACTTCTCATGCTGACGAATCTCCTCCGGTGGAAGGATTCCCAGCCTCTTTCTGATGGCCCCGGCAACACCATGGTGTTCATTGTCACAGGTAACATAGTCTGCCTCCTCCAGTACAGAATCCCAGGCATTTCCCATGGCAATGCCAACTCCGGCAAACCGCAGCATATCCAGATCGTTGTCCGCATCTCCAAAGGCCGCTGTATCAGCAGGGGCAATGTCCAACAACTGGCAAAGAGCAGCCAGCCCTGCCCCTTTTCCGGCCCGCGGACTTAAGATTTCCAGCCGACCATCCATGGACGCTGTCATGTACAGGGGTTCTCCACAGTTTTCCAGTTTTCTGAACAGTCGCTCTGCTGCTGCTGCATCCCCTGTCACCAGATCGATCACGGAGATATTCTCTTTATTTTCCCTGATAAATGCACCCATATCCGAAACAGGAATCCTTGTTTTTTTAATATAACCAATGGAAGCCGACGGAACTCCATATTCCCAGGGACGGGATACAAAGTTCTCCTCCCCGTATGCCTTTCCCCGGATGAACACTTCACAGCCCGCTCTTTCCGTTTCCATCACAGACTGTATCGCCTCCACCCCGGAGGGAGAAAGTCTGTCGCTGTACATACAACAGCCGGTAGCATGGCTGTAGATTTCTGCTCCGTTGGAAGCAATGGTATAGGAAAATACCGGATTTTCCCTGACACAGGCAGGTATGGTGCCCCAGGCTCTGCCAGTCGCCGCCACCAGGATCACTCCCCGGGCAGAAGCATCCTCCAGGGCCCTCTGATTTTCCGGAGAGATCATTTTCTGACGATTCAGCAGGGTTCCGTCCAGATCCATTGCAATCAGCTTTACTGCCATATTCTCTCCTCCAGAACCTCTGCCAGCCGCTCCATGTTGTCCGGGCAGTACTCTATCTCCTTGGAATACCATTTTGTGATGCGGATGCGCTCCTCCAACGAAAGCTCTGCACCGCTGCTCCAGCTTTTCAGATCCAGCAAAGCGATCATCCTGAGGGATACAACGGCAAATCGCAGAGGAGAGAGCAGGTTGCTGTCATAGATGGCTTCCATAAAATACCGGAACACAAAATATACCAGCAGATGCTCATAATCCAGTTCTCTTCCTGCCCTCTTCACCGCCTCTTCAAAATCAGGCAGCCGGACAAGAAGCTGAGAAAGACTGTTGTTCAGAGCCTGCATCTCCCGGGGCCAGCTCTGATCCAGAGATTCCATCTGTTCAAAAAAGTTCAGCATCTCCCTCAGGCCATTTTCTGAAACAGTGCTGTTCCCTTCCTCCTGATGCAGCTGCCACTGCTCCAGATATTCCTCCATTCCATCCAGGTCCTCCTCATCCAGAAAAGGCTGCACCTGTTCCGCAAAGTCCAGAAGACGGCCGCAGCGCTCCCGAAGGGAAAGTTTCCTGTTCTGGAGCATGGAAATCAGTTCTTCTCTTCCCCGGAGAAGAAGCTGCACCCACACATCTTCCTCTGAAAGTTCAGGATCCTCCCCCTCCTCCTCATCGGAAAGCAGTTCAAATTTCAGCGGTTCTCTTCTGTCAAACAGGAGACGGCCCGCCTCCTCACAGGAAAGTCCCAGGCCCACCTCTGTATATTCACCAAACCAGTGATAAAATCTGGGATGCTCTCTGCAGATATCACAGATATACTCCTCTCCCATGGTCAGAATCATTCTGCAGAGGTTCTGCTCATTCAGAAAGGGACAGCGTTTTTCGGCAGTCAGACGAAAATAGTTTTCCTCCTCTTTTCTTACAAGATACTTCCTAAAATCCTCTGCCAGAGGACCCTGGTGTTCTGCATAGCGCTCTGCACTGGCCTCATCCACCTCGATCTCCCACTGGGCACAGCAGGTATCCTGGCAGGCGGAGCCGATGCACTGAAACTCCTTATAAAAATCAGGTCTGAAAACCCTCATACTTATCCTCCTTTTCCTGTAATCCCAGCCAGTCCAGAGCCCTGTGTCTCCAAAAGCCGGAATACTTTCTGAAAATTGTAACACAGATGCCCACAAAAAAGACAGATACGAATCAGAAATATTCCGTATCTGTCTTCTTCTTCATTTTTCCTGTTATTTACCTCACCTGCGTTCGACCTGAACTCACTGCTCCTTCTGTTCACAAGGTCTGAGGGGTGTCCTTTTCGAGAGCTCTTATACCGGTCTGGTCGGTGCCCTTTTCCAGGGCTCTTACCTCGGCCCTGGCAGTGTCTCTTCCAGGAGGGATCTTACATCTGTCCGAACAGATTTACCATCTCAATGGCAGAAAGTGCGCAGTCATATCCCTTATTTCCTGCTTTGCTTCCCGCTCTTGCAATAGCCTGCTCAATATTCTCAGTGGTGATTACTCCGAACATAACCGGAACACCTGTTGCCAGGCTGACCTGAGCAATTCCCTTAGCAGCCTCGTTGCAAACCAGATCGTAGTGAGATGTATCACCTCTGATCACTGCTCCCACGCAGATTACAGCATCATATTTTCCAGATTTCGCCATTTTTGACGCTGCCAGGGGCAGCTCAAATGCTCCCGGAACCCAGGCTGCTGTGATGTTCTCTTCCTCCACTCCATGGCGCACCAGTCCATCCACAGCGCCACCCAGAAGCTTGTTTACGATGATCTCGTTAAAACGGGATGCTACAATTCCTACTCGCATTCCCTCTGGTGCTACTACTTTTCCTTCCACAACCTGAATTGCTTTCATGTTTTTGTCCTCCATCTGTATGTTTTTCTGATTTGTATTACTGATTGTATATTTGTATTACTGATTCTCTGTATCGATCTGATGTATCTGTCAGCAGAAGCCGCCAGGAATCCTATGCCGGGTCTCCCCGTCCTCAACCTGCTTCTTCGCCCTGAACGCCATTTACACAGTGATCCTGGTGAAGATATGACCCATCTTTTCCTTCTTTGTTTTCATGTAGAAGGAATCGTGCTCCTGAGGATCGATCTCAATGGGCACACGCTCTGTAATGCTCAGGCCAAATCCACTGAGGCCGTATACCTTCAGAGGGTTGTTTGTCAGCAGTCGAAGAGATTTTACTCCCAGATCTCTCAGAATCTGAGCTCCTGTCCAGTATTCACGAAGATCCGGTGCAAAGCCCAGCATCACATTGGCTTCCACTGTGTCAAAGCCCTTTTCCTGCAGCTCATAGGTTTTCAGCTTGTTGATCAGACCGATTCCCCGGCCCTCCTGGCGCATATAGAGAATGATTCCCCGGCCCTCTTTTTCCACCTGCTGCATTGCTCTCTGAAGCTGGTTGCCGCAGTCACAGCGCAGAGACCCGAACACATCGCCTGTGAGACACTCGGAATGCACACGACAGAGAACATTTTCTCCGTCCCCGATATCTCCCTTCACCAGCGCCACATGGTGCTCTCCGTTGATGTCATTCTCATAACCGTAGATCTGAAAATCTCCATAGGCAGTGGGCATCTTTGCACAGGCTTTTCTTGATACATAGGTCTCATGGGTGATCAGATAATCCTGCAGCGCTTTGATGGTGACAAATTTCAGCTTGTATTTTTTTGCCAGCTTCCAGAGATTCGGAGTACGCATCATGGTGCCATCCTCCTCCATGATCTCACAGCAGACTCCCACCGGCTTCAGTCCTGCCAGACGGCAGAGATCCACAGTGGCCTCTGTATGACCATTTCTTGCCATAACCCCGCCCTTTCTGGCCACCAGCGGGAATACATGACCCGGACGTCTGAATTCTCCCGGCACTGCATCCTCCCTTGTAAGGGCCATCATGGTATAGGATCTTTCCGCCGCAGAAATACCTGTGGTGGTATTCACATGGTCGATGGCTACTGTAAATGCGGTGCTGTGATTATCTGTATTGTCTGATACCATCTGGGGCAGTCCCAAACGCAGAGCATACTCCTCTGACATGGGGGTACAGATCAGTCCCTTGGCATAGGTAGCCATAAAATTGATGTTTTCCTGGGTGGCAAACTCAGCTGCACACACCATATCCCCCTCGTTCTCTCTGTCTGGATCGTCTGTTACCAGGATGATCTTTCCTGCCCGGAGATCCTCCAGCGCTTCCTCGATTGTGTTATACTGTTCGTTCATTCTATTCTCCTTTATTCTTTATGCAGAAGATTCTCTTTTTCTCTATATTCTGATCTCTGTTTCCGGAAATTTCCATTTCCTTCTCAGAATCCCAGCTCTGAAAGCATATCCATTGTCAGACTGCTTTTCTTTTCTTCCTTTTCTTTCTCCAGTCCCATCAGGCGGCGGACATATTTTCCCACCACATCTGTCTCCAGATTTACAAGGTCTCCCGCCTTATTATCAAGAAGGGTGGTTTCCTTTCCTGTATGGGGGATTACGGATACCTGAAAATAATCCTCCCCAAGACCAGCCACTGTCAGGCTGATTCCATCGATGGCAATGGAACCCTTTTCCACCACCAGATCCAGGATTTCCCGTCCTGCCTGAATGGTTACCCAGACAGCATTTTCCTCCCGCTTCATACTCCGGATGGTTCCTGTTCCATCCACATGTCCCGCCACAATGTGACCTCCAAAACGTCCGTCTGCTGCCATGGCCCGCTCCAGATTCACCTGTGAGCCATTTCTCAGACCGGAAAGGCCGGTCCGTCGAACAGTTTCAGCCATCACATCCGCTGTAAATCCATCCGACTCCAGGGATACCACCGTGAGACAGACTCCATTTACCGCAATGCTGTCTCCGATCCTGGTACCCTCCAACACTCTGGAGGCCTGTATCCGGATCTGTCCTGAACTGCCCTGAATGGCCAGCCCCCGAAGGGTACCCAGTTCTTCAATAATACCTGTAAACAATTGTATTACCTCCTGATCCTGTATGTCAGAAGCAGGTCCTCACCGATCTGCTCCATTTTTTTCAGCTCCATCATCACAGCCTCTGAGGGATCTGCAACCCCCTCTCCTTCCACCGGTGATTTTGCCTGTGCTCCTCCAAAGAGCTTCGGTGCCACAAAAGCCTGTACCTCTGACACGATTCCAGCTCTCAGAGCGCTGTCGTTGAGGATTCCTCCTCCCTCCAGCAGCACCGAGTCTATTTTTTCCCGGCCCAGCTTCACCATCAGCTCTGCCAGATCCACCTGACCCTTCTCATCAGGAAGATTCCAGACAGTGATACCTCTCTTTTCCAGTTCTCTGGCCTTCTCCTGCAGTTCCTGCTGCTCTTCCTGCCATGCACAGGCGATGATCACCGGATATTGCTCTGCTGTCTGTACCAGCTGTGAATCCATGGGAATCCGAAGCTGACTGTCACAGATAATCCGCACCGGACTTCTCCTGTCCGGAATCCTCACATTCAGCATGGGATCATCCGCCAGCACAGTGCCGATTCCTGCCATGATTCCGGTACAGGCATTGCGCAGCTCCTGCACTCTGTGTCTGGCTGCCTCTCCTGTGATCCATTTGGATGCCCCTGTTCTTGTGGCAATCTTTCCATCTGCTGTCATGGCATATTTCATCACCACGTAGGGTGTGCCGGTTGTGATATAGTGGAAAAATACAGGATTCAGCTCATCGCATTCCTCCCGAAGAAAATCCTCCTCCACCTGCACCCCTGCGGAACGGAGAATCGCTGCGCCTTTTCCTGCCACCAGAGGATTGGGATCTCTGGAACCGATCACCACTCTGGCAATCTTCTGCTCCAGAATAGCCTCTGTGCAGGGAGGCTGCTTTCCATAATGACAGCAGGGCTCCAGTGTTACATAGATCGTCGCACCCTCTGCACTTTCTGTCAGATTGCTGATGGCATCCCTCTCTGCATGGAGAGCTCCATACTGTCTGTGGAATCCCTCACCGATAATGCGGCCCTCCTTAACGATCACTGCACCCACCAGGGGATTGGGGTTTACTCTTCCGATTCCCCCTCTGGCCAGTTCTATGGCTCTTCTCATATATTCCTGATCTGTCATGGTATCTATCCTTCCCCCTTCCGGTTCCCTGGCAAACGAACAAAGTATGTTAGAACAAAGTGCGTTTTCAACGCACTCTCGCAGCCAATTTTTACATAAAACGCAACTTTGTTCCGCGCGCGCAACGTAGTGTAGCTGCGCATCTGTGTTTTTTGTTTCATAGGAAATTGACGCAGTTTCCTATGAAACAAAAAAGGTCCTGCACACTGCAGGACCTGACTTTCTGATAAAAGCTGCATCTCGTTCAGCCGTCCCAGACGGCTGTCCGAATCATGCAAGGTAGTTGTTTCGGAGGCATCCGAAGCACTTATTGCGAAATGAAGCTACGCATAAATGATACTAAAAAAGCTCCGGAATAAAACTATTCCAGAGCATATCAAACCTTTTCTCGCGTTTCTCTTCTCTCATCCAGACTATACTGTCGGCTTTGGAATCTCACCAAATCATGCCTTTCGGCTCGCGGGCTTTACCGCCGGTAGGGACTTGCACCCTGCCCTGAAGACTTATTTACTTTATACATCGAAGTATAGCGCATCTTTTCTCTGTTGTAAAGCACCAAAGGGATTTTCTTTTAATTTTTTAAACAATTGTATTAATTTGTAATTTTTTCCGCCTCTGCCCGCCGTTTTCTGTCATTTTCAATCCACTCATCCAGAGTTAATGGCTGATAATCTGAAAACATGCAAAAGCAGTTGATCATGGCGCAGGGAATAGGCTGGGGCTCATCTGCACCGTAGATCATCCGTTTTGTGGCCCTTGTCTGCTCCACAAAGGACTGAACCAGAACCTCGTCGTAGGAATTATGCACATGGCCGTACAGCATGTAGCTTCTTGGCTTCCCCTCTGAATCAAGACGATACTGACCGTTATAGCAGAACACGGGATAATGGCTCAGGATCACCTTCCGTTTATTATCCTTCAGTTCTTCGTAATCCTTCACCCAGCCCAGAAGACTGTGGTCAAATCGTCTGTCATTCAGAAACTGATCATGATTGCCCCGAATCAGATACTTCTTTCCATTCAGGGTCTTCAGAAGTTCATTGGTCTCCCGTCCCTTTCCCATGGAGAAATCTCCCAGAATGACCACCTCATCCACAGAACGCACCTTTTCATTCCACCGGCGGATCATATAGTCGTTCATCTCCTCCACACCGGAAAAGCCACGACAGTCCATCCGTTCATTCATCTCCCTGTGAAAAAAATGCAGATCTGAGATATAGTATCGCATCAGCTGTTCACCTGATTGCTGTAATCCACCTTCAGAAGACAAAGACCCTTAGCCGGAACAGTAAAACCTGCCTGGGAACGGTCTCTGGCCTCCAGAAGAGCCGGCATGCTCTCCGGTGCTCTCTTTCCGAAGCCCACCTCCAGCAGAGTTCCTGTGAGGATACGCACCATATACTGCAGGAAGCCGTTGCCGTGATAGGTCAGATGGAGAAATGATCCCGACTGGGTGATCTCAATCTTATCCACGGTTCTCACTGTGGATTTTTTCATTCTCGGGTTGCCGCAGAAGCTGGCAAAATCGTGGGTTCCCACCAGATACTCTGCCGCCCGTTTCATCTTCTCAATATTCAGAGGCTGTTCCGGTGTATACACATATTTTCTGTTGAAGACCGGTTTCAGGTCTCCGATATAGCAGGTATACTGATAGGTTTTTCCCATGGCATTGTATCTTGCATGGAAGCGCTCTCCTGCAATTCTCACATCCCTGACACAGATATCATCCGGCAGATAATGGTTCACATAGGTCCGGATGGACTCGGGGGATCTGTTTGTTTCCATCTGACAGTTCGCCACCATTCCCTTGGCATGTACACCGGCATCGGTTCTTCCGGCACCGATCACCTCCACAGGACTTCCTGTCATAAGAGAGAGAACTGCCTCCAGCTTACCCTGAATTGTCAGCTCTGTATTGCCCTGACGCTCCCATCCGTTAAAACGGGATCCGTCATAGGCGATGGTCATCTTATAATTCTGCATTCTGTCATCCTCTTCCTGTTTTGTTATTAACTGCTGTCCAGTTATTGACTGCTGTCTATTTGTGCTCCACCAGATACTGATAGATCTCACGCTTTGTGGTTCCTCTGTCCCTGGCCACCAGCTTCATGGCCTCTTTATTGGAGATTCCCTGGGATTCATA
Organism: Lachnospiraceae bacterium; assembly: GCA_030526405.1. Taxonomy (GTDB): domain Bacteria; phylum Bacillota; class Clostridia; order Lachnospirales; family Lachnospiraceae; genus JAKSRN01. The sequence goes on along the minus strand of JAUNCZ010000009.1, from coordinate 55,289 downwards.
GTGCCGCATATGCTCCTCTACGGAAAGAGACAGCCAGCTATCCTGCTCCTCCTTCACCAGTTCCTCCCTGTCTCTGCCTTCCACAACCAGCACGCACTCCCCCTTGGGATCATTTGCCGTATAGTAGTCAAGGGCTTCCTCCAGCGTACTCCGATAGGCAGTTTCGTGTCGTTTTGTCAGTTCCCGGCAGACGGTGATCCTTCTGCTGCCGCCCAGGGACTCCTTCAGTTCTCCCAGGGTCTGCAGAAGACGATGGGGTGCCTCATAGAGAACGATGGTTCTTGTCTCTGTCTTCAGTTCCTCCAGGATCACCCTTCGCTCCTTCTTATCCCTGGGAAGAAATGCCTCAAAGGCAAATCTTCTTGTGGGAAGGGCTGAAAGGGTGAGGGCTGTCACACAGGCAGCGGGACCGGGCAGCACAGTTACAGGCACACCAGCTTCCACCGCCATGGCCACCAGCTCCTCTCCCGGGTCAGAGATTCCCGGCATTCCCGCATCTGTGATCAGGGCAATATTCATTCCGGAAAGCAGCTTTTCCACCAGCTCCTTTCCCTTTGGAAATTTATTAAACTCATGGTAGCTGGTCATGGGTGTGTGGATTTCAAAGTGATTCAAAAGCTTCAGACTGTTTCTGGTATCCTCCGCTGCGATCAGATCCACTTCCTTCAATGTACGAACCACTCGAAAGGTCATATCCTCCAGATTTCCAATGGGAGTCGCACACAGATATAATTGTCCACTCATAGTTTCATTCTCCATTCTGCCGCCCTTATCAGGCGGAATTATTCTGTCCTGGGAATCACAACAGCTGTTTCTCCCTGTTGTCACCGTAATACTTCAGAACCTCCTCCGTATATACACCGGGAGTTTCATACACAATCAGCGGTTTTTCCACCGTAATTCTCGGGTTTCCGTTTTTGCATGCCTCCAGCAGTACAATATTCGGTTCCCGGTCCACAAAGGGATGTACCAGCTGCATCCGCTTGGGCTCCAGCTTGTATTTCATCAGAATCCGCATGATCTCCGCAAGACGGAAGGGTCTGTGTACAAGATAAAAACGCCCCTTTGGTGTAAGCAGCTTTGCAGCCTGGGATATCACATCCTCAAGGGTACAGAGAATCTCATGACGGGCAATGGCCTTTGCCTCCTCCGGATTCACCAGGCCGTGATTTCCTGTCATGTAGGGTGGATTGCTCACCACCACATCAAAAGAAGCCGGAGCAAAAATTGCGGCGGCTTCCTTGATATCTCCAGTCACGATCTGTATCCTGTCCTCCAGATGGTTATATGCCACGCTGCGCTTCGCCATATCCGCGCTCCTCTCCTGGATCTCCAGTCCGGTAAAGGAGCGTCCCTTTGTCTTTGCACTGAGCAGGATGGGAATGATCCCCGTTCCGGTTCCCATATCCAGCACCCGCTCCCCAGGCTTCACCCGGGCAAATCCAGACAGCAGCACCGCGTCGATGCCGTAGCGAAATGCTCCCTCTGCCTGAATAATGTAGTATCCGTTCTGAAGATCATCCAGCTGTTCTCCCTGACGAATTTCTACAGGCATATTCTGTCCTCCTGTTATTTCTGGATCTTTTTCAGTTCGTTCTGCTCTTCCTTTGTAAGAGTATTTTCCTGTTTATCTTTGTCCTTGTTCTTTTTGTGACGCTGTTTCACCTTCAGTTCATCCACAGGGAACTCCAGCAGTTCCTTGTCATCCCCTGCCTCCACCAGCACCTTTACCAGCTGACGCAGCACATTGACAGAGCTTACCTCTCCCTTGATTCCGTCCGATGTCACAACAATATCACCGATTCCCGGCATCTTCTTATTCAGATACTCGTAGGTTTCCTGCTCATTCTTCAGACAACACATCAGTCTTCCGCAGGCACCTGAGATCTTGGAAGGATTCAGGGAAAGATTCTGCTCCTTTGCCATCTTGATGGAAACAGGAACAAAATCTGCCAGATAGGTATTGCAGCAAAGAGGTCTTCCACAGATGCCGATGCCACCCAGAATCTTTGTCTCATCACGGACACCGATCTGACGAAGCTCGATTCTTGTTTTGAATACCGCTGCCAGATCCTTTACCAGCTCACGGAAATCCACTCGTCCGTCTGCAGTAAAGTAAAACAGAACCTTGTTGTTGTCAAAGGTATATTCCGCACCGATCAGCTTCATCTGCAGATCATGCTCACGGATCTTCTTCAGACAGATCTGATAGGCCTCTTTTTCTTTTCTTCTGTTGGTCTCCTCTCTCAGGACATCCTTCTGTGTTGCCACTCGGATCACCTCTTTTAAAGGAGATACCACCTTGCTCTCATCCACCTCCCGTGGTGCAAGCACAACCGTACCAAACTCAACGCCCCTGGCAGTCTCCACGATCACGTTGTCTCCGGGACGGACATTCAGAGATTTCGGATCGAAATAGTACACCTTTCCAACATTTCGAAATCTCACGCCAATTACTTTTACCATTGTCTATTATCCAATCTTTCTGTATTGATTAGTTCTCTCTGATCGAAAGGAACAGAAGCTCCATAGTCAGATCAAAGTTAACATTTGCATGCAGACGTGTCTCTGCAACACGGATCGCCTCCAGAATCGACTCCAGCCCGCGGTAAGAGCTGATGGCTGCACGCTCCTTAATATAATTGAACTCTGCCTTAAAAATAAGATCGTCCACTTCCTTGGTGGCTTTAAACAACAAAACATCCCGGAACCACATTGTGAATAATTCCAGATACTGATATACATTCTGTTTATCAGCAGTCATGCTCTTAATTGCATCCACCAGTTCATACACTTCCATATCCTTGGACTGCTTTAAAAGCCGCAGTGCATTCTGTGTTACTTCATTGAATTCCTGAGATTCTGCCATTTTTATCGCCCTCCCTATTATTCCTCTGGCAAATGACGCCTGCACCTCTGCCTGATAATCAGGCACCTGCAGTTCTTTCACCAGGTAGTCTTTTACCGCCTGATCCGACACCGGCTTCAGCTTCAGCATCACACATCGGGATGTAATGGTCTGGAGAAACAGCCCGGGATTGTCCGACAGAAAAAGGATCACCGCATAAGCCGGCGGCTCCTCTATTGTCTTCAGCAATGCATTCTGTGCCTGGGGTGTCAGTTTCTGAGCCTCATCCACAATATAAATCTTGCGAGGGCTCTCATAGGGGCGGATGGAAACATCGTTCACCAGCTGCATTCGGATCTCATCGATACCGATGCTGGCAGGCTTCTCATGGGTCACTCTGATGATATCCGGATGATTGCCACTTAAGGCCTTTTTACAGGAAGTACACTGCATGCAGGGCTCTGTTCCTCCCTCTTTGCACTGCAGCGTCATGGCGAAGAGATTCGCCAGTGTCTTTTTTCCTGATCCCGCTTCACCACCGATAATGTAGGCATGAGAGACCTTGCCCAGGCGGATCGCATTCTGCAGATGGGTGATCACATCTCTGTGCCCCACCACATCGTGAAATCCTCTGATTTTTTCCATACTCGTCCTTTCTGCAGTGCTTCTGTTTTCTGTCAAAAGCAGCTGCATCTGTCTAATTAGAAAAAGTATACCATATTCCTGTATTTTTGTGAACCGGAACTATCGGTGTCTTCGGATCACCTGACGAACCCTCTCCAGACACTCCTCCAGTGTGCCGTTGTTGTGAATCCTCTCTTCAATTCCCTGTTCCAGAATCTTTTCCTCACTGAAATCCTGGGAATCTGCAAGAAAACGGCGGCAAAGCTCCTGGTATTTCGGCTGCTCCTGCTGTTCCTCTCTTCCAATGGCCCGCTTCAGGCGGAGTCCATCCTCCACCTCTATATAGAGGGGAACAATTCTCTCCTCTCCGAAATAAGATCGAAGTTCTGAATAGGATTCCAGGGTTCCGATGCCCAGAATATCCTGCTCTGTATCAAACTGCCCCTCATCTGCTGTAAAATAATACCAGGGACCATGAATCGTCTGGTAACAGCGAACCTCAATGATCTTTCCCTCCGCTGTCAGCTGTTTCAGATGCTGTTCATCAGAAAAATAATAGGTTTCTCCCTCAGTTTCGCCGCTGCGGATGGGTCTTGTGGTATAAAGCACCAGCGGCTTCAGTTTCAGTTCCGGATCCTGAAGCAATTCTCCGTAAATATGATCCTTTCCTGTTGCACTCTTTCCCATAATGTAAAATATCTTTCCCATGAATCAACCTCATTTCTTCGGTTATTATCCGGACGTTTCTCCCGGGTGATATCCTGCAACTGCTTTCCTCTGCCCAGTGTCACCCAAAACGTCTTCTGAATGTTTGCCTCATTATAGCATACTTCCGTGACAGTTGCTATTTTTCCCGGTTTCCCGTATAGTAAAGACAGAAAATCGCAGGAGGGAATACATGGGAAAAAGATCTGTCAGAGAAAATAAAACTGTCTATCAGCAGTGCAGAGAGGCCCTTGATCTCACCAGAGACAAGGCCAGCGAGCGCATGGATTTCATATCCGCTGATCGCATTGAAAAAATAGAAAGTGAACGCTCCATGCCACATCCGGATGAAATTCTGGCCATGGCGAAGGCCTATCAGGTGCCGGAGCTGTCCAATTATTACTGCTCCAATGCCTGTCCCATCGGAAGAAAATATGTTCCTGAGCTGAAGAAAAAAGAGCTGTCCACCATTGTTCTGGAGCTGCTTGCAGGTATCACTGCCCTCAGCAAGGAAAAAAACCGTCTTATCGAGATCACCGTTGACGGTGTGATCTCAGAGGATGAAAGAGAAGATTTCACCAGGATCAGAGAGCAGCTGCAGATGCTTGCCAGCTGTTCCTCCGCACTGTCCTTCTGGATGGAGAAGCAGGAGCTGGAACAAAAATAGGCAAGAAAAAAGCCAAAAAGAGTATTGGATCTTAATATGATTCAATACTCTTTTTGGTTTATATTTCTACTCTGGTCCAGACCTGCATCTCACCTTCTCCTCGATTCGCCCATGCATAGTAAGGAATCCAACACAGTTCTGCTTCTTCATATTCCTTCTTTTTATAGGATGAATACAAACCACTGTATCCTTTCTTTTTCTGTCTCAGACCAGTTCCTTTGATTGCCAGTACGTTTTCTGATGCAATCATTTTTTCTTCCACATGGAATTCTGCCTGAGCATCCATTCGGATCAGATGAAGATCTGCCCCATTGTCCACCTCTTCCAGGCAGTACACCAGAGGGCCACGCATAACAGCTGCTTTCCCAATATCTTCTCGCACTTTCTCATGCGCTTCCAGAATACGTATCTCCATAGGGAACTCCAGTTGAAGTTCTTCCTCCCCCCAGACTTTTGTGATATAGAAATATCCGTTCTTTATTTCTGTCTCAGCATCATTCACTCCCTGCACCTTCCACTCTTCTACCCAGTCCGGAATTCGAAGAGCCAGGGTAAATGACTCTTTCGCAGTGGAAGTTACATGAACTGCTGCCAGTCCCTCCCAGGGCATGGTGGACTGAATCTCCACATTGATTTCCCCCGAAGCCAGAGTGATGGTATTTTTACTCTGGATATACAGGTTTACAAACAGAGCATCCTTCTTCCAGGTAAAAATATAGTCCCCCAGAGATCCCAGCAGTCTGGCAAGATTCGGAGGACAACAGGCACAGCCGAACCATTTTTTACGCACAGGTTCCACATGTTCTTTTCGCTTATCCTTATGACAGGCCTCTGGCACCACTTCCAGAGGATTTACGTAAAAGAATGTATCCCCCTCCAGTCCCATTCCTGCAAGCACCACATTATAAAATTCCCGTTCCATCACATCTGCATAGCGGGAATCCTGCTCCAGCTCCAGCATTCGTTTTGCGAAAAAGATCATTCCGATGGATGCACAGGTTTCAGAATAGGCAGTATCATTGGGAAGGTCATAGGAATAGGAAAATGCTTCTCCTATATGAGTTCCTCCGATTCCGCCTGTAATGTACATCTTATTGTCAGTAATATCATTCCACAATCTTTTACAGGCCTGTTTCAGACTTGCATCCAAAGTCAGTCTGGCAAAATCTGCCATTCCAGAATAGAGATATACAGCACGGACAGCGTGTCCCACTGCCTCAGGTTGCTCCCTTACGGGAAGATTTGCCTGCTGATACTGATACCGTGTATCCTCATGTATACTGTCATTGATGGTATCCTCAAAGTCAAAGAAGTAGGGCTTTTTTCCACGTTCATTGATGAAATACTCACCCAGTTTTTTATAACGCTCCTCGCCGGTAACATGGTACAGCTTCGCCAATGCCATCTCTGCAATTTCATGTCCGGGGTATCCATGAAGTTTTCCTTCTTCCGGACCGATATGCTGATCCACACAATCTGCAAATCTGCAGGCTGCCTGAAGAAGTTTGTCTTTTCCTGTTGTCTGATAATAAGCCACAGCTCCCTCGATCAGATGTCCAAGACAGTACAGCTCATGATTGTTGCGCAGGTTTGTAAACCGCTTACTGATGTCGTTGATGCTATAGAAAGTATCCAGATAACCGTCTGGCTGCTGGGCACTACACACCAGATCTATGGCATCATCTGCCCGCTTCTCCAGTTCCTCATCCGGATACTGCCGGAGAATGTAAGCTGCTGCCTCGATCCATTTTGCAAAATCACTGTCCTGGAATACAAAACCATAAAAACGATCCTCCAGCTGCTTCGGATCCTCCGGCCATATACAAAATCCATTCACGGTATGAGTCGGCGCAACATAGTCCGCCTTCTGTTCTGCCTGCTGCGTCAGCTTCGCAGCAACTCGGAAGTTGTGCATGCAATAGCTGGGCTGGGCGTCCGGAATCTGGTCATTCAAAGCATTCCACTGATATGGCAATACCACATCTCTCACAAGCTCTACCTTCTTTTTCCAGAACGGATCCGTTATGGAGACTGGATTTGTTTTCATATCTTCAGCAAAATAATTCTGAAGCCGCTCTTCTTCCTGCTGTGTTAATTCCAGCACACTTCCGTGACGCTTGCACATCTCTCCCATGTGATACGCATCAGAGGCCACTTTTACAAATGGTTCCTGCGCAGGATTTCCACAGATGAGAGGCATATATCCTCCGTTTATTGCATACTGGTCTGCCAACACACACCATCTGCCGTCCTGAAGAGGAAATGCAGCAGGTCCCTCTACACCATGGAGGTCTGAAAGTCCTGCTGTTTCCACCATCTGAAATTCATCATTCAGATTTTTTGCCCGGTCCATACAGAGATTCTTATTAATTTCATCCTTATAAATACGATATATGAATTCTCCATCCTGCAGAATTGTCATATCAATTACATCGTATTCCTTCTCCAGATACAGTTCCGCCTCAGTGAAGGTTCTGAAATCTGATGTGTAAGAACGATAAATACTGGTTTTCCCCTTCACATAAGAAGACCAGAATACCATGTAGGCATTTTTTTCTTTATCATAGATTGCCTCTGGTGCCCAGACACAGCCTGCTCCTTCCGGAGCAATTTCACAAGCTCTCTCCTCTGACCAGTGGATCAGATCCTCCGATTCCCAGATAATAACAGAAGAACTCCCCTGCTTCAGAGCCGCCTCCCAGCCTTTTCCTGATGCAATCCTCAGGTCTGTTGCTATGAGATAGTATCTGTCCCCCTCCCAGGAACGAAGAATAAAGGGATCTCTGACACCTTTTTCTCCGATTCCTGATGTAAGCACCGGTTTTCCTCCATTCAGATCAAACCAGTGGAAGCCATCCCTGCTGCAGGAGAAGTAGATTTGTTCTCCCAGGGGACTCTCTCCACAAAATGTAACAAATAAATATCCGGCAATAGTATTCATCCCTTTTCCTCCAGAATCTGTATTTTACATGTACACCTGGGCGTCCATAAGTAAGGTGCACGTCAGATTTGCTGACATCTTCCCATGTGTTTTTCACAGGAAATTATCGAAATTTCTTATAAAGATTACAGTGTCAAAAGGTCAGAGCCACCGGTGCTTGCACGTACGGTGGTGATAGACCTTGTGACACGCCCCAAAGATGAGGATGTAAGTGGGGCGCAAGCACCACGATATCCGAATCTTGGGGAGGATTGTGGGAGTACGAAGTACGAAACAATCCGTGTAATCTGTTTTTGGGGGCTTTTGACACCCGAATCTTATAAAGCAAAAACAGAAACAGAAGAACTGCTGCTCCTGTTTCTGTTTTCATTTTACTGCCTAATAAAATTGTATCCGTTAGCCTTTTACTGCTCCTGATACAACACCCTCCACAATCTGTTTCTGCATGATCAGGTAGAATATCACCATCGGAAGCAGAGCCAGAACAAGAGCCGGCATCATCATGGACCAGTCGTTGCTGAAGGTACCCATTCCATTGAATACCTGCATGATCAGAGTTGCTTTCTTCGATGAATTCAAGAAGAGATATGTAAGCATGAAATCATTCCATATCCACATTACATTGAAAATAGCAACAGTGATCGTGACAGGTTTAAGAAGAGGAAAAACAATTTTCCAGAACAGCTGCCACATATTACATCCATCAATTTTCGCTGCTTCTTCCAATTCCTGCGGGATGGTCTGAATAAATCCCTTGTACAGCATAAAGGCAAATACGCACTGATTGCAGTGAAGCAGAATCATTCCTTTATAGGTATTGATCAGATGCAGCTTCTTCATTACGGTGAAAAGAGGCAACATGGTGGTCTGTGCCGGAACCATGAAACCAATCAGAAACAGCGCTCCGATAAATTTTGATAGTTTACTGCGATGTCTGCTGATAGAATATGCAGCCATCGAACCCAAAATGATTACCAGAATAACAGACACTGATGTAATCAGAAGAGAATTCCCAAAGTTTCTCCAGTAATCCATGGTAGAGAGAGCTCTCTCATAGTTTGCCAGAGAAAAGGCTTTCGGAAGACCCAGAGGATGTTCCATAATTTCCTGCTGATTCTTAAATGTACTGACAACCAGATAGTACATCGGAATCATAAACACAGAGGCAATTGCCACCATGATTGTTTCCAGAAGCAATGTTTTCTTTGTATATTTCTTACCCATTCTACACCTCCCTATGAATACAGCCGCTCTTCGCGTTTATTCATAAATCTGGTCAGCGATACTGTGATCACAGCAATGATGAGCAGGAACAGGAAAGACATTGCCGATGCATAACCAATCCGATTAGAGGTAACACCCTCCTCAATGATGGTCTGGGTGATCATGGTCGTCTTTGTTCCCGGTCCACCACCGGTCAGTGCATAAGGCAGATCATACGCTTTTAGATTTCCGGTTAACAGAAGCAGCACCGAGGATGTCATGGATGGAGCAAGCATGGGAAGCGTAATATTCTTAAACTGCTGAAACTTACTTGCCCCGTCCAGAGATGCTGCTTCATAATAATCCGGGGGAATTGTCTGCAGATTGGCGATATAAATACAGGAATGCCATCCAACAGACGCCCATACAGTAATCAGAATCAGCAACGGCATCGCCCATTGGGGGTCGGCGAGCAACAACAGCAGATCTTTTCCTGCCTTGAATCGGATACTATTGATAAGTCCCGTACTGGAGGAAGAAAGAATAAATTTCCAGATAAATCCAAGAAACAGGGTACTGATTACTGACGGAAAGAAAAATACGGCACGCAGAATATTTTTTGACTTAATCTTACTGTTTAATACTAGCGCCAGTGGAATAGCAATCACTGTAACCAGAATTGGAACAGATATACCGTAAACCAGGCTATTGATAATAGACGTAAGTGCCGCTTTGTTTTTGAATACCATCAGATAGTTTTTTAAACCCACAAAGCTTATATCTGATGAGAATCCATTATAATCTGTGAAGGAATACCCGATGGTTGTTAAAGAAGGGATAATAACCACGATGGTGTAAACAGCAAATGCCGGCACCCAAAACAAAACCCACGGCAATTCCTTTTTAATAAAACCTTTTTTATCCATAGCAGACGTTCTCCCGATTATTTATTGCTCTCGATCAGAATTGCAATCTTCTCGTCCAGCTCACCGGTAAGTTCATCTACTGTTTTTGTTCCCATTACAATCTCCTGAAGACCTTTCTGGATAATCGGCTCCATGGAATCTGTATAGGTCCAATGATATGATGGGAAATAGAACTGTCCGTTCTCTGCATACTGTTTCATAGGCTCCATAATTGGATTTACTTCATAGTCAATATCTGCTCCCAGGAAGCTGTCCTGCATCTTCTGGTATGCTCCCATTCCTGTTTCAGATCCCATATAGGCCAGGAATTTCTCTGCATTTTCCTGATGTTTTGCGTTGGTGCTGATGGCAATACCGATATTAACAGCACCCATTGTGTAGGCATTTCCCTCTGTTCCAACATATGGAATAATGCCCATGTTCATGTTTGGATTTTTCTCCATGATACCGGAAATTGCCCACGCTCCGGTGAGAGTTGCGGCTGCTTTTTCAGATGCAAACTCATCAATTCTCTGCTCATCGGTGATTCCAACCATGTCCTGAGTAATGATGCCGCTCTGTACACATTCCTCATACCACTTATCCATTACATCACCGTATACATCACTATAGGTCAGTTCACCCACATTAATTTTCTCATCCAGAGTATTGTCCTTTGCGATATCCTCTGTGTTGTGCAGCCAAACAATCAGGTCATTCAACTGTGTTCCTGCCATAGAGATTGGCTTAATTCCATCCGCCATGAACGCTTCTGCCTGCTCTAAGAACTCACCCCAGTTGTTTGGCGCCTCAAACCCGTATTTGGCATAAAGGTCTTTGTTGTAGAACATACCCCCAACCCAGGAATCCGGTGCATAAGCGTACACCTTGCCGTCAAAACTGTAAGCATCCTGGTATGTATCCGGAAGAGCCTTTACAACCTCCAGCTCGGAAATGTCCTGCATGTAACCATTTTTTGCAAAGTTATCAATTGGACTGTTGATCCAGTATACATCAGGAAGCTCCTCTGAGTTTGCCAGAAGATTCAGCTTCTGCTGATACTGATTTCCTTCATTTGGAACATTCTGGAAATCGATCTCGATATCCGGATATAATTCCCTGAATCCATCCAGTACCGGTTTGAAATCATTCTCATTCATCCAGCACATGATGGACAGCTTGTTCTCAGCCGCCTCCGACTTCGCTGAGCTGCCGCCGCAGCCACTAAGCATTGTTCCTGCCAGCACAGCTGTCAGAGAAACAGAAAGAACACTTTTACCCAATACATTTTTCTTCATTTTTTGAACCCTCGCTTTCTTTTTTCTTTTAGCAAAGGGTATCATTTCACCATTCTCTTTTGAATGCATGATATTTGTTTTTTTTGCTATATATTATGATTTTATCTCTTTGACTGATTATTTCTGCGGAACTTATTTGGTGACATACCTGTCAGTTCCTTAAACTTTCTGCTGAAATGAAATTCGCTTTCATAACCCACCATCTGACTGATTTCCAGCTGTTTCAGATTTGTGTTAATCAGAAATTCTCTGGCTTTTCTGATACGATATTCCGTAAGATAATCCCAGTATTTCTTTCCTGTTATATCCTTAAAAACCTTTGAAAAATAAGTTCTGCTGATTCCAGCCACATCCGCAACCTCCTGCAGAGATAACTTGCTGTCCTGATAGTGGATCTTGGTATACTCCTTGGCACATTTTACAATGTATGCACTGCCCAGATCCTGCTCCTGCTGAAGGAGAATCTGGTCCAGTTTCTCCAAACACTGCTGCACCATCAGACACAGTTTTTCCTGAGAACCGCAGCGCATCAGTGTATATACATCCAGATTCCTGAAAATGTTTACAATATCCGCCTGCCAGTTTGCTGTGAGATAGATTTTCAGACTGTTCAGAATATCCAGAATCATGGCACAGATTTTAACAGGTTCGCCATAGCAGGCAAATGCTTCCTTTGACACCTGAAGGATTGCATCACAGAGTTCCCTGCTGTTTCCATTTTCTGGCATCCTTCGCAGAGTCTCATTCAGATTTTTCATGGATAATTCTACCTGTCCGAACCCCTCCTTTATTCTCTCCTGATCTTCCTCCGGATAAAACTGCCGTTCCAGAGCATAAAAACAACGAAGCAGAGCCTGATGTAATGTTTCCCTCTCCCTTCTGCGAACATAAGATATCTGTACAATGAACCCTCTGCGCATCAGATCCTGTTTCATGTATTCAATCTTCTGCTCCATGGATATGGCAAGATTTCTTTCCCAGATCAGAACATGGAATCCTTTTCTGCTGGAATAATACATCTGTTCTGGATTAAAATAAATATTGACTATCTCTTCTATATCGTCCTCGGCTTCATTCCCCTGCATGATGATACAGATATTTTCAAACAGTTCAGACAGCAGGACATTTTCTCCTGTTTCCTTCTGATTCATAATACTCCAGAACAGATCCATAATCCGTTTTTCCTGGATTGCTTTATCCCGAAGCAGAGTCTGCCTGCTGTTTCTTTTTCTTTCCTCCAGTTCACCGATAATCTTCTTCATCAGAATCTCCAGTTCTGTCTCATCCACCGGTTTCAAAAGATAATCATCTACACCGATCAGAATTGCTTCTCTGGCATAATCAAAACGGTCAAATGCAGACAAAATCACAAATTTAATATCACTGCAGATTTTCTGCGCTTCCCGGCAGAAAACAAGCCCATTCATTTCCGGCATTTCCACATCCACGATCACAATATCCGGTTTATGTTTTTTTACCAGCGCCAACCCCTCCTGCGCACGGGTTGCCGTATGAAGTTCCGTAATACCAAGGGTTTCCCATTGGAGAGCCAATGGAAGGTAATCTACCACACTCTTTTCATCATCCAAAAACAGAATCTTGTACATCTTCATTTTCCTTCTTTACTTTCAGTGTCACAGCAAAACCTTCACCTGGACTGCTTTCTATTTTAACAATTCCATATTCTTCGCCGCCCTCCATTTCCAGTCGTTCCTGAATATTAAAAAGGCCCACATGATCCCCTGTTTGCTTCTGACTGTGAAGTTTTTGAAACAAACGATCACATTCCGATTTTTCCATACCAATTCCATTGTCTCTGATCTGAATCAGCAGATCCCGTTCATTTTTCACAGTAACCCTGATCACAGCCTGTTCTGTATTTCTCAAACCATGTTTAATTGCATTTTCCACCACAGGCTGAAGTATAAATTTGGGAATAAGGATCTTATCCATGTTCTGATCCTGCTCAACCTCCAGTGAAAACTTTCCCGGAAATCTTTTTTTATAGATTTCCATGTAAATCCGGATATGCTCCAGTTCCTTTGAAACAGGCACATAAGTCTCTCTGTTATTGATGGTATAACGCAGAAAACCACTGAGGCAATTAACAGTCTCGCTGACCGATCGGGAGTCTCCCTTTGCAGACTCTGTCTTAATCAGCTGCAACGTGTTATACAGAAAATGTGGATTAATCTGACTTAGCAGCACCTCCATCTGAGCATCCCTGTATTTCAGTTCTGTTTTATACATATCCTCCACAAGACGAATGATTTTCTGGCTCATATCTGTAATCTTTCCTGCCAGATATTCCATCTCACCCACACTGTTCGTTACTGAGAAAGATTTTGGATGGTCAACATCAATCTGATCCAGCTGTTCCACCAGTTCCTCCAGCGGTTTTTTCACTCGACGTGTAATCATGATGGAGGAAATCACCGTCACCAGAATAAAAACCGGGAAAATGATGAAAATCAGGATATTCCGAAACTGCATCATGGGACGGATAATCTCTTTTTTCTCAATAAAACCGATAAATTCCCATTTTGTGGTACTGCTGGCTTCATGAACACAGAACAATTCTCTTCCATCCACTGTAAGGAAAAATGCTTCCTCATCTGTCATATTTCTGATGTCCTCCTGGGAAATACTGAGTCGTTCCGATTTGTTGTTGTCTGAAAAAATGATCTGCCCCGCCTGATCAGTAACCAGATAATTCAGATTACCTGTTTTATTTCCTGCATTGACAATCTCCTGCATCTTATGAAAATCAAGATTGATAATGATATATCCCAGATTCTTTCCGTACTGTACCACCGGCAACACCACAGAAAGTACCTGTTTATCTGTAGCACCGATTCCATAATAATAATTTGCCTCGTGGGCTGCAGTATAGACAAATCCACGTTTTTCCTCCAGAATCGGTGCCATCCAATCCTCCTGCATAATGTTGTATCCATTTTTAATTGCAGAATGATCTGGCATATTAGTCTGGTATCCATTATAGCCGACAATGATGCAGTCTTGAATATAGTCACGCATAAGACTGGTATTTCTCAGAACCTTGTCCACTTCTTCTTGTCCATACAGCCACTCTATTTTACTCATGGAATCATATTGATTCAGCATGTACAAAATCTCCTCACTGCAGGACAATAAAACCGCTGTAGTTTTTACATCCTGAAAGTACAGATCAATAATATAACTGCCCTGCTTTACAATTCCCTTTATATTTTTCTGACTGCTGTTCATCAGAGATCTGTAATACAACTGACTGCTGATGCCTGCAATGGTGATGATCAAAACAATGGTGATTGGAATAAAAAATGCTGCAATGCGGCGTCCAAAGGATCGATTCACCCATCTGTTCACCCTTTTCAAACTACTCTCCTCCCTCTATTTTTTCAAAAAAAGGTGCTCCGCACTGCTGAAAACAGCAGTGCAGCAGCACCTTTTTACCTGGTTCAGATTCGAAACCAGAGGTATTCCTCCGAACAGCATACAGAATCAGCGAATGAATCACAATCCCTTGAATACAAAACTGAACTCCATCTTACCCTCTGCATTCAGCAGGAACTCATCCAGGGTTCTTGCACCCCAGCTGTCATCTCCTCCGATACCCATCTGTGCCTTTGCACAGCGTACCACGGTGTAGTGTACCTGGGGCAGCTCGTATGGATGCATTGCGTTCTCCATCTCGTGAGGGGTGTAGGGAAGGGCAGAGAACATCATTGGTCCGTTCTCCTCTGTCATGGCAAACATCATGCCACGACCCTTGCGGTCTGTCACTTTAGCCCAGCGCACCTCTTCCTTGGCTCCGCACTCCTGGGGCACCATATAGCGAGCCATATTGTCCTCCACAAGATTTCTGTAGATACCCAGCTTAGCACCACGCTTGCGGTCTGCGTAGGTTTCAGCCTCTCCAAGACCATACCACTCAAGCTGGTTGTAGTCGGCATTTAACTTGAACATTACACCGAATTCCGGCATATCTCCCAGCTCCTTCACAGGATCGTACACCAGAGTAGTTTTAACAGCTCCGTCGCCGAATACCTCATAGGAAATGGTGCACTCTGTCATTGGGGTGGTTGGCAGCACGTAGGTGTAGCTTACCACAGCAGAGTTCTCCTTCTGCTCCAGAACAGGCTGGTTTCCTGCAGGATATACCCCCTGTCTGTAATCCTTGTGATTCAGGTACATGCTGGCAATCTTCCACTGGGCATAACGCATCTGCATCAGACTTCCGCAGTCATTGTCCGTAGGTGCTCTCCAGAAGTTTGGCTTCGGAATGGCCTCGATCATCTCCCGGCCTGCATATTTGTAGGAAACCAGTCCTCCATTTAAGGTGGAGAACAGCACCTCAAAATGCGCTCCCCTGATTCCGATGTTGTGGGTGCTGCGGATCACCTCCACGGTCTCAGTACATACAGGCCGGCATGCCTCCACATTGTATACATACTCGCCAAATGCCACCTCATGACCTGCATTGGCCCAGGCTGTGTTCTCCTTCAGATGGAAGGAAACGGTAACTGTATACTCTCCCGGTCTGTCCTGTTTTCCAAATGGAAGACTGTATACAGCCTCACTTAACGGAGCCACTGCTGTCTGCATTGGCACCTCTGCCAGGACTTTTCCATCCTTCTTCAGGGTTGCTTTTGCAATATAACGATCTGTATTGATAAACAGATTCTTGTTGATGACTGTCACACTATCCTCTGTTACCTTGGCAGTGATATTCTGGTAGTTGAATTTTACCTCCTGCATCTTCGGTGATACTTCTCTGTCTCCGCCGTAAACGATACCGTTTCCGCTGAAGTTGTAGTCGGTAGGACGCTCGCCAAAGTCACCGCCGTAGGCCTGGAATTCTTTTCCGTAACGGTCTTTTTTGTAGATGGACTGGTCGATGTAGTCCCAGATAAATCCTCCCTGATATTTCGGCTCTGTATCTGTCAGGTCGGTATACAGGTGCATACCTCCGCAGGAGTTGCCCATGGCATGGGTGTACTCACAGCAGATAAATGGCTTGCTGTCATCATTTTTCAGGAAGTTTTTGATGGCCTCCACAGATGGGTACATCTGGCTCTCCATGTCGCTGGTATCATTGTAGCTGCGGTCATGGAACAGTCCCTCATAATGCACCAGTCTTGTTGGATCCTCTCTTCTGAACTGCTGGGACATCTCATAGATAACCTTTCCGCCGAAGGATTCATTTCCAACGGACCAGATCAGGATTGCCGGATGGTTTTTGTCTCTCTGGTACATGGAATTGGCGCGATCAAGAAGCATGTTCAGCCACTCCATCTTGTTGTGAGGCACTGTATCTGTGAAATCCTTAGTGAACTCAGCCACATCCCAGGAACCGTGGGTCTCCATATTGGTCTCGTCGATCATGTACAGACCCAGCTCATCACAAAGCCCATAGATTTCGGAAACATTGGGATAATGGCAGGTACGGATGGCATTGATATTGTTTCTCTTCATGGTGAGAAGATCCTTTACCAGCTCCTCATGGGATACGCATCTTCCTGTAATGGAGCTGAACTCATGTCTGTTCACACCCTTGAATACGATGCGTTTTCCGTTGAGAGTCATGATTCCATCCTTCATCTCAAAGCGACGGAAGCCCACTCTCTGGGGAATGATCTCCTGCAGCTGACCTGCCTCATCGTACACTGATATCTCCAGATCATATAACTGAGGGTCCTCTGCACTCCAGAGTTTTGGAGCATCCACCTTCCAGCAGCAGGTATTCTCACCTTCCACCGCTGTCTTGGTCTCAAAGAGAACAGCCCCCTCCTTTGAGAGTACAACACTCATAAAGCCTTTTCCCTGGGTTTTGGTCACCAGCTCCACCTCCGCTGAAGCAAGGTCCTCCTCCAGAAAAGTACGGATTCTGAGATCCTGTACATGTACCTCCGGTACGGTATATAAATACACCTCTCGGTAAATGCCGGAGAAGCGGAAGAAATCCTGGTCCTCGCACCAGCTGCTGGCTGTCCATTTGAACACCTGCGCCGCCAGCTTGTTCTCTCCCTCCTTCAGATAGGGAGTAAGCTCGAATTCTGATGGTGTAAATGTATCCTCACTGTATCCCACAAACTGTCCATTCAGCCATAAAGCCAGTCCGCTCTCTGCTCCCTGGAAGGAGATAAAAAGACGTTTTCCCTTCATCTTCTCCGGCACCTGAAAATACTTCACATAGCTTGCGGTGGGATTAAAGCGTGTCGGAATCTGGCCGGGATGGATCTCCTCATGACCCTCCCATGGGTACTGTACGTTTGCATACTGAGGAGCATCGTATCCCTCCATCTGGATATGTGCCGGCACATAGATGTCTTCCCAGTTTTTACAGGAGTATTCCTCTGTATAGAAGTCAGAAACTGCACTTTCATAATTTCTTGCATACTGGAATTTCCAGAGTCCGTTCAGTGAATGACGGAAGGATGTCTCCTTCTCCAGTGCCTCTCCCCTTGAGGCATAGTATTTGTGATCGGAATGGGCATCCAGTCGTCCGTCTCTGAAATATTCCGGATCCTTTACCTTTGCATAATCAAATGCTCTCATATGCTGATTCTCCTCCTTTTTTCCTTGTAAAGCGGATTTTGACAGTCCGCTTCGTTACTTGCTTATGAACCTCTGCTGTCTTCACAGTGATTCACACAACCAACGCTGGTATTGTTACTGTTGTGTAATTTTCCCCTTTCTCTGCAGATTTCTCTGCCTCTGCTCAGGGTACTTCCCATTCTATCTTTACATATCACATTCATTATTTCAATGGAATATTGTGACTGCCTCCCTGCCTCAGAAATGGGTTTCTGTGACAGGGAGGCAGTATTAATGAAGAATAAGTAATCCTATACTTTAAAACGGTAGCCCACACCCCAGATGGTCTCAATATACTGGGGTTTTGCTGTATTATATTCGATCTTTTCACGAATCTTCTTAATGTGAACGGTGACAGTGGCAATATCTCCGATGGACTCCATATCCCAGATTTCCCGGAACAGCTCGTCCTTTGTATAGACATGGTTCGGATTCTCTGCCAGGAAGGTGAGAAGATCAAACTCCTTGTTGGTAAAGTTCTTCTCCTCTCCATTGATCCAGACCCGGCGGGCAGTCTTGTCAATCTTGATGCCTCGGATCTCCAGCACATCATTTTTCGCCGCCTGGGAACTTACAAGACGCTCATAACGGGCCAGATGTGCCTTTACTCTCGCCACCATCTCGCTGGGGGAGAAGGGCTTGGTAATGTAGTCATCTGCTCCCAGTCCCAGACCGTGGATCTTGTCAATATCCTCCTTCTTTGCAGATACCATGATGATGGGAATATTCTTAACCTCCCTGACCTGTCGGCAGATTTCAAAGCCATCCACCTCCGGCAGCATCAGATCCAGGATAAGAAGATCAAACTCCCCTTCCTTTGCTCTTTGAAGGCCCAGGTCGCCTCTGCTTTGTATTTCTACCTCGAACCCTGACAGTTCCAGATAATCCTTCTCCAGCTCTGCTATTGCCATCTCGTCCTCTATGATCAGTATCTTCCGATTGTTCTGCATCTATTGTTACCTCCTGATATTTTCTCAGCACCACATACATAACGGTTCCCACATCCTCTTTACTGGTTGCCCAGACCTTACCTCCATGGTCCTCCACAATCTTCCGCACAATGGAAAGACCGATTCCACTGCCGCCCCGGGCAGAGTTTCTGGAGGCATCTGTTCTGTAAAAGCGCTCAAAGATAAGGGGCAGATCCTTCTGGGCAATTCCCTTACCGTTATCCTCAATCTCAATCTGGATAAAATCTCCCACATCACGGAGACGCATATTAATGAGCTTTCTTGACTTGTTCATATACTTCACCGCATTGCTGATGATGTTGTTGATCACCCTGGAAAGCTGCTCCGCATCAGCGATCACCACACAATCCTCTGTAAGATAATCAAAACTGCTGAACTCCACCTGTTTTGCCTGAAGCTCCAGCTTCAGATCCTCCACACAGTCTGCAAAATACTCACTGATATGAATCTTTGTAAAGGTATAGGGAATCTTGTTTGTATTGATCTTGGAATACAATGTCAGCTCATTGATCAGTCGGTCCATCTCAATGGTTTTGTTATAAATGGTCCGAATATAGCGGTCCATCTTCTCCGGAGTGTCCGCCACACCATCGATAATACCCTCACAGTAGCCCTTTACTGCGGTGATCGGAGTTTTCAGGTCATGAGAAATATTGCTGATCAGTTCTTTGCTGTCCTGATCACTTTTCATCTTTTCCTCTGCGGACTCCTTCAGACGGATGCGCATCTCCTCAAAATCTGCACACAGATCATCGATCTCTGTAACCTTGCTCCTGCGGACAGAATAATCCAGATTTCCATCCCTGATCTCCCGGGCCGCCTTCTTCAGATCGTTCACCGGTGTGATCACACTGTGATAGATCCAGATACTCACTGCAGAGCTGGTAAGAGCCAGAAGAAGAATGATCAGCAACACTACGGAAACCAGCCAGCTTTTCACCATAGGGTTCAGCTGATTCATGTTAATGATCAGAAATGAGGACCCCTCCGTTCTGTCAGCAAACCGGAAATCCACCTGCCGTACCAGATAGCGCTTTCCTGAACGAAACACAAGAAAACGATCCTCTCCTGCCGGATTTCCATATTCCGGAAGATTTCTTTTCAGTACTGTATCACTGATATCTGTACCACCGTTGTAATAGATGGAATCTCCCTTTCGTACCACCAGAAATCCCTGGTATTCCACCATCTGCTCATTCACCTGATTCAGATAGGCGTTATCCTCCAGCTTTTCCGATCCGGCCTCCACCTCATCCGTCAGTTCTGAATAAATATCATCCACCATCTCTGAAAGCATACGGGAATTGTCATACAGAGACTCATAGCTGGCCTCCAGTCCATATTGCTCACGAATCTTACCGGTTTGCAGACGGATTGTCACAGCGATCACCAGTGCCGTAAGAATCACAGGAATCACAGTCAGCACAAGAAAGGATACTACCACCCGGTTTTTTAATTTTACGGATTTATTCTCCATTCTACAGATTCATCCTTTCTGAATAATATACTTGTCTGCTCCCATTATAGCACAGAGGTTTTTTTCCAATTGTAAAACTTTTCTAAAACTATGAGAAACACGTTTTGCGAGTATCTCAAGTTATCGCGGCAGTCGCCAAGGTCTCATGCAAGCACGAACTTTGGCTCGTTGCTCGCGTAAATCGAAAGAGGTGTGAATGTAGAAAAACAGGGATGCCTTCAAACAATGGATTATGTCAGGGTGGATGACTATGAAAGCAAGACGATTGCGAGGCTTGCGTCGGGAGGGAACGCGCTAGCTTGCGTCCGGAGTGCACTGTCTGAGCCCCTAAAGGGCGAGTTTTGCACGCAGGACGCATTATAGGCGCGCGGACCGAGCAGCAAATGAGTATGTCTTGCGTCTGGTCATCCACCCTGACATACACAAAAAAAGAGAGGCATCCATTGTAAAATACAATAGACACCTCTCGATTTGGGAAGGGGCTTAGTGCGACAGCCCCCTGTTGATTTTTATCACTATTTTGCTGTCTGACAGTTCCTGTCAGTCTGAACACAAATACGCCAAAGCGCATCTGAATCCTGAATGGTTCCCTGAATTAAGCCAGGTATTTTTTCAGATCCTCAACCTTGTCCAGTTTCTCCCATGGCAGATCCAGATCATTTCTTCCGAAATGTCCGTAAGCTGCGGTCTGTTTGTAGATTGGACGACGAAGATCCAGCATACGGATGATTCCTGCCGGTCTCAGGTCGAAGTTCTCGCGAACGATCTCTGTCAGCTTCAGATCAGAAAGTTTTCCTGTTCCGAAGGTATCTACACGGATAGAGGTTGGATATGCAACACCGATGGCATAGGACAGCTGAATCTCACATTTTGATGCCAGACCTGCTGCTACCAGGTTCTTTGCAACGTAACGTGCTGCATAAGCTGCGGAACGGTCTACCTTTGTACAGTCTTTTCCGGAGAAAGCACCGCCGCCGTGACGAGCGTATCCACCGTAGGTGTCAACGATGATCTTTCTTCCTGTCAGACCGGAGTCACCGTTTGGTCCACCAATTACAAAACGTCCAGTTGGATTGATGAAGAATTTTGTATTCTCATCGATCATATCCTGAGGAAGAACCTCATCGAATACATATTTTTTGATGTCCTTGTGAATCTGCTCCTGGCTGATCTGAGGACCATGCTGAGTGGAAAGAACAACTGCATCCAGACGTACCGGTCTGTCATTCTCATCATACTCTACAGTTACCTGAGATTTTCCATCTGCTCTTAAGTATGGCAGTGTTCCGTTTTTACGAACCTCTGTCAGCTTTCTTGTAAGGTTGTGAGCCAGATAGATTGGATATGGCATGTAGGTCTCTGTCTCATCACAGGCAAAACCGAACATCATACCCTGATCGCCGGCACCAATGGCATTGATCTCCGCATCAGACATGGTTTTCTCCTTTGCCTCCAGTGCTTTATCAACACCCATAGCGATATCTGTGGACTGTTTGTCCATAGCTACCAGTACCGCACATGTATCACAGTCAAAACCTTTTTTACCACGGTCATATCCGATTTCACGAACAGTCTCGCGAACGATCTTCTGGTAATCAAGGTTAGCTTTTGTAGTGATCTCACCCATAACAACAACAAGTCCTGTTGTTGTTGCAGTCTCACATGCAACACGGCTCATTGGGTCCTGCTCCATGCAGGCATCCAGAATCGCATCAGAAATCTGGTCACACATTTTATCCGGATGTCCCTCAGTAACTGACTCTGAGGTGAATAATCTTCTTTCCATGCTTTAAAAATCTCCTTTTTGAATTGCAGAAAAAGTAAATAGTATATATCTCAATCGGAATACTCCGAATGATTTCCATAGTCATGTCGAATCCCGAAACCAAAAGTTCCGGACCAAAGTTAGATTCTATAACAAAAATAATAAAAAGTAAAGTTTTTTCTTTTTCGTTCAAACGCGGGGCATATTGCTATGCCCCGCGCTGAACGGTTATTTTCTAAATTTTCTCTGCTTCAGCCAGAAAATCACGAATTAGTAGATTCTAGCCTCTGCACGTCCTTCCATAACGCCCTCGCAAGCTTTACGTACAGACTCTTTCTCAGATGTGGTAGCAATACCTACGTTCCACCATGACTCATATCCGTCAGTCATTGTCTTAGGAATGATCTTGCAGTCGAACAGACATGCAACTGTCTGTTTCTTAGCATCCTCAAGAGCAGCCTCAAGCTCAGCAACAGTCTTACATCTGTAAGTCTTCAGACCATAGCCCTCGCCAAGTTTTGCATAGTCAACAGGGATCAGATCACCAGTTGGTTTCTGTCCATCTGTGTAACGGAACTCTGTAGCGATGGATCCGATACCATGGTTCATCTCCAGGTTGTTGATACATCCAAATCCGCAGTTATCGAATACAAGGATGTTAACTTTCTGTCTCTCCTGCATGATGGTCATGATCTCACTGTGGAGCATCTGGAAAGAAGAGTCTCCAACAAGTGCATATACCTCATTCTCAGGATCAGCGAAACGAACACCCAGTGTAGCAGCTACCTCGTAGCCCATGCAGGAGTATCCGTACTCAGCATGATATCCGCCACGTTTATCAGTTGTCCACATTCTCTGCAGACAGGATGGAAGAGATCCACCAGCTGTGATCAGGTTAGCGTTCTTGTCGATCACACGACGAACAGCACCGATTGCAGCTGTCTGAGTCAGATCAGAACCTGTCAGTTTAACGAACTCAGGAACAGTTCTTGGGTCACGGGCTTTGATGATAGGCTCGAAGTCATCGCCTGTGTAAACGATGCCTGTCAGGCGCTCCATCTCTTTATCCCAGATAGCTTTTGCATCTGCGATCTCTGTTGTGTATGCGGATTTGTATCCTTTTGCACGCAGCTTAGCAGCGATTGCCTCGATTGTAACCTTAGCATCACCGATTGCTTTTGTAGCATCCATCTTGGATCCGTGATATTTGTTGTTGTTAACTGTTACGAACTTAACGTCCTCTTTGTACAGTCTCTTGGAAGATGTTGTGAAGTCAGAAAGTCTGGATCCAACAGCGATTACAACATCAGCGTCATGAGCGATGTGGTTGGAAGCATATGTTCCTGTTACACCGATTCCGCCAAGGCACATTGGATGGCTGGATACACAGCCGGATTTTCCTGCCTGTGTCTCGCCGAATGGAATTACGAACTCCTCACAGAATTTCTCTACTGTCTCACCAGCGCCGGAGTATTTCACTCCACCACCAACGATCAGGAGAGGTTTCTTAGCGTTTGCGATGATCTCAACTACCTCGTCGATCTCCTCCTCAACAGCTACAGGACGTGTGATCTTGTGAACACGTTTCTCGAAGAAGTAATCCGGATAATCGAAGGACTCACCCTCAACGTCCTGAGGAAGTGCGATACATACAGCACCTGTCTCAGCCGGATCAGTCAGAACACGCATTGCATTAATCAGAGCAGTCATGATCAGCTCTGGTCTTGTAATACGATCCCAGTATTTACATACAGGTTTGAAAGCATCGTTAGTTGTGATAGCAAGGCTGCTGCTCTGCTCCAGCTGCTGCAGAACCGGGTCTGGCTGTCTGGAAGCGAAAGTATCTGCAGGGAATACCAGCAGAGGAATGTTGTTAACTGTTGCAGTAGCGCATGCAGTAACCATGTTTGCAGCTCCAGGTCCTACGGATGAAGCACAAGCGATGATTTTTTTACGATCGCTCTGTTTTGCATATGCGATAGCCACATGACACATACCCTGCTCATTACGTCCCTGCATTACATGAAGGGAACCTGGGTTTGTATCCAGAGCCTCACCAAGACCTACAGCAATTCCATGTCCGAAGATTGTGAAGAAACCGTCAACAAATTTGGTCTCTACTCCATCCATGGAAACGTACTGATTGTCGAGGAATTTAACGATAGCCTGTGCTACAGTCATACGTGTTGTCTTCATAGTTTTTCTCCTCTTCTTCTACCTATTTTTCTCTTATTTTCTACAAATGTGGATCGTACGAATGTAATGACCCCCATTAACAGCGCAAAAAAAGCCTCCTTCAGGGAAGGGGCTCTACACGCGCGGAAGCCCTCTCATTGTTCGATTAAATCGCTCAGGTTGGCACCTTCCAGATGGGGTTGCCGTGGCTTCTCTGGTCCTTTGTACCTCCACCACTCGTAATAAGAGAATTCTACAACAATACACAATTGTATAACCTAACATTAACCCTTTTCCTGTCAAGCGTCAAGAACATTTTCCCTGCCCACCACACAAGAGTACTAAATTTTTAACAAACTGGATTTTTCCGCCATTTTACCTGTGTTCTGCCCCGGTCCACAGGATTTTTCCCACTTATTTCCCGGCATTTTTCTCCCTTTTCACAGTCTCCCCTTCACAGGTCTCTGTGCTTCTTCAGGCAAATACCTATTGCTTTTTTTACTTAAACTGTTTATCTTATAAATGTATGTAAGCAAAGAAAAAGACAGCAGAACCTTTCTGGTCTTCACAGGTCTTCTGTCCTTCCTGCATACAGACCACCCAAATATCAATCACTAAAGAAACGGAGTGACTATTATGAAACCGATCAAAGAAGGAAAAGTACGTGAGATTTACGACAACAATGACAGCCTGATCATGGTTGCAACAGACAGAATCAGCTGCTTTGATGTTATTCTGAAAAACACAGTTACAAAGAAGGGTACTGTTCTTACACAGATGTCCAAATTCTGGTTTGAGTTAACAGAGGATATCATTCCAAACCATATGATTTCTGTAGATGTAAAGGATATGCCAGAGTTCTTCCAGCAGCCAAAATATGACGGAAACAGCATGATGTGCAAAAAACTGGAGATGCTGCCTGTAGAGTGTATCGTTCGTGGATACATCACAGGAAGCGGATGGGCAAGCTATGAGAAGGACGGCACTGTTTGCGGAATCACTCTTCCAGAAGGACTGAAAGAGTCTGACAAGCTGCCTGAGCCAATCTACACACCTTCCACAAAAGCCGAGATCGGTGATCATGATGAGAACATCTCTTATGAGCAGAGCGTAGAGTACCTTGAGAAACGTTATCCTGGAAAAGGTGAGGAGTACGCTGCAAAACTGAGAGACTACACCATCGCTCTTTACAAAAAATGTGCAGACTACGCCCTGAGCAAGGGAATCATCATCGCTGATACAAAATTCGAGTTCGGTCTGGACGAGAACGGAAACATGGTAATCGGTGATGAGATGCTGACACCGGACAGCTCACGCTTCTGGCCAGCAGATGGCTACGAGCCAGGACATGGCCAGCCATCCTTCGACAAACAGTTTGCTCGTGACTGGCTCAAATCCAACGAGCATGACTGGGAGCTGCCACAGGAGATTGTTGACAAGACCATCGACAAATATCTTCAGGCTTACAAACTTCTCACAGGAAAAGATCTGTAATCAGAATCCAGAGAAAACCATCAGTGAAAAATACAGAGCGGAGGACATCGTCCTCCGCTCTTTTTCTTACTCTCCTGTTACCTCTTTCCTGTAAGGGATAGAAGGTACTGCACCCTGACGGGTTACTGCAATGGAGGAAGCCTTTGCGCTCATGTACAGGATATCCTGCACTGACATTCCCTCCAGCATTCCTGCCAGGAAATAGCCGGTAAAGGTATCTCCCGCAGCGGTGGTATCCACAGCCTCCACCTTAAAGATCGGCTGGAAGTAACGCTGCTGTCCCTCTGCGTACATGGCACCGTCCTTTCCAAGGGTCAGAACGATTTTTGTATTTGGGAATTTTTCCTGTACTGCTGTGATGATCTCCTCCGGATCCTTCTTACCTGTGATCTGCTCACCCTCCACCTCATTCATCAGGAAGAGGCTGATCTTGGAAAGATCCACCGCCAGAATAGCCTCATTGAAAGGAGATGGATTCAGTGCAATCTGCATACCCTTTTCATAAGCCTTGTCCACAATGTAAGGAAGATTGTTCACCTCATTCTGAAGCAGCAGAATATCTCCCTTGTCAAATCCGGCAATCACCTCATCAATATATGCCTCTGTAAGCTTCACATTGGCTCCGCCGTACAGAAGAATACAGTTCTGGGCATTCCTGTCAATCTGAATGATGGCATGTCCGGTTTTCTCAGAGATGGTGCGGATATAGTCTCCATTTACACCATACTCTTTGCAGGCCTCCAGAAATACTGCTCCGTCCTCACCGATCATTCCTGCCTGATATACCTCTGCTCCTGCCTTGGCACAGGCGATGGACTGATTGATTCCCTTTCCTCCAAGAAATACATTCATTCCATAGGTAGCCTGTGTCTCACCAGGCTGCACAATATGATCCACACTGTAAACATAATCCAGGTTCATCGAACCAATATTTAAAATCTTCACTTCCGCCTCCCATCAGAAAACAGTACTAATAAAATGGTGCAATTCTAATAAAATAGTATCCTTTCAGTCACTGAAAATCAACAGAACAATTGTCAGAAACACAAAGAGCCCCGATGCATCACACATCGGGGCAACATGTACATTGAATTTTATCTGAATCTGCTTCAGAACTATTCCTGGTTTCAGGCCATGGCACCTTTAATTGCTGCAAGCAGCTCATCGAAGGTCTCATATGCAGGATACTGTGGGTAATCCTTCTTGATCTGCTCTGTACTGCGGAACAGGAAGCCTGCCTTGCTGTTCTCGATCATTCCCAGATCATTGAAACTGTCACCGCTGGCGATGGTCTCAAAGCCACAGGACTGAAGAGCCTTCACAGTGGTATACTTGGATTTCTCACAGCGCATCTTGTAGCCGGTGATCTCACCGTTCTCTGCCACCTCCAGAGAGTTGCAGAAAATTGTTGGCCAGCCCAGCTTTTTCATCAGTGGTTTTGCAAACTCTGAAAAAGTATCACTGATGATCACCACCTGGGTAATGGAACGCAGCTCATCCAGAAACTCTTTTGCCCCTGGAAGAGGATCGATCTTCTCGATGGTAGCCTGAATCTCTTTCAGACCGAGACCATGCTCCTTCAGGATACCCAGTCTCCAGTTCATCAGTTTATCGTAATCCGGCTCATCTCTGGTGGTTCTTTTCAGCTCAGGAATTCCGCTTGCCTCTGCAAACGCGATCCAGATCTCCGGTACCAGTACACCTTCCAGGTCAAGACAAGTAATATACATATATAGTAACCTCCATTGTTTATACTCTTTCTGACTGCCGTGCTGAAGCACTGCACCGAAGTAGTATAGCATGGATAATACCTGTTCGCAAGAGAAAAACAATTGTTTTTTCTCAGAAGACTACTTTAAGAACTTTCTGAAGCCGAAGGCAATTCCCTCCTCATCATTTGTTCTGGTTACGAATTCTGCAATTTCATGAAGCTCCGGCACTCCGTTCTCCATAGCCACACCAAAGCCTGCTGCCTTGATCATGGTAAGGTCATTGGAACCGTCACCGAAAGCAGCCACCTGCTCTCTTGAAATACCAAGATGGGCAGCCAGAGCCATCAGCGCATCTCCTTTGTTGGCATCCCGGAAGTTCATCTCAATATTGTTGATTACAGAGGAGGTAACTGCCAGCCACTCAAATTTATCTGCGATGGCCTTCATAAACTCCGCCTTGTGAGCCTCCACCTCAGATGGAAGCATATAGATCTGCAGCTTCTGCACATCCTTTTTATTCTCGCTGATGAAATCCTTCAGGTTTTCAACAGGAGTACGGAAGGTTTTCAGCATTTTCAGGTAATGAGGGTCCGGTCCGAAGGGATCCACATTTTCCTGCATTACCCGGGGCATCCATCCCCAGTTTTCAATATAGGCATCGTATACAAGAGGACAGTCCAGTGTCTCGATGAACTCAATCACCTCCACAGCCTTCTCCCATGGAATACAGGAGGAATACAGCTCCTTCTCCTGGCGGACATCGTACACAGAAGCACCGTTTACTGTAATGGCATAATGCAGAAATGGCAGTTTGCGTACACTCTCAGGCATTCCGCCGAAAAAACGGCCTGTACACGGAACAATCTCAATCCCCTGCTCTGCAGCACGATATAATACCTTTCTGCTTTCATCTGTTATCTGTTTATCTGAATTCAGAAGTGTTCCGTCCAGATCCAACGCTACAAGTCTTATATTCTCCATATCTCTCCTCCTACCGCTGCTGCTGCAGCCGTCTTTCCTTTTTTTCCCAAGGGGAGTCATTTTCGTTTCCCCCGGCTTCCTCTTGTATTTCTTGTTTTCCTTTATACTTAATGATAAAATATACCTTGAATTTACAAAGAAAGCAAGGTACTTATATGGAAAACTACAGAAAAAAAGCCGTATCGGTCGCATTTTTACTGCTTGCCCTTTCCCTTTCCGGCTGTGGAAAAAACGGGGCTGCAACTGAACCTGCCGCTGAATCCTCCTCAGCAGAGAGCGTGGTAAGTGCCTCTTCAGAGGTAACTCCTCCATCTGTTCATGAGGATATCACCACCACCTCCAACTATTATGAGGAGCCTGCACCGGAGGCAGGCACAGGGGATGCGGAAGGCTTTATTCCCACCGATCTGCCGGAGGGAACTCTTATAGAAAGCACCACAGGTCTGGAGCTCACCTTTACAGAACAGGAAGCCACCGCCTATGCAGTTACCATCGACAAGGCGGAGTACACAGACAGACGCTCTGTTCTCCCGGATGACCAGGCAGAAAAGGTGCTTCTTGTCACCTACAGCTACCGCTCCCTGAATCAGGAGGCCCGTTTTGTGGATGAGATGAGTTTCCGTCTCTTTGCCGGCGAAACCCCCATCGAGCCCTATTATGTGGCAGATCAGATCACCGGTGACGTGTCCACCGACAGCGCTGTCACAGCAGAGGTTTGCTACTCCGTGCCAGCTGATGCAGAGGATTTTGTATTATTTGTTCTGGATAATGCCCAGGAAAACAACGAAATCTACAGCATTGCCCTTCATCCCTGAAGTCATAAGATTCAAGTCGACGCTTGCGGAGACTTGGCGCGCGATTCTGGTCAGCTTTAGCTGATATCTTCCCATCAGAATCGCTGCGCATCCTCGCGGAGCGTTTTATCTCAGTCGGAGATTGGACTCCCACTGAGACTAATTTGTCAATGCTCACCACCTATAGAGGTGGGAGTCTTCTCCACTGAGATAAAACAATTTTCACAGCAAAAAGACCCGGGAACAAACCGTTCCCGGGTCTTTTCATAAATGCAGAATATGGATGTTTTTAGCAAAGTGGACATTCGCAATCCTCTTCACCACTTACTCATGAATCACTATATTTATTTATAATATAAAATCGTATTTCCAGGGGCAACATTTCCTCCGCCCACTGCTATTTCCACCTGTTCAAAGTTCTCTGAATTAGTAATAAGAACAGAGGTAATCGGGGAGATCAGTTTTGATTTCAGCAGGGCCATATCAAATTTCATAAGAAGCTGTCCTGCCTTCACAGTATCTCCTTCTTTCACCAGCGGTTCAAATCCTTCACCGCTTAATTTCACAGTATCAATCCCCACATGAATCAGAATCTCCGCTCCATTGTCACTGTTGATTCCCACTGCATGTCCGGTGGTAAATACCGTTGCCACAATACCATCACATGGTGCATATACCTCGCCCTTAGCAGGAAGGATTGCAATGCCATCTCCCATTGCACCGGAAGCAATCTCCTCAGCAGGGACATTTGCCAGTGAGATCACCTCTCCAAAAAGAGGAGCATACACTGCACCATTCTTAGAAAGGTTGTTTACGATGGGCTGCTGAACAGGGGAGGAAACACTCTCATGGCTCTCATTACCAGAAAGAACCACCGGTTTCTCCCTGTCTTCCATCGCTTTAAGGATTGCCTGTACCATCTCCTCCACTCTTCCTTCCCGGGATGGCGCATTCACAATACCTGATGTAGAACCAGATCCATCTGCACCATTTACCACTACTTTATAACAATCCTCGCCCGTGGTAATACCCGATGCAATCATCACCTTAACCGCAGGATTTACTGCCTTGATTTCTTTTACACAATCAATGGTGTAACTTACATCTGCAGTCTGTCCTGTTCCAATCAGCGCAGTGGGCTCAGAAAGGATAACATCCGGCCCCAGCTCGGCAACTGCTTTTGATTCCGTTGTAGAATCTGCGCACACAATCGTCAGCATTCCCAGATCACGGGCACGATTAATACATGCAAATAACTCAGACAGATTCTTCTGGTTTTCCGCATGATTCAGAACAACCGCCTTTGCCCCTGCTGCAGATAGCGCCTCCGGAAGAACTGCTCCCATGCCTCTTCCTGGATTCAGAGAATCCATGTTCTGAGCAGTTACAACAATAGTATCTGTATTTTCTGCAATCGTACGAACATCCGTATATGGACAGGTATAGAAAATCATTACTCCTGTCTCTTTACTGATCCTGTCACAGGCAAGAGCCAGACTCAGACTTTCCTCTCCATACAAATAGGATTTTGGATTAACAAACAAAAACGGGACACTAACATTCATTCTATTCAGACCTCCCTTTATTAAAAAATAATTCCTTATATTTACAGGGAAGCCATACCCTTCACGATACAGCTCCCCTGCAAAGAAGGAGTAGATTACATTTTTTTACTATCAGGTCACTTGACTTTCCATGTACAAAAATGTATCTTAGAGATGATTTCTTTGTGAGTAGGAAATCATGGAATTTTCAAGAGATGCGGCAGCCGTTTGTGAGGAACGACCACCGAATTTCCTGGAATCCAAACAGCAGACTTCCGGAAGCCGGATCAGTATTGCTTATTTAGATTCATATGCTCTGAATGCATCAACCTTCGGCTGTGAAGAACATCCTGACACGAATTCGTTTGTGAGGAACGCTTCTGTCAGTTCTTCTCTTAACTTATTACCGGTTGTAAATGCACCCATGCAGGCAATATTTGCATCATTGCTGAGGCGTGCTCTTTTTGCAGAATAGATATCTGAAAGAAGAGCAGCATATGCGCCTTTTACTTTGTTTGCGGCAATCGAAACACCTAATCCTGTTCCACAGATCAGGATACCGCGGTCATATTTTCCTGCAGCAACTGCCTCGGCAACCTCAATTGCCACATTGGCGTAAATTGGATCTTCGCTTCCGAAGTCTGTAACCTCACCAAGCTTCTTGCTTTCTATAAATTTGATCAGTTCTACTTTTGCATCCTGTGCATTAGGATCGCATCCGATTGCAATTTTCATGTTTCGATCTCCTTATCTGATATAAATTCTGTCCATTGTCATGTGCTGGATTACCAGATTCATGATCGGACCAAATGTGTCTCCAAAACATTCTTTTGGAATAATCAATGCATCTGTTTCTGTAATATAGAAAGAAATGGTTTTTGGAGTTGCTATAGCCTTCTTTATCTGTTCCCAGGCATAGCAGGTTTCCTTTCCTCCACTGAGATTTTCATGAATACCATCATGGTCAAATCTATATGCCAGCTCGTTCTCATATTTCATATTTTTCATCATCCGTTTTGCCTGACGTTTCAACGTAAATGGTGTATAGGCAAGAATAAACATTCCACCTATTACATACAACGATGCCTGAAGCAGAGTCAGATCACCTTTTCCCAGTCGCAAACCTCCGATAATCAATACTGTTAATCCCAAAAGATTCACAAGAAATCCAGAAAATTTTGAGTATACATGGAACAGCAGCAGATCGTAGATATAAGCCGCTTTCATTTTTACATTAACGCAAGTGTTCATATTCCCTCCTGCCACTGCTGTATTCAGCTGGCCTCATAAACAGTAGTTTCAAAACAGATACTGTACGCATCATTCTGCGATTATTTCTGATATGCCCATCCCTCTGGAGAATAGATTCCTTTCTGTGCTTTTCTCATCAGCTTATCAAAGAATGCAGTGATGAACGGACACAGGAACAGAGTAATAATTGAAGCTGTTGCACACTGTGCAGTTGCCATAGGAACGAACTCAGCCATTGTTGGATCAGCCTCAGCTACAGCTGCAGGAGTCATAGCAGAGTTCAGAGCTGTTGTACCGATTGCAGCACCCATTGCATTTCTCTCTTTCTTTGGAAGAAGAAGATTGAATACAAAGAAGAAAATTACTGCTGTAGCTGCAGAGATCAGACCAAGAATGATACCGGAAGCACCTGCTGTGATAATGGTGGAGATATCTGTTTTTGATCCGATAGAGATTGTCATAAAGAAAGTAACGATTGGCTGTGCAATAGAGCATGATTTACGGAACTCAGCATCAAGATTTCCCCAGATGAATCCAATCAGAAGAGGAACGATTGTAGCTACCAGTTTATCAAGCGGAATATTTGCAAGACCTGTTGCACCAAGAGCGATCAGTGTGAAGAAAGGACCATCGTTCAGGGACAGGATAGAGATTGCTCCGGTATCTGTAGCATTACCAAACTGAGAAGAAAGGGAAATGTACAGAGATCCATTGGAGTTTGTGATTGCAGCAATCAGTACAAATGGTGTCAGACCCAGGAAACCTGCTGGTCCACAGATTTTTCCAACAGTCAGACCTAAAACAACACCAAGAACAAATTTGATACCGGTCATTACAACACCTTTATACAGTGGCAGACCAACCTGTCTGATATTAATAGATGAACCGCAAAGAATCAGGAACAGACCCATCATACATGCATTTCCATCATAGAACAGTGCAGTTACATAACCACCAATCTGAAATACAGATGGGCAGACGGTTGCTAAGATTACAGCAATTACCAGTGGAATGATTACCAGTCCACCTGGAAGGGCTTTCATCTTGTTCAACAGATTCAAATCAAAATTCTTTTTGTTTTCACTCATTATTTCATCCTCCTAAAAACCTATCTCTGTGATTATTTTCTTGTTGCCTCACGGAAGAGACGATCCACAATATCACATGCAGTCTGATTATTGCCTGTCAGACCGCCTTTACCAACAATGGGCATTCCTTCATACTCGTTTCCGAGCATACGTCCCACATCAGTCTGGGCAATGACATAATCCACAACCTCCAGGCACTGAACACCCAGCGCTGTACAGACATTCACCATTGTATCGCCACCTGTGGTGTAAAGACCTGCAATTTTCTCTCTGCCCACTTTTTCAAGCATCTGTTTGATAATCTCACCCAGACAGGCATTGATGTTATCTGCACTCTGTCCACCTCTGTATCCGCGTTTCTCATCCTCATCATCCAGATTCAGAAGTGTTCCGTGAAGAGCTGTCTCGAACAGGATTGCTCTTGGCTGACAGGTTTCAATGAGTTTTACTCCTTCAACCACCGCTTTAACAATTTCCTGACGAGCATCCTCTCCGCCATTGATCAGTGGAATCGGATCAACAGAAATGCGCTTATGTCTCTCATCCTCTGTAAGAACTGCCATCTGCTTCTTTGTAATAGGACTTGCACTTCCTGCTGCAATGAGAACTGTCTTACCGGTTCCATCCAGAGTTTCTGTCGGAATATTCGGCTCCTCCTCACGGATCAGTCCCCTGCAATAGGCAAGTTTGGCTGTAAAAGGACCCGGATCCACTGCCAGAACATTCCATTTCAGCTCCACGCAGGCATTCGCAATCTTTTCAACATCCTCCAAAGTAATGGCATCCACTACGATAATCTCACAACCATCCTGTCTCTGGGCTTTCAGCTTACGTTTAATGTCATTTACACCCTTCAGAACTGTTCCAAGTTCAACAAGACCAACTTTCTTGCGACTCTGACCATCAATCAGTCTTGGGATATAGTTCTCAAAAACCGGTGTTCTTACATCCTGAGCCACTGGTGTATTGATCAGCGCTGTACCATCAATTACAGAATACCCTCCCACAAGGATTCTGCGGGACTGAGGCATTGCCGGAACAACAATTGCAATGGTGTCTTTTACACCATCCTTCTCAATTGCATCCAACATAGCATCAATCTCAACGCCGACACCACCACGAAGGGTGGTATCGATGCGTTTTGTAAAGTATCTAACGCCCATCTTTAACAGTGCAGTGGTTGCAGAGTACACTTTATCATAAGCTTCTGCCGGCTTTAACGGACGGCTGTTACTGCTGATGAGGATTGCATCAAGTGCAGACGCATCCTTAGCATTCTGTGCTGCTGTTTCATTAAAATAAACAGCTGTTCTTGCTTTTGATCTTGCAAGAAGCACACCAGTAGTGGTTGCTCCAGTTAAATCATCTGCTACGGCACCAATTAAAGGCATCTTATTTTCCCCCTATAAATAATAGTCTTCTTTCTTTTTCCCAGTAAAATTACAGACTTTTCTCGTGCTGTTTTGCTGCGTACTCAGCCACAACCTTTGTTGACTCGATCAGGCTGACACAACCTGCAATTCCTTTTCCTGCAATGTCAAATGCTGTTCCATGATCAACAGAACTTCTGATGAAGGGAAGTCCAAATGTCAAAGTTACAGATTTCTCAAAGTCAAGTGTCTTGCATGCAATATGTCCCTGATCGTGATACAGTGAAAGAATCGCATCATATTTTCCGGATTTTCCAATGTTAAATACCGAATCTGCCGGACATGGTCCCACAGCATTAATGCCCCTTTCCTGTGCAGCTTTCACCGCCGGAATCAGTTCATCAATTTCCTCTGTACCAAACAGTCCGTTATCTCCACCATGTGGATTCAGCGCAGCAACTGCAATCAGTGGATTCTCGATTCCAACTTTACGGAGTTCTTTATCAATGTTTGTTACATCCTCAAGTACTCTCTCTTTTGTGGCATAACGGCATGCATCCACCAGAGACATATGACGGCTTACAAAGAACACTCTCAGCTTATGGCAGGAAAACATTGTCAGTGCATATGGTGAATTTGTTTCATCCTGATAAATTTCTGTATGTCCCGGCTGTTTCACCCCACAAAGTTTGATTGCTCTTTTGTGAATTGGCGCTGTTGATACTGCATCCACTTTTTTTGCCATTCCAAGTTCAATGGATTTCATAATCCAGTCGATGGACATTCTGCCTGCCAGCTCCTGAACCTCACCCCAGACAATAGAATCTGTATCATAGTCACCGGTTTCAAGCACATCTGCAACACCATACTCGTACTTAGCTTCAGAAGGATCTGTAATCTTGTTGTATTTCAGTTCCACACCAAGAATTTTTGCTGCACGCTCCATAATTGCAATACTTCCGATTACAAAAGGCTTACAGCACTCGTGAATCTCTTTGCTGAGCATTGTTCCAACTACAATCTCTGGTCCGATTCCTGCAGGATCTCCCATTGTAATAGCTGTTACTGGTCTGAATTTAGTATCCATCATTCATTCCTCCCTATTCTGCATTGTATTCCGAAAGCAAAAATGATTACGTTTTTCCTTTTGTTTTATTTCGTTTTCTTTCGTTATCATTTCGTTTCTGTTTATATAGTAACCATAATCGTTGTGAAAATCAATTGTTTTCTTCAGTTTTTTAGCATTTCTTGCATTATGTATAGGTTTTCATCATTCCTCTTGTGCATAACGCTTATAAAACGAAAGTATTTTTCACTTTATTTTACTTTCGTTTATCTTTCGTTTTGTTTTTTGTTTCTTTTTCTTTATTTTTTTTACTTAATTATGTTACAATATGAGCAAGGATACTGAGAAAAGATACAGAGAAAAGACATACTAAAAACAATAGAAAACATATATTTAAGCAGAAAGGTTACAGATTATGGGTGAAACTAGAATTGAATATATTCTCCAGAAACTGGAATCCGAAGGACAGGTAAGAGTCAGTAAACTCAGCGCTGAACTTGGCTGTTCAGAAGTTACAATCCGAAACGATATCCAGAAACTGGAAAATAAAGGATTACTGAAAAGAATACATGGAGGTGCTGTGAAAGAAGATTCTTCCATATCACTTTCCATGATTCCCGGAAATATCACAAAAAATCCCGAAGCTAAGAAAAGAATAGCCCATCAGGCATTTCTCTACATTAACAATGAAGATACCATTATTCTGGATGATTCTTCTGTCAACTATTATCTGGCAAAAGAAATCGAAAACCATCCCGAAAAAAGCCTGATTGTTATAACAAATTCTCTGATTGTCAGCGTGATTCTTTCTGCCTGCTCCCATGTTACGCTGTTTATGCTTGGTGGTCAGATTGGTGGAAAACTCCCTGCTGCCATGGGCGAATTGGCCGTATCCATGCTCTCCAATTTTAAGGCATCCAAAGCATTCATCAGTGCTCATGGTGTCAATTTTGATGTGGGTATTACATCAATCGGAACTCCGCAGCTTCAGGTCAAAAAGGCAATTCTGGATGTGGCAGACCAGATTTATCTCCTGGTGGACAGTTCTAAATTCGGAGGGGGCTATGTCATGGTCGCCGCTCCTCTGGCAAGAATAGAACGCATTATTACAGACAATGGTATTTCCCCGGAAAATCGTCAACTGGCAGAAGAAAAGGAAGTCCCACTGGACATTGTTTAAATCAGAGACTTCTTGGAACATAGCAAGACAAAAAACACTCCTGAGAAGAAATCGATGAACGACATCCTTCTCAGGAGTGTTTTCTATACTTTTTTCCAGAACTCAAGAAGTCTGTTTTCAATGTTTCCCAAGGTGGAGACACTGCAGTCCCACCACTCCGCCGGAAAAAGACTTCTGGTGTCTGTATTCCGGAACCTGTCGTCCAACAGCAGGATCACACCCTTATCCTCCTGGGTTCGGATCACACGGCCTGCTGCCTGCAGCACCTTGTTGATCCCGGGAAAACGATAGGCAATGTCGTAGCCATTGCTGCCCTCTCTGTCATAATACTTCTTCAGCAGTTCCCTCTCTTCTCCGATCTGGGGAATACCCGGCCCCACCACGATCACACCGATCAGGGACTCTCCTGTCAGGTCAATTCCTTCCCCGAAGATTCCACCCATCACACAGAAGCCAAGACAGCCCTGATCCTTTTCCTCTGAAAAGGCCTGAAGAAACTCCTCTCTCTCCTGTTCTGTCATGGAGGAGTGCTGACAGTACAGCGCCAAAGCCCCGGAGTCAAGTACATCCTGCAGCAGCTCCTGTGCCGCCTCCTTCACCGCCTCCAGCATGGCATAGGAGGGGAAAAATACCAGATAATTCCCCATCCTTGCCCGAAAGGTCTTTTCTATATAAGAAGCAATCCGCCTGAATTCCTCCGGTGTCCTTCTTGTATACCGGCTGCTGACATCCGTACCTATGGTCAGAAGTCTGTTTTCCATCGGAAAGGGGGATGGAATATAGACGGCATAGTCGTCCTCCCTGCCGCTGAGCATCTTCTGGTAATATCGCACAGGCAAAAGGGTGGCAGAAAACAGAATGGTGCTGCGGCAGGTATCCATGCATTTCTGGAGATTCCCTGCAGGGTTCACACAAAACAGCCGAATCATAAAATCTCCTCCGGTCAGATATCCTCCGTAGATCACATACCTGTCATCCAGCAGGTCTGCAATGCCAAGAAAACTGTGGAGAGAAAAGTAAAATTCCAGCAGTTCCTTCCGAAGAAGCCCATCCTTCACCTCTCCCATCATCTCATCCATTACCCCGGCAAGATTCATGGCCGCCAGGATCAGATCCCCGATGTGCTCCAGCTCCGTGGTGCCGTCACACTGACGCTTATATGCCAGCAAAATCCGGTTTACCCGCTCCAGTGCCTTTTCCACCTTCGGAAACAGCCCTTTCACTCTGCGCTTCACCGCCAGTACCTCCTCCTTCACCAGGGAGGCACTGAACATCTCCCGACCCCGCTCCACCAGATTGTGGGCCTCATCAATGAGAAAAATATTCTCTCCGGCAGTACTGCCCTCAGAGAAAAACCGCTTCAGCCGCACAGTGGGATCAAAGGCATAGTTGTAATCGCAGATCACCGCGTCCATAAACAGTGTCAGATCCAGCTGCAGCTCATGGGGACACACGGAAAACTGTTCACTGTAGTTGAGAATGGTCTCCCTGTCATACCGATCCTGCTCCGTCAGCATCCTGTACAGCGCTTCATTCACCCTGTCATAATGGCCCTTTGCTCTTGGACAGACCTCCGGATCACATTCCACCTCCTCACAGACACAGAGCTTTTCCTTTGCCGTGAGGGTGATATTGCGAATTTTCAGTCCCCTGGTCTTCAGAATGGAAAATGCCTCCTCTGCCACCGTTCTGGTGATGGTCTTTGCTGTGAGATAAAAGATCCTCTCTCCCAGTCCCTCCCCCAAGGCCCTGACGGCGGGATACACTGCAGACATGGTTTTTCCCACCCCGGTGGGGGCCTGCACAAAGAGCTGTTTCTTTCGGAGAATCGTGCGGTAGATATCCCCCACCAGCTGCTGCTGTCCCGCTCTGTAGGGGAAGGGAAATTCCAGTGCCTGCATGGAGGCATTTCTCTCTTTTCTGGAGAACACCTGCAGCAGGGCCCAGCAGTGGTAGCTGTCAAGGAGCTCCTCAAACCACTGTTCCAGCTCCTCTCTCTGATACAGCTGTACAAAACGGCGGATTTCCTCCGTTTCCATCTGGCAGTAGGTCATCTGGATCCGTATCTTCGATTCGCTGTGCTGGAGAAGGTAGATGGCGCCATAGCATTTTGCCTGGGCCAGATGCACAGGATAGGGCTCCTGCAGTTCACGGACATCTGCATAGACTCCCTTGATCTCATCGATGAGGATTCCCTCCTCATCAGTCTGGACGCCGTCTGCCCGCCCCTCCAGAACCAGGACATACTCCTCCCGTTCCATCCTGTGCTTCAGAGACACCTCTGCCCGGTAGCCGCTGCCCATTTTCTTCTGAATTTTTCTGTGGATCCTGCTGCCCTTCTGCATGGCTTCCTTATCCCGCCAGGTACTGCTTCCCCCCTTCAGGTCTCCGCTTCGCAGAAGAAACTCCACCAGGGTGCGCACTGAGATCCGAATCTCTCTTTTTTCCATCTGTTCAACCATACTCACCTACCTGTTTCTCAATTTTCTTTCTTTAATAGATTCGGGTGTCAAAAGCCCCCAAAAACAGATTACACGGATTGTTTCGTACTTCGTACTCCCACAATCCTCCCCAAGATTCGGATATCGTGGTGCTTGCGCCCCACTTACATCCTCATCTTTGGGGCGTGTCACAAGGTCTATCACCACCGTACGTGCAAGCACCGGTGGCTCTGACCTTTTGACACTGTAATCTTTAATAGAAAATTGACACAATTTCCTGTTAAAGAAAGCAGCTTTGTCCCGTATCCTACGAAACAAAGCTGCCAAAGGTCATTCTGCTTATTTCAGTGCTGTTACTGCATCAGCCAGATAGTTGTTGATGATTGCACCAAAGGTTCCAGTATCTGCTGCAAGAGCATACTCCCGGCGGATTGGCATCTTTCCAAGAACCTGTGTATTCAGGGACTCAGCAATCTCATCGATATGGCTCTCACCAAATACAGAAATCTGTTTGCCGCAGTCCGGACACTCGATGTAGCTGTAGTTCTCCACGATTCCCAGTACAGGAATTGCCATCATGCCTGCCATATTGTAAGCCTTTGTTACGATCATGCGTACCAGATCCTGAGGAGAAGATACGATCACGATTCCCTCAACAGGAAGGGACTGGAATACAGTCAGAGGAACATCGCCTGTTCCAGGTGGCATATCCACAAACAGGTAGTCCAGCTCGCCCCATACCACGTCTGTCCAGAACTGTTTTACCATATTGGCAATAACAGGTCCTCTCCAGATTACTGGCTCCTCCTCGTTAGGAAGAAGCAGGTTGATGGACATTACCTTGATTCCGTTTCCTGATACAGGAGGAATGATTCCTGCCTCATCTACGCTTGCTGCTCTTGTAAGACCGTACATTCTTGGAATGGATGGTCCTGTGATATCCGCATCAAGGATACCTACCTTGTAGCCCTCTGCTGCCATGGCATTTGCCAGAGATGCGGTTACCATGGATTTACCTACTCCACCCTTTCCGCTGACAATACCGATTACGTGTTTGATTTTAGAATCCTTGTTCAGATCCACAAGAAAGCTTGCTTTCTCTTTGCTTTTACATCCTTCACAGCTCTCTTTTGAGCAGGATGTGTTGCTACATTCTTTAGCCATTTTTCCATATCCTCACTTTTTTTTAATTCTCTATGGTAAATGCTCCTTTTCAATCAGTCAGGAGTATCGCATACAGTATTATTTGATAAACCGGTCGATCGCCTTGTTCAGATCTTCCAGCGCCTGCTGATCCCCTTGCTCCACCGCATCCACAATACAATGGTTGATATGATCATGCAGGATTACTTTTCCTGTGTTGTTCAGGGCAGATGTTACCGCCGACAGCTGGGTCAGCACCTCTGTACAGTCCCGTCCCTCCTCCACCATTCTCCGTACAGACTCCAGATGGCCGATGGCCCTGGACAGTCGGTTCAGAACAGCCTTTGTATTCTGATGGGTATGGGGATGGTGGTGGCTGTGATCATGGGTATGGGGGTGCTCCACCACAGTACCGTCCTCCAGCACATGAACATGTGTATTCTGTTCCATTTTTCCATTATCCATTCTTTTTCTTTTTCAGACAGCTCCATAACTGGCAGGAAACGGCTTCTGTTTCTCCGTCATTGCTGCTCTCCCTTTTGCAGATGAGACTTCCTCCCGTGTACCCCGAATCAGATCTCTGTGAAGGTATATCTCTGGCGAATCCCGGAGGTTACAATATCAAATACGATGGTTCCGTCAGGAAGAATGGTCTTATCACAGGTAAACTCCTTATCCCGGAACTTATCCTGCAGAAACTGCTCTGGATCCTCTGTATCGATCTCATCAATAAATACGTCTCTCATCTGGTTGTTGGGACACTGATTAAATATCTCCCACACAGTTTCATAGCTCTTCATCCTGCGTCACCTCCTGAACCAAGCTGTCTCTTATACCGGCTCCTCCTCATCAAATTCCACGATGGTATAAAACCCTCTGGGCGTCTGATTGATCTCTCTGACAATGCCCTTTGTGGATTTCAGTCTCTCATAGGCCTGATAGTTCTTGCTCATGGCAATGGCCGGTATGATGGTATAGTAATAAGAAGTAGGCAGTGCGCTCTCTGTTACAGTAACCTCTTCACCGATTTCCAGAAGTCCCTGCCGCTCCATTTTGAATTCCATTGTTCTCAAAATAAAGGCCTCCTCTCATTCTGCATACCAATTCAGTATAGCAGAGATGGCCGCATTTTTCAATGAAAAAGGGGTATCGGACCAATCCGATACCCCTGATAAAGCAAACCCATATGGGTCCAATCCTACTGATTAGTGATGGAACAGACGGATTCCTGTGAATGCCATTGCCATTCCATATTTGTTACAGCAGTCGATTACAGCGTCATCTCTTACAGATCCGCCTGGCTCAGCGATGTATTTTACACCACTCTTGTGTGCTCTCTCGATGTTGTCAGAGAATGGGAAGAATGCATCAGATCCCAGAGTAACTCCATCCATCTGGTCCAGCCATGCTCTCTTCTCCTCACGGGTGAATACAGCAGGTTTTACCTTGAAGATCTTCTCCCATGCACCATCAGCCAGAACATCCATGTACTCCTCACCGATGTATACATCGATGGCATTGTCACGGTCTGCGCGACGGATGTTGTCTACGAACTGCAGGCCCATAACCTGTGGGCTCTGACGCAGCCACCAGTTGTCTGCCTTGGATCCAGCCAGACGTGTACAGTGTACACGGGACTGCTGTCCTGCACCTACACCGATTGCCTGTCCGTCTTTAACGAAGCATACAGAGTTGGACTGTGTGTATTTCAGAGTGATCAGAGAGATCTTCAGATCGCGAAGTGCCTCCTCTGGCATCTCTTTGTTCTCAGTTACAACGTTGGAAAGGAATGCATCATCGATAACCAGCTCCTGACGACCCTGCTCAAATGTAACACCGAATACCTCTTTGTGCTCCATTGGTGCTGGAACATAATTCTCGTCGATCTGGATCACTACATAGTTTCCGTTCTTTTTCTGTTTCAGAATCTCCATAGCCTCATCTGTGAAACCAGGTGCGATCACACCGTCAGATACCTCACGTTTGATGATGGAAGCTGTGTCAGCGTCACATACATCAGACAGAGCGATGAAATCACCGAAGGAGGACATACGGTCAGCACCTCTTGCTCTTGCGTAAGCACATGCCAGAGGAGACAGCTCACCCATATCGTCTACCCAGTAGATTTTCTTCAGAGTATCGCTCATTGGAAGACCAACTGCAGCGCCTGCAGGAGAAACGTGTTTGAAGGAAGTAGCTGCAGGAAGTCCTGTTGCTTTCTTCAGCTCACGTACCAGCTGCCAGCCGTTAAATGCATCCAGGAAGTTGATGTATCCAGGACGTCCGGACAGAACAGTGATCGGAAGCTCCTCTCCGTTTGCCACATAGATCTTGGAAGGTTTCTGGTTTGGGTTACATCCATATTTTAATTCAAGCTCTTTCATGATTGCTCCTTGTACTCATTTGTCATTCTATTCACCTGCACAGAGATGTCAATTTACCACTGTGCAGGTGCATTTTTCTTATTTACCACTGAAAGGATTTATTATTTGTTTTTGTTTACGATTCTTGTATCGTATTTTCCTGTCTCGATATCAATGTAACGAACGAACAGAGACACCTTGTTCTCCTCGTTCAGGCTCTCCCATACCAGAGATGTGAAAGCGTCGATATCGTTAGGGATGGAAACCAGTTTTGGCTCTCCCTCGAAGGATGGCAGTGGATTTCCGTCGTGCATATAGGTGTGGATGAAGTGTCCCTCACCTGCTACAGCATTTGTGTAAGTGAATGTGTAGCGGTTGCACTGCTCTGGATTTCCATTGTTGCTTTTCAGGATGGACATTGCGTAGTTGTAGGTTCCGTTCTCCACATGCATGATTCCTGAAATACGAGGTGTGTAGTTTGGAGCATCCGGCTCAAACTCTCTGCAGCGAAGGGACTGCTCGAAGGTCAGCTGTTTGTCCATTCCCTCGTAGATTGTATCTGTCTGATCACCGTTTGTTACGATGGTCTTGTTGCCCAGTACACGTACCGGAGCGTAGATGATCAGGCTTGGATCGGAAAGTTTGGAAGGATCAAATGCCTGTGTACGGATTCCCTGTCCCTCCTCAACAAATACGCGGTTTCTGCTGTTAACGCTTCTTCCCATGATGAAGTATGCGGTTACTGCGGATTTTCCATCCTCAGAACGTCCGATTACGATACCTCTTCCCGGGTAAGAATTATTTTTCAGTTCCTGCTCAAGTGATAACATGTTCATCTGTTTTTCTTCTCCTTTTCTGTACGATTACTGTGGAAAGTCTGAAGTAATATTTTTTTCCTTTTCCCTTTACAGCTTTGCCAGGGTAAAAAAAATAGCCGCCTCCAGACATACTACTGCCCAGACGGTCGGCTCTACAAGTTATACTCCCTGTGGTCAATTCCACTTCCGTCAGTCGTATAACCGCTTTTAACATAGCATCAGAAGAGGTAAAAGTCAACCTTCATTCTGAAAATCCTCAAAAAGAAACAGGATTCTCTCCATTAGTGGAGAGAATCCTGAAAATTCTACTTACTGTCTGAAAAACGGCAGTGGATATTTATCTGTCAGAACCTTCACATTGGCTCTTGCCTGATCTGCATATCCCTCCGGATCATTAATGATATTGGCAATGGTCTCTGCAATGAGATCCATGTCCTCCGGCTGCATGCCGCGGGCTGTGGCTGCAGGGCTTCCAAGACGGATACCGCTGGTGACAAATGCACTCTTCGGATCCTTTGGAATGGTATTCTTATTAGCTGTAATATGTACGCTGTCCAGAAGAGCTTCCACCTCTTTACCTGTCTTACCAAGCTTCGCCAGATCCACCAGCATCAGATGGTTATCTGTTCCGCCGGAAACAATGGGGATTCCTCTCTTGAGAAGTCCGTCACAGAGAGCCTTTGCATTCTCTTTTACTCTGCGTCCATATTCCTGGAACTCAGGACTTAATACCTCTTTAAAGCAAACAGCCTTTGCAGCGATCACATGCTCCAGTGGTCCTCCCTGGATTCCCGGGAACACTGCCTTGTTCAGGTTGTGCTCTTTTGCAAACTCTGCGCTGGAGAGGATCAGTCCTCCACGAGGTCCTCGTAAGGTTTTATGGGTGGTTGTGGTGGTTACATGGGCATATGGGATAGGACTTGGATGCTGTCCTGTCGCCACCAGACCTGCAATGTGAGCAATATCCACCATCAGGTATGCTCCCACCATATCCGCAATCTCACGGAATCTCTTGAAATCGATTACACGGGAATACGCGCTGGCACCAGCAACGATGAGCTTTGGATTGTTCTCCTTTGCAATGCGCTCTACCTCATCGTAATCAATGAAGCCGGCATCATTGACACCGTAATTTACCACCTTGAAGTAAGAGCCGGACAGGTTGGCTGGTGAACCATGGGACAGATGTCCTCCCTCTGACAGGTTCATACCCATTACGGTGTCACCTGGCTGCAGCAGTGCATAGAAAACTGCCATATTGGCCTGTGCTCC
The DNA here is from genome assembly GCA_030526405.1 of Lachnospiraceae bacterium. Taxonomy (GTDB): domain Bacteria; phylum Bacillota; class Clostridia; order Lachnospirales; family Lachnospiraceae; genus JAKSRN01. The sequence continues at coordinate 10,593 of JAUNCZ010000009.1, read as the reverse complement.
TGAATGGGGCTGTACGTTGGCATAGGTGCAGCCAAAAATTTCCTTCGCTCTCTCAATAGCAAGTGTCTCAACCTCGTCCACAACAGAACAACCGCCGTAAAAACGTTTCCCAGGATACCCTTCCGCATATTTGTTGGTAAATGGACTTCCGTTGGCAGCCATAACTGCATTGCTTGTCCAGTTCTCTGAAGCGATCAGCTCAATGTGCGAATTCTGTCTCTCAAGTTCCTTTACTACCAGATCTGCGATCTCCGGATCCACAGCTCTGATCTCGTCAATTGAATACATCATGTCAATTTGTTCCTCCTGGAAATACTTTTGTTCTTGCGTCGCGAACAATACAGTCATTCTACCCGCTAAAAGCACAAAAGTCAACCCGTTTTTTTAGCCAAATTAACGTTTTAACGTTTTATCTAAGTAAAGTACCTTTTTTTACAATTCTATCAGGCATTTTGGCGAAGATGTAAGATTGCGACAGCCATCCTCCGTGATCACCACCAGATCCTCGATGCGGACACCGCCAAAATCCGGCACATAGATGCCCGGCTCCACCGTCTCTGTCATGCCCGGCTCCAGCACATCCAGCCCGGAGGGGGAAAGCCGGGGCTCCTCATGGATGAAAAGACCCACACTGTGTCCCAGCCCGTGGCCGAAGCAGTCTCCGTAGCCTGCCTGGGCGATCACATCTCTGGCCACCTTATCCACCTCTGCACCGGTCATGCCCGGACGGATCACAGAGAGGGCCGCCTCCTGGGCTTTCAGCACCACATTGTAAATCTCTCTCTGCTTCGGAGAAGCCTCCCCCAGCACCACGGTTCTTGTCATGTCAGAGCAGTAGCCCCGGTAGGTGCAGCCGAAATCCATGGTGATAAAATCTCCCTCCTGCAGCTTCTTCCCGGAGGGCACTGCGTGGGGCATGGAGGAATTCTTTCCGGATGCCATGATGGTATCAAAAGAAAACCCTTCCGCTCCTGCTTTTCTCATCTGGTATTCCAGCTCTGCTGCTGCCTCCAGTTCTGTCATGCCCGGCTGAAGGATCTTCAGAATCTCCAGAAATGCTGCATCGCCGATGGCCTCTGCCTTTGCAATGCAGGCGATCTCCTCCTCTGTTTTGATCCGTCTTGTTCTGTCTGCCAGATCCCCCAGGGGCTTCCATTCCAGAGTTTCCGGAAGTGCTGCTCTCATTCTGTCAAATTCGCAGCAGCGCAGGGACTGATCCTCGTAGGCCACAGAGGCTGCACAGGCCTCCTTCACACATTCCCGGAAGATCTCCATTCTGTTGTGGCTTCGGTTCTCCTCCACCACGGTGAAGCTGCTTTCTTTTCCCGCCGCCTCTGTATAGCGGGAATCTGTGATCAGCACCCGCTGTCCCTCTGACAGAAAAAGAGCACCCTCTCCTCCTGAAAAGCCGGAAAGGTAGCGCATATTAAAGGGGTCTGTAATGATCAGTGCTTCTGTGCCTGCCTGGGCCAGCAGATTGCTGATCTTCTGTTCCATAGATACCTGTTTCATCCTTTTATCCTCCTTAACAGAACTATCTGTTTTTTGTAAAAATCCATGCCGCTTTCAGCCTGTATATCACTCTTTATACCAAGAAGACCCCTGCCTGCAACCTGTTGCCGACAGAGGTCCTGTGATCCTGTATATTTGTTTATCCACCGCCTGTAGAGGCCGGGGATACACCCATTCCGACTGAGTTATACTTTGCCGTAGATCTCAGCGGGTACATAGGCTTTGATCTGTGTTCCCTCCGCCAGAAACTCCTCAGAGAGGAGGGTTCCGTACTGACGGATCAGAGCGATCTTTCCGCCCTCATGGTAGCCGTACAGACGCTCAATATAGATCTGCTCCTTCAGAAGGATCTCCTCAAGAGCATTTCCCAGTTCCTCCAGTCCATCTCCTGTTTTTGCAGAGATGCGGAAGGTATAATCTGCCATTGGATCAGAGAGATGCTGCTCTCCCTCCACTCTGTCCTGCTTGTTGAACAGGGTCACAATGGTCTTCTTTTTCATTCCCAGCTGCTGCAGAGTCTCGTATACAACCTCCATCTGGTCATTCATCTGAGGGTTGGAAGAATCCACCACGTGGATAATCAGATCTGCAAATACCGCCTCCTCCAGAGTGCTTCGGAAGGCATTGATCAGGTGATGGGGCAGCTTTCTGATAAATCCTACTGTATCTGTCAGAAGGATCTGGGTGCCCCCCGGAAGATCCAGCACACGGGTGGTGGGATCCAGAGTAGCAAAAAGAGCATCCTCCTCCAGAACTCCTGCCTGAGTAAGAGTGTTCAGAAGAGTGGATTTTCCCGCATTGGTGTAGCCTACAATGGCAGCCACCTTTGTGGAACCCTTGCTTCTTCCCTCTCGGATCACATCTCTGTGGCGTTTCACCTCCTCCAGCTCCTTTCGCAGGGCTGCGATTCTGTCTGTGATCAGACGACGGTCCATCTCCAGTTTTTTCTCACCGGGTCCCCTTGTACCGATTCCGCCTCCCAGTCTGGACAGAGAGCTTCTAAGTCCCACCAGTCTGGCCTGTCTGTACTTCAGCTGTGCCAGCTCAACCTGGATCTTTCCCTCACTGGTTCTGGCCCGTCCTGCAAAAATATCCAGGATCAGAAGGGTTCTGTCCATTACCTTGCACTCCAGTGCCTGCTCCAGATTATTCATCTGGGCCGGAGAGAGCTCATCATCGCAGATGATGCCGTTGGCATCCAACATATACAGCATCTGCTTCAGTTCTTCAATTTTACCTTTTCCCAGATAGGTTCCGGGATGCACGCTTTCGCGGTTCTGCACTACAGTGGCTGCTACGGAAGCACCGGCTGTTCTGGCCAGCTCCGCCAGCTCATGGAGCGAAGCCTGTGTTTCCGCTTCGGAATCCACACAGACCGCAACAAGGATTACCCGATCCTCTGTCTGCTTAATTTCGTACATAAATCATCCTCATCGACTCTTCAGAAAGAGATTCTCCCTGAGAGCCTCTTTATTTTCAGGATATTCCTCCAGAAATGCCTGCATTTTTGCCTTGGCCTGGGAGAAATCCAGTTTGTATTCATATGCGGCAATTTCATTCAGAAGAAGACTTTCTCTGACCTCTGTATCTTCCTCCTCCAGACCCTTTCTGATGTTCACAAGGGCCTCATCGTATTTTTTATCTGCCAGGTCACAGAGTGCCAGTCCATTGTAGGCAAGGGCAGGTCTCAGAGCCTCGTTCAGATAACTCTGATACATGGATCTGGCAGCCTGGATCTCCCCATTCTCCAGATACAGTTTTCCCATCATGGGAACAGCATCTGTGTTTCCCAGATCGATGGCTCTTGCAAAGCTGGTTTTGGCCTGCTCTGTCTGTCCCAGATGATAATAGATCTGTCCCTGGCTGCAGTAGTCTTCTGCATCTGCCGGCACCAGCTCCAGCGCCCGCTCAAGATAAGCGGCTCCGTCTGCCTCCATACTGGCATTTACATACAGAGTATAGATGGTGAGATAGTTATCAAAGGAGGGATGCTCAGAAACACAGGATACAAAATGCTCCTCTGCAGCGTCATACTCTCCCTTTGAAAGGGCGATCCTTCCCAGAATCAGCTCCGCCTCTCCAAGGTGGCTCTCCTCCAGCAGCTCCTGACATATGTTCTCTGCCTCAGAAGTTTCACCCTTTGCCAGACAGGTCTCTGCCTGATACAGTTTCACATCTCTGACAAAGCTCTTGCTGCTGCCGCCCTTTTCAATGGCCTGGTCAAACAGCTTCATAGCCTGGTCGTACTGACCCTGGGCCAGAAACAGAAGTCCCTTTCCTCTGGCCACCTCAGCGGGTCTGTGATCCAGCTTTTCTGCCTGCATAAACTCCTGCTGAGCCAGACTGTAATTTCCGTTTTCCAGGGCCTCCATGGCTCTCTGATAGGAGCCTGAATCCTCTTTTCCGCAGCCCCCAAAAGTCAGGATGGTCAGTCCCAGAAAAAGGGCTGTAAGATTCTTCTGAAATTTTCTCATTCTGCAGCAAGACCCTCACTATTGATCACATGGATGACACTGTCCACCATTTCCAGACAGATCTCATCGGTTTCTGCCTCCACCATTACGCGGATCAGAGGCTCTGTTCCACTCTCACGCACCAGGATACGACCGTTGTCTCCCAGTTTTTCAGCAACTGCTGCAACTGCTGCCTGCACAGCAGGATTCTCTCTGGCCTCTGTTTTATCCTTTACACGGACATTCTTCAGCAGCTGAGGATAGATGGTCACCTCACCGGCCAGATCGGAGAGACTGCGTCCTGTGGCATTCATTACCTCCAACAGCATCAGAGAAGTGAGCATTCCGTCACCGGTGGTGGCAAATTCACGGAAGATCACATGGCCTGACTGCTCTCCGCCCAGGGCATATCCGTTTTTATTCATGTTTTCACATACGTATTTGTCACCCACCGCTGTCTGCTCTGTGCGCAGGCCATCTCTCTCACAGGCCTTGTACAGACCCATGTTGGACATAACAGTGGTTACAATGGTATTTTCCGGAAGACGTCCCCTGCTGTTCAGATATTTTCCGCAGATAAACATGATGAGATCTCCGTCCACCAGATTTCCCTTCTCATCCACTGCCAGACATCTGTCAGCGTCTCCGTCATAGGCAAAGCCTGCATCCAGGCCATTTTCTTTCACGTAGGCCTGAAGCTTCTCGATATGGGTAGAACCGCAGTCTGTGTTGATATTCACACCGTTTGGCTCACAGAACAGAATCTCTGCAGGGATACCGCAGGCCTCAAATACCTGAGCTGCCAGATAGGAGGCACTTCCGTTGGAGCAGTCCAGAGCAATACGGCGCTCCTTTACAGGACTTTCAGGAATCTGTTTCAGATAGTCCACATACAGATCCTTTCCCTGAGGATACTCCAGAATCTTTCCAATAGCCTCTCTTGAGGCATAAGGAATCTCTTCAGTCTCCCCATCCATGTATTTCTCAATGGCAGCCTCAACCTCTGCCTCCATCTTCTGTCCCTTGCCGTTCACCAGTTTGATTCCGTTGTCATAGAAGGGGTTATGGCTGGCAGAAATCATGATTCCGCAGTCAAAGCCCTCTTTGCGCACCAGATATGCCACACTTGGTGTGGTGGTGAGATGCAGCATATATACATCTGCGCCTGAAGCAGTAAGACCTGCTGCCAGTGCAGACTCCAGCATATCACCGGAAAGACGGGTATCCTTACCCATCACAAATTTTGCTTTTTTCTCCTGGCCGAAATACCATCCGATATATCGTCCGATCTTGTATGCATGCTCCGCTGTCAGAGAAACATTGGCCTCTCCTCTGAAACCGTCAGTACCAAAATATTTACCCATTCTGATGTACCTCCTTCTTATGCTTCCTCGTTCATCTTTGTAAGTTTGGCAGACTGATCTGCTGCGATGAGACTGTCAATGATCTCATCCAGATCTCCGTTTAAAATGCCGTCAAGGCGATGGAGAGTAAGCTTGATCCTGTGATCTGTCACACGTCCCTGAGGGAAATTGTAGGTTCTGATCTTCTCAGAACGGTCTCCTGTACCAATCTGGCTTCTTCGAAGATCCGCCTCCTCATTCTGACGGCGGGCCAGCTCCAGATCATACAGCTTGGAACGCAGCAGGCGAAATGCCTTCTCTTTGTTCTGCAGCTGGGATTTCTCTGTCTGAGAATAGATCACAATACCTGTTGGATTATGAGTCAGTCGAACCGCTGAATCGGTGGTGTTGACACACTGTCCTCCGTTTCCGGATGCACGCATTACATCGATACGGATATCCTTCTCATCAATAACAATATCAAATTCCTCTGCCTCCGGCATGATGGCAACAGAAGCAGTGGAGGTATGGATACGTCCGCCGGATTCTGTCTCCGGTACACGCTGTACACGGTGTACTCCACTCTCATATTTCAGAACAGAGTAGGCTCCCTGTCCGTTGATCATGAATTCCACTTCCTTCATACCACCGATTCCGGTCTCACTGATATTGATCAGCTCAGTCTTCCAGTGGCGTTTTTCCGCGTACTTCACATACATTCTGTACAGCTCTGCAGCGAAAAGAGCTGCCTCGTCTCCGCCGGCACCGGCACGGATCTCAACGATTACGTTTTTGCTGTCATTTGGGTCCTTTGGAAGAAGAAGAATCTTCAGTTCCTGCTCCAGGCGAAGGATCTCATCCTTTGCCTCATTCATCTCCTCCTTCAGCAGCTGACGCATATCCTCGTCAGTTTCCTCACGCAGCAGATCCAGACTGTCCTCCACAGTCTGCTGTGCCTTTTTATAGGCTGTATAGGCATCTGCAATGGGCTGCAGCTCTGCCTGTTCCTTCATCAGTCTCTGAAACTCTGCCGGATTATCTGTCACTCCCGGCTCATTCAGCCGAAGCAGCAGCTCCTCCAGATGATGCAGAATATCTTCCAGCTTATCAAACATCGCTTATTCTCCTTTTAACTGTGCACAGACGACTCTGTCAAGACCTGACAGGTCTCTGATCAATTCAAAATTAGTATACTGTCCATTTTCGGCAAAAAGACCCTTCAGGTCCTGTCCCTGATCATATCCGATCTCCATGCAGACCCAGCCGCCGGGGTTCAGATAGGACGGAGCCTCCTCCACGATCCTTCTGTAGAACAGAAGACCGTCCTCGCTTCCATCCAGGGCAATATGGGGCTCATGCTCCCTCACCTCAGGATCCAGCGTATCGATCACTGCACTCTGGATATAGGGGGGATTGGAGAGAATCATGTCAAATCTTCCTCCAATGTTCTCAAACAGATCACTCTGGATCCAGTTCGCCTGCACGCCGATGCGCTTTCTGTTCAGCTCAGCCACCAGAAGGGCCTCCTGTGAGATATCGGAGCCCACACCGGTTACCTGGGCCTCCTTCAACACAGTCAGAAGAATGCAGCCACTGCCTGTACAGAGATCCAGCACCCGCATTCCCGGCTGAATCCTCTTCAGCGCCTCCTCCACCAGCACCTCTGTGTCCTGTCTTGGAATCAGCACCGATTCATTGACCCTGAAGCTGCGGCCGTAGAACCAGGCCTCTCCTGTGAGATACTGTACCGGAATATGCTCCGCTCTGCGATGGATAAGAAGAGCATAATCCTCCGCATCTCCTGCGTCCATGGGCTCATGCATATTCATATAGTAATAGCTTTTGTTAATGTTTGCCGTGTATTCCATCAGGATCCATGCATCTGTTCTGGCATCCTGGATCTGATGAGCCTCCAGAAAACCGATTCCGTATTCCAGCCAGTCCTTCATAGACCGGACAGGTCCGTTTGCACTGTACATTTCCCTCTCCTTTATCAGAAATTATCCCTTAGATATGTTTTCCAGTCAAATACTGCCTCCACAGCAGCAATTGCCACCTCTGCCTCTTCTGCATCCGGCTCCCTTGTGGTAAGCTGCTGCAGGGCAAGGCCCGGCTTGCTGAGAAGACCGATCAGCTTATTGTCAGAATTTCCCGCCAGACGGATGATCTCATAGGATACTCCTGCCACCACAGGGATCAGAACCAGTCTCCATACAAGGCGCATCACGTGGGATTCAGACTGCACCAGCATCAGCAGCACTGCGCTGACGATCATTACAAAGAACAGAAAGCTGGTTCCGCAGCGTTTGTGAAGACGGGAACTTTTCAGCACATTCTCCACTGTAAGCTCCCAGCCGTTTTCAATACAGTTGATGCACTTATGCTCTGCACCGTGATACTCGAAGGTTCTCTGAATATCCTTCATACGGGAGATCAGCACCATATAGCAGAAAAAGATAAAGATTCGAAGCACAGCCTCCAGAAGATTGGCCACATAGGGACTGATAAACACATTTCTCAGCAGATTGGTGAGAAAATAGGGCAGCAGGAAAAAGATTCCCACAGCCAGCACCAGAGAAAGAACAAGGGTTCCTGCCATAAACAGCTTCTCCTCTTTCTCCTTCTTTTTTTCAAGGGCCGTCTTTTCCTCCTCTGTCAGCTCTTTTTTCTCCTTCTCCTCTTCCTCCTCAAAAAAGGAAGCAGAATACATCAGACAGCTGATTCCCATTACCAGAGAATCCACAAAATTGAAAACACCTCTGACAAAGGGCACCTTCAGCAGCGGTTTGCAGTTGATCACCGGCTTATAGGGCTCCACCTTCAGCTCGATGGTACCGTCCGGCTTTCTGACGGCAACAGAATATACATCCTTATGCCGCATCATGATTCCCTCCATGACAGCCTGTCCGCCAATATTGGATGATTTCATCTTTTTTCCCCCAATAAAAAATAATTGAATATAGTAAAATGGGTTGAGATTTTTCAACCTCAACCCTACTTTTACTAAAAATTAAATTACATACCGTATTTTTTGTTGAATTTCTCAATACGTCCGCGAGCTGTTGTAGCTTTCTGCTGTCCTGTGTAGAAAGGATGGCATTTAGAACAGATCTCAACGTGGATATCTTTCTTTGTGGATCCAGTTGTGAATGTGTTTCCACAGTTGCAGGTTACGGTTGCCTGGTAATATTCTGGATGAATTCCTTCTCTCATTGTTTACACCTCGTCTTCCATAATAATATTTTTTGATAGTTCTAATAAACTGCCTTTTGTTACGTAGTACTCTGCAAAGCAGGAACTGCTTCAGGCAGTTTCACGTGACTACATACTATTTCAATTAATCAACGGCTTATGCATTATATCATGCCGTATCAGGAATTGCAATACTTTACACAATTTTTTGTTTTTTCAGTTGCTGCACAAGTTCCGCATTATTTTTGGTCTTTGTGAACATATTCAGGATGTTCTCTGCAGCCTCCTCAGCCTTCAGTCCGTTCAGGGCACGGCGCATGGAATTGACTGCTTCCATCTCCTCAGGATCCAGAAGAAGATCCTCTCTTCTTGTTCCTGATTTTGCAATATCGATGGCCGGGAACACTCTTCTCTCCTGGAGTTTTCTGTTCAGCACCAGCTCCATGTTTCCTGTTCCCTTGAACTCCTCATACACCACATCATCCATCTTGCTTCCGGTTTCCACCAGAGCTGTGGCCAGGATGGTCAGGCTGCCTCCCTCACGCATGTTGCGGGCTGCACCAAAGAAGCGTTTTGGCATGTGCAGAGCAGCGGGATCCAGTCCTCCGGAAAGAGTTCTTCCACTGGGGGCCACCACCTGATTGTAGGCTCTTGTAAGACGTGTGATGCTGTCCACCAGAATCACAACATCCTGCTTGATCTCCACCAGTCGTTTGCCACGCTCTGTCACCATCTCCGCAACTCTTCTGTGATGATCCGGGGTCTCGTCGAAGGTGGAATGGATAATCTCCACATTTTTCCCCTTCACCGTCTCCTTCATATCGGTAACCTCCTCCGGACGCTCGTCGATGAGAAGGATGATCAGATGCATATCCGGATTGTTCCTCAGAATAGACTTTGCCACATCCTTGAGAAGAGTGGTCTTTCCTGCCTTTGGCGGAGAAACGATCATACCTCTCTGTCCCTTTCCCACCGGACTGATCAGATCCACAATTCTCATGGCCATACTTCCATCAGGACGCTCCAGACGAAGTCGTTTATCCGGGAAAACAGGAGTCATATCATCAAAATTCATACGCCCCACACTCTGCTGTGGCTGAAGGCCGTTGATTTCCGTCACCTTGATCAGAGCATCGTTCTTATCCCTCTCCCCACGGACCTTGAGAGTTCCTGTGACAAAATCACCCGTTCTCATGCGGAACTTTCTGATCTGGGAAGGGCTTACATACACATCATCAGAGCCAGAAAGAAAGTTTGTGGAGCGCAGAAATCCGAAACCGCCATCCTCCATCACCTGGAGCAGTCCGCTGGCAACGATTCCGCTGTCAAGGGATCGGGCATCGGGCTTCAGCTGCTCGGTGACATCCTCATCCAGCATGCGGCTGATCAGTTCCTCCTTCTTTAATGTGGAGGTACCTTTTAACTGTCGTGTCCTGGCAATCTGTCTCAGTTCACTTAAAGGAAGAGACTCATACTGTTCTTTTGTCATAGACATTCCTTTCAGACTGCTGTAAACAGCAGCTCCTTTGCTATTATGTTGTTTTTGGGGTTTATCTCCTGAAATACGAAAAAATGATTTCCCTTTTTCTGCCAACCAAACTGCAGAAGGGATTCAAGTCGAAAATACGGGCGGTGGGACTCGAACCCGCACGGTTACCCAATGGGACCTAAACCCATCGCGTCTGCCAATTCCGCCACGCCCGCATCATCTGAATAAGAAAAAAGGATGATAACATCTGTTATCATCCTCAGTGAAGCATCGGGGATTCGAACCCCGGACAACTTGATTAAAAGTCAAGTGCTCTACCGACTGAGCTAATGCTCCGTATTATTGACTGGGCCAGCTGGATTCGAACCAGCGCATGCAGCAGTCAAAGTGCTGTGCCTTACCGCTTGGCGATAGCCCACTGTTTCGCCATTCGGCAGGGTGGATAAAGGGATTCGAACCCTTGGCCTCCAGAGCCACAATCTGGCGCGCTAACCAACTGCGCTATACCCACCACATTAGAATTCGTTATTTAGTTTAACGAAACGTGCTTGAAGGGATTCGAACCCCCGACCCACGGCTTAGAAGGCCGTTGCTCTATCCAGCT
>JAUNCZ010000058.1 GCA_030526405.1 Lachnospiraceae bacterium | reverse complement strand
TAAATCATCCCATCAGCGATATATCGCGTGATACAATTCGGATTTGTAGGGATGAATTATGGGAATTAAATTAGGTGATATCTGCAAGTTCCAATCTGGTGGAACGCCAGCAAGAGGGAATACAGAATATTTCAACGGCAATATTCCGTGGATCACAACAACAGCATTGAATGGTAACAATATTGGTGAAGCTGCTGCTGTTGAATGGATAACTGAAAAAGCAATTAAGGAAAGTGCGGCAAAAATAGTTCCAGCATTTTCGATAATGGTTGGAACCCGTGTTGGAGTGGGGAAAGTTGCGATAAATACAGTGGATATGTCAACTAGCCAGGATATTATTTCGCTTATTGGTATCGATGAAAGTATTTGGAATAAGGACTTTCTATGCAAATTTCTTCAAGGAAAAAGTAAGTATTTGAATTCACAGGCGCGTGGAGCAACTATCAAAGGCATAAAAATTGATGTGCTTTCTTCTCTCGAATTGCCGGATATTTCATTGGAGAAACAGAGACATATTTCATCAATTATTGATGCAACGAAGAAAATAATTTCTTCACGTCAGTATGAAATTCAAAAACTAGACGAACTCATCAAAGCCCGATTTGTAGAGCTGTTTGGACACCAAAGCCATAATGAAAAATCATTACCATATATGACGATTGATGATGTTGCTGAAATATATCTGGGGATAACACATACGCCTACTTATGTGGATTCTGGAGTGATGTTTATTTCAGCGAAAAACACATCGGGAGATTTCTTGGATTTATCTGATGTTAAATATATTTCAAGAGAAGAATTTGAAGGTGCTCCGAAAGGTTCAAAGCCTCAAGTTAATGATGTGTTATTTTCAAGAGTGGGTTCGAATTTAGGGCATCCTGTAATTTTAGAAGAAGAGTTGGAGTTATGTACATTTGTAAGCTTAGGATTTTTAAGAAGTAAGGGAAATGTTACCAGTAATTACCTTAAACATTGGATGCGTGATGAATTCTTTGCAAAGCAGGTTTCTGAACATGTAAAAGGTGGGGGACAACCTAATTTGAATACAGGGTGGCTGAAAGAATTCAAGATTATTGTTCCTGATTTGGAGGAGCAAAAGATGTTTGATGATTTTTGCAAACAAGTCGACAAATCAAAAGTTATCGAAATCTACGCCATGCGGCGTTTGAAATACAGCCTAATGCCAGGGCTTATGGTGGCATAGAATATATTCGGGAGGGTCAAGCCATGACTAATTTTGATTTCCTGAAAAATGAACCGAAATTCAACAGCTTTGCTGATGTGGCTATTTCGGCTGAAAAAATACTGTTGATAGATTACTCGGCGAGTATCATCAACTGCCGACGGGCAATGGAATTTGCAATTAAGTGGATGTATTCCGTTGACCGTTCTCTTGTTATGCCTTGGGATGATAAGCTTGTCAGCCTCATGAGCACAGATGAATTCCGTGATATTGTGGATGCTGATCTGCTTAGAAGAATGGACTTTATCCGCAAAATAGGTAATACCGCAGCTCATGCCGGAAAGAAAATATCAAAGGAGCAAGCACTGCTTTGTCTGGAAAACTTATATATCTTCCTGGATTTTGTGGCTTACTGCTATGCAGATAATTATACCGAAAGCAAGTTTAATGCAGCATTGATCGAGGAAGTGCCACAGGAGATTCCTGTAGTATCTGAGGCTGAGCTAAAGCTTGAGGAACTGATGAAGGAGAATGCTGCACTGAGAGAGGAATTGACATCTCGCCGTGAAGAACAACAGCAGACCTATGTTCCGAAGCCTTTGGATATTTCTGAATATAAAACTCGTAAGATTTATATCGATGCCATGCTGCAGGATGCCGGATGGGTCGAGGGAAAGAATTGGATTAACGAGTATGAGATTCCGGGTATGCCGAATAAGTCTGAGGTCGGCTATGCGGATTATGTCCTTATGGGTGATGATGGGCGTATCTTGGCTGTAATCGAAGCAAAGCGCACCTGTGTTGATGTTGCTAAGGGACGACAGCAGGCAAAACTGTATGCAGATCTGATTGAGAAAAAGCAAGGCCGCAGACCAGTTGTATTTCTGACTAATGGTTTCGAGACCCATGTTGTAGATAATCAATATCCGGAACGTAAGTGCGCCATGATTTACTCTAAGCGAGATCTGGAAAAACTCTTCAATCTTCAGAAAATGCGTTCAAGTCTGAAATATATTACTGTTGATAAGAATATTGCCGGACGTTACTACCAGGAGGGCGCCATTAAAGCGGTTTGCGATAGTTTCGGCAGAAAGAACCGTAGAAAGGCACTTCTTGTTATGGCTACCGGTTCCGGCAAGACGAGGACGGTTATTGCGCTCTGCAAGGTGTTGCTCGATCAGGGATGGGTTAAGAATATCCTTTTGCTTGCTGACCGTAATTCTCTGGTTACCCAGGCAAAACGTAGTTTTGTGAATCTGCTGCCGGATTTGTCAGTAACGAATCTGTGTGAGGAAAAAGATAACTATACGGCGCATTGTGTATTCTCGACCTATCAGACTATGATGAATTGTATCGATTCTATTCATGATGATGAAGGTAAGTTATTCACTTGTGGCCATTTTGACCTTGTAATCTGTGATGAGGCACACCGCTCGATTTACAATAAATACCGTGATATCTTCAATTATTTCGATGCTCCGCTTGTAGGTCTTACTGCCACTCCAAAGGATGAAATCGATAAGAATACCTACGAGGTTTTCGAACTGGAAAACGGTGTTCCTACCTATGGATATGAATTAGCACAGGCGGTTACTGATGGCTTTTTGGTTGATTTTCTATCTGTAGAAACGGCACTGAAATTCATTCAGCATGGTATCGTATACGATGAACTCTCCGAAGAGGATCGTCAGACATATGAAGATACCTTTGAGGATGAGAATGGTGAACTGCCGGAAAGTATAGCGTCTTCCGCTTTGAATGAATGGATTTTCAACGAAGATACTATCCGTGAAGTTCTTCATGTACTCATGACAAATGGCTTGCGTATTGATTATGGCAATAAGATTGGTAAGACCATCATCTTTGCAAAGAACCATACCCATGCAGAAAAGATTCTTGAAGTGTTCGGAAAGGAATATCCTCATCTGCCTGGATATGCCAAAGTCATTGATAACTATATGACCTATGCTCAGAGTGCTATTGATGAATTCTCCGACCCGAAGAAGTTACCACAGATTGCAATTTCTGTTGATATGCTGGATACGGGTATCGATGTGCCGGAAGTTCTGAACCTTGTTTTCTTTAAGAAGGTTATGAGTAAAGCAAAATTCTGGCAGATGATTGGACGTGGAACGAGACTTTGCCCGGCACTTATGGATGGTGAGGACAAAGAGAAGTTTTATATATTCGATTTCTGCGGAAACTTTGAATTTTTCCGTATGAATAAAGGAAAACCGACCGCAAATATGATGGCTTTACAAGGGGCTATCTTTAGCCTTCAGTTTGAGATTTCCTACAAGCTTCAGGACATCCAGTATCAGACAGAACGGTTGATTGCATACCGCAATGCGTTGGTAGAGCATATGACTGGAAAGGTTCAGGAATTGAATCGTGAAAACTTTGCAGTTCGTCAGCATTTGAAATATGTCGATACCTATGCTGTGACAGCCAATTATCAGACTCTGACCTATGAGGACACTCTGATGGTTAAAGAGGAACTGGCTCCGTTGATTGAACCAGAAAATGATGATGCGAAAGCACTTCGTTTTGATGCCTTGATGTATGGAATCGAATTAGCGTATCTGGCTGGCAAGAAGTATAGCCGTGCTAGACATGACCTGCTCAAACGAGTATCCGGTATTGCAAGCGTAGCAAATATTCCAGAAATTATGATGCAGGCTGAACTTATTGATAAGATTTTGCATACAGATTACCTTGATAATGCAGGCATTGATGAGTTTGAACATATCCGAGAAAGCCTGCGTGATTTGATGAAGTATATTCCGATTGTAAAGCTTCGCTATGATACGAATTTCGATGATGAAATTCTGTCTATCGAATGGAAAGAGTCCGAACTTGAAAATGATGATCTGAAGAATTACAAAGCGAAGGCAGAATACTATATCCGTCAGCACCAGGATAATGAGGTTATTGCAAAGCTTAAGAGCAATATTCCGCTCACCTCTGCAGATGTTAAAGTGCTAGAGAATATTCTCTGGAGCGAAGTCGGAACACAGCAGGATTATGAAGCTGAGTACGGCAGTAAGCCTCTCGGTGAATTTGTTCGTGAAATTGTAGGACTTGATATGGCTGCGGCGAAGGAAGCATTTGCAGAATATCTGGATGAGACAAATCTTGACAGCAGACAGATTTACTTCGTGAATCAGATTGTAGAGTTTATTGTTCACAACGGCATGATGCGAGACCTGTCTGTGCTTCAGGAGACACCTTTTACAGATCAGGGAAGCATCGTAGAGGTATTCACTGATTTGACTGTATGGATGGGAATCCGCAGAGTAATTGACCAGGTCAATGCGAATGCGTTGGCAGCGTAATGTGGTATTTTTTATTTTCGATGAGAGGATGCCATGAGTTATCGTATATTTGTTTTCTATTCGTATTTCTATGGAGGTTGCAGTGTCTGGATATACAAAGCATGAATATGAAAAATATATTCAGGAAACCAAAATCAGTCTGGGGAAATATATTAAAGCAATTTCTATAACATTACCAGAAGTGTATGGTGCTCAAGATATTATCCCAGCTATAGAAAAGTACTATCCATATGAATGGCGTATGATTAATGAGCGGTACGCAGAATATGCAAAGGCTGATATAAAACTTTTAAAATTTAATAAGAAGCGTAGATATAATATGCCTAGCCCTTATAGAATACTAATGTGTACTGCAAATACTACGAAGCCTTTTACATTCTCTTCCACACAGGCATGAGAATCTCCGAATTCTGTGGACTTACCATCAAGGATATCGACCTTGAACACAATATCATCAATATCGACCATCAGCTTCAGCGGTTATCGGATATGACCTACCTTATCCAATCGACTAAGACCAATGCCGGAACGAGAAAACTTCCCATTACAGAGGATGTGGCATACTGCTTCAGAGCCATTTTGGAGGACAGACCGAAACAGAAGGTAGAGCAGATGGTGGATGGTTACAGTGGATTCCTTTTCCTGGACAAGGATGGTCTGCCGGAGGTAGCACTGCACTGGGAGCATCGTTTCCGCCACGCAGTAAACAGGTACAACGAAATCTACAGGGTACAGATGCCGAAAATCACTCCCCATATCTGCAGACACACTTATTGCTCCAATATGGCAAAAGCCGGAATGAACCCCAAGACCCTACAGTACCTGATGGGGCATTCAGACATTGGCGTGACTATGAATACCTACACCCACCTCGGACTGGAGGATGCCAAGGAGGAGATGATTCGCATGGAGGAACTGAACGCTGCGAGAGCAGAGGTCAACAAGACCACAGGCGAGAAGCCTGTCACCCAGAAGATGTTCCGGGCAATTTAATATGAAAGAAAATCAGAGAACGCTCTGCTGACTGTGATGGTTGGCAGGGCGTTTTTTAGTGGAGAATCGTTGACTTGCATGGTATAATGATATTTGGATTACTATACCTTGGAGGTGTAGGAAAGGAGTAAGCCATATGGAGGATATTTGGAAAACCATAGCGGAAGATTATGAAATTGCCAAGCAATGCCTGTGGTGCCCCAAACACCCCGGAGGCTGGATAAGACAAGAAGATAAGGGCAGATACTATTTATGGAAAGCCTACTACGCTGCAACACAGACAGAACCAAAAGATTATCTGCTTTATGCTCGTGTTCTCATGATGATGAATGATGAACAGCATCATGCCTGGGAGTATGACCGATTCCACAAGTATATTGCTCCGGCTAAAGAAGCTTATGCGGTTGCAATCCATGAAGGTGGAAAACAGCCTACGGCAAAGGAGATAGAGAAGGTCAACTTCCTATTTGACAGTCTACAGTATGTGCTGAAGAAAACGGAAAACACATCGGAGCAGGTCATTGATGCATATAAGCTGATTGAAGGACTGAATGATATCCAGGACTTTCAGTTTCATGACAGCAAGCCGATTTGGTTTGAACATACATCGGATAGAGCAACATTGAAACTGGATTTTGACGGTGTGGTTGTAACATTTTCTTTTGAGGGACTAATCGATATCGAAGTTAATGGAGACCCTACCACGAACTGGATAAACGATTTCTATTGCTATCCGGCATTCCATAATAAGGATGTGCTGCAATTTGATATCGGCTATTACAGAATACTCTGCGAGAAAATCAATGTAACAGACGTTGAGAGAATCGCAGAATAGGAGTAGTAACACAGCCGTAGTTTTACTACGGTTCTACTACTACAGCTTGCTTCAACTTGCACTATTTTGCCCTGTTACGGCAAAACTGTGACAGAGAAACTGAAAATACACAAGAAAAATGCTGCCGTATATCGGTGCAAATCGATGCAAGATGCGGCATTTGAGGAGTTATACAGAAATGATTAAAGTACTTTTTGTATGCCACGGCATTATTTGTAGAAATCTCTAAAAACCCAGTAATATCAAGGTTTTTCTGACTTGAGGGTGGTGTTACTACACCACTACTACACCAGTGAGTCTCGATGTGACAAAAATCATGAAATCGAGGTCAAGTTTATGGAAAACAAAATGAACATCAATGATATGAATTATGTGCTGGCAGGAGATTACTACATTCCGGATCTGAAACTCCCTAACGAAGAACGAACCATTGGAAAGTACGGTCGGATGCACCGTGATTATCTCAAGGAACACAAGCCGATGAGGTTCAATGATCTGGTTCTGGAAGGTCAACTTTGGACTTATCTTGCCGATTTGAATGAGCAGGCGCAGAGCAGATTGCAGCTGATAATAAGGCAGATGCAGGAAGCCGAGTCAGTGACTGATGAATTGAAAGAGAATGACCAGATGGCTTGGATCAAGGCTATGAACAGCATCCATAACCGGGCAGAGGAAATTGTCCTCCGAGAATTAATTTACGGGGAGGATGTGGTATGAGCTTGCTGGAAGAATTTTGGTATGGCAATATTGAGCCAATGGAATATGATACTTCTTCCTGCAAGGAGTATAAGAAGCTACTGGAGCTTATCTGTAGGAACGAAGAAAAGCTCCGAGCTACCATGACGGATGAGCAGAAGGAGCTGTTTGAGAAATACACAGATTGCGTGCGTGAGTATCAGACCATTACGGACTGCCTGCTGTTCCAGAACAGTTTTAAGTTGGGTGCCAGGATGATGGTTGAGATTATGGAAGATTAACAATCCAAAAACAAGGCTGGATATTACTTCGAAAGAGGTAGTATCCAGCCTTTTGATTTGTGCGTTGGTTGCTTATCACATAGTTATTGATAATAATGTGATCCATATCACACTTTTATATGATTTGGTGTGACAGCGGGTTAGATGGAATGAAACAAGGTTTCCTTTGACGGCAAAAATAAGTTGTTGATTCTGAAAGTAGTTGATATTTTTGCCGATAATGTGATATACTATACAGTAGATTAGTGTAGTTTTTTGGTTCGATTTATGACGGAGGATAGCAGATGCGATACTTTTCGGTTGCAGAGATAGCAAAAAAATGGGATGTGTCGGAGCGTAGTGTTAGAAACTATTGTGCCCAAGGACGTGTGAATGGAGCGTTTCTTACCGGCAAGACTTGGAATATTCCCGAAAATGCTGAAAAACCGGAGCGTACCAACAAGAGAAAAGAGGAACCGATCACCCTCTTGGACATTCTGAAAGAGCAGAAGGCAAGCAAATACTCCGGCGGCATTTACCATAAGACACAGATCGATTTGACATACAATTCCAACCACATCGAGGGCAGCCGTCTGACTCACGATCAGACCAGGTATATTTTTGAAACCAATACGATCGGCGTAGAAAATGAAGTCCTCAATGTTGACGATGTGATTGAAACGGCAAATCATTTCCGTTGCATTGATATGATTATTGATCATGCGAAAGCCGCTTTGACAGAGAAGTTTATCAAGGAGCTTCACCTGATGTTAAAGAACGGAACCAGCGATTCCAGAAAAGACTGGTTCGCTGTTGGTGACTACAAGAAACTTCCAAATGAGGTTGGTGGTATGGATACCGCCCTTCCGGAAGAAGTTGCCGATAAGATGAAAGTGTTACTGACAGAATACAATGCCAAGGAAGAAAAGACTTTTGAGGATATTCTGGACTTCCATGTAAAGTTTGAGCGAATCCATCCGTTCCAAGACGGCAACGGTCGTGTGGGCAGATTGATTATGTTCAAGGAATGCCTGAAATATAATATTGTTCCTTTCATTATTGAGGATAATCTGAAGATGTTCTATTACCGAGGATTGAAAGAGTGGAATAACGAAAAAGGCTACCTGACAGACACGTGTTTGACCGCACAGGATAAATATAAAGCATATTTGGACTATTTCAGGATCGCTTATTAAGAAGGAAGATTTCCAAAGTGTCAAAGGCTCATTCCAAAGTGTCAATTTGACACTTTGGGAAATGAGATGTTTTTTTAAATGCAGGTTCCGATAATTTCGGATTATGAGAAGCTTTCATGTATGACGAGCATGGAAGGAGGATATGCAAATGAGTACAATACTACCGAAAAAGGCAATGTCTGAAGAAGATATTAAATTGCAGTACATTACTCCTTCGATTATCTCTAAGTGGGACAGGGGTAAAATCACAATGGAGACACAGATTACGGACGGAAGAATCAACTTGAAGGGTAATTTTGTGTTCCGAGAAAAGCCAAAGCGAGCAGACTATATTCTGTATCTGAACGCAAACAACCCGATTGCCATTATTGAAGCAAAGGACAACAATCGCAGTATTTCTCATGGTCTACAGCAGGCCATGACCTATGCTCAGATGCTTGATCTTCCATTTGCCTATAGCTCTAATGGTGACGGGTTTGCGGAACATGATTTCCTTACAGGAAAAGAGCGTCAGTTTGGTCTGGATGAGTTCCCGACAGAAGCTGAACTGGTTGCCCGCTTCAAGCAGGAGTCCAGAATGACACCGGCGCAGGAAGCGTTAATTGAGCAGCCTTATTACAGCAGCCAGAATACATATCCTCCTCGTTACTATCAGCGTATTGCTATTAACAGAACCGTAGATGCCATTGCAAGAGGTCAGAACCGTTTGCTGCTCGTCATGGCTACTGGTACGGGTAAAACCTATACTGCTTTCCAGATCGTTTATCGTATGCTGCAAAGTGGTTTGAGGCGTAAGATTCTTTATCTTGCTGACCGCAATATTCTTGTGGATCAGTCTATTCAGCAGGACTTCGCTCCGCTGGAAAAGGTTATTCATAAAATCAATGTTGCCAAGGATGATAAGAGTACCATTACTTCCCATGAGGTATATTTCTCTCTGTATCAGCAGTTGGTTGGTGACGATGATAAGGAACATTTCAGCGAACTGTTTACACCAGATTTCTTTGACCTTATCATCGTGGATGAGTGTCATCGTGGCTCTGCGAAAGAGGAAAGCCGTTGGCGCAGAATTTTGGAATATTTCAATTCTGCTACTCAGATCGGCATGACCGCAACCCCGAAGGAAACCAAGTATATCTCTAACCTGAGTTACTTTGGCGAACCTATCTATATGTACAGCCTGAAAGAAGGCATTGAAGACGGCTTTCTTGCGCCGTTCAAGGTTATCAATATTATGACCGACATCGGTGATGGCTGGCGTCCTCGAAAGGGTCAAAGAGATATTTACGGCAATGAAATCGAAGACCGTATTTATACCAATAGTGACTACGATTACAACATCATTATCGAAGATCGTATTCAGCAGGTTGCATCTGAAATCACCCGCTATCTGAAAAGCACAGATAGAATGGCGAAAACCATCGTGTTCTGTGCTACAGAAGATGCTGCGGAGCGTATGCGTCAGGCATTGGTCAACCTGAACTCTGATATGGTCAAAGAGAATCCGGACTATGTTGTGCGTATTACCGGCAGCGATGACTATGGCAAAAAGAAACTGGATTACTTCATTTCTGTTTCTGCGCCATATCCGGTTATTGCGACCACATCCAAGTTGTTGTCTACCGGTGCGGACTGTAAGATGACAAAGCTGATTGTTCTGGATGAAATGATTGGCTCTATGACAGAGTTTAAACAAATTATCGGTCGTGGCACCAGACTGCGTGAAAAGGAAGGCAAAACTCATTTTGTGGTTATGGACTTCCGTAATGTCAGCAGACTGTTTGCTGATCCTGATTGGGATGGCCCGATTGTCATTGATCCTGGATTCCCAGGACATAAACCACCACAGCCGGGAGATGATCCTAATCCTCCGGTTCCGCCTACACCTCCTAACCCGCCGACCGTGAAACCTGTTGTTGGTCGTGATGGTTGTAAGGTGGAGATTATCCATAAAACTGTATCCGTGTATGATGCCAACGGCAAGCTGCTCCGTCAGGAAAGTATTGTCGATTACACCAAGGAAAATATCCGTGGTGAGTACGCATCTCTGGATAACTTTATTCGCCAGTGGTCGAAGGAAAAAAAGAAAGAGAAAATCAAAGAAATGCTTTTGGAGCGTGGCATTGACCTTGAACTGATGAAAGCAGATCAGAACATGGCTGATGTGGATGACTTCGACTTTATCTGTCATGTGGCATTTGATAAAAAGCCTTTGACCCGTAAAGAGAGAGCCAACAATGTGAAAAAACGTGATTTTCTCAGTAAATACAGCGGTGTTGCCAAAGAGGTGTTGGAAGCACTCCTTGATAAATACATGAACACCGGTATTTATGAAATTGAAAAGACAGAAATTTTGAAACTTGACCCGTTCCTGAAGCTTGGTAAGCCTGCTAAGATTGCCGGTTATTTCGGCGGCAAGGCTGGATATTTACAGGCAGTTAAGGAACTTGAAGAAGCGATTTACGCAGATGAGGCGGTATAAATTATGAAAGGATCTGAAACTAAACTCGTTTCCTATATGCAGGGGTCTGACAAGCGATTTGTCATCCCTGTATATCAGAGAAATTATGATTGGAAAACTGAAAACTGCAAGCAGCTTTATGATGACCTGATTAAGGTTATCCGCCGTGGACGCAAGAGCCATTTCTTCGGTAGCATTGTGTCTGTTCATAACGATGGCGAATTTAACGAATATCTGGTCATTGATGGTCAGCAGCGATTGACTACAATTTCTTTGCTTCTGCTCGCAATGTATAACCTGATGAAAAGTGGTGTGTTAACACCGGAAAAGGGCAATCTTGCAGAGAAGATTTATAAGACATACCTGATTGACGAATGGCAGGACGATGATACCAGAATAAAGTTGAAACCTGTTAAGAATGATAGAAATGCTTTTGGAAAATTGTTTGATGAAGAATCTGAGCATATTCCGGATTCTAATCTCACAATTAACTATAACTACTTTTATTCTCGCATTCAGAAAGAAGAAATCACCCTTGACGAACTTTATGAAGCAGTAACCAAATTGGAAATCATCAATATTACGCTGAATCAAGATGACAATCCGCAGCTGATTTTTGAGAGTTTGAACTCTACGGGTGTTGCTCTGAGCGAGGGTGACAAAATCAGGAACTTCATTCTCATGGGCCTGCCCACAAAACAGCAGAATGATTTTTATGAGAAATACTGGAATAAGATTGAGATTTGTACGGACTATGATGTAAGTATGTTTGTCCGTGATTATCTCAGCGTAAAACAGCAGCTTATCCCTTCTATGAGCAAGGTCTACTTCACATTTAAGGCGTTCGTCGAGGAAAATGGTACAGAAATCGAGCCATTGTTGCAGGAACTGTTGAACTATGCAAAATGGTACGAAATTCTGCTCAAAGGCAACACTGCAGACAAGGAATTAAATTCTTGTATTTACCGCCTGAATCGTTTGGAAACCACCGTTACAAGGCCGTTCTTCCTTGAAGTTTTGCGTTTGCAAGAGGCGGGTAAATTATCCCTTGCTGATGTAAAAGAAATTTTCCTTTACACCGAGAATTACTTGTTCCGTAGAACGATTTGCGATCTTCCTACCAATGCTCTGAATAAGATTTTCTTGATGCTCCATCGAGAAATCATTAGATACGATGGTACGGATAACAGCTATCTTGAAAAATACAAGTATGCACTTAATTCTAAGTCTGATCGTGGCAGGTTCCCGGATGATGGAGAATTTGTTGAAGCATTTTCTGTTCGTCCTGTTTATCAGATGAACAGTAAAAATAAGATATATATTTTGGAGCGTTTTGAAAACTACGGGACCGTGGAAGTTCAGAATGTCTATAAACAGTGTGATGATGGAATCTATTCTATCGAACACATCATGCCACAGCATCTTACCCCTGTATGGGTAAAAGAACTTGGTGAAGACTATGAAGAAATTCACGAAACTTGGCTCCACCGCATGGCAAACCTGACTCTGACTGGATATAACTCCAAATACAGCAATAGTCCATTTGTTGAAAAGCGAGATATGAAAAACGGCTTCATTGACAGCCACCTTTACATGAATAACTGGATCGGACAGCAAGAACATTGGGGACTTGCAGAACTGGAAACACGAAATCAGATGCTGATGCAGCGTGCATTGACAATATGGCCGCTTCCTGCAACGGACTATAGACCTGCAGAAAAACAAATGGATTCCTATTCACTGGATGACGATGTTGAACTGAGCGGTCGTGATATTGTTCGTTTTGGCTACAAGAACACCGAACAGCCGGTTACAAGTTGGATTGACATGATGGAGCAGATTTTGAAGATTCTCCATGCAGAAGATAAATCTGTTCTGTCACGTTTGGCATACTCCAAGGGGGCTTCCAACGATTTGGAGGTCTATGTCAGCAACAAACCGCAAGATTTGAGAAATGCCCTACAAATTGACACCGATATTTATGTGGAGAGAAATACCAGTACATCCACGAAGATTTCCATGCTTCGCAAATTCTTCAAAGCTTACGGTGCAAATGAAGAAGATTTGGTTTTCTATCTCAAGGATGCAAATGACGATGGAACCGCACAGGAAGCCGGTACACGTTATGAACTGCGTCGTCGTTATTGGGCATTTGCACTGCCTTATATTCAGCAGGCACATGATGATGGAACTGGTCACGGCTGTTTTTCTGGATGCACTACATCCAAGGAAAACTGGTTGAGCGGTTTCTTCGGTATTGGCGGTTTTAGCCTTGTTTGTGTAGCGAATTACAATAAAGCAAGAGTTGATTTGACACTTGCACATTCCAATAAAGAACGAAATAAGGAAGCCTTTGATTACTTATACAGTCACAAATCTGAGATTGAATCTGTCTTGGATACTCAGATAGACTGGCTGCGCAGTGATGACACTAAGGGATCTTATATTGTCATTCGTCTGGAAGGTGTAAGTATCGAAAATGAAGCTGACTGGACACAAATGGCAAAGTTCCATGCAGAGTGGAGTAAGAAGTTCTACGATGTATTTGTTCCTTATTTGAAGCAAAAATACTAAGGCGGTATAAACTATGAGCAATTTATCAGGATTTGTGAAAAGACTCCGTGATATCATGCGCAATGACGCCGGCATCAATGGCGATGCCCAGCGTATTGAGCAGATTGCATGGATGCTTTTTCTGAAAGTATATGATGCAAAAGAGCAGGATTGGGAATGGGATGACGAGGACTATGTTTCCATTATTCCGGAAGAATGCCGTTGGCAGAATTGGGCTGTTGACGATCATACCGGTACTGCAATGACAGGCGATAAGCTGCTGAACTTTGTGAACAACACCTTGTTCCCAACGCTCAAAAAGCTTCCTGTTGACGTATCTACCCCAATTAAAAAGGCTATCGTGCAGACCACTTTTGCCGATGCCAACCAGTACATGAAAGATGGCGTTCTGCTCCGTCAGGTTATCAATGTTATTGATGATCTTGACCTCGGAGACTATGAGGAAAGCCATGCTTTCGGTGAAATTTATGAGACTATTTTGAAGGAACTGCAAAGCGCCGGTTCTTCCGGTGAGTTTTACACCCCTCGTGCTGTGACCGATTTCATGGCAAAGATGATCAATCCGCAGATTGGCGAACAGGTTGCAGACTTTGCTTGCGGTACTGGCGGTTTCCTTACAAGTTGGCTGAAAGAACTTTCTGCCAAAATCGAAACAACAGAGGATCAGTCTGCTTACGATGCTTCCATTTACGGCATTGAAAAGAAGCAGTTCCCTTATATGCTGTGCATCACAAATATGCTGCTGCATGGCATTGACGTGCCGAAGATCTACCACGACAATTCTTTGCTGAAGGATGTTTTGGACTATACACGGGATGACCAGTTTGATGTTATTCTGATGAATCCTCCTTACGGCGGTAACGAGAAAACAGAAGTGAAGAACCACTTCCCGGCAGACTTGGCAAGCAGCGAGACAGCAGACCTTTTTATGTCTGTTATCATGTACCGTCTGAAAAAGAATGGTCGTGCGGCTGTTATTCTGCCGGATGGCTTCCTGTTCGGCACAGATAATGCCAAGGTTGCTATCAAAAAGAAGCTGTTCTCTGAGTTCAATCTGCATACTGTAATCCGTATGCCGCACAGTGTATTTGCGCCGTACACATCCATTACCACCAACATTCTGTTCTTTGACCATACAAAGCCGACCGAGGAAACTTGGTTCTACCGTCTGGATATGCCGGAGGGTTACAAGAACTTCTCCAAAACAAAGCCAATGGAACTGAAGCACTTTGATCCCGCTATGGATTGGTGGAACAACAGAGAAGAAATCAATGTAGATGGCTTTGACAAGGCGAAGAAATATACCGCAGAAGAAATCGCTGCGAGAAACTACAATATCGACCTTTGTGGTTATCCTCACGAGGAAGAAGAAATTCTGCCGCCGAAGGAACTGATTCAGCAGTATCAGGAAAAACGAGCAAGCCTGAATGCGGACATCGACCGTATCCTGGCTCAGATCACGGAGATATTGGGAATTGATTTGGAGGGAGAATAATGACCGGGCAACAGCTGAAAAACTCAATATTGCAGATGGCTGTTCAGGGCAAGCTTGTTCCGCAAGACCCAAACGATGAGCCGGCTTCTGTATTGCTTGAGAGAATAAGAAAAGAAAAAGAACAGCTCGTCAAAGAAGGCAAAATCAAGAAGGAAAAGAACCCTTCTTACATCTTCCGTGGTGCCGATAATTTGCCTTATGAGAAAGTCGGCAAAAACGAGCCGGTGTGCATTGCAGACGAGGTTCCGTTTGATATTCCTGAGACTTGGGAATGGACGAGAGTTAGTTCCCTTGGGAGCATCGTCCGAGGGAGCGGTATAAAAAGAACCGAAACAATCGAAAGCGGAAAGCCCTGTGTTCGCTACGGAGAGTTATACACAACATATCATACGTCCTTCACACAGGCTGTTTCATTTGTTCCAGAAGAATTGTTTGATCGCTGCAAGCATTTTTCTTTCGGAGATATTCTTATGACTCTCACTGGAGAAAACAAACCAGATATAGCAAAAGCAGTAGCATATCTCGGCAATGATGAAATTGCTGCAGGTGGAGATCTTGCTTACTGGACAGCTCATGGGATGAATCCTCTTTACCTCACATATCTCATGGCATCGCCGTATGTGGTTGAACGAAAAGTTAGTCTTGCTACCGGAGATATTATCGTTCATATTTCTGGAGATAAATTAGGAACAATTTTAATTCCGATTCCTCCGCTATCTGAGCAACAGCGTATCGTTGAAAAGATTCTTGAAGCAGAAGTAAAGCTAACAGAATATACTGGCAAAGAAAATTCGTTGAATGTATTACAGAACACTTTCCCCGATGCGTTAAAAAAGTCAATTCTCCAATGGGCAGTTCAAGGCAAACTTGTTCCACAAGATCCTACCGATGAACCTGCTTCTGTGCTTCTGGAACGTATTCGGGCAGAAAAAGAGCAGCTGATTAAAGCAGGCAAAATCAAGCGTGACAAGCACGAATCCGTTATTTTCAGAAGGGATAATTCTCATTATGAAAAGCGTGGTTCCAAAGAGGAAAACA
>JAUNCZ010000113.1 GCA_030526405.1 Lachnospiraceae bacterium | reverse complement strand
AGGATATATCGGACTCAAGAGGCAATGTTGTAATGCGCAGAAGCGTACAGCATAAGCTTACCCAGGAAAATTATCCAGATACAGTAAATCCCTATCTTTGGAGGAATTATGTTGATGGATATGATGCCGGAGTGCTAAAGGTGTCTGAGGGATTCTATATTGTTTATGGTGTAGATTCCTCTGCTATTGGATTTGCAAAAGGCGAAAAGGGCTGGGTGATCATTGATACCGGCGGATCATTTCAGGCTGGACAGCTTGCAATTTCACTAATTAAAAAGGCGATCGGAGAGGATGTTGTCGGAAAGGTCAGTGCAGTTATCTATAGTCACACCCATACCGATCACCTGGGCGGAATTCTGGCATTTGCTGATCTCGAAGACTTTGGAAAAAAGAGTGAGGGAAAGATTCCGATCTATGGACCGAAGGACTTTGCGGTCTCTCTTGTAGATGATAACCTGTATGCCGGTGTACAGATGAGCAGAAGACTTCAGTACCAGTGTGGATTGTACCTGGATCACAGCAGCCGGGGACGGGTTTCTATTGGCCTGGCAAGTACACTTGGCGTAAGAGGACATATTGATTCTCTTCTGCCAACTGAGTTGATTGAGGCTGATGAAACAGTAGAAATTGATGGAATTCACTTTGAATTCCTTCAGGCGCAGAATACGGAGACACGAGCTCATATGGTTGCTTTTATCCAGGAGTATAAGGTTTTGTTCCTGGGAGATGTTGGAGTTGGCTCTACAATTCATAATACCTATACAATGAGAGGAGCACCGGTCAGGGATGCCAACTACTGGGGCAAGCTATTCTACAGGCTTTACCTGAAATATGGTGACAGGGTTGAATGCGTATTTAACGGTCATGGACAGCCTCATTTTAATTCAGAGACCAGACCAGACAAGGTTAAGAGATATTTACTTGATACAGCTGCTGCCTATAAGTATACACATGACCAGGCTTTGTTACTTGCGAATGAAGGAAAGAAGATTCAGGAAGTCGGTAATGAGATTGAGATTCCGGACAGTATAAAGAAAACATGGTATACAAGAGCCCATTATGGAAATTATTCCTTTAATGCAAGAGGTACTGTTCAAAGGTATTTGGGATTTTATGATGGAAATCCAATTAATCTTAATCCACTGCCAGATTCGGAGTCTGCAAAGAAGTTCGTTGAATATGCAGGCTCACAGGAGAGAATTATAGAGCTTGCTAAGAAGGATTTTGAGCAGGGACAGTACCAGTGGGTTGCTTCTGTTTCCAGACAGGTACTCCTGTATAATCCGGATAATAAGGATGCAGCTTATTTACTTGCAGACTCATTGGAGCAGCTGGGATATCTTTCTGATAATGCGCTTCAGAGAAATGCATACCTTACTGCAGCACTTGATATCAGACACCCGGAGATCTACCAGAATATTAATATCAGAGCTATGGATAATTCTGATGTAATTCCTCTGGTGTCTGTTGATTTACTTCTTGATTATCTTGGTATTAATTTTGATGGTTTTGCTGGACAGGATCTTCGTGAATCATTTGTTATTAAGGTGGTAACAGATAACAATACAGGGCAGGCAGAAACTCATAGAATTGAGGTGTACAAGGGAACCGTATTCCACGAGCAGGTTACTGCAGCTGAAGAAGTTGATGTAACGGTGGACAAGGATTATCTGTATCAAGTGGCGGCTGGTAAGGTTGATCCGGCTGAGATTGAGAATGAAAGTCTGTCCCGATTAGCAGAATATATTGTGAATACAGAGAAGTTCAAGCAATACAGCCTGGTTTTATAAAAATACTGATGAAAGGGAAATGACCAAATGGCTATTAAACAGAGATTTACAGGAACGATCGGCAGAACAATGGCTGAGACAAGATATAAATATGAGGTTACAGACACAAATCCCAAAGATGCGCCTAATGTAGTGTATATTGTATTAGATGATATGGGATTTGCGCAGTTGGGATGCTATGGTTCTACTATTCATACACCTAATATTGACAGTCTGGCATATGAGGGACTGCGATATAACAACTTCCATACTACAGCAGTTTGCTCAGCCACAAGATGTTCGCTGCTGACTGGAGCGAACCACCACGCTGCAGGGTGTGCAAGTCTGGTAGAAATGAGAACAGGAGCACCTAATAATCAGGCCGGTGAGCTTAAGCCTGAGTATGCCCTGCTTCCTGAGATTCTAAAGGAATATGGCTATGCTACTTTTGCTGCAGGGAAATGGCATTTGTCGGCATCTCAGAGTCCCGCAGGTCCGGTAAATGGATGGCCTGTTCAGAGGGGATTTGACAGATATTATGGATTTCTTCATGGTGAAAATGATCAGTATCATCCACATCTTATCAGAGATAATACAGCAGTGGCTCAGCCAAAGACTGTAGAGGAGGGATATCATTTCTCAGAGGATGTAGTTGATAATGCAATTGATTATCTCTATGAACATACTATGAACTTTCCTCAGCAGCCATTTTTCCTGTATTTAGCCTTT
>JAUNCZ010000057.1 GCA_030526405.1 Lachnospiraceae bacterium | reverse complement strand
TAGACCCTAAGCGAAAGCGGTCCCTGAAGTAACTACTGACATTTAGCAATATTCAAAAAGGGGAAGAAAAAGGGGCCATCGCAACGGTTGTTGCGACAGCCCCTTTTCTCATAAGGTTCTGTTATGAAAAATCAGTCGTGAAGACTTGTTTTCTGTTTTACAGTTGTTGTTTTCTCGTAGCAGGAGAAGATTTGATCTACATCCTCTTTGTCCTGTTTTGGAGTTACAAAGCTGACTACAGGAACGATTACCAGTCCTGCCAGCATTGCAATGGAGCCACAGTTGATGGGTGACTGAATGATAGCCGGAAGAGAAGGTCTTGCCAGCATGTTTACGATCATCAGCACGGAACCGAAGATGAAGGATGCCCAGCAGCCCATCTTTGTGGTGCCTTTCCAGTACAGTGAGTACAGGAATGGTGCCAGGAATGCACCGGCCAGTGCTCCCCAGGAAATACCCATCAGCTGTGCGATGAAGGTAACAGAGCTCTTATACTGGATCAGTGCCAGAACTGCGGAGATTGCGATGAATACCACGATCAGCACACGGATCATAAGAAGCTGTGATTTCTCTTTCATGTTTTTGATAATATTGTCTTTCAGGAAATCGATGGTCAGTGTAGAACTGGAGGCGATTACCAGAGAAGACAGGGTGGACATGGATGCGGAAAGAACCAGGATTACAACCAGGGCGATCAGCGCCGGGCTCAGGTTCTGCAGCATGGTAGGAATGATGGAATCATATCCGTTTGCTGCCACATCGATCTGATCAGAGAACAGACGTCCGAATCCGCCCAGGAAGTAGCAGCCGCCTGCAACCACCAGAGCAAACAGTGTGGAAATAATAGTACCTTTTTTGATGGCACCCTCATCTGTGATGGCATAGAATTTCTGCACCATCTGAGGAAGTCCCCATGTACCCAGAGATGTAAGGATTACCACGAACATCAGGTTCAGAGGATCCGGTCCCAGGAAGGATGCGAAGATACCAGGTGTTGTAGAAACAGTCTCATCTGTGATCTGTGCCAGTCCGTCAAGAGCTGCCATTAATCCGCCCTTGCTTGCAAGAACAGCACCGATGACGATGACGATACCGAACAGCATGATGATTCCCTGAATGAAGTCGTTGATGGCGGTAGCCATGTAACCACCGGCGATAACATAGATGGCTGTAAGCACTGCCATAAGGACAATACATACAGAGTAATCAATGTTGAAGGCCATTCCAAACAGACGGGAAAGTCCGTTGTACAGGGATGCTGTGTAAGGGATCAGGAACACGAAGATGATAGCAGATGCTGCGATCTTCAGTGCACGGCTGTGGAAACGCTCTCCAAAGAACTGAGGCATAGTAGCTGATTCCAGATGCTGGGTCATAACACGGGTTCTTCTTCCAAGGATTACCCAGGAAAGGAGAGAACCGATGATACAGTTACCGATACCTGCCCAGGTAGCGGAGATACCGTATTTCCAGCCGAACTGTCCGGCGTAGCCTACAAATACTACTGCCGAGAAGTAGGAAGTACCATACGCAAATGCAGTCAGCCAAGGACCTACACTACGACCACCAAGCACGAATCCGTTTACATCGGTGGCATGCTTTCTGCAGCGCAGTCCGATGTAGATCAGAAGTGCAAAGTAGAGAATGAGAATTACTAATTTCATTGTTTTGTTCCCCTCTTTTTATTTAATTGTTTGCAGCTTTAAAGATTTAAAGTGCCAGTGATAATTCTAACGCACTTTCATTCTTCTGTCAATATGAGGGGAGGAGTTTTTCAGAGTGTTACCCAGACATTTCCCTTTTTCTGGCTTTCCACACAGGCATTGACAAATTTCACACCATCCAGTCCGTCCTGCAGGGTTGGGAAGGTATAGTCCTCACAGCTGCGGCCCTCCAGTTTGGCCAGCAGAACTTCAGAGTAGCTCTTATAGATGTTGCCAAAGGCCTCAAAGAAGCCGATGTGATGGGCCACAGATACACGGGAAAGACGATTGCTGGCTTCCTTCATATAGCCTCTTCCTGCCTCCAGGCGCTGAATGGGGCCGTGAAGAGGGGTATAGAGCAGCACATCAGGATCCATGTGACGCCACTCCAGAGAACCCTTGGAACCAGCCACATAAATATAGGCATCGCAGCCCTTTCCAATGGCAATCTGAGAAGCCCAGAGATCTCCTGTGATGCCATCCCCCAGATCCAGAAGAGCGGTGGTATTGGTCTCCAGAGGGAGATATTTCGGATAGGTATCCAGCATGGCAATGACGCGCTGGATGCGAAGACCGGTAAACTGCACCAGCAGCTGCTCTGCATGGGTACCCACATCTCCTGTACAGAGGGCAGCTCCCACCTTGTCAGGGCTGAAGCGCCATGGCAGATCTGTTGTGGGCTCCTCAGGAACAGACTCGATGACCCAGTCCTCCGGGTGTCCCACCTTTACGTGGATGATATCGCCGATGGCACCCTCACGGATCATTTCTCTTGCCTGGCGGATCACAGGATAGCCGGTATAGGTGTAGGTAAGACCAAAGAGAATATCCTTCTCCTCTGCCAGACGCTGGAGCTCCTCTGCTTCCTCCACGGTGATGGTCAGTGGCTTGTCACACATCACATGGATGCCTTTCTCCATAAAGCATTTGGCAATGGCATAGTGGCTGTCATTGGGGGTGACGATGGTAACAAAATCGATACCGTCCTCTCTGGCTGCCTCTTTTTCGGCCATCTCCTGATAGCTGGTATATACTCTGGATGGATCAGGCAGAGCCCACAGATCAGCGGTGCTGAGGTTTTTTTCCATGCTTCTGGAAAAGCATCCGGCCACCAGCTCTGTGGTTCCGTTCAGCTGGGCGCCCAGGCGATGACAGTCACCGATAAAGGCACCTCCGCCTCCGCCCACCATTCCATATTTTAATCTTCTCATAATGATTCTTCCTCCATTCTTTTTTTTACAGTATACCACGTGGGAGAGAGAAGAATAAACTGGTACGGGCAGGAAAATAATGCTATACTTATTATTATGAAAAACCTGTGAAAAGGGGGATTTAAGGATGAGAAAGAGTATTATTACATTGAGCCGGGAATTTGGAAGCCGCGGAAGATATATTGGGGAGCTGCTTTCTGAGAAGATCGGATATAAGGTATATGACAGAGAGATCAGTCTCCGGGTGGCGGAGCTTTCCTCTCTTGATCCGGAATTTATTGAGATGCAGGGTGAGAGAGCTGCCTCAAAGAGTGTATTTTCCTTTGCCTTTGCAGGAAGAACCATGGATGGACAGTCTGTGGATGATGTGGTATTCAATGCACAGCAGAAGGTGATCAGAGAGATTGCCAAAGAGGGAAACTGCATCATCATTGGCAGAAACTCTGACTATATCTTAAGGGACAATCCGGATGCCATGCATGTATTTATCTACGGTGATACACCGGAGAAGATCCAGTACTGCAAGGAGTTCTGTGATGCGAAATCTGACAGGGAAGCAGTGGCCATGATCAAGGAGATGGACAAGAAGCGTGCGCTGAATTATCAGTATTACACCGATCAGAAGTGGGGTTCCAAAGAGAATTATGATATTCTTCTGAACAGCAGCACCTACGGCTATGAGGGCTGTGCTGAGATCCTGGCACAGATTCTGAAAAGAGAGGATTGAAAGACCTGAAAACAGATATTGAGAAATGACCGGATCCGCCATGTCAGCTGTGATATGGCGGATTTGTGATACAGGGCAGAGCCCCTGTTTCCGGAAGGGGAAAGACTCAGTACAGGACTGTGCTGAGATGACAGACTGTAAGGAGAAGATAAACATGATCGACGTTACAAATCTTATTAAGGAATTTGGTTCGGGAGATAAGGCGGAAAAGGTGTTGGATAATGTTACCTGCATGGTGCCCAATAATGCCATTACAGGTCTTTTTGGCCGAAAGAAATCCGGAAAAACCATTGCCCTGCGTATTATTACCGGGGTACAGTCCTTTACCTCGGGAAGGGTGGTGATCGACGGAAAGGAGATCAACGTGGATCAGCAGGAGGCGAAAAAACTCTTCGGCTATGTGCCGGATTCCAGAGAGCAGTTCCAGGGCCTGACCGGGGAACAGTATCTGAACTTTGTGGCAGATGTCTACGGTGTGGGAAAGGAAGAGAGGGGACAGTTTATCCGGGAATATGTCCACCTTCTGAATGTGGAGAAGGAGCTGGAAAACCGGATGAGCGACTATTCAGACGGACTTTATAAAAAGATCATGCTGATGGGGGCGCTGATCTACAACCCACGCAATCTGATCCTGGACAATATTTTTTCCAGCATAGACAAGAAGGATGCCCCTGTGGTCAGGGATATTCTGAAAAAATACTCCAGAGAGGGCAATGCTGTTCTGCTATCCGGCAGTGAACTGTCAGCGGCGGAGGGGCTCTGTGACCGGGTGATCGTTCTTGTGAAGGGACAGCTGAAATATGAGGGTTCTCTGGGGGCTCTCAAGGAGAAGTATCCGGGTATCACAAATCTGGAGGAGATCGATATGAAGCTGAATGAGGAACTGGAAAAACTCAAGGAGAAGGATGAGACGGTTCCTGTACTCCGACTGTGGGGAGGACGATAGTATGAACTGGTTCAGAAAATCCAGAAGGATCCTGGCTCTTTTTCGGGTACTGAGAGAGTGTGAGCGATTCCGTGTGAAACAGGAAACTGAGGAACGGGAGGAAAGAAGAGAACTGCAGAAAAAGCGGTTGGAGGAATGGGTTCCCGACAGGCGGAAAAAGAATCAGGCAGAGGAGGATTCATCGGGAGAGCAGCAGAACAGCAGCAGAAAGAAGAAAGTGGCTGCGGCACTGGGAAACCTGTTGAAGAGCCTCTTTTTCAGCTTCGGAGGCTGTACGGCCCTCTGCCTGCTGCTGTTTCTGCTGGGGCTGTTTTTTGGCGGGATGCATCCCACAGTGGAGCATCTGCAGCGGGGAGTGCAGGTGGTGTTTACCCTGTCGGGCTGCATGCTTGTGCTTTCCCATTTCTCTCGGGCAAGATTTCTCCTGTACCGGGAAATAAATCTTCCCTATATCATGACTATGCCCTTTACCACCGGGGATCTGCTGAAGGCAAAATTTCTGCAGCTGGCCGGTGGCGTTTACAGGATCACGGCTATTCTGGTGTTGCCCATGTGGCTGGGCTGTTCTCTCATGGGAGGCTGGAATGCAGCCTTCACCGAGGCAGTGTTTCTGGGACTTCTGGTACTTCCTGGCTTTGTACTGATTTTTCTGTTTTCAGTAATCTGTCTTGGCTATACCTATGTCCGGGTGGTGTCTGTGAAATATCCCTGGAGAAGCAGGCTGCTTCCATTGCTGGCCGGTGGAGGAGCAGTTCTGTTTCTGTTCATTCTGGATATGCAGACCGGTGGGGAGTCGGGAGCGCTGCTGCTGGAACTGCTCTGGGATCTGCTTCCCTTTAACTTTATTCTGGGTCAGATTGTTCTGGGACGACAGATTCTGGGGGCAGTGGTACTGCTCCTTGTGAATGTACTGTTCTGGAAGCTGTTCTTTCTGCTGGGCCAGCTGTTTTATCAGCGGTCACTGTTGCTTCGCTGGGATCTGCGGGATGACAGGAAATATAATGATTTCAATTCAGCAAGGATTGAGAGAGTGCATACAGGTTTTCAGGCGCTGATTCTGAGAGAGCATCGCACTGTCCGGGGAATGCTGTCTTACCGGATCACCAATGGACTGTCCCATATTGTGTTTCCTCTGCTTCTGCTGCTTCTGTTTTTTCTGATCGAGTGGATTACAGCAGGATTTGGCTCTGGGGAGCTGAACAGGCCCCGCCATCTGACAGGGCTGTTGTTTCGGTATTTTCTCCCCCTGTCACTGATTCCTGCCTGGGTGAACAGGGCGGCGGCTACTCCCTTTTCCAGAGATGCCTTCACCATCGAATGCATGCTGGCCCTTCCCTTTGACTGGAAGACCCAGCTGCGGGCAAAGGAACTCTATTCCATCGGTCTCTGTGGTACAGGCAGTCTTCCGGGAGTTCTTCTGCTTCTGGCGGGGCTGATGGGGAAGCGGCGAATCCCGATCTGGAGCATTTGCCCGGTTTTGATCCTCTGGGCAGGGGTTACCCTGTGGGTGGCAGATTTCCGGGTGATGCAGGATATCAGAAATGTGGAACTGGACTGGAAAACACCTAAGGAGCTGACATTGAAAAAAACATCTCCCACAGCAGGCTTAACCCTTCTGGCAGCATTTCTTCTTCCATTTCTGGTGGGCGTGGTTGTGGAGCTGACCGCTCTTCCTGTACTGATCGTTCTGGCCCTTACCGGGATCGTTCTGCTGGCAGGGTGTCTTCTGGAGCATATGCAGCTGTTTGGTGAGGGACTGCATCAGTTAAAGCAGCTGGGTCGGGATGTCAGCAGGCCAAAGAGAACGGAATGGATCCGGCTCAGCCTGAAGAAGCTGCTCAGCAGGGATCGGAAGAGTATCCGGGAGAGTGTGAAAAACGGAGCGGAAAATCTGTATCAGAGACTGCGAAAAAAATAAAAAAGGGCAGTAGACATTCTGTACAGGTGCATTGTATAATTTTTTTCGTTAAAAAATGAGGTGGCCCTCCGGGGCCGTGTTTGAATATGAGGAGA
The DNA here is from genome assembly GCA_030526405.1 of Lachnospiraceae bacterium. Taxonomy (GTDB): domain Bacteria; phylum Bacillota; class Clostridia; order Lachnospirales; family Lachnospiraceae; genus JAKSRN01. The sequence continues at coordinate 10,413 of JAUNCZ010000057.1, read as the reverse complement.
ACGAACGTGAAAAAAGGATTTGATAATGAAAAATATCTGAGAATGCAGTCTGAGCATATCAGGGAGAGAATTTCACAGTTTGACAACAAGCTGTATCTTGAATTTGGTGGAAAGCTCTTTGATGACTACCATGCGTCACGTGTTCTGCCGGGATTTGAGCCGGATTCCAAGCTGCAGATGCTGCTTCAGCTGAAGGATCAGGCAGAGATCGTTGTTGTAATCAGTGCAGAGGACATTGAGGCCAACAAGGTACGTGGTGATTACGGAATCACCTATGATATGGATGTGCTTCGTCTGATTGATGCATTTCAGGAGGAGGGCCTGTTTGTGGGCAGCGTGTGCCTGACAAGATATGCAAACCAGCCATCTGCTGAGCTGTTCCGTAAAAAGCTGCATTCAATGGGAATTCGTTCCTACCGCCATTACAGCATTCCAGGTTATCCCACAGATGTTGTGCGCATCGTAAGTGATGAGGGATACGGAAAAAATGAATATATTGAAACCGAGCGTCCGCTGGTGGTTATCACAGCGCCGGGACCTGGCTCAGGAAAGATGGCCACCTGTCTGTCTCAGCTGTACCATGAGTACAAGAGAGGCGTGAAGGCCGGTTATGCAAAATTCGAGACCTTCCCTATCTGGAACCTGCCTCTGAAGCATCCGGTAAACCTGGCCTATGAGGCTGCTACCGCTGATCTGAACGACCTGAATATGATCGATCCGTTCCATCTGAATGCATACGGGGAGACCACTGTAAACTACAACCGTGATATTGAGATCTTCCCTGTTGTAAATGCCATGTTTGAGCTGATCGCAGGCAAGAGCCCTTATAAGTCACCTACTGACATGGGTGTGAACATGGCAGGAAACTGTATCTATGATGATGAGGCCTGCTGCAATGCCTCCAAGCAGGAGATGATCCGCCGCTACTACAAATGCATCTGTGACCTGAAGCGTACCGGAGAGACCAAGGACAGCAAGGAGAAGCTGGAGTCGCTGCTGAATGAGGTGGGTGTTCAGATTGCTGACAGAAAGGTGGCTGTGGCTGCATTGAAAAAAGAGCGTGAGACCGGCCATCCGGCAGCTGCCATTGAGCTCAGCGACGGAAGAATCGTAACAGGTAAGACCAGTGATCTTCTGGGCGCATCTGCTGCCTGTCTTCTGAATGCACTGAAGACCCTGGCGGGCATCGACCATGAGAGAGAGCTGGTATCTCCTAAGGCTATTCAGCCGATCCAGACTCTGAAGACCGAGTATCTGGGAAGCAGAAACCCTCGTCTTCACACCGATGAGATCCTGATTGCCCTGTCTGCCTCTGTTGCAGAGGATGAGCTGGCAAAACAGGCCATGGATCAGATCGCCAACCTGAAGGGCTGCGAGGCTCATTCCACCGTTCTTCTCTCCGCTGTAGATGAGAACCTTCTGAAACGTCTTGGTCTTAATCTGACCTGCGAGCCGAAGTACGAAGAGGATGGAAGAAAATATCATAAACACTGAACCTGTGGGGGCTGCTGTGGAGGCGGCCCCCTTTCTTCTTTGAGGTTGAGTAAATGATGAAATTATGATACATTTAGTAGTAGCTTTAGTAAAAGCGGCCTGTGGACAGGGTCTGCAGTGAAAAAATGACTAGTTATAGAAGGTATCGGCATTTTCCTATGAATTATATTGTATTTGATCTTGAATGGAATCAGTGTCCCTACGGGAAACACCGGGAAGTAAAGGGGCTGCCCTTCGAGATTATCGAAATCGGAGCAGTAAAACTGAATAGTGACAGAGAGATTGTGGACCAGTTTCACAGAGTGGTGCGTCCAGTGGTCTACCCAACCCTGCACTTCCGTACAAAGGAGATCGTTCATATGGATAAGGCCACTCTCCAGAACGGTGTGCATTTTAAGCAGGCCATCCGAGAATTCCTTTCCTGGTGCGGACCGGACTCCTTCTTCTGTACCTGGGGGGCCATCGATCTGGTGGAACTGCAGAGAAATATGAAGTACTACCATTGTCTGCATCTTCTGAAGGGACCTCTTCACTACTATGATGTACAGAAGCTTTTTGCCATCAGTTATGAGACCATGAAGAGCCGCAGGTCTCTGGAATATGGCATTGATTATCTGAAGCTGGATAAGAACCTGGATTTTCACAGAGCTCTTTCGGATGCCATGTATACAGCAATGATCTTCCAGACCATCGATATGGCGGTGGTGCTGGCTTACGATTCCATTGATGTCTATCAGAATCCGAAGCAGAAAAAGGACGAGATCCATGCGGTGTACAATGGTTACACAAAATTCATCTCCCGGGAGTTTGCCAACAAGGAGGAGGCCATGCTGGACCGAGAGGTGGCAGCCACCCATTGTTGTCTCTGCGGAAAGAACAGCAGAAAGAAGCTGAGATGGTTTTCTGTGAATGCCAAGAATTATTACTGTGTGGCTATATGCCCTGTTCATGGCTATATGAAAGGCAAGATCCGCATGAAGCGCACTGACGAGGGAAGGATCTATGCGGTGAAGACCATCAAGGTTTCCAGCGAGATGGAGGCGGCGGAAATCCGCCAGAAAAAGGAACTTCTCCGGGAGAAGCGCCGAAAAAAACGACATGAATGACTTGACAAACTTTATTTACTGTCAGTATAATAATGCCCATCTACAGAAAATGCTATGAAGGAGACAGTAGATTGTGTGTGAACGTCCAAGCGATCCGGAGTGGGTGTGAGTCCGGAACAAGTAGCAGCAGTTGAAGATCCCTCCTGAGCAGCCGGCTGAAATGGACTCCAGAGTAGGCTATGGCCGCAGGTCCTGCGTTATGGGACGGCATATGTTGGTATGTAACAGGTGGTATAAACGAATGATTTGAGCATTTGTCCTTTTACGGGCGAATGCTCTTTTTTGTTGGCAGGAAATGGTGCAGTTTCCTGTTAAACAAAACACAGATGCGCAGCTGCACTTCGTTACGCGCGCAGAACAAAGCTACATTTTATGAAAAATTTTTAGCTGCAGGAGTGCGTTGAAAACGCACTTTGTTCAAGGAGGTAACTATGTATCAGAAAGTCGACAGCAATTTAAATTTTGTTGAGCGAGAGAAAAAAACTGAGAAATTCTGGAAAGAGAATCAGATTTTTGAGAAGAGTATGAAAGAGCGTGAGGGAAGTCCGATGTATACATTCTACGACGGCCCTCCAACTGCCAATGGAAAACCACATATCGGACACGTTCTTACCCGTGTTATCAAGGATATGATCCCAAGATACCGTACCATGAAGGGCTACGAGGTTCCGAGAAAAGCGGGTTGGGATACCCACGGACTTCCTGTAGAGCTGGAGGTTGAGAAAAAACTCGGTCTGAACGGAAAAGAGCAGATCGAGGAGTACGGTATGGAGCCTTTCATCAAAGAGTGTAAGGAAAGTGTATGGAAATACAAGGGGATGTGGGAGGATTTCTCCGGCACCGTTGGTTTCTGGGCTGATATGGACAATCCATACGTAACTTATGACAACAACTTTATTGAGTCTGAGTGGTGGGCTCTGAAAGAGATCTGGAATAAACAGCTGCTGTACAAGGGCTTCAAGATCGTTCCTTACTGCCCACGTTGCGGAACTCCGCTTTCTTCACAGGAGGTGGCACAGGGTTACAAAACTGTAAAAGAGCGTTCTGCCATCGTTCGTTTTAAAGTGGTGGGCGAGGATGCATATTTCCTGGCATGGACAACCACACCATGGACTCTGCCATCCAACGTTGGTCTCTGCATGAACCCGGATGAGATCTACTGCAAGGTAAAAGCCATCGACGGCTACACCTACTACATGGCAAAGGCTCTTCTGGACAAGGTTCTTGGAACTCTGGCAGAGGAAGAGGGACAGCAGACATACGAGATTCTGGAGGAGTACAAAGGAACTGATCTGGAGTACAAGGAGTATGAGCCGCTGTTCGCATGTGCAGGAGAGGCTGCTGCAAAACAGCGCAAGAAAGGCTTCTTCGTAACCTGCGATAACTATGTAACAATGAGTGATGGTACCGGTATCGTTCATATCGCTCCTGCCTTCGGTGAGGACGATGGACGCGTGGGAAGAAAATACGATCTTCCATTCGTTCAGTTCGTAGACGGCAAGGGTGAGATGACTGCTGAGACACCATATGCCGGAACCTTCGTGAAAAAAGCAGATCCTCTTGTTCTTGTGGATCTGGATAAAGAGAAAAAACTGTTCTCTGCACCAAAATTCGAGCATGAGTATCCACACTGCTGGAGATGTGATACTCCACTGATCTACTATGCCCGTGAGTCCTGGTTCATCAAGATGACAGAGGTGAAAGAGGATCTGATCCGTAACAACAACACCATCAACTGGATTCCTGAGAGTATCGGTAAGGGACGTTTCGGTGACTGGCTTGAGAACGTTCAGGACTGGGGTATCTCCAGAAACCGTTACTGGGGAACACCACTGAATATCTGGACCTGTGAGGAGTGCGGACATATGCATTCTGTAGGCAGCATTGCAGAGCTGAAAGAGCTTTCCAACAACTGCCCGGATGAGATTGAGCTGCACCGTCCATACATCGATGCTGTAACAATCCCATGTCCACACTGTGGAAAAGAGATGAAGCGTGTGCCAGAGGTTATCGACTGCTGGTTCGACTCCGGTGCAATGCCATTTGCTCAGCATCATTATCCATTTGAGAACAAAGAGGTATTTGAGCAGCAGTTCCCTGCACAGTTTATCTCAGAGGCTGTAGACCAGACCCGTGGATGGTTCTATTCACTGCTGGCTATTTCTACTCTGCTGTTCAACAAGGCTCCATACCAGAACGTAATCGTTCTTGGACACGTTCAGGATGAGCACGGACAGAAAATGTCCAAATCCAAGGGAAATGCAGTGGATCCGTTTGAGGCACTGGAGAAATACGGTGCTGATGCCATCCGCTGGTACTTCTATATCAACAGTGCTCCTTGGCTGCCAAACCGCTTCCACGGAAGAGCAGTAAGCGAGTATTCCAGAAGATTCATGGGAACTCTGTGGAATACCTATGCATTCTTCACACTGTATGCAAACATCGATAACTTCGATCCATCCAATTACACACTGGACTACGATCAGCTTCCTGTAATGGACCGCTGGCTGCTTTCCAGACTGGCATCCACCATCAAGACTGTGGATGAGAATCTTGCAAACTACAAGATTCCAGAGACAGCAAGATGCCTGGAGGCATTTGTGGATGACATGAGTAACTGGTATGTTCGCCGCAGCCGTCAGCGTTTCTGGGCTAAGGGAATGGAGCAGGATAAGGTAAATGCCTACATGACTCTGTACACAGCCCTGGTTGAGTTCTGTAAAGCTGCAGCTCCGATGATCCCATTCATGACAGAGGATATCTACCAGAATCTGGTGCGCACTGTTAATGCAGAGGCTCCTGAGAGTATCCATCTGTGTGACTTCCCAGAGGTTCGTACTGAGTGGATCGACAAAGAGCTGGAGGAGAACATGGGACACCTTCTGCAGATCGTATTCCTTGGACGTGCATGCAGAAACAAAACAAATATCAAAAACCGTCAGCCGATCGCTAAGATGTACATCAAATCAAGCTTTGATCTTTCTGAGTTCTATCGTGTCATCATCGCAGACGAGCTGAACGTAAAAGAGGTGGAGTTTACTGAGAAGGTTCAGTATTCTATCAAACCGTTCCTGAAGACCGTAGGTCCGAAGTACGGAAAACAGGTCAATGGTATCAGAAAGACCCTGGCTGAGATCGACGGCAATGCAGCTGTAACAGAGCTCAGAACCACAGGATCCCTGAAACTTGACATAGATGGCAATGAAATTGTATTATTAGAGGAAGACCTTCTTATTGAAGCAACCCAGATGGACGGCTATGCAACAGAGTCCGATCAGGGTGTGACAGTCATGCTGGATACAAATCTTACACCTGAACTCATCGAGGAAGGATTTATCCGTGAGATCATCAGTAAGATCCAGACCATGAGAAAAGAAGCGGGCTTCGAGGTAATGGACAAGATTGCCGTATACGCTAAGGATAACGAGAAGATCCTTCAGCTTCTGAAAGACCACGAGCAGGAGATCTGTTCCGAGGTTCTTGCAGAGAAACTTATTTTAGGCGAGACTGCCGGATATGAAAAAGAGTGGAAGATCAACTCTGAGGCAGTAACCATGGGGGTTGAGCGCCTGAAATAAAGAAAAAAAAGAGGAGTAGTGAAAAAATGACAAACCAGGTATTTAAAAAAGAAGCTTTCAAAAAAGCCGTACGTGACGAAGTTAAAAGTCTGTTCCGTACTACTGTAGAAGAGGCAACTTCTCATCAGCTGTATCACGCTGTATGCTACGCTGCAAAAGACGTGATCATCGACAACTGGATGAAAACACAGCAGGCAATGAATGAGAAGGATCCTAAAATTGTTTACTATATGTCAATGGAGTTCCTGACAGGTCGTTATCTTGGAAACAACCTTCTGAACCTTACCGCATACGATGAGGTAAAAGAGGCTCTGGCTGAGATGAACATCGATCTGAATGCCATCGAGGACGAGGAGAGAGATCCTGCCCTTGGAAACGGTGGTCTGGGACGTCTGGCTGCATGCTTCATGGATTCCCTGGCAACACTGGGATATTCTGCATACGGCTGTGGTATCCGTTATCACTATGGAATGTTCCGTCAGCAGATCAGAGACGGATATCAGGTAGAGGCTCCTGATAACTGGCTTACAAACGGCGCATATCCATTCGAGCTGAAAAGACCTGAGTATGCGAAAGAGATCAAATTCGGCGGCTATGTTCGCGTTGCATACAACGAGAAGACAGGAAGAAATGACTTCATTCAGGAGGGATATTCTTCCGTACGTGCCGTACCATACGATCTGCCTGTAGTTGGATACAACAACAACGTTGTTAACACACTGCGTATCTGGGATGCAGAGGCAATCAACGATTTCCAGCTGGATTCCTTCGATAAAGGTGATTATCACAAAGCTGTTGAGCAGGAGAACCTGGCTCGCACAATCACTGAGGTTCTGTATCCAAACGACAACCACATGGCAGGTAAAGAGCTTCGTCTGAAACAGCAGTACTTCTTCACATCTGCTTCTGTTCAGACAGCAATCGCTAAATTCAAAAAACGTCATGATGATATCCACCAGCTGCCAGAGAAAGTTACTTTCCAGATGAATGATACTCATCCAACAGTAGCTGTAGCTGAACTGATGAGAATCCTGATGGATGAGGAAGGCCTTGAGTGGGATGATGCATGGGATCTGACAACAAGAACATGTGCATACACAAACCACACAATCATGGCTGAGGCTCTTGAGAAATGGCCAATCGAGCTGTTCTCACGTCTTCTTCCACGTGTATACCAGATCGTTGAGGAGATCAACCGTCGCTTCTGCGAGCAGATCCGCGCTACCTATCCAGGCAACGAGGAGAAGGTTCGTAAGATGGCTGTTGTATACGATGGACAGGTTCGCATGGCTAACCTGGCAATCGTTGGCGGATACTCTGTAAACGGTGTTGCAAGACTCCACACAGAGATCCTGAAAAAACGTGAGCTGAAAGATTTCTATGAGATGATGCCAGAGAAGTTCAACAACAAGACAAACGGTATCACTCAGAGACGTTTCCTGATGCACGGAAACCCACTTCTGGCTGACTGGGTAACAGCTCATGTTGGTGCAGACTGGGCAACAGACCTGACAAAGACAAAAGGTCTTCGTGTATATGCAGATGATGAGAAGGCTCAGGCTGAGTTCATGAACATCAAATACCAGAACAAGGTACGTCTTGCTAAATACATCCTTGAGCACAATGGCATCGAGGTTGACCCAAGATCTATCTTCGACGTTCAGGTTAAGAGACTTCATGAGTACAAACGTCAGCTGCTGAACATCCTGCATGTAATGTACCTGTACAACAAGATCAAAGAGCATCCGGAGATGCCATTCTACCCAAGAACATTTATCTTCGGTGCTAAAGCAAGTGCTGCCTATGCACGTGCAAAAGCAATCATCAAACTGATCAACAACGTTGGAAAAGTAATCAACAACGATGCTTCCATCAACGGAAAGATCAAGGTTGTATTTATCGAGGATTACCGTGTAAGCAACGCAGAGATGATCTTTGCTGCTGCCGATGTATCCGAGCAGATCTCCACAGCATCCCGTGAGGCTTCCGGAACAGGAAACATGAAGTTCATGCTGAACGGTGCTCTGACACTGGGAACCATGGATGGTGCAAACGTAGAGATCGTTGAGGAGGTTGGCGAGGAGAATGCATTTATCTTCGGTCTGTCTGCTGAGGAGGTTATGAACTTCGAGAAGAACGGCGGATACGATCCAATGTACTACTTCAACAATGACGCTGACATCCGTCAGGTACTGATGCAGCTGATCAACGGTACCTACTCTGACGGTGACATGAACATGTTCCGTGACCTGTACAACTCACTGCTGAATACTCAGAACTGCAGCCAGCCGGATATGTACTTCATCCTGGCAGACTTCAAGTCCTACGCAGCAGCTCAGGAGAGAGTAGAGGCTAAATACCGCAATGAGGCAGAGTGGGCTAAGAGCGCTATCCTCAACACAGCTATGGCTGGAAAATTCAGCTCTGACAGAACAATTCAGGAGTACGCTGAGGAGATCTGGAAGCTGGAGAAAATTACTGTTAAATAATTCAAAATATGATTTTTGAGTAAATAATTTCTGTGAAGGGTCGCTTTTTCAAGCGGCCCCGAACAGCATATGGGTTTTGGATAATCAGAGGTGATAAAAACTTGGATAAGACAGAATACCAACTGAAATTGAATGAGCTTACAGAATGCGTTCAGAATCGTGAATACGAAGCTGCGCTGAAGATCGTAGAGGAAATTGACTGGACCAGAGTCAAAAGTATCCGGACCTTAAGCATGGTTGCAGATATCTATGAGGTAAACCGTGATTACCGGAACTGTAAGAGAATTCTTCTGCTTGCCTATGAGAAAACAGCAATTGGAAAAAATCTTCTCTTCAGACTGACTGAGATCAGTGTGAAGCTCAATGAGATGGAAGATGCAGAAAAATACTATAATCAGTTCCTTCAGGTAGCACCGAATGACAATTCGCGCCATTTGCTGAAGTATAAACTGCTGAAAGCAAAGGATGCACCCCTTGAGGAACGAATCCGTGTGCTGGAAACCTATAAGGACTACGAATATACGGAGCGCTGGGCCTATGAGCTTGCAGAGCTGTATCACAAAGCTGGCATGGACAAGGAATGCGTGGATGCCTGCGATGATATGATCCTGTGGTTCAGCGAGGGAAGATATGTGCTGAAGGCAATGGAACTGAAAAAACAGCATGAGGGGCTGGCTCCTTATCAGCAGCGCCTTTATGAGAAGGCGATTACTGAGAAGCCGGAGAGCGAGACTCCGAAAATTGTCCTTCCTGTACCTACAAAGGCTGCTGCAGAGGCAAGCTTTGCAAAAGCCCAGCATGTGGATTCCAAGATGATCCTTCAGAAGATGGATGAGGCCGGCGCTGCCATTACCAGAGATGTTCTGGTGGAGACAAGAGAGCAGGCGATGCCCCTTACAGATGCGGCAATGGATCGCTATTCCGTTACTTCAAAGGAATTTCTCGGAAAAACAGCGAACCTGTCTCTGGAGCTGGAGAAGAGCATCCGCAAGGTGTTTGCAAATCAGGAGAAAGAGATAAATCCTGTTCAGGCTGATCTTTTTGTTCCGGAGGCACTGGAGATTCCTGAACCAGAAGTTGTTGCAGAGGCGGATTCTGAGGCAGACAGCCTGGAGGAGAAGCTTACAGAAGCAATCTTTGACGTGTTCAGCGATTCCGGGGAGTCTGCGGAAGAGGAAACAGCTGAGTCGATCGAGGAGAAGCTTGCAGAGGAAGAGGCCCAGGCTGAAGCTGTTGCCCAGGAGATTGTGGAGGAAACAGCTGAGCCTGAAACTGTTGTGGAGGCGATTGCCGGGGAAGTGGCTGAGTCTGTTACGGAGGTACTTGCAGAGAAAGAATCCCAGGCTGAGGCCGCTGCCCAGGAACTTACTGAGACCGCTGCCGGGTTTGATGCTGTTGCAGCTGAGCTTGATGCAGAAGAGTATGAGGAGACTGCGGAGGGTGCTTCCGGTCTGATGATCGAGGAGCTGAACGGTGAGGATGAGGTAGTTGCCTTTGATGCCGATGAGCTTCTGGCAGAAGCAGTGGAAACAGAGGAAGCTGCAGAGGCTGCAGCAGAGGCAATTGCAGCTGAAATAGAAGAAACTGCAGCAGAGGCAGTGGAGACAGAGGAAGCTACAGAGACTGAAGCAGAGGTGATTGCAGCTGAAACAGAAGAAACTGCAGCAGAGGCAGTGGAGACAGAGGAAGCTACAGAGACTGAAACAGAGGCGATTGCAGCTGAAACAGAAGAAACTGCAGCAGAGG
>JAUNCZ010000056.1 GCA_030526405.1 Lachnospiraceae bacterium | reverse complement strand
CAGCTTATTCAAGTGCGCCAGTTTATGGCTTTCCTCTACTTTCTTTCACACTAATTCTCTATTTCCTTTCCTTTTTCATTTCAGGCAATACTTGCTGCCCCGCATTACAAAGCCAGAAATCTCTGTCTTTTTCGATTAGTAGTCCACCACTCCTCACTATCAGCCCATCAGAATCTGCTCCTCATACTGCAGATACTGATCCATAGTATCGCAGCGATTCAGAAGATTCAGCTGCTCCTCCTTGCCCGGAAACTGCCGGATCATCCAGCTCCAAAGCTCCTTCAGGCGAAACAGAACCATCTGCTCATCATTCAAAAGCTCCCGATAGTTATCAATCAGCTCATGAAGCATATCCATATATTCCTCAGGCCGGGCCGGGCCACCGGTACCCTTGATCTTTCTGGCCAGCGCAGGGTCTGCAATGGCACTGCGCCCGATCATCAGCTGAAAGCTCTTGCCTGGACAGACTCGCTGCGCTTCCTCCTTCAGGGCCTTCCAATCCTCCACGCTCCAGATATCACCGTTGTAAACCAGCGGCCTCTGGCAGTACTTCAGCCCATACAGGAATGATTCCCTCACCGGCACACCGTCATAAAACTGCCGCATGGTCCGGGGATGGATGGTAAGCTCTGATATAGGATACTGATTGTAAATCTCCGTAAGATAGATAAATTCCTCCGGACTTTCCGTTCCGATCCTGGTCTTCACAGAAATGCTGCCTGCAGGATCCGCTCCTTCGTACACTCCGTCCAGAAATCGATCCAGTTCCTCCCTGTAGATCAGAAATGCCGATCCTCTGCCCTTGCTGGTCACTGTTTTTGAGGGACAGCCCAGGTTGATATTCAGTTCCTTATAGCCCATATCCAGCAGGATTCTCTGGTAGCGGATCACATCCTCCGCATTGCGGGTAAGAATCTGGGGAACCATGTGGGTGGAAGCATTTTCCCGGATGCCAAGATCCAGCTTCTCCTTGAAGTTGAAATTGCGTTTCTCATGGGCCATAAAAAATGGTGCATAGTACTTGTCGATGGATGGCCCGAACACCCGGTTGTGGGCATTTCTGTATATAAAGGTTGTCATGCTCTGAAGGGGAGCAAAATAAACAGCCGTCATAAAAATCCTCCGTGTTTTTCATGGCTCCCTGTAAAAACGGGATATCCATGAACCTCTCTTAATAGTATAGCAAGGAACGGACAGAATGAACAGCATAATTCGGCGCAGGTTCTGTAATACCCTTCTCCTCATTGAAAGTTGAAGCTTCAGATAGAGTATTCTATGTGGTCTCATTTATTATCTGTGAGACTATCTGTGAAAAAAGATGATCTGTGAGACTATCCGGTGTTGTTCAGAACACTCATCAGTAAAAAAGTCAAGACTTTAATTTGATTATTTCTATGCTAAGATAATCTTCGGCTGGGGTTCAGAGTCGTAATATTGAAATCTGTCCCTCTTACAGAACAGCCGGAAAAGGATTATATGCAAAGGAGACCAATGTGATGGAAAAGGGAATGCTTCATCTTGCCAGATACTTCTGTGGGGAGAACTTGTATGTGGATGTGATCCGAGAGGACACAGGACGACCAGTTGATCAGGATTACTGGCTTTGTGATACGGGGTCTGATTGCAGAAGATTTATGTTCAGCCGCACCTTCCGCACGGAAAAGCAGGAAATGGACACCATCTGTGAGTATGTGAGGGCATACAAGAAGGAGAAAAAATACGCCTGAACTACGATGATAAACCAGGTATTTGATAACCTGAAGTCTGTTAAACCGAAAAATCGGCAACCTGATATCTGTTCAAGTCGACGCTTGCGGAGACTTGGCGCGTGATTCTGGTCAGCTTTAGCTGACATCTTCCTATCAGAATCGCTGCGCATCCTCGCGGATTTTTTTACCAGAAGTCTGATGAATTGTAAATCAGAAATGTAAATGAGGATGTAAAAAGGATTCGCTGTATCCGACACCAACTGTGTCAGTGTTACAGTGAATCCTTTTTTGGTTCAGAATTCAATTTTTGAAAAAGCCGGAGCCAGCCGGTTCTTATCGGACTGGATCTCTCTTTTCAGAACCACTGCCCCGCCCATGGTCCAGTCAATGCCCGGGGCACCGCTTTCGTCCAGCACCTCCGGATCGTCAAACTGGAAGCTTTTAGCCGCCTCATAACAGTACTGATTGTCTGTGAGATACTCCAGTTCGGTATCCTCCTCCAGTGTTACAAAGCCATGGGCATAGCTGTCAGGCACGTACATCAGACGTTTGTTCTCCTGGGAAAGTAAAAATCCACAGGACTGTCTGTAGGTGGGACTGTCCGGATCAATATCAATGGCCACGGAATAGAAGCTGCCCTTTGTGCAGCGCACAACCTTTGCCTGATTATAGGGCCTTTTCTGATAATTGGGGCCTCGAACCACGCCCTTCTCCTCTGTGTAGGAATGATTCAGCTGATACACACAACGAAAATCAAGTCCCAGAGCCTGAAGATCCTGAATACTGAAGGGAATCTGGAACCATCCCCGAACATCCCTGATCAGTGTGGGCTCCAAAAGGGCACAGCCCAGCTTTCTCTCAACTATTTTCATACTGATTTCCTTTCACATCCTGCGCGGTAGACTCATATCATAGACTCATATCTCTGATAGATAACATGAACAGATTTTCTTTTCACCGCCATGCCTTTAGTAATAGTAATTTCCGGCAGATCCAGAACAAATCATTATTTGCAGAACTCACCTACAATAGTATTGATAAGTTTTCCATCTGCCTTGCCCTTTAATGCAGGCATAACATTTTTCATGATAGCGCCCTTGTTTCCAGTGGCAATGATATCAGCAAACTTCTCCTTGATAAAGCTGCGGATCTCATCTGCATCCATCTGCTTTGGAGCAAACTCATTGATTACGCTGTGTCTGAACTCATACTCAGCCTTCAGCTCTGTACGATCTGCAGGACAGGTATCAATCTGCTCCTGCACGCTTTTCAGCTCCTTCAGGATTACGCGATCCACCAGATCAGCAGGAATGTTCTCACGGCATCCCTCGTCGATAGCAGCCTTCTTAACAGCAGAAACAACGGATGAAATAGCATCCTTACGTGCTTTCTCACGGGCTTTCATAGCAGCGATCATCGCGCTCTGTAATACTTCAAACTCCATACTGTTCTTCTCCTCTTACAAAAAATGATTTTACCATATGTTTTGAAATATGATTTCTGATTTACTATTGTAAAACAATAAAGCAAATTAGTAAAGTGGGTGGATTGGAAAACAAATAATACTGATTTGCAAAGTGTTGGATTGAAAAACAATAATGCTGATTTGCAAAGTGCTGGATTGGAAATCTCAAATCTATTGTTTTATCAGTATTCTTACTGTATACTTATCTCATAAATATATTTGAGACATATCACTATGTGAAATTATGTCTCGTGAGCTGATGATGGAAATGCCTTATCAGGCTAAAGCCAGAGTCTGGCAGTTTCCGATGAATTACAGGGGGGACACTATGATCAATATTTTTCCAGAGGGTGAATTTGAAGAGAATAAGGAACAGGATGAGAACCAGAAACAAGAGCAGGAGCTTTCCGAAGTCCATCAGGAACTTCTTCGGAAATACAGTAAGTTGGAGGAGGATTACCGACTGCTTGAGGAAAAATACACTGCTCTTCTGCGGGATTTTGAAAACTATAAGCATTCCAAATCCAAAGCCGGAAGAAAGCCAAATGACGAAAAGTGGACAGCCAGATATCAGGCATTTGCCCGATTAAAGGATGCTGGCAAAAAACGACAGGAAATTCAGTTGGAGCTGGATATGAGCAGAGCCACCTATTTCCGTTACAATAAGATCTATTCAGACAGTACAAACAGCGGAATTGAAGCTTGTACAGAAAGCACTGATTCCGTTGAAAACACCGCTTCCGTAGATACAGTTGATATCGCAGAAAAATCAGTAATCATCTCTGATTCCCCAGCGGCCTCTGATGAAGAATATCCTGATAACAGTGCTTCTGTAGAAAATATCCATAAACCTTCCTCCTCCACTTTGTTTGCTGAGGTGGATGAGGTGCTGGAAAAGGCTGCAAAGGCACTGACACAGACTTCCGATGGTCTTGTCCTTGATCCAGAAACCGGTGAATTTGTTACACCGGAGGGATTAAAACGAAGGAAAAAGCTGGCAGAGATTCGCGCCAGACGTGCTGCCGAAGAAGAAATGAAGCGTAAGCAGCAGGAGCAGCCAAACGAAGCAGAATAAACAAGCACTGGCAAACAGCAGGGATAGCTAAACGAAGCAGAATAAAAAGAAAATAAGACAAAAAAATGTCAGCAAATTAAAAATCCAATAATTAATCTATTAAATACTGTTGCAGAAAGGATCGAACACATGGAAAAAAGAACCACCTACCATGAAGAAAAAGAACGGGAAAATATATTAAAGCTTCGGGAAGTGGTGGCTACTCTTCCATCCTTCACCAAAGACTTCTTTCGTGGTACCTCTGTCTCCACCTCTGCCCACACTCGTTTGAAATATGCCTATGACATCAGAATCTTCTTTCAGTTTCTGGTTCATGAAAACCCTGCCTATAAGGGAAAGACCATCCGGGATCTGAAACTGGAGGATCTGGATCAGGTTACTGCTCTGGACCTGGAGGAGTACATGGAATATCTGAAGGCCTACCAGCCTGAGGATGGAGCTGAATATGTGACAAATGGAGAAAAAGGGATCAAAAGAAAGCTTTCCGCCCTGAGAGCATTTTACTCATACTATTTCAAGCATGAGATGATCATCAACAATCCTACTCTGCTCATTGACATGCCAAAGCTTCACCAGAAGGAAATCATCCGCCTGGATGCCGATGAGGTAGCGGCACTGCTGGACTTCATCGAGAGCTGCGGGGATCATCTGTCTCCCCATCAGCGCAGCTATTACGAGAAGACTAAAAAAAGAGATCTGGCCATTATCACACTGCTGCTGGGTACCGGCATCCGAGTATCAGAGTGTGTTGGTCTTGATCTTGAAGATGTGGATTTTAGAAATAATGGAATTCGTGTCACCAGAAAAGGTGGTAATGAGATGATCATCTACTTTGGTGAAGAGGTGGAAACAGCCCTGTTTGATTATATTGAAGAACGGGCGGCCATCACCCCCCTGGCCGGTCATGAGCATGCTCTGTTTTATTCCTCCCAGAGAAAGCGAATTAATGTGAAAACCGTGGAAAACCTGGTGAAAAAGTATGCCAGCAGGGTGACCACAACAAAGAAAATCACGCCCCATAAACTCAGAAGTACCTACGGAACTGCCCTGTATCAGGAAACCGGAGATATCTATCTGGTAGCAGATGTTCTGGGGCATAAAGATGTTAACACCACCAAAAGACACTATGCAGCTATGGATGAGATGCGAAGAAGAAAAGCTGCCACAGCTGTACATCTCAGAGAGGATTAGGAAGTTTTCATAAGTACGAATATTTCATAACTCCCCCGCCTCAAATCTTACAGGCGGGGGAGTTTCTTGTATGGTTTTCTTGTATTGTTTTTTGGTATGTTTTTTTGTACGGTTCTTTGTATGGTTCGTTTGGAGTAGGAAGATGTCAGCTAAAGCTGACCAGAATCGCGCGCCAAGTCTCCGCAAGCGTCGACTTGAATAAAATCCCCTTTTTTGATTCAGCCTACGAAATCATACCTATGGCCTGCACGGGATCAATGGTATTGGAAATAATACCCGCTGCCCCAAGCCGCAGAAGACGCTGTGCCGTCTCCGGATCATCTGTGGTATGCACATAGGTCTCGATTCCAAAGGAATCCGCCATCTGGATCAGGTTCTTTGTAGCCAGGGAATCCCATACACTGATGGACAGGATACGATTCATCCTGCAGAACTGCAGCAGACTCCTGAATTTCGCAGCATCAATTGTACCTCCTGTCTTCTTAAAGGTTGCATAGGTTGCAAAATGATACTCCCGAAAACCGCACACGGACTGAATAGCGGAAAGATGACTGGTGTCAAACAGGTACGGAATCACCTGGTTTTTCAGTGAGGCAGAAGCCCCCATGGAGTCAGCAACAGAAAGCAGCTTCCTGTACAGAGAACGGATGTCATTTTCAGAGCGATATTTGGTATCCAGCAGCACCTTCGTGTCAGGATGCGCCATCAGAAAACGAAGAAGATCCTTAAAATCAGAGGTTCTGTACTGGCCATTGTACATGGTATCACTCATAAACTCCTGATAGCTGGGGCCAGCAGCAGTGGCAGCAGAATAGCTATAGTGGTCCAGAATATCCGTTTTCCATGTATGATACAGCACAGGCTCGCCGTCAGAAGTCAGGATTACATCAATCTCAAAGGTTCTGTAACCGGTCTGATAGGAGTTATTCATGGCACTGATACAGTTGGTGTAGATATCAAGTTTGTCAGGGCCCTGTCCCCCTGCGCCGTGGGCAGAGGAAATGCTATGCCAGGAGTCTGCATTTCGCCCCTCGTCAAAGCTGAAGCTGTCCTTGTCCCTGTATACCCCATCCACATACAGATGGGCGGTGTAATAGCCGGCGCTTCCATGGTCGGTCTTCTGAACAGAGGCAGTCCAGCCGTTTGCGGTGGGTTTAGCCTGATAGCATCGCAGATCGTCCTGACCACCGTTGTTGCTCCATACATACACCAGAACCTGTTTCGCATTTTTATAGCCAGTGATCAGAAATGTAGCTTTCTCCTGGGAATCCACAACGGTATTGAATTCCTCTGCAAGCTCAACGGTGGTATTCTTCTGAAACACATAGTTCCCCTTCTGATCCACCCCGTACACATGCACCAACACCTGACCAAAATGCTTCAGATGGGAAGGATTCCAGTTTAACTGAGCTTCTCGTGTGGTTCCATTCCAGGTTCCATCAAACCATTTCAGGTCATCCTGACCGCCCTCTGCAGACCAGATTGCAAAACGCACCTTTCCTGATGAAACTGTTGGATTGGTGAGGATAAACCGGTATCCTGTGTCAGTCTTTTGTGCTGTGAGACTTGTCTGGAACAGATCCTTCACCTGGAAACTATAGGCAGAAACGCAGTGGGGTTTCCCGTCTGCTCCGTCATAATAGACATGGGCATAATAGGTACCATTTACCGCCCCATGCTTCTTCAGATCGATGGAAGCATAGCGCACAATACTGGTTCCCTCCTCTGTACTCTCCTCTTTTTTTGAAAGACTATACCAACGCAGATCATCCTGGCCATTCTCAGCAGACCAGAAGGCCACCCTGGCATTTTTCCCGGTCTCCAGTGCCCTGTAGTTGATGGCACGGATCTGGCAGATTCCATCCGAAGAGATCTGCTCCTCCGTTTTGGATGGCATTTTCACCGGATCGCACTGAAAGCTGGTGGCTCCCACAAATCTTTGTATTCCCCAGATGTCAGTGATATAGACATGCACCTGATAACGGCCCTCACGGTAATCGTGGAAACTGATATTGGAAGTAAGCCCCCAGGAGCCATCGCTGTTTTTTCTGGCATCGTACCACCGGATATCCTTCTGCTTGCTGTCACTCCAGATGGGAACAAGGATACTGCGGATACAGGAAGAAGTGCTGATACCGGAAAGTGTTACCTGAAAGCTGCCGCTGGTGTTATCGATGGATGCCTGGATGGATTCAATTCCAGGCGCTGCCAGCATCAGTTCCGTACTGCCCTGAAAATGCTTCTTTCCGGTACTGTCTGTAAGATAGCAATGCACAAACACCCTGCCGCTATGCTTCAGACTGGTGGGTTTCCAGTGAAGAACTGCTTTTTTTTCAGTTGCATTGTATGTGGCAGTGCACCATCGCAGATCATCCTGACCGCCCTCCGCGGACCAGATAGCAAATTCCACCTTTTTCGGCTGAACAGAAGGTTTGTGAAGGGTCAGAACGAAACCATCCTCTTCCTCACTGGCAGTCACCTTTGTGCTGAAAACATTCTCCGTAGTTAAATTCTGAGCATCCAGAAAAACCATCTTTCCATCAGTGGTGACGCAATAGAGATGAAAATGAAACAGATCATCCTTGCTGCCATGGTTCAGAAGATCGATTTTCACCTGAAACCGATCTTTTTCAGAGGATTCAAAGGCCCCCGTGGATTCCGGAGAATCAGAGGACTCAGTAGAGCCAGCAAGTTCAGAGATTTTCGTAAGCTTATACCACTTTAAGTCATCCTGCCCCTTGTCATTGGACCACAGGGCAACCTTCAAGGACTTCCAGTTTTCCGGAAGTTCATAGTCAGAAGCCTCTACAATCGCCATGTTATCCTCCAGAGTAATCTTCAACTCCGGTTCCGGAGCAACTGGTTCCGCCTCTGAATCTGAAGGCTCTTCCTCTTCTTGCTCAGAACATGATGCTGCTTCTTCCTGATCCAGGTTTCCGTGATTATCCTGGTTGTCCTGCGTATCTTGATTATTCTGGGCGCCCTGGAAATCCTGCTCATTCTGGTTATTCTGATAATCTTGATTACACTGGTTGCCCTGAGTACCATGATTGCCCTGGTATTCCTGCTCACCCTGGCTATTCTGGTTATTCTGAGGATCCTGCTTATTCAGATTCTCCTCAGAATTAATACTCAACTCACCGCCTGTTGCAGCATTGTCAACCGGTGACAAATCCTGACTGAACCCAATGTTCTCAACCGATGAATTATCCCCATCCTGACTCATTTCCATGCCATAGCTTGTCTCCGGTTCCTGACTATAGACAGGAACCGAGCCAGCCATCAGCACAGCAGAAATCAGGATACTACCTATCCGTGTTACAATTTTCCTCTTCATTCCAACTAACTCCATTTCATGAAACCATTCAAGTCGACGCTTGCGGAGACTTGGCGCGCGATTCTGGTCAGCTTTAGCTGACATCTTCCTATCAGAATCGCTGCGCATCCTCGCGGAGCGTTTTATCTCAGTCGGAGATTGGACTCCCACTGAGACTAATTTGTCAATGCTCACCACCTATAGAGGTGGGAGTCTTCTCCACTGAGATAAAAGCGGACATTCGCAATCCGCTTCGCTACTTGCTCATGAACCACTGCTGACTTTGTCAGTCCATCAGCAGGAGCTTTTGCTCCTGCTGATGCAAGCATCCCCTTTTACCCCCGCCTACGTCTCTACTCCCCAAAGGCGGGGGACTGCTTGAAGTGGTTCATGTTACCCACAGTAATCATTGTAACATATTTAATCGTTTCAAAATCTGCCATCCGACTAGTTTTTGTGCATAATCATCAGAATTTTGTTTAGAACAAAGATATTTCTATGCGATTAGTATCATGAAACGGGGGGTTACCTGGAGCAGAAAAAGAGCATCTATATTATCTGCCACAACATTTTTTATATTTCTTTCCAGATCCGCAGGGGCAGGGATCGTTCGGATAAATCTTCTTTTCAGATACAACAGGCTGGCTGTTCATGCCATTTGGAAATCCTATAACGGACATCGAATCAGCGTTAGAGTCCAAATCCAGAGAAAATCCCATCTGCTGGAGTTCCGGGGCAATCTCAGATAAAAGATTGGCGGTTTTGGTACTTCCCGCCTGAATCACTGGCTTCTGTCCCGGTCTCATTTTCGCTTTTGCATGTAATTCACCAGGTTTGTGCCCCCTGTTTGCTCGCATTCTGGTTCCATTTGCAAGCTTCATATAGAGTTCAATAATCTTCTCGATTTGCTGGTCGTTCTCAAATTCAAACTGATCCCAGAACCATTGCATAGTGCCATGGAAATCGGCATCACTGGAAAGGAAATTCCAAAGATCTTCCAAAAGCCCCTTTGCCACCATATGATCAACTCCCATCTCCTTCTCCAGAAAACGGAGCATCTTCTGATAGGGGTGATCAGAGAGAAGTGCATGGGTTTCATAGAACTCAATCACTTCATCCACAGAAGGAATATAGAATGCCTTATCTGCCTGCTCATTTCTGAGGGCTGCAAATTCATCCATTTCCAGGGCAAGGAATAATTCCAGAATATAATCATTAAAACGAATACTGAAAACCCTCTCCCGGGGAAAATGATCAAATATTTCAATCAGTTCCTCTTCATCCATGCGGAATCCCCTCTTACAATTGACCAGATTCAGCATGTGTTCCATGGGAATATAGCCATAAAAATACTCTGCAAAGGACAGACACATCCAAACCCAGGAAGCACGTTTCCTGTACGCTTCAAATTCCGGTGTTCTGATTGCCTGCAATACTTCAGCCACATCGCTCAGACAACGATATTCCTTATCTCCTGCTGCGATAAAGCACATAGAATCCAGTTCTAAAATGGTAAGGATATCCTGAGCAGAAAACGGAGCCGGACCGTTCATTCCCTTGTCCAACCAGGCAATTTCCTTGTCATTTAAGATGGCTGCACGATAGTATATAGTCTCAGGATCCAGATAATAATTCACCATCAGATCCACCAACTCTGCTTTCCTGAGTTTTGATAATCTTCTGAGCCCAAGGCAAGATGCCCTTCCCTTCAGCTCATCTTTTCTTAACTCATTTAATTTCTCTTTTAATGTTATTTCTTTGTTAAATGATATTACCACTTTGTTGTTCTCACTTTCTGTCAGGAATGTTCCTGATTTTGTTTTGCTTTGTTACTCTGAATACAAACTCAGTACAGAAACTACCACTGATTAAAGCTACACACTTCATCAAATGCCTTTCTCACCTTATCTCTTGGCTCTGTCTCTTTCTTTGGATGACCAACTGCAAGGATCATACGTACTTCATTTCCTTCTGGAATATTGAAATACTCTTCCATCTTTTTCTGATCATTCATACCCAGAATACAGGTTGCAAGCCCCAGTTCCATGGCTTCGTAGCACATATTCATGACTGCCATACCAATATCTCCCTGAGCGAAGCGCTGAGAATCATTGTAGTGTTCCAGAACCGCTGGTTTTACCTTGGCAGGAACCTCAACAATTACGATATAGGAGGAAACCTCTTCTCTCCATGGTGCGCCGGTGGCACCTGTTTCGGTTACAAGAGCATCCCGAACCTTTGCCAGGGCATCTTCTTCATCTACAATGATAAACTTCCATGGCTGTGCATTACAGCCACTTGGTGAAAGGTGACCAGCCTCTACGATTTTTAGTAATTCCTCTCTGGTTGCCGGTGTTCCATCAAAGGAACGGCAGCTTTCTCTTGATTTTAACATTTCCATGAAATTCATAACATACCTCCCATTATTATCACATTTTATTCATAAAACGGAATATTCGCAAAGATCTTGTACAAGCTCATACTTTGGCTTGTTGCTCGTGTATAATAGATAAGCTGGTAGCATCGGCTACCAGCTCATTATCGTTATCTTATTTTATCACTATCCTCAAAAACTGTATATAGATTTCCCCGAGAACAATGTATTCTATCGTCTTATCTGGTTATACGTACTCATACAGAATCCATTTAATCCTCCACACCCTGCAGCATGCTGAGATAGGAATTGGTAGTGGTGTCCGCAAGTGAGTAATCTAACTGCTCCAAAAGAATACTTATTCGGTTCAGCGCCTCTTCCCGTGACTGTTCTTCAGTGAGGATTTCCAGTTCCAGGAAGCCCCCCAGACCTTCTACAGTATCAATTACTGCATGGATTTCTCCAAATTCTGCATCTGAAAGGGCATACTCTTTTCTGATTTTCATTACGGATGGGGGAACTGCATGATATCCCAGCGCACCCAGAATCTCTTCCAGCACCTGTCCGTCCTTCACCTCTGTTTCCAGTTCCTGGCGAGTCATGGATACAGTATCCAGCTTCTGCCCCTTGAAGGTGATGAAGACCTGAGTAGTCCCAGCGCTGGACAGATCTTTGATTGTTCGGATCCGAAGAGCCTCACCGCCCAACCGGATTTTTCCATCCACAGTATCAAAATAACTGTCCTTCTGGTAAATTGATGCCTGATAGTGAAAGCCCATTTCTAATAATTTCTTCTCTGTTTCCTCTGCTGAGTGAATCTTCAGCTTCACTTCTGCTTCGATCATGTTCGTATTCTCCGTATTTTACTTCTGGTTTTTTTACTCTATTTGATTTTTCTCTGAGAGATTTTTCTGGATTCAGGTCTTTTTATTGAAAACTCGGGATTTTCCAACCCTCCTCAATAAAAGAAAGAATCATAACAAATGCTGCATATACTATAAGGATAATTCCATTGTAGAACAGTTTTGCAATACTTGCACACTTTTCTCTTCATTTTCCTATTCTTCAGTCTTTCAATGATGGTCTCAGATACTCTTTCTCTCTCTGCTTCCAGTAATTGCATACTATCTGTATCTTTCATTCGTTTTGCAAATGCATAGAGCAGATCATATCGACGGAACGTATCTTCCAATTGTTCAAGAGAAAATTCTTTTATTGACTGAACTGAATAAACATAGCTTTGTATATCTATTCTTCCATCGTCAATGAATTGACGACTTAGCATTTTCCAAAATGCGTACAGCTGTTCGTCTTTAACTGAGAAAGGAATTGTGGAAAGAGAATACACAATTATCTTATCATCCGTCATCTTTTCAATTTCCTGGACTAACTGCAGCAGATTCGTGGTATCAGCTTTTCTGAATCTGTCAGGTGCTTTTATATCCGTCCATTCCCTGATTATCTCTGATACAGATCCTTTTCCAGAGATTGCTGATTCCGGAAAGCTAAGTATTGCTTTTTGTATTTCAATATCAGGATGATAAAACAGCTTTTCTATGGCATTCTGTTCATACTCAGAATTGAAATATCCAGTATCATACATCCCAAATCTTCCAGCTCTGCCGGCAATCTGTTTTACCTCTTCCGTATTCAGCTTTCTTTTCCGTGAACCATCATATTTTTGAGTTTCAAGGAACACAATCCTTCTGATGGGAAGATTCATACCCATACCGATTGCATCCGTTGCTACAACCACATCCGTTTCCCCATCCAAATACTTTCGTACTTCATTATGACGTACCTTATAGGGCAGAGCACCATATATAATGCTACAACGGAATCCTTGCTCCTGCAGCTCAGCAACACAGAAAATGGCATGTTTCCGAGAAAAAACGATCAAAGCATCTCCCTTCTGTACGGAATTCGGGAATGAAAAATGCTCTCTTTCAGCTACAAGTTCAGTTTTCCTCTCATGGCGGACTACTGTGACACTGTCTCCGCACAGATTCAGGATATGCCTGACAATTGATTCAGCATTGGGAGACATGCAGATATGCACTTCGTCGGCTAACACTCCCATAATTACATTCGTCCATGCACCTCCTCTGTCTTTATCAGCTATCATCTGAGCCTCATCAATTACAGCAACCTGATATTGATGAAGCGAATGAAACATTTCTATGGTCTTTGAAGAATGTGTCGCATCTGAAATCAGTTTTACCTCTTCACTGGTTTCCAGACTACAGGGAACTCCTGCAGCATTAAGTTTCTCATAAATCTCATGAGCCATCAGACGTAACGGGGCCAGGTAAAGACCGTTTTCTGCATTCTGTAAACGTTGAAGAGCTGCATGGGTCTTTCCGGAATTCGTAGGACCGATATGAAGGAAGACTTTTCGGTGCATTTTTCTTGCCAATGGGAAATAGTCAACTGGATTGCCGGGAATGGTGTCCTTTATTGCTTCAGCAATTTCCTTTCTTTTCCTCTGATACTCCTCTTCTTCCTTTATTCTTCTTTTCTCCGCCTCTTCCAATTGAGAGAACATATCCTTATAGTGTGGATTGCAGCGCAGAAGCTCTTCGATTCTTTTAATAGTAATGCGTTCATTTACCTTTTCAATTACTGAATAATAGTCACAATTATCACTGATCAATTCAAAAGTATCATCATAGTATTCAAAATCATCCCAATTAATCTCCCTGTGAGAAGAACAATAACGATCAAAGATAATGCTCGTCAGAAATTCCTGGTGCCTATCTAACACTTCAGCAATATCCTCTTCCTCAAATCCATCCTGTTCTATTTTTTCAACAAACTGTTCCCATGTATCTATTGATAAATCAAAACAATCTTCATACAGAAACCAGTCTTTCCCTCTATATTTATAATATCCTGCTCTTTGTTGCAGCTCTATCACATCAACCGAAAAAGAAATAGTGTCCTGAAGAAATCTTTTCTCTAATAATTCAACAGCCTCCTCAAGCAGATCATCCCGTATTTTGTCTGCCTCTGAGAGAATTGCATCCTTGTTATCCTCAAACCATTCTGTGCTCATTCTTAACACCCCTTTTTATCTGCTACTGAATTCTTGTACAAATAGTTGAAACAGAAATGCCTATTCACTTTTATTACAGGGAATCTCTTTCGAATACTAGTTAACGCAAAGAAAGACAGAAAACCTTTTATAAAAGAAAAGTCTAAGCATTCTTTAGTGTACATCTGTACTATATCACACATCACCCAAGAATGCAAACGTATGTTCTCTTTATTCTTCTATATAAAATATACCCTGCGGAATGTTCTCACACTCTGCAGGGTACCAATGCAGGGGAATCATCTACCCCTGTGCTTTTCTTTTCTGCTGTCTTAAGGTAAAGCGGACATTTTCAATCCATTTCGCTACTTGCTTCTCTCTGTCTCATCTTTGGATTCACAGTATCTCGCTTTACCGCTCTTAACCGCCTATGAATGTTTCTCAAGAATGTAGCTCTCAATTGCAGCATTTACGAATGCTTTCATCTTCTTTCAGTGGGAAACCATCCAAAATCTACGCATCTTCCCAGGTCCCAGCAGTCCCAGCCTACCCATCCAGGGGTATTCACTGTATCTGTAAGCAGCTTGTAACTCCAGTAGAAATAGCCGCTTCCCTTGTTCCATGCATTCAGCTGCATTTCTGCCACTTTTTGATAAATTTCCCTCTTCTGTTCCTGGGTAAATACTTCTGCATCAGTTCCCTCCATTCCATTGAGAACGGACTGACCGCCCTTTGTATCCTTACCACATGCCAGGGAATTGAATAAGCACCACTCCCCAACAATCACAGGGAAGTATTCCTGCATCTCCTGAATATCTTTCTCGTAATTATCCTTCACAAACTTCTCATATGCTTCAAGAGTCTGTTCACAGCCTGCCATCTCAGCCATCATAAGATACTGATGTGTATCAAGAACCACATTTTTATACTTCTCTTCCTGCATAAAATCTTTCCAGATTTTGAATTCAAATCCATCGTGGATCACCACATATTTATCATCGTCCAGATAAGGATTCATTCTCTCGAAGGCATCCAGATAGAACTGTTTTAAAAACTCAGGGGAGACAGGTCCGCTTCCTGCTGCCATATCTTTGTCCACTGCAGGATATCTGTTCTGAACATCCACAGATTCCCAAACACCTTTCATCGCCGGCTCATTCAGCACCTCAATTCCCCAGAGGCCCTCTCTTTTTCCATAGCGCCGGGCAAGTCTTTCAAGAACACTTAACTCAAACTCCACTTCATCCGGAATCTGTGCCCATCTGCATACACCAGATATGCCACCATTATCGAAGCCATTCTGTCCCATTGGAGCAGTGTGCAGATCAATCAGGATCTTCAGCCCATACTTCTCTGCCCAGTTAAATGCCTTGTCAAGCTCTTCAATACAACCGATAAATGGCTCTCTGTCACCGAAGATAAAGTAAGGAACCGGAATTCTCACCGCATCCATTCCCCAGGACTTGATTGTGACAAAATCCCGCTCTGTAATATACTCACTTCTGTGGATTTTGATTCTTGCCTCATAAACTTCCGGTGAGAGACGTCTTGGAAGCCAGTACTCATCCTCCGCATCTGTTCCATCAAACAGTGCCGGATTCATCCATTTTTCCAGCACAAGCCAGTTTCCCAAATTCACACCCTTTACTGAAAATTTCCTTTTGTTCATGTTTACCCTCCTCATATCATTAAGGCATAATTGCTGAACATGCAGGCATTGTCTGCTCAGCATCTTCTGATTGGATATTCCATCCGTTCACACAATTTCAGCATATAGCAGAACACAGCGATTCTATATAATAAAACTTATTAAAATATTAGATTTCTTATATAATCGTGATCTGGTATTATGGATATATAACAAAAGAACAGGAAAAAAAGATATGAACAGAAACGTACTTGTAGATTTTATATCTCGGGAATTACATACATTTGTCAGAACACTGAGCTATGATGGAAAAGAATTGTCCTCTTACTGTGCCATTCCAGAGCTGAGTGATCCCTGCTATAGGCATTTTTCTTTGGAAATCTTAATCCAGGATACACTTCAGTCGAAAGCACCTCTCCTGTTTTCTTACAGAGATATCATCTATGCCATAGTAGATTTCAAAAAGGGGGTATATCTTGTGGGACCGGTACTGTTTGATGCGACGATTTCCCTTTACAAAAACATCCACATAGATCAGGACTATAATGATATCGAAAACTGGCTGTTAACACTTCCACGTATCAATTTCGAGGAATTTATTAAAAATATTTTATTCTTTCATAATATGTATGCTGACTCTGTCTGTGAAAGATATGCTCTTGCCAGCCAAAATCTTGCCCAACGGCCCATAGCTGAGGAATTACACCGGAAATATACAAAACTTGTATTTATAAATCAGGAAAACTCATTTCGCCATAATCCCTATGAACAGGAAGTACGCGAGCAGGCAAGTATTGAGAAAGGTGATATCGAAGGGCTGAAGAAAAGCATTGAAGAAGACTTTATCGGGGATTTTGGTACACTATCTAATGATCCGGTGAGGAATATGAAAAACCTTTTCATTGTAAATACCACTCTGGCCAGTCGCTCAGCCATCCGCGGCGGATTATCCCCTGAATTATCCTTTTCATTAAGTGATAGCTATATACAAAAAGTAGAAGAAATGACAAATGTGAATAATATCTATTATTTCGTCAGGGATATGGAATACCATTACGCTTCCCTTGTGCGAGATATTCGTTCAGAAAGAAATGGAAATGCCAAAAAAAATCCTCACATCGAAAAATGCAAGAATTATATATTCTCACATCTTCATTGTTATAGCCGGTCTCTTCTAGCCTAAATCCGCCGAACTTGCCTGTCCGACAA
>JAUNCZ010000001.1 GCA_030526405.1 Lachnospiraceae bacterium | reverse complement strand
GCCTGCACCAGTTTTTGTTTTGTCCTCTTTTTTTGCCTCTGTTGTAACTTCTACTTCCTCGTATCCATCAAACATTTTGAAGTGGCAGAAGTACAGGAAGGCCATGATAACACCCAGTACAAATGCTGTAGCACCATACTGGTTTGTCTCACCGATGATTCCGGCGAAAACTGCTGCAAGAGGAGCTCCTACATAAGAGAAGATAATCTTGGACAGGTTAGCCCAGAAAGCACGGGTGGAAGCCAGCTGTGCACGATCCTCCGGAGTTTTTCCTGCAACGGAGATCATGGATACGTTAGCTACATATGCAAAGTTCCAGCAAACATGGGAGGAGATGGCTGCAACAATAATTATGATTGCAGATAAAGCTCCGTCACCAATCTTGATGAACTGGAATGCATACAGGAAAGGTACTACCCATGGGATCAGTACCAGCCAGGAACGATAACGTCCCCATTTTTTAGGTTTGATACTGTTCAGGATCGCACCGTACATCCAGGACAGACATGCGTCTACCAGGGAAGCAACTGTTGTGATCATAGATACAGTACCCAGTCCGAATTTTGCCAGGTTTGTCAGGAAAAAGTTGAAATAGTAGCTCTCTACGTTGGACATGAGGGTGAAACCGCAGTCACCGACACCATAGAAAGTCTTAAGCGCTTTGCTTAATGGTTTTCCTGAAGTTTTCTTTTCGTTACTCACTCTTCATCTCTCCTTTCGATTTTGCGACTTCACCTGTCGCAAGTTAATATTGATTTTACTCCACTTTAGTCAAATCTTATATCCCCAATTAGCAGTAAATAAAAATAGGCAATTCCTACTTTTTGTACAATATATATTGGCAATAGTGACAATTATCACAAATGCACTATAGTTCCCGGAAACAGGGCTGAATCTGTTTATATTTCCCACTATTCTCTGCCATTCCCCCTGTCTGTTCCGTTATTTTTTCTGAAACCATTTCTTTCCATCAACACTACCATTCCATGTCACTATACAAAACGTAGAAATAGAGACACCCTCCCGGAGGAACCAGGTGGTTTTGCAAGGTGTTACCACCGGTGAACTACATCGGTAATTGAATTACCGAGGATTCCCGCTTATTATCCTAAAAATACAAAAAACAGCTCTGCAGAGAGTGTCAGTCACTCCTGCAGAGCCCTTTAAATCCATTTCTTCTTATAATAGAAGGAGCATTATCTCATCAACAGGCTCACTGCCTTCTTCACATAGTCCGCATCCAGAGAATTATACCCAATGATATCCTCAATGCTGTGAAGCTCCGTCTGTCTGTGGAACAGGAACACCCCTGATCCAAGGGCGGCATAAATCTTTTTGCCTTTGATCATCAGATTCAGCTGGGCCTTCTCCTCTCCACCCTTTTCCCTGATCAGTCGCTTCAGCTCCAGCAGGGCTTTTCTTCTTTCCTCTGTCAGAAATGCTCTCGCCCCCGCCTCATCTGTGGCAGATACCTCGAACAGCTCATCAAATTCCAGAACAGAAGTCATTTTAACAGGATGACAGCCCTGCACAAGGGTTCTCACCGGATTCTCCCTGTCGAGAATACGGATGGTGCCCTTTACCGGGGTCTGAAGATTCACAAACACATACTGACCGGAAAAAACGCGGGTATTTTTATTGGCTGTTCCTGTTGTCTCGTCCAGAGTTACATTGGAGCACTGAAAGGCTGTCCCCTTCAGCTTTCCTCTGATCACACGGCTTCCGATAATACGATTGTAATTCCAGAACAGCTCTGCTGTACGGATCTCATCCAGAGGAGTTTCCCCATGCATGATAAACTCATCCACCTGGAAATACTGTTCCATCACTCCCCTTGTCACCGTCTGTCCCACATAGGTGGAAAATGCACTCTTTCTCTTCTGTCCCACCAGAACTCCTACCACACAGGAGCCGATGGTGAGAACGAAAAACAGCATCATCCGCCCTGTTTCATTTCTGTTCATGAAGCCTATGATCATGAAGGCAATGCCCACCACCACCATCAGCTTGCTGATCTTATTTCCGTTCAGATAGTGCTGCATCTGCGCTTCGTATTCTTTCCTCAGCTTATCCATTGCGTTTCTGTCCGCCTTTTACAAATTTTCTTCAGATATCCAGTGCTGCATGATATCCCTGATATACAGCCTGCGTAATAGTAGCTGCACGATTGCAGTCACCGATTGTGATGGTCCATGGTGCACAGTCCCGCAATTCCTCTGCCATCTGTTTTCTTGCTCTCTGTCCAAGGGCACAGATCACAGTTTTTCCCGGAACAAGGTGTGTCTCACCATTCTTATCCTCACAGATAATTCCATCCTCTGTTACTTCCATTCCCTTATAGCCGGTATGGACTGTAACATATTTATCGATCTCCTGAAGCAGGAGAGGACGATGTCTTACATTGGCATCAGGAGCCAGGACGTCCCTCATTTCCACCAGATGAACCTTCTTGCCCTCCATTCCCAGATGGATCGCCGCCTCGCAGCCTGCAAGACCACCGCCGAATACAACCACCTCATCTGCAACCTTATCCTTCTCAAGATAATAATTATTGACGATGATCACATTCTTTCCGTCCTTCAGTCCCTTGATCGGCGGAACCAGCGGCTCAGAACCCACCGCGATGATAATGGCATCTGCATTCTCAGCCTGTGCATACTCCGGTGTCACCTCTGTGTTGAGACGGATCTCCACACCTGCTTTTCGGCACAGGATCTCCTGGGTAACCCCCAGCTGATACATTTCATATTTAAATGGAAGGGCTCTCTCACTCTTGAGGATTCCTCCCACCTCACTTTCCCTGTCACAGAGGATTACCTGATGTCCTCTTCTGGCAGCTGTAAGAGCAGCCTCCAGACCACCGGGGCCTGCGCCCACCACCAGTACCTTCTTTCTCTGGTCAGGGGCAACAGGATGGATCTCCACACCATCCATCTCACGTCCGATGAGAGGATTGATGGTACAGCGTCTTGTGGAGGTAACGGCACGCTCAGCCATGCAGGTGAAGCAGCGCAGACATCTCTTGATCTCATCATCTCTTCCCTCAACCACCTTGCGTGGAAGGAAAGGATCTGCCAGCAGGGCACGTCCCATGTAGATCAGATCTGCTTTTCCTGATGCAACGATATCCTCCAACATGGCAGGCTCATTCAGGCCACCCAGAGTTGCCACCGGAATGGAAACATGTTTTTTAATCTCTGCTGCCAGAAATACGTTTCGTCCGTGGTCCTCAAACATGGAAGGATGGGTGATGCCGAAGGTCTTCTGATAGGTACCTGCCGATACATGAAGGATATCCACATAGGGCTCCATCTCTTTGGCAATCTTTACACCTTCCTCCAGATCGTATCCACCCTCACAGAACTCGGAACCGCTCATTCGGAACTCCAGCGGGAAGCCAGGGCCCACTGCCTCACGGATGGCAGTCATTACCTCCTTGGCAAATCTTGTTCTGTTCTCAAGGGATCCGCCATATTTATCTGTTCTCCTGTTAAACAGAGGGGACAGGAACTGATTGATCAGCCAGCCATGTCCACCGTGAACCATCAGCATCTCAAAGCCCGCTCTCTTGGCAAGCCCTGCCACCCGGCCATAGGAGGCAACGATGTCATCGATCATCTCCTGAGACAGCTCCACGATCTCCAGTCCGTCTGCCCGTACAGATGGGCTCACTCCGTACTGCACCATGGATTTCTGTTTTGATTTATCTGTCATATAGGTGCCGGCAAACTGTCCGGAATGGGACAGCTCCAGAGATGGGATTGCCCCGTGGCGACGAATAGCATCTGCACAGTAGGTAAATGATGCCAGAGAATCCAGCACAGCCAGATCCAGATGATAGGCATGGGATCCGTCTGTCTCTGGATGTACCATACACTCACTGACTGTAACAGCTGCAGCTCCGCCCTTGCCTCTCAGCTCATAAAATGCCGCAGACTTCGGTCCGATACATCCGTCTTTTGTAATATCTGTTCCACCCATAGGCGCGGAACACATGCGATTGCGAAATGTTACATTGCCCACCTGAAGCGGTTTGCAAAGATTTGGAAATTTTCTCTCCATATTCTTTTCCTCCAAATAAATTCTCTCTGCTTCACACAGTTCCCTTTCTGTGTGCCCCAATGCAGACTTCTCCTGTTTCCGGCAGATTTATCTGCAACATTCTCATTATCTCACAAAATAGCACAAAAACCAACTGGTGTTTTGTTGTTTTATGCACAAAAACAACAGAATACTCTCCTCAAGTTATCGCGGCAGTCGCCAAGGTCTCGTGCAAGCACGGACTTTGGCTCGTTGCTCTCCTAAACTATGAGAAACACTCTTTGCGAGTTTCTCAAGTTATCGCGGCAGTCGCCAAGGTCTCGTGCAAGCACGGACTTTGGCTCGTTGCTCGCGTAAAAAAAATCCCGGATGCATGACGGTACATCCGGGATTGGTTAAATCTTAAATTATATTATGCGATAGAGTTTACAGCTTTGGTAAGACGGGAAACTTTTCTAGACGCATTGTTTTTGTGATAAACACCTTTTGTGCAGGCTTTATCGATTGTAGAAATAGCATTCTGCAGAGCCTCTGCTGCTGCTGCCTTATCGTTAGCTGCTACAGCTGCATCAACTTTTTTCATAGCTGTTTTAACTGCAGATCTGATAGATTTATTTCTCATGGTTTTGGTTCTTGTAACCAGGATTCTTTTCTTTGCGGATTTAATGTTAGCCAAAGTGTACACCTCCCTGAATTATTCAATGTATTTTATCTTACAATATCTGATCGTCAAGGAAGACACGGAAACCTCAACGAAACATGCTTGATAATAATATCCTTTTTTCCTGATTCTGTCAAGCATTTTCCGAATATTTTACGATCATCATCTCCACACTGAGCACATCAGAAAGCTTTCCTGTTTTCACGGCAGTCTCTGTTTCTGTGAAATCCTCCACGGCCCCTTTCAGCACCTCGCTGGTGTACCGCTCTGCCAGAGGCAGATAATTCCGTACCGCAAAGGGAGCGATCCCCGCTTTGGAAGCAATGGTCTTCTGATCAAAACCGGCCCTTTTCAGTTCCTTCACCTGCAGGATCAGATTCATCTCCCTGGCCAGTAAATACAGGATCCTCATGGGGGGCTCCTTCAGAGAAAGAAGATCGTAATACAACTGAAGAGCCTTCTTCTGTTTTTTCTCGCTGACAGCTCTCACCATGGCAAAGATCTGGTTTTCCACCCGGTTGGTGCAGATGATGCGCACATCCTCCTCCCGAATCACCTCCTGACCCATGGTGTAGGACAGAAGTTTCTCCAGCTCCTGGCTGATCTGCCCCATATCTGTACCTGTTTTCTCCAGAAACAGCTCCATAACAGGCTGGGTGATCTTTTTATTCTCCTTTTTCAGAATCCCCAGAATCCAGCGCATCAGAACCTCTGTCTTCTGGGTGGAGAACTCTGCTGTATAGCCACTTTTTCCCACGGTTTTGTACAGCTTGTTCCGCTTGTCCACCTCCTGCTCGGCAAAGATCATCACAAGATGCTCCGGCGGATTTTCCAGATAGGCCGGCAGCTTTTCTGACTTATTCTTAAAAAAACCGGTGTCCTCCAGAAGGATCACCCTGTGGTCCGCAAAAAAGGGCAGTGTCTCTGCCAGATCAATCAGCTCCGCCTCGCTGATGCTCTTCCCCTCAAACCGGGAAAAATTCATGGTATCCCCCTCTGTTCCCAGAGCCGACAGCAGCTTGTGCTTATACTGCTCCTTCAGATATCGTTCCTCTCCGTAAAGAAGATATACCCTGTGAAATTGTCCGCTTTTGATATCTTCGGAAATCTGTTTCAAATCCTTCCTCCATCTGTCTCTCAAGTATCATTTCTCACCATTATACTCCACAACAGACCCTTTTGCACGGAAAACCTGCTTCAGCTCTCCTACCCGGTTCCGGCAGGAAGAAATCCCTCCATCCTCCAGGTATCACCGGAACCCCAGGCCCGCAGAGCCCCCCGGTCCCTTGTGCAGTAGACAGCTGTACCGGCATCCTCCAGCCGCTGCAGTGTTTCCCTGTGAGGATGGCCGTAACGACTGCGCACCGGAGCAGAAATCACAGCCACCTGGGGCTGAACCGCCTCCAGAAATGCCTTCGATGTGGACCCGGAGGATCCATGATGAGCCGTCTTCAGATATTCATAGTTTTTCTCAAGTGGCAGAAGAAGCCGCTCCCCATCCTGTTCCAGATCTCCGGTCAGAAGGGCATCAAAGGATCCACAGCTAAGGGAAAGCACCAGCGAGCCGGAATTCCCCCTCTGGATTCCGCCCTGGGGAAAGGGATTCAGCACACAGATTTCCATCTGGTCCGTGGTGATCCGGTCGCCCCTTGCAAGGTACACAACCTCTGTATCGGCTGCCTCTGCCCCCTGCCTCAGCGCTCTCTCCTCCTTTGTCCCCCGCATCCACAGGGGAAGATACAGATAATCAGCCCGAAGGGTGGCCTGCCTGCTGCTGATGGCTGCAAACACCTCCAGCAACCCATTGGTGTGATCCTCATCCGGATGGGATACAAATATTCCCTTCAGATGATGCACTCCCTGACTCTTCAGATAGGGAAGAATCCTGTATTTTCCCACTTCCTTTACTGTACTGCTGCCTCCGTCCACCAGAAAACAGTTCTCTCTTTCCCTCAGCACAAGACAGTCCCCCTGCCCCACATCCAGCATGGTCAGAGACCAGTCCGGCTGCGGACGAACAAGAAGAATTATCATCATCAGCAGCAGGCCCGCAGCCCCCATTTTTCTGTATCTTCTCTGGAGGACCTTTTTTCCTCTGTCCTCTGCAGCATCCCTGATTTCTCTGCCTTTGTACAGAACTGCCAGAAGCAACAACAGCAGCAGTTCCGTTGCCAGTAACTGCCAGAGAGCAGGCTTTCCGCAGACCCAGGTTGCCAGGGGGAAGGTACGGATCCTCTCAGTCAGATCCCGAAGCCCTGTTACGATCCAGTCCGCCGGAAGAAGCAGCTTCCCTCCCACCTCCAGAGAAACCGCTCCCACTGCCAGCCCCGCTGTTCCCGATGCCAGAAGCACAGGAGCCCCAGGCACCAGCAGCAGATTGGGAAGCAGTCCAAACACAGGGATCTCATAATAATACCAGATGGTAAGGGGCAGCAGGATCACAGTCAGGGAAAACCAGAACAGGCTGTACCGCAGCACAAGTCTTCCAAAATATCGAAGCCAGCCAAAAAGCTGCCTCTTTCGTCGCTGACGAAGTTCTGCCCTTCCTCCCACCGCCCCTTTCCCAGGTGTTCCAGGCTTTTTCACCTGAGGTGGAAGAAGCCAGGATACAGAGTGCCAGCCCGCTGACACCGCCAAAATCGCACAGAAGGACAGCTGAAAACCGGAGGTAAACAAAAGGGAAGGATT
This sequence comes from Lachnospiraceae bacterium, assembly GCA_030526405.1. Lineage (GTDB taxonomy): Bacteria > Bacillota > Clostridia > Lachnospirales > Lachnospiraceae > JAKSRN01. The sequence goes on along the minus strand of JAUNCZ010000001.1, from coordinate 160,649 downwards.
TTCCAGCAGCAGCAGGATTCCCGCCAGAGCCAGTGCGCAGAGGGGATCGTAGGTTCGAAGCAGAATCCGTCCCCCCAGATACACAGCAAACATACAGACAGCCCGCAGGGAGGAAGCGGCCGCCCCTGTGATGAAGCAGTAGCAGGCCAGTGTCAGAAAGGAAACACCTGCTGCCGGGAGAAGGGGAAGCCCCAGCCTCTGAAGCAGTTTCAGAAACCCTCTGCCCAGAAAGGAAATATGCATGCCGGAGATTGCAAAAATATGAAGAATTCCACCTACCTGATAATTTCTCTTCTCCTCCTCCGTAAGACCTGACCGGTCCCCCAGCAGCACTGCCTTCAGGGCACTGGCCGTCTCCGGCCCTGTCATCCTGTCAATCCGATCCAACAGGGCATTTCTCAGAGAGAGCAGTGTTTCCCGTATTCCCCCTCCCTTCTCCAGTATCTCCCATTCCTCTGCATACAGAGTATAGTAGATCTGCTGCCCTGCATAGTAGTCATGAAGATCAAACTGACCGGGATTGGAGGCCCCCTCCGGCTGTGACAGGATTCCGGATACCACAACAACAGAGCCTGCCAAAATGGCCGCCTCCGGATCTGCTGTTACCGATATTTTTTTTAAAGAAATGGATCTGCTCTCCGAACGGAGATAAGAATTGGTTAAAATAAGCTGTGTGGATCTGTTTTTTTGTCGGCGATCTGTCACTGTCCCCACCACGGAAACCCTTTGTCCCTGCAAAACACAGTCCGACACAAGGGAATCCTCCGGCGGTTCACCAAATACCGGCAGATTTGCTGCTCTGGCAAAAATGATCAGCAGCATCAGCAACAGACAGATCACACACAGAGGCCTTTTTCTAAGATTTTTCCACAAATTCGTTTTTCCTTTAAAGAGAATAAGTGCTGCCGGTTCAGCAAAAGCCGATCCCGCAACAGCACTTATATCCAGTTATTCTACTTCCCCCTCAGCGGACAGCTCTGGGGGCTCAGTCTCCTGGGAAACTTCTTCAGGAACAGACTCCGTCTCCTCCAGAAGCAGATCAGGGTTCTGGCTGAACAGAGTATTCAGCTCCATATCTCCAATCTGAACATTGGTTTTTCCATTGACAGAAATCTGAATCTTGCTGACCTGACATACACGGGTCAGGGTATTTACAAGGGAGTACACCGCCAGTTCCGGCTTCAGCTTACCTGCGGATATCTCCATCAGGTTGGTAAAGCTGTCATCCAGATTCACATAGCAGATCTTATCCTGAATCGTCACACTGAGAATATTGATCTCAGAAGGAAGCACAGGCTCATGTCCGCTTTCCCTGGGCCCCTTTGCCAGCTGCTCCACCACCACCTTCTCCAGTGGAACATTACTGTTATAGTAGACACTTCTCTCCTCCGGCACAAGCCTGGTTCCTGAAGAATCTGCAAAATACAGAGTCATGTCCGTCATCAGATAGCTGTTGATTTCCTTTCCGGAATTCTCCACAAAGCGACCGGCTGTCATACTGCCAAGTTCTACGCCCTCTTCATTGGTGAGAGGTTCTCCCTCCACCTGAAACTGTACCCGCTTCACCCCGGAAACCTGGGTAAAGAGCCGCACCATTCCGGCCCGCACAAGAATCTCCCTTTCCGCCGACATTTCCCTGTATTCCCCGGAGAAATCCAGAGTCAGCAGTGTATCGTGCCGGGAAAAGCCCAGCAGCACCACATTCTCCGGAAGCAGCAGCTTCAGTTCCTTTTTATTCCGCTCCGGAAGAGAGCACTGAAGGGCATACAGCTCTGTGATCAGGGCATTTGACTCCGTTTCTGTCACCTTGTGATGCTGCTGGATCAGCTGATCCTCCTCCTGACTCAGGTAATACAGATGCATTCCCTCCTCTGCTTCCTGATTCAGGATAAAGTGAAAACCTGCACAGCCGACCCCGACCAGCAGAAGAATCCCGCAGAAGATCCATATCAGTATTTTCTTCATAGCTGCAAACTCCTCCTATACATTGTACAGAAGGGGAATACGCACTGAAAATGTGGTTCCCTCTCCATCTGTACTGTGGACCTTGATGGCTCCACGATGCATAACAATGGCACTTCTGGTGATGGCCAGTCCAAGACCGGTTCCTCCAATTTCCCTGGAATGGCTCTTATCCACCCTGTAAAACCGCTCAAAAATATGGTTCTGAGCCTCCTCCGGAATACCGATTCCGGAATCTGCCACCGTAACATAGAAGTATTTGCTGTCCTCATTCAGGGAGATGCGCACCCAGCCCCCCTCAGGTTTGTTGTATTTGATGGCATTTTCCACCAGATTGGAAAATGCCAGGGTCAGCTTTGTCTGATCCACCTCTGCGTTGATGGGGCGGAAGGTATCAAGGATCAGCTCCACATTTGCCTTTGCTGCAATGGGGTTCAGGCGCTTCAGCACCAGAAACAGCATCTCATTGATATTGACGGTATCAATGTTCAGATCCTGGGCCTTCTTATCCATCTTCACCAGAGAAAGCAGATCTGTGATAATAGAATTCTCACGGTCAATCTCCTGGGAAATATCCTGCATAAATTCCCGGTACTGCTCCACCGGAACATCTTCCTGCATATTCAGAACATCCGCCAGCACCTTCATGGATGCAAGGGGTGTTTTCAGCTCATGGGACACATTGGATACAAATTCCTGCCTTGATTCGTCCAGAATCCTGATCCTGTCCAACACATCATTAAAAGCATCGGAAATCAGTTCCGTCTCCAGGTAATCGTTAACAGAAAGTCTCTCATCCAGATAGCCATCTGTCATATCCTCCAGAGAGCTGGTGATCTTCTCAAAGGGATTCACAAGAATTCCGGAAAGAATAAATCCGAAGATCAGGATCAGAAGCACTGTGATCACAAGGATCAGCATCCCCTTCTGCTCCAGGACCTGACGGCTGTTGTTGATCTCCACCGTGGAAACACTGATCAGCATCACACCGATGATATCCTTATTCTCTGATTCCGGGTCAGATATGGCCACCGTCATCTCGATGTACTGGTTCTTTCTGTCGTACTGACTGGTCTCATTTCCCCGGAAACACTGGATTACCTCTCTGGAGATCAGATAATTTCCCCGATCCAGATCGTAGCTGTCACGAATGATCCTGTAATTCTTATCCACAAGGAGGATACGTCCTCCATACATGCTGGTAAGCATCCTGATCTGGCTGTCGATCACCTCATTCTGCTGATTTTCCATGTACCCTTCCCTGGCCAACTGATTGCAGATCATGTCACTCTGATTTTTAACGATGATGCTTCTCTGACTGACTGCTCTGTCCTCATAGCTGCGGACAATGGTGGTTTCCACCACCACTGCGGCTGTAATGCTCATAAAGGTCATGATCACCATGATGCAGAAGCGGAGACTCCTGAAAAATTTACTTTTTTCTCTCATAGTTCAAACCCTGATTCTTATCCCTGGAAATAGTATCCCACACCCCATTTTGTATGTACAAACTTAGGGTCACTGGGATTCTCCTCGATCTTTTCTCTGAGTCTTCTGATATGTACATCCACCGTACGTACATCCCCGGGATATTCATATCCCCATACAATGTTCAGCAGGTTCTCTCTGCTGTAAACCTTGTTGGGATTAAAGGCCAGAAGCTCCAGCACATCAAATTCCTTTGCAGTGAGATTAACCTCTCTGCTTCCGATGAACACCCTTCTGCTCTCGGAATTCAGCTTCAGATTGCCGATCTCCACCACCTTGCTCTTCTCCGCAACGGTCTGCTGCTTCTGAGTTCTTCTGATAATTGCCTTAATGCGGGCCTTCACCTCCAGAATATTGAAGGGCTTTGTGATATAATCATCTGCCCCGTATTCCAGTCCCAGGATCTTATCCATATCATCCCCCTTGGCAGTCAGCATGATAATGGGAACGGAGGAAAACTCACGGACCTGCTGACATACCTCCAGACCATTCATTTTCGGAAGCATGATATCCAGAAGCACCATGTCATATTCCCGTTCTCTGATCATATTCAATGCAGTCTCACCATCATAGGCACAGTCCACCTCCATGCTTTCCTGCTCCAGCGAAAAGCGAAGACCCTTCACAATCAGTTTTTCATCGTCTACTACCAGCACTTTTTTCGCCATGGTTTTCCCCCTTCTGTTTCTGTATTACAATCCCACAGGTATCAGATCGTTATCTTATCCCGTATCTGTTCAAACAGTTTCTCCTTGATCCCCGGAATCTGCATAATCTCCTCAATACTGGAAAATGCTCCCTGGGTCTCACGGTAAGACAGGATGGCCTCTGCCCTGGATTCTCCCACACCGGGAAGAGTCATCAGCTCCTCCTTGTCTGCACGGTTCAGATTGATTCGTCCATCCCCCGGGGAGACGGCTCCGTCTCCTGTCCTCTGACTTCCGCTGCCCTTCTGCTCTGTGCCGGATTCTGAAAGCTGTATCCAGCCGCCCTTCTGCTGAGCCTCTTCCCTGGAATACACGATAATCTTTTCCCCATCCCAGAGAAGCTCCGCCTGATTCAGACTTCGGGTCTCTGCCTGCTCCGTGAAGCCTCCTGCAGCACGGATTGCATGAAAGACTCTGTCTCCCTCAGACAGCTCATATACCCCAGGCTGCAGCACCTCCCCGGAAACGTCCACATACAGACTTCTCCGGGCCTGGCTGTCCTCCCCGGCGGTCTCCCTCTCAGCCCCCGGATCCTTCTCTGCTTCTTTCTCATCAGAGATCTCATCCAGATTCTCCCGGAAGGAAGCGGCAACCGAATCAGACAGCATCGGTTCCTGCTCCTGCACAGAGCTGCTCCCCGACTCCGTCTCCTGAAAATGCATGCTGTACTTTTCAGCACCCTTTCCGGAACAGCCGGTCAGCAGCATCAGTAACGGCAACATCACATACCATATTTTTTTCTTCATGTTTCTCTCACCTGCTCTTTCTGACACAATGACAGCTTCCGACAGCCGCAGTCCTGTATCTGTTTTCCCATGCAGGTCCCCTGATAACACGAATTCAACAATATTGTAAAATATTTTTAACAGCTTTACAAGAAAAAGAACATCACAGGTGTAAAGTGGCTGCACACCCAACTATGAGAAACACGCTTCGCCCGGCTCTCAGGTTATCGCGGCAGTCGCCAGGGTGTCGTGCAAGCACGGACTTTGGCTCGTTGCCCGCATAAAAAGGAGCTGCCGCATGTTGCGACAGCCCCTTTGTATCACTCTATCCGGTTCCTTATTCAGCTACACTGTCCCATCCCTCAGGGAAAGCATCCATAGCAAGCTTTGCAGCACCGATGATGCCGGCATCATTCTCCAGAACTGCAATTCTGAAGTCAGCGCCTACACAGCCCTTAAACAGGTATTTGTTGTAGTATGGGCGAATCAGATCCAGCAGATAATCTCCTGCTTTGGAAACGCCTCCGCCAAGAAGAAATGCCTCCGGATTCATAACACTGGCAATGATGGCCATGCCCTGTCCCATACGGTCAGCGAAGGTATCCATCACTTTAAGAGCCATTGCATCCCCTGCCTTGGCAGCATCCAGTACATCCTTTGCTGTAGGAGTTTTGCTCTCAATAGAGGTTGCTTCTCCTGCCTCAATAGCCTCTCTTGCCATGCGCATGATGGCTGTTGCAGTTGTGTACTGCTCCAGACAGCCGCAGTTACCGCAGCCGCAGACACGGGTCTCCTGAGGATTAACAGGAATATGTCCAACCTCACCGCCGGAACCCATCATTCCGTTTACGATGCGGCCCTCATTGATGATTCCACCGCCCAGTCCTGTACCGATGGTCAGCATAACAAAGCTGTTGTATTCCTTTCCTGCACCAACCCAGTACTCAGCCAGAGCTGCCAGGTTTGCATCATTTCCCACTGCGATGGGAACATTCAGGCAGTTCTTGATCTCTGCTCCAAGATCATAGTCCTTCCAGCCAATGTTGCTGGCATTGTATACAAATCCATCCGGTCTTGTGTTTCCCGGAACACCTATTCCCACACCCAGGATATTCTCCTCAGGAATCTCCAGCTCCTTGCAGGCATCCTTGATTGCCTCTGCAATGTCCTCTGCAATCTTCTGCTCTTTCACTCTTGTTGGGATTGCCCACTGTTTCAGGATCTTCTCTCCCTCAAAAACACCGAACTTTACGGTCATTCCACCGATATCAACACCAATATAAACTTTGCTGCTCATATATTTCTCTCCTGTCAAAAAAAAGGTTTCCGGCTGTTCTTCTCCCATCCCCAGATCCTGTCAGACCCGAAACAGAGAAAATGTCAGCCGTCAACCTTTATTATACACAAATTAACTACAGTTTCTATGATTAATTAAGACTTTTTCTTAATTTTTCAATCATTTCATCCACATCCTTCTCAGTAATAACAAGAGGAGGAACAAAACGAAGCACATCACTGCCTGCGCTGATGATCAGAAGACCATTCTCAATGGCCTTTGTGATGATCTCACCTGGCTTGCGGTCCTTAACAACAATGCCCTGCATCAGACCCTGTCCACGACGGGAAACAAGGCAGTCGTAATCAGCCACCAGCTCATCCAGCTTCTTCTCCAGGTATGGTGCGATCTGCTGTACATGCTCCACAAGGTTCAGCTTCTCATAGAGATCAAAGACGGTGCATACCGCTCTGCAGGCCAGAGGATTTCCACCATAAGTGGTTCCATGATCTCCAGGTACCAGGGAATTCTCAGCAGTTTTCTTATTCAGGACAAATGCTCCCACCGGCGCACCGCAGCCCAGGGCTTTGGCAACTGTCATCACATCCGGCTCCACACCGTATTTCTGCCATGCAAACATGTAACCGCTTCTTCCCATTCCACACTGGATCTCATCCAGGATCAGAAGGATATCATGCTCATCACAGAGAGCTCTTACTCCCTTCAGGAATTCCTCTGTGGCCGGATAGATTCCGCCCTCTCCCTGAATGGTCTCCATGATAATGGCACAGGTCTTGTCAGTGATCTGGCTCTTTACGCTGTCCAGATCATTGAAATCAGCAAACTTAATTCCACCGATCAGTGGTTTGAAAGGATCCTGATAATGGGTATTTCCTGTAACAGAGAGAGCTCCAAGGCTTCTTCCGTGGAAGGAATGATTCATGGCAATGATCTCATGATCGGTGTTACCATCCTTCAGATAAGCATATTTTCTTGCAACCTTGATGGCACCCTCAATGGCCTCTGTACCACTGTTGGTAAAGAACACCTTCTCCATTCCGGATGCCTTTGTGATCTTCTGGGCAGCCTGTCCAAGGGGTACATTGTAAAACAGGTTGGAAGTATGGATCAGCTGGTCCACCTGGTCCTTCAGAGCAGCGTTAAACTCCTCATTGCCATAGCCCAGGGCAAATACCGCAATACCTGCTGCAAAATCAAGATACTCTTTTCCATCTGTATCATACAGATGTGTTCCCTGCCCCTTCTCAAGACAGATCTGGAAACGGTTATAGGTATGGAGAACATTCTCCTCTGTAAGATTAATTAAATTTGTTGTCTTTTCCATCGCTGTATTTCTCCTCATCATCTTTCAGGATTGCTGTACCGATTCCCTTATTTGTAAAGATCTCCAGAAGCAGACAGTGGGGAATGCGGCCGTCCAGGATATGTACCCTTGATACACCCTTTTTGATGGCATTTACACAGTTCTGCAGTTTCGGGATCATTCCTCCTGATACACCGGCTGTGTTCACAAGGTCCATCGCCTCTGTGCAGGTCAGCTGGGAGATCAGGCTGCTCTTGTCATTGAAATCCAGGAATACACCCTCTGTATCAGTAAGAAATGCCAGCTTTTCAGCCTTCATCTCCTCTGCAATGGCAGAAGCTGCATCATCTGCATTGATATTGTAGGAATGATAGTCGTCATCCATTCCGATTGGACACACGATAGGAAGGAAGTCATTGTCCAGCAGATCATGGAGAACCTTTGGATTTACCTCTGTGATCTGTCCCACATAGCCGATGTCCTCCCCGTTGGAGTATTTTTTCTCCACGTGGAGAAGTCCGCCATCCTTGCCGCTGATACCTACTGCCTTGATTCCAAGGGCCTGCACCATACTCACCAGCTCCTTGTTCACCTTGTTCAGAACCATCTCAGCCACTTCCATGGTATCCTCATCTGTTACACGGAGACCATTTACAAATCTTGGCTCCATGCCAACCTTTCCTACCCAGCGGGAAATCTCCTTACCGCCTCCGTGAACGATGATGGGTTTGAAGCCTACCAGCTTCAGAAGCACCACATCCTTGATCACATTTTTCTTCAGTTCCTCATCGATCATGGCACTTCCGCCGTATTTGATCACAATGATCTTTCTGTTAAATCGCTGAATATATGGCAGGGCCTCAATGAGGACCTCTGCTTTATCAAGGTATTTCTGTTCCATAATACTCTCTCCCTCTTTTTTGTCCCTTATGAACGGTAATCTGCGTTGATCTTTACATAATCATAGGTCAGATCACAGCCCCATGCGGTGGCTTTTGCCTCACCCATCTTGATGTCAGCAATGGCTGTAACCTCCGGCTCGGAAAGGATGCGTGTTGCCTCCTCCTCGCTGTAGCCTGTGGATACACCGTTCTCGATGATCTTCAGTGTACCGGCTGCACTCTGGAAGTAAAGATCCACCTTCTCAGGATCAAACTGTGCTCCTGAGTAGCCCATGGCACAGAGGATACGTCCCCAGTTTGCATCGTGACCAAAGATTGCTGATTTTGTCAGGCTGGATGTGATCACGGATTTTGCCAGAGTCACTGCCTGCTCCTTGCTCTCCGCATTCACGATCTGACACTCAAACAGGGCTGTGGCACCCTCTCCGTCTGCGGCGATCTTTTTAGCCAGAATACGGTTTACCTCATAGAGGGCCTCCAGGAATTTATAGTAATCCTCATTCTTCTCATTGATGGTGGCATTGGCAGCCAGTCCGTTTGCCAGCAGCAGAACAGTGTCATTGGTGGAGGTATCTCCATCTACGGAAACCATGTTGTAGGTATCCTGTACCACTGCAGAAAGTGCTGTCTGCAGCATTTCCTTGGAAATATCCGCATCTGTTGTCAGGAAGGAGAGCATGGTGCACATGTTTGGATGGATCATGCCTGATCCCTTGCACATTCCACCGATGGTAACTGTCTTTCCGCCGATCTCCAGCTGAACAGCCACCTCCTTCTGAACAGTATCGGTTGTCATGATGGCCTGAGCTGCCACACTGGCTGCCTCCCTTGAGTTGGAAAGCATAGGGCTCAGCATGCGAATTCCGTCGTTGATCTTGTCAATTGGAATCTGTTTTCCGATAACACCGGTGGATGCCACCAGCACTGCATCTGCTGAGATACCCAGAACCTCCGCTGCAGTCTCAGCTGTCTGTCTGCAGTATCCATAGCCCTCTTCTCCGGTGCAGGCATTTGCCACACCACTGTTGCATACAACAGCCTGAGCAGTTTCACACTCATATACGATATGCTGGTCCCATTTTACAGGGGCAGCCTTCACCACGTTTGTTGTAAATGTTCCTGCTGCCACACATGGAACGATGCTGTACAGCAGAGCCATATCCTTTGTATTTGCTTTTTTAATTCCTGCGCTTCCGCCAGCTGCCTTGAATCCGATGGCTGCAGTTACGCCTCCGTCAATTTTCTTCATCTGTACTCCTCTCCCCCCGCAATACTGCGGGAAATGCCATTGTGAAATCTCTGTTTCAGTTACGGGAACATAGGTACCAGGTTCAGACCCTCTTTTTCATCCAGTCCGAACAGCAGGTTCATATTCTGAACTGCCTGTCCTGCAGCACCCTTTACAAGGTTGTCAAGGGCTCCCATTACAATAATGCGTTTTGTTCTCGGATCGATCTTGAAGCCGATATCAGTGAAGTTGCTTCCCTCCACCCATTTTGTCTGGGCAGTGAGTCCCTCATCCAGCAGACGGATGAAATACTCCTTGCCATAATATTTCTCATAAACTGCTCTTACATCCTGCCAGGTCACATCCTTCAGAAGAGATGCATAACCTGTCACCAGAATTCCTCTGTTCATAGGTACAAGATGTGGTGTGAAGTTGATGGTGACAGGTGCTCCTGCCGCATAGCCCAGCTGCTCCTCGATCTCAGGAGTGTGACGGTGGCTTGCAACACCATAGGCCTTCATATTTTCATTGACCTCACAGAACAGGTTGTCTGTTTTTGCTCCTCGTCCTGCTCCTGAGGTTCCTGATTTTGCATCCACAATGATGGTATTTGGATCAATCAGCCCCTCCTTAACCAGTGGGTAGAAGCTTAAGATGGAACAGGTGGTATAGCAGCCTGGATTTGCAACAATGCGGGCCTTCTTAATATCCTCTCTGTTGATCTCGCAGAGTCCGTACACAGCCTCATCAATATACTGAGGTGCTTTGTGCTGGATCTTGTACCACTCCTCATACACAGACACATCCTTCAGTCGGAAATCTGCACTGAGGTCGATGATCTTGGTGTCAGCAAGAATCTCTTCATTAATAAGGGAAGCACACAGGCCCTGTGGTGTAGCTGTGAAGATCACATCTGCTTCCTTAGCCAGTGCATCCATATTGTCATCCTTGCAGGTGCAGTCCACTAATTTGAACATGTTCTGATATACACTTGCATACTGCTGATCGATATAACTTCTGGAGCCGTACCAAACGATCTCTGCCTCTTTATGTCCCAGCAGAAGACGAACCAGCTCAGCTCCTGCATATCCGGTGGATCCGATAATACCTACTTTAATCATACTACTTCTCCTTTTAATCTGTTCTTCCCTTTTCAGGTTGAATACAGGTTTCTTCTATTAATATATGTATAAATACTGCTGACAGGCAAAAGGGTTCAGACCTCTGCCCAGCCAGTCTCTTGCGCACATTAAAGTGCTCACGTATCAAAGACTAGCATACACCCCACAGGGAAAAAATGTAAAGAAAAATCTCTCTTTCCTGTCTCCTTATGGTAGAAATATGCACTCTATTCTTGGATAATGCATAATTATACACTCTGTATGCATTTTATGCAATGTTTTTTCACAAAAACTGAAAAAAGGCTTGCATATCATGTTTATTTGATGTATATTAACATCCATCAGAACAAACACAATATTTGATTTATAGATCAGGAGGATATTCACATGAGTGAGAAAGTTGTATTAGCATATTCCGGCGGTCTTGACACCACAGCACTTGTTCCGTGGCTGAAAGAGACCTTTGACTACGAAGTAATCTGCTGCTGTATCGACTGCGGACAGGGACCTGAGCTGGATGGTCTCGATGAGAGAGCAAAAGCTGCAGGTGCTTCCAAACTGTATATCGAGGATATCGTGGATGATTTCTGCGATAACTTCATCGTTCCTTGCGTACAGGCAGGTGCTGTATATGAGCACAAATATCTGCTGGGAACTTCCATGGCTCGTCCTGCAATCGTAAAACGTCTGGTTGAGGTTGCAAGAAAAGAGGGTGCTTCCGCAATCTGTCACGGTGCTACCGGAAAAGGAAACGATCAGATCCGTTTTGAGCTGGGAATCAAGGCTCTGGCTCCAGACCTGAAAGTAATCGCTCCATGGCGTATGCGTGACCTGTGGACAATGGAGTCCCGCGAGGACGAGTGGAACTACATCAAGGCTCACGGAATCGAGATGCCATTCTCCGCTGACAACAGCTACAGCCGTGACCGTAACCTGTGGCATATCAGCCATGAGGGACTTGAGCTGGAGGATCCTGCAAACGAGCCAAACTACGACCACATGCTGGTTCTTGGTGTAACACCTGAGAAAGCTCCTGATGAGGGTGAGTATGTTACAATGAAATTCGTTGAGGGTGTTCCAGTATCCGTTAACGGAAAAGAGATGAAAGTGGCAGACATCATCAAAGAGCTGAACGTTCTGGGTGGAAAACACGGAATCGGTATCTGTGATATCGTAGAGAACCGTGTAGTTGGAATGAAATCCCGTGGTGTATACGAGACACCAGGCGGAACCATTCTGATGGAGGCACATGATCAGCTTGAGGAGCTGTGTCTGGATCGCGAGACAATGGAGGCTAAGAAAAAACTTGGCAGCCAGTTCGCACAGGTTGTTTACGAGGGAAAATGGTTCACACCACTGAGCGATGCTCTTCAGGCTTTCGTAAAATCCACACAGAAATATGTGACAGGTGAAGTTAAATTCAAACTGTACAAAGGAAACATCATCAAAGCCGGAACAACTTCTCCATACTCTCTGTACAATGAGTCTCTGGCTTCCTTCACAACAGGTGATATGTATGATCACTCTGATGCAACAGGATTCATCACTCTCTTCGGTCTTCCACTGAAGGTTCGTGCAATGAAACTGATGGAAGTTGAGAAAAATCAGAAATAAGCATGTATCAGAAAAAGCCGTCCCAAACCGGGACGGCTTTTTCTGTTATGCATCTGTTATTTCTCTTCCTTCTGAACCGGCTTTCTCTTTATCCGATTCACCAGCACAGCACCTGCCTGTTTCAGCATTTCAACCAGAACAGAGGCAGTCAGGGACATGACAAGGAGCACCAGAAGAATCAGAAACCAGTTTTTCCCCCTGTATACCACATCCCGGAAATAATACTCCAGAAGAAGGGTATGAATCAGAAATACATTCATGGAATGCTTTCCGATCCAGCGCAGCACAGGGAGGGGGAGCTTCATCTCATCCACCAGTACAAAAAGAATGAGAATGATCACAAGTGCTGCTGCCCCATCGGACAGCCAGGCTGCCGCCAAGGGATCCCTGTATCTGTACAGAGCCAGCAATACCGCCAGCATTCCCACCAGAAACACCCCTTTTCCAACACCTGTTGCAGTAATTGCCTGCACCCGATCCAGCAGATTTCCCCTTGCCAGCCAGATACCGATAGCGATGGAGCAAAGATACATCACACTGGGAGTCATGGCCACACCCAGGTAGGGTGCCATCACCAGAAGTCCCAGCACACAGATACCGGCAGCATCATACAGCTTCACCAGCACAGGCACCAGGAATACCATCAGAATGGCCAGGGACATATACCACCAGGTCTCATTATAGGTAGGGGTCCCCAGGAAAGAAGCCAGGCCCAGACCGTCAATTACATAGTAAAGAAGTCCGTTCCCTTTTCCTGAAGCCAGATACACCCCCAGATGATCCTCCCGAAGGAAAAAGGTGGCTGTGGCCAGGAAAAATACCGGCCAGAAGCCTGCCTCCAGGCGGAAAAGTCTTCTCTTTACATACTGGGTTCCGGATCCTCTGCTCCTGTCAAAGGAAAGGGTCATACCATAAGCCGACAGCACCACAAAGATCGCCACACATATTTTTGAGAAAATACTGAATCTCATCACTGTATCCATGGAAAAAAGCCTGGAGGACACCTGGTACTGGTCCACATACTCCGGAAAACAGGAAAACAGATGATGGTTCAGCATAAGGATCGCGCCGATTCCCTTGGCAGCAAGGGTCACGTTCTTACTGAAGAAGACTCTTTCACTGCTCAGGGAGCTTCGGTTCTTTTTCACGTCTTCCATCATTTTGCAGCCCTGAAGATTTCTTTTGCCTCAGCAGCTCCGATGGCACGGGCAGGGCAAAGCTTCACTGTATCGTTCTGAGTAGTCTTCATGGCCAGCTCCTGCAGATCCTCCTCTGATGGATCCACTCCCAGCTCTGCCAGTGTCACAGGAATACCAATCTCCCGGAAATACTCCACTGTGCGACGGATGCCTTCCAGAGCCGCTGCTCTGTCCTGCTGCTCCTCCACCTGCCACACCTTTCTGGCATAGCGGGCAAAGCGCTCCTCTGCGCCCTCTCCCTCCAGTGCAAAGGCAGCCCATGCATTCCATACCGCAGCCAGAGATGCGCCGTGTGCCACATCATATTTTGCAGAAAGGGCATGTCCGAATTTATGAACGGAGAAATCTCTGTCTCTTCCAAGTCCTGTCAGGTTATTGTGGGAAATGCTGGAACACCACATGATCTCAGCCATTGCGTTGTAATCCTCTTTATTCTTCATGGCAATGCGGCCGTTGGTGATCACTGTGCGGAGAAGACCCTCTGCAATCTCATCTGTAAGCATTGCATTGCTTCCAGGGATAAAGTAACGCTCCATGGTGTGCATCATAATATCTGTGATACCGCAGGCAATCTGATAATCTGGCAATGTAAAGGTCAGTTCCGGGTTCATAATGGCAAACTTTGCTCTGTTGAACTCTGTGTTAATACCGGATTTTACCCCTGCCTCCTCATTGGTAAGAACAGCTGAGTCGCTCATCTCGCTGCCTGCAGCTGCAATGGTAAGGATTACTCCCACAGGAAGAGATTTTGTCAAAGGAACCCGTTTCTTCCAGATATCCCACAGATCAGCCTCCGGATTGGCTGCACCATGGGCGATGGCCTTGGCTGTATCAATGGTACTTCCACCACCCACAGCCAGGATCAGGTCAGCGCCAAAGGCAACTGCCCTTTTGATTCCCTCTCTTGCATGGGAAAGAAGCGGATTTGGCTTAGCACCACCAAATTCCTCCCAGCTGATCTGCTCCTGATTAAGCGCATTCTTTACTCTGTCCAGAAGACCGCTTCGCACAACGCTTCCGCCGCCATATACAATCAGAACACGGCTTCCGCCCCATTTTGCAACAGCCTTTCCTGCCTGCTCCTCTGTTCCTTTTCCAAATATCACCTCGGTAGGTGTATACTGTACAAATGATTTCATCTCTGTTCTCCTTCTCTTTTTAATAGATATATGTCGGTTCTTCTGTTCTCCTGCAGAGGCAGCTTTCTTCTTGTCCTCTGCACCAGCTCCGGATCGATGGTTCCCATAAGAAGACCGGGGGATTCCCCGTCCAGCTCTCCCACTACAGTTCCCCAGGGATCGATCAGCATGGTATGGCCCCAGGCTTTGAAAAAAGGCTTTTCTCCGCACTGATTCACAGCAGCCACATAACAGCTGTTCTCAATGGCTCTTGCCCGCAGAAGGCTCTCCCAGTTGGCGCAGCCCGTTGCAGCTGTGAAGTTGGCACTGACCACCAGCAGCTCTGCTCCCTCCAGAGCCTGAAGGCGAAACAGCTCCGGAAAACGCAGATCATAGCAGATGGACATACCCAGCGTACAAAGCTCTGTTTTTGCCACCACAATCTCCCTTCCCGGGGAAGATCCTGCCGACTCTCGTACACCGTTTCCATCCGGCAGTGTCACGTCAAAAAGATGCAGCTTCCTGTAGGAAGCCAGAATCTCTCCCTCAGGCGAAAACAGCAGCGACGTGTTATAGGGTCTTCCCTTCTCATCATCAGGATTTTCCTCTGTAAGACTGCCGCAGTGCAGATAGATTCCCAGCTCTTTGGCCAGGCTGGAATACCAGTGGCTTACAGGTCCTGGAACAGGATACCCATACTCCTTTTCCCTCCTGACGATCACATCTGCATGCTCCGGCAGAATCACCAGGGCAGCTCCCTTTTCCTTCGCCTCCCGAATCAGACCTTCTGCCTGCTCCCTTGCTTGGACGGGATCTGTTCCCGTATTCAACTGAACCAGTCCGATCCTGAATCCTCTGTCAGACATAGTTTCTGTACCTCTCCTTCATAATTACTTTCTTTCCCTCCCCCTAATCATACCATGTTTCAGAGGAAAGAATGGAACTATTTCACCAATTTTCGTGAATTCCCGTCACCACAGCAGGCAGGGATCCCCCTTCGCCACAGGAACAAACCTGTGTTATACTGAAGATAAGGAAAAAATGACAAAACGAAAGGAAACTCTTATGTTTGAAGAACTCTATACTCCCCTGCCGGATCTGAAGCTGTATCTGGAACGTATCGGAGCCACCCGGGAGCCCTGCTCTCTTTCCGCCCTGGATGCACTGATCCTGGCCCATCAGAAATCTGTTCCCTTTGAAAATCTTGACCCCTATTATAAAAAGGAACCTGTCTCCTGTGCCATCGGAGACCTTTTTGAGAAAATTGTGCTCCGGAAAAGAGGAGGCTACTGTTTTGAACAGAATGCTCTGTTTGTGGCCCTGCTGCAGGCCCTTGGCTACAGAGCCTACTCCGGTGATGCCAAAGTAATTCGGGGGAAAAATCCTGACACGCCCATTCTGGTGCTGCACCGTGTAAACTTTGTACAGCTGGAGGACGGGCTGTATTTCTGTGATGTGGGCTACGGGGGACCCATGCCCTCCTTTGCTCTGAAGGTGGAGGACGGAATTTCAAGAAGCTGCAACGACGAGACCTTCCACATCCGACAGAAGGATTCCACCTGGTGGATTCTCAGCAGAACCACCTCAGAGGGTGCGCTGGAGGATGTGCTGGCATTTCGCACCGCAGAAACTGAAAACTGCGATTTCCATGTACTGAGCCACTATGCCAGCACCAGTCCCCTTTCCGTATTTACCAGCCTGCGTCTCCTGAACAGACGTCTGGATAACGGAAATGTCAGCATCACCGGTGACAGCTTCACCAGAACTGAGAATGGTCTGACTGAAACTCTTCCCATCGAAAATGATCAGCAGTTCTGCTCCCTGCTGCAGAAACACTTCGGAATTGAATACCGGATTCCGGACAGGACATAACTATGAGAAAAAGGCAGCCCATCGGGCTGCCTTTTCAAATTCTCTGTTCTGTTTTGATGGAATTACATCATTCCAGGTGCACCGCCTGCTGGCATTGCAGGAGCTGGCTCAGGGATGATGGATACAACAGACTCTGTTGTAAGAAGTGTGGAAGCTACAGATGTAGCATTCTGCAGAGCACTTCTTGTTACTTTTGCAGGATCAAGGATTCCTGCTTTAACCATGTCTACGTATACCTCATTGTATGCATCGAAGCCGATTCCAACCTCAGACTCTTTTACTTTATTGATGATTACAGAGCCCTCAAGACCAGCATTTGTTGCGATCATGGCAAGAGGAGCCTCCAGTGCCTTCATAACGATCTTAGCACCTGTTTTCTCATCTCCCTCAAGAGTCTCAACCAGCTTAGCCAGCTCTTTTGTTGTATGGATGTAAGCAGATCCGCCACCTGCAATGATTCCCTCTTCAACAGCTGCACGTGTAGCGTTAAGAGCATCCTCCATACGAAGTTTTGCCTCTTTCATCTCTGTCTCTGTAGCAGCACCAACACGGATTACTGCAACACCGCCTGCCATCTTAGCAAGTCTCTCCTGCAGTTTCTCTTTATCAAAGTTGGATTTTGTTGTCTCGATCTGTTTTTTGATAACAGCAACGCGGTCTGCGATTCTCTCTTTGTTTCCGTTTCCGTCAACGATCACTGTTTTCTCTTTGCCAACCTTAACAGATTTAGCACGTCCAAGAAGCTCGATGGATGTATCCTTCAGCTCAAGGCCAACCTCCTCAGAGATTACAGTTCCGCCTGTCAGAATTGCGATATCCTGCAGCATCTCTTTTCTTCTGTCACCGTATCCAGGAGCTTTAACAGCAGCCACCTTGAAGGTTCCACGAAGTTTGTTTACGATCAGAGTAGACAGTGCCTCTCCCTCTACATCCTCAGCGATGATCAGAAGGCTTGCTCCGCTCTTAACGATCTGCTCAAGTACAGGAAGCAGGTCCTGAATGTTGTTGATCTTTCTGTCTGTGATCAGGATGTATGGGCTCTCAAGATGTGCCTCCATCTTCTCCATGTCTGTAGACATGTAAGCAGAGATGTATCCACGGTCAAACTGCATACCTTCTACAAGATCCAGCTCAGTCATCATGCTCTTGGACTCCTCGATGGTGATAACACCGTCTTTGGATACTTTCTCCATAGCATCAGCAACCATGTTTCCAACTTCCTCGTCTCCGGAAGATACAGCTGCAACACGTGCGATCTGCTCTTTTCCCTCAACCTCTTTGCTCATGGATCTGATTACTTCCACAGCTCTGTCTGTTGCTTTTTTCATACCTTTTCTCAGTACGATAGGATTTGCACCTGCTGCCAGGTTCTTCATTCCCTCATTGATCATAGCCTGTGCCAGTACAGTAGCTGTTGTAGTTCCGTCTCCGGCAACATCATTTGTCTTGGAAGCAACCTCACGGATGAGTTTTGCACCCATGTTCTCAAATCCATCCTCAAGCTCGATCTCTTTTGCGATGGTAACACCGTCATTTGTGATCAGTGGAGCACCGTAGCTTTTCTCAAGTACTACGTTTCTTCCCTTTGGTCCGATTGTAACACGTACTGTATTTGCAAGTTTATTTACACCAGCCTCCAGAGCTGCTCTGGCCTCTGCGCCGTATTTGATCTCTTTTGCCATTTCTCTAATGCCTCCTGAATCTTGATCTTTCTATTCTTACTCTACAATTGCCAGAATATCTGCCTGTTTCACGATGATGTACTCCTCACCGTCCAGCTTCACATCTGTTCCTGCATATTTGGAGTAGATTACTTTATCTCCAACCTTAACTTCCATTTTCACGTCCTCAGTTCCAGGACCTACAGCCAGAACCTCTGCCTCCTGTGGTTTCTCCTGAGCCTGTGTTGTGAGAATGATTCCGGATTTTGTTTTCTCTTCAGCTGCCATCTGTTTTAATACAACTCTGTCACCTAATGGTACTAATTTCATGTATATATCCTCCTTGAATAAGTGTTCCTTTTCATTTATTAGCACTCATCAGCTTTGAGTGCTACTCGATGGTCTTATAATAGTGATTTTCCTCTCATTGTGCAAGCATATACATTCCTTGATTTTCCTGTATTTTCTCTTATTTTCTCTTGTTTTCTCTTTATTTCTTTGTTTTTTATACTAATCCTTATTTTTTAACCAGGGAGTTCAGGAGGCAGCGCCAGGACAGAAAAAAAACACGGATGCTGCCTGGCAGCATCCGCAGAATCAGATTCTTGATTTCGGTTCCTCTTTGTTTACTTTTTATCCTCTGTCTTTGGTGTCTTCTCCTCCAGACGAAGATTTTTCAGCTCATCAAAAATGTAATCATTCAGAACCTTGATATAGGTTCCCTTCATTCCACTGGAGCGGGATTCGATCACACCGGCACTCTCAAATTTGCGAAGGGCATTGACAATAACAGAACGAGTGATTCCCACACGGTCAGCAATCTTGCTGGCAACCAGGATTCCCTCCTCTCCGTTCAGCTCATCAAAAATGTATCCGATTGCTTCCATCTCTGAGAAGGAAAGGGTGTTAAAGGCAGATTTCACAATCTGAATCTTTCTCTTCTCCTCCAGCTCCTCCTCGTTCACGGAACGCATCATCTCAAGTCCCACTACGGTGGTACCGTACTCACTTACGATAATATCATCGATGTCATACAGATTTCCCAGACGATAAGTGAACACTGTTCCGAGACGCTCTCCTGCAATCTCAATAGGGTTGATGATGGCAGTGTAATTACGGATATTGTCATTGGTAAAGCCAAGGGTCTCAAGATTTACATTCTCCTTGGTGGAAAGAACGGTCAGAAAACGATCGTTCAGAAGATCATCCACGTGGGAACCCACCTGACTTGTCAGCAGCTCATCCAGAATATCCACACCCTGACAATGTCCTGTTCCAAGAACCTTTCCCTTCTTGCTGATTACAAGAATATTGGAATTCAGGCACTCCATCATTACTTTACAGATATCGTTAAAAACCACCTTGGTGGAATTATTATTATGCAAAAGTTTGTTGATTTTTCTCGTCTTATCCAGTAATTGTACGCTCATTTTCCTCTTCTCTCCCATATAAACGAAATAACGACAAATTTACATTGGTATTATATAATATTTTTCTCATAATTGCAAGTAATTGTCTGATTTTTATAATCATTTTATTGTATTGATTCATTTTTTGAGTCAATGAAAGAGAAAAAGATATACGTTAGAGAAGCTACGCATCTGTGTTTTTATTTATCAGGAAATTGACACAATTTCCTGATAGGATTACAGTGTCAAAAGGTCAGAGCCACCGGTGCTTGCACGTACGGTGGTGATAGACCTTGTGACACGCCCCAAAGATGAGGATGTAAGTGGGGCGCAAGCACCACGATATCCGAATCTTGGGGAGGATTGTGGGAGTACGAAGTACGAAACAATCCGTGTAATCTGTTTTTGGGGGCTTTTGACACCCGAATCCTGATAAATAAAAAGCAGCTGTTCTGGTAAAAACAACTGCTTTTCATGTACACATTTATTATGCCTCTGTTTTTTCGGAAGCTTCCAGAGATTCCACATAGCCACAGGCAGGATCGGCACAGGCTGCCTTACGTCCCTTCTCCAGCATATAGGATCCGCACTGAGGACATTTCCTGGCGGATGGCTTCTGCCATGACATAAAATCACACTCCGGAGTATTCTCACAGCCAAAATAGCGACGACCCTTTTTCGATTTACGAATCAGGATCTCTCCTCCGCACTTCGGACAGGCAACACCGGCCTTCTCCATATAGGATCTGGTATTACGGCAATCCGGAAAACCGGGACATGCCAGGAATTTTCCATGGGGACCATATTTGATCACCATGTTGCGGCCACAGCTCTCACAGATTACATCTGTCACCTCATCCTCGATGGTAATCTGCTCCAGTTCTCTGTCAGCGTTGGCAACCGCTTCAGCCAGATCCGGCCAGAAGTTGCTTACAACTGTCTTCCACTTGACACTTCCTGCGCCAATGCAATCCAGAAGACCTTCCATATTTGCAGTAAAGTTTACATCTACAATGCTTGGGAAGGCTTTCATCATAACCATATTCACCACTTCACCAAGCTCTGTAATATGAAGATTTTTATTTTCCTTCAGAATATAACGACGATTCAGAAGTGTGGAGATGGTGGGCGCATAGGTACTTGGTCGTCCGATTCCCAGTTCTTCAAGAGCCTTTACCAGAGAAGCCTCTGTGTAATGGGAAGGCGGCTGTGTAAAATGCTGCTCCGGAAGAAACTCTGTAAGAGATGGTGTATCCCCCTCCTCCAGCTTTCTGATGGAAGCGGATGCTTCCTTTTTCTCCTCATCCTCTGTCTGTGTGTATACATTCATAAAGCCTTCAAAAACAAGTTTTGAAGAGGATGCTGTAAAAAGAAACTCTCCTGCCTTCAATTTAACAGACAGAGTCTCATAACTGGCGTTCTCCATCCTGCTGGCAAGGAATCTCTTCCAGATCAGCTGGTAAAGACGGAACTGATCTCTGGAAAGGAATTCTTTCACATAGACCGGTGTTCTCTTCACATCTGTAGGACGGATCGCCTCATGGGCATCCTGTGCATTTTTATTCTGATTTCCTGCATTGTTAGAGGAAACGAATTCCTCTCCGAACTGCTGGGCAATATAATCCCGTGCAGAACGGTCTGCCTCCTCGGAAACACGGGTAGAATCGGTACGAAGGTAAGAGATCAGACCCACTGTGCCCTCTTTCTTCAGATCAATTCCCTCATACAGCTGCTGGGCAATACGCATGGTTTTCTGAGTAGAAAAATTCAGCGCCTTTGCAGCCTCCTGCTGAAGGGTACTGGTGGTAAAGGGAAGCGGTGCTTTTTTGCTTCTGGTACCACGTTTGATCTCCTGTACCACAAAGTTCTCCTGCTCCAGGGCATTCATGATCTCCTGCACCTGCTCCTGATTCTCCAGGGAAATCTTCTCCTTCTCTTTTCCGTAGAAGTGAGCAATCAGAGGTTTTTTCTCCCCTGCCAGCTGCAGTGCAGCATCCAGGCTCCAGTATTCAGAAGGAATAAATGCATCAATCTCCGCCTCCCGGTCTGCAATGATTCGCAGAGCCACAGACTGTACACGGCCGGCACTTAAACCTCTTTTAATCTTTTTCCAGAGAAGGGGACTGATCTCGTAACCTACCATACGGTCCAGGATACGTCTTGCCTGCTGCTCATCAACAAGATTCTGATCAATGCCTCTGGCCTCCTTCAGCGAAGCCTTCACAGCAGTTTTTGTAATCTCATTGAAGGTGATACGTCGCATCTTCTTGTCATCCAGCTTCAAAGCCTGTGCCAGATGCCAGGAAATTGCCTCTCCCTCACGGTCCGGGTCAGTTGCAAGATACACTTTCTCTGCCTTGTTGGCTGACTTTCTTAAATCTGCCAGCAGATCTCCCTTTCCACGAATTGTAATATATTTTGGTTCGTAATCATTCTCCACATCAATTCCGAGACGGCTTTTCGGCAGATCTCGCACATGACCGTTTGATGCAGTAACCTCATAATTTGCACCAAGGAATTTTTGAATTGTCTTTACCTTTGCAGGCGACTCAACGATTACAAGATTTTTAGCCATTCTGCTTTTTTCTCCTGTTAATACTGTTTTCGGCATATTATACAAACAATTGATACTTTAGCGTCGTAAACTAGCCGAATCTCAATATAACCTATCTTTTTTCGAAATGCAAGACCATTTTTATCATAGCAATCGTTTTCACAAAAATTTTATAGTTCCTCAGAAGGCCAGTCTTCCGACCTGCAATAGTATCCCGGTGAGGGACAATACACCACTCCCTCCAGGGAAAGCATGGTAAGCACCGTAGCTGCTGTGCGCAGTTCCAGATGGCTCTCCGCACTGATTCTTTCAAGGGACAGCTCTGTGGTCTGCAGTACTCTCAGCACAGCTCTCTCCTCCTCCGAAAACCTCAACAGGAATGACTCCCCACTCTGCTTCGCTTCCCCGGATCTCTCTTTCCAGCTGCCGAACAGCTCCTCCAGCACCACCTCCGGATTCCAGGCGATCCCTGCCCCCTGGGCAATAAGGGAATTGCAGCCCTGACTACAGGAATCCCCCACTCTGCCTGGAACAGCAAAAATACTTTTACCCTGCTCCAGAGCATACTCCACAGTGATAAGAGAACCACTTTTTTTCCTTGCCTCCACCACCAGCACAAGATCTGCCAGAGCACTGATCACCCGGTTTCTGATGGGAAAATGCCAACCCAGAGGAGGTGTTCCCGGCTCATACTCAGAGAGAATCCCTCCGCCTGTTTTCAGAATTTCTTCATATATCAAATAGTTCTCTTTGGGGTAACAGATATCTGCTCCGCATCCCAGCACAGCAAAGGTTTTTCCTCCGCCCTTAAGGGCTCCCTGATGGGAATAGGCATCAATTCCGTAGGCCAGACCACTGATAATCTGAACTCCCTCTCTTGCCAGCTGCTCTGCAAACTGCAGAGCCTGAGTTCTTCCGTAGCTGCTGCAGTTTCTGGCTCCCACCATGGCTACTGTCTTTTTCTCCGGATCGGGAAGATTTCCCTTCACATACAGACCGGCAGGCATTCTGTCGTAAAAGGATAATTTCTCCGGATATTCCGGATCCTGTTTTCTGATATACCGGAGCTGCTCTCCGGCACTTCTTCCCCTATTTTCCATTCTGACCTCTGCTCCTGTAACTGATGGCCTCGCTGATATGTACGGTTCCTATGATTTCCTCCTGATCAAGATCCGCAATGGTTCTTGCCAGCTTCAGAATCCTGTGGTACCCTCTGGCACTTAATCCCAGGGTGGTAAATGCTCTGGAAAGCAGCCGTTCCGCCTCCTCTGTCAGAGGACAATAACGCTCCATAGCCTCAGGACGCAGTTCACTGTTAAACAGCCACCCCTCCTTTTTGTAGCGCTCTCTCTGAATCCCGGCAGCATGGATCACCTGCTGCTGCATATCTGCGGAGGAGATCTGTCCACCACTCCCCGTCTTCAGATCCTGGTATTCCACCTCCTGCACATCACATCGGAGATCAATCCTGTCCAGAATGGGTCCGGACAGCTTCTGTCTGTATTTCCGCAGATCATGCATGGTGCAGGTGCATCGGTTTTTATCCGGATGATAGCCGCAGGGACAGGGATTCATAGCTGCCACCAGGAGAAATTCTGCTGGAAATGTGCAGGTGGATTCCAGCCTTGCAATGGTGATCTGCCGCTCCTCCAGAGGCTGCCGCAGCATCTCCAGGGTAGCTGGCTTCAGCTCCGGAAATTCATCCAGAAAGAGCACTCCCCTGTGGGCCAGGGTAATCTCTCCCGGATGGGGAATTCTGCCTCCTCCGCAGAGAGCAGAGGGGGAAATGGTATGATGGGGAGCCTGGAAGGGTCTTTGGGTCAAAAGTCCACTGTTCTCCGGCAATAATCCGGCTATGCTGTAGATTCCGGACAACTCCATACTTTCCTCCTCCGTCAGGGGCGGAAGAATGGTGGGAATCCTTTTCGCTGCCATGGATTTCCCGGAACCAGGAGGGCCTGACAGAATCAGATTGTGAAAACCCGCTGCAGCGATGACAGAAACTCTTTTCAGCGCCTCCTGTCCCCGTATCTCAGAAAAATCCGGGACCGTCTCTCCCTGCTTTTCTCCTTTCCCGGCAGTTTCCTGTTCCGGAGGAATCACCCGTTCCCTGGCAAAGGCCAGAAAATCAGAGAGGGTGGAAACACCTATCACCTGAAGATCCCGGATGATCCTTCCCTCCTTCAGGTTCCCGGCAGGGATCACACAGCCACTGCAACCGGACTCCTTTGCCAGAATCAGACTGGGGAGAACACCGGGAACCATTCCCACTGTTCCGTCCAGATGAAGCTCTCCTAAAAACAGAAAATCCTCCAGCCCCTGAACTGGTATCTTCTCCATTGCCATCAGAATTGCCACTGCAATGGGAAGATCGAATCTTGTCCCCTCTTTTCTGAGATTCCCTGGAAACAGATTGATGGTGATCCGCTTTGGAGGCAGACGGATCCCTATATTTCTGAGGGCTGTTCTCACCCGCTCCTGGGCCTCCTTTACCTGTGTGCCGGCATAGCCCACAATGGTAAAACAGGGGAATCCGTCACTGACATCCGCCTCCACATACACCGGTACCGTTTCCACTCCATAATTTGCTGCTGACAAACATCTGCAAAACATGCATTCTCCTTCCCCTCTCTTCCCGGAGCCATGCATCAGAAGAAAAAACCCGCCTGCCGAAGCAGACGGGAGTCAATTCTAATCAGCTACACTGATTATTACATATATTTACTTTCTTTTCAATAGACAGCAGCCTTTCAGGTGTGCCCTTCTGTTATTCTGCCTTTACACGGAGGATGTCGTAGAACTCCGCTTCTCCATCCAGTTCAATATGAAGCTCCTGACGGGAATGGGGAGCACTCTCCTGAGGATTTCCTTCAGAATCATAGATTCCAAGAACCTTCACAACAGGGTTGCTTCCGTCCGGTTTCATGATCTCAATCTCATCACCTACGCAGAATTTGTTCTTCTGCTCCACCACGGCACGGCCCTTTTCATCTCTTCCTGCCACAACACCCAGATAGGTATACTCGCGGATATAGGTGTTGCTGTCATAAATCTGCTCCTCTGAGCCAGGTTTTCCATAGAAGAAACCGGTGGTAAACTGGCGATAGGTACAGTTGGAAATCTGATCCTGATACCAGGACATATTCTTCTGGTACAGCTCCGGATCCCGGGCATAATCATCCAGTGCTTTTCTGTAGGTTCTTGCCACGGTGGCCACATAGAGGGCAGTTTTCATTCTTCCCTCGATCTTCAGACTGTCGATACCCGCCGCAATGAGATCAGGAATATGCTCGATCATGCAGAGATCCTTGGAGTTAAAGATATAGGTGCCTCTGTCATTTTCATACACAGGGAAGTACTCTCCCGGACGTGTCTCCTCCACCACAGAATATTTCCAGCGGCAGGGATGGGTACAGGCTCCCTGATTGGCATCTCTTCCCACCAGGAAATTAGAGAGAAGACAGCGGCCGGAATAGGAGATACACATGGCGCCGTGAACAAAGGTCTCCAGCTCCAGATCTTCCGGAATATTGTCCCTCAGCTCACGAATCTCCTTCAGAGACAGCTCACGGGCTGTAACCACGCGGGTTGCTCCCAGCTGATGCCAGAATCTGCAGGTGGCATAGTTTGTATTGTTGGCCTGGGTACTGATATGTCGTTCGATCTCAGGACATTCCTCTCCTGCAATCTGGAAAATGCCCGGATCTGCAATAATCAGTGCATCCGGCTTCAGCTCCCTCAGCTCACGGAAATAGGCTCTTACCCCCTCCAGATCGCTGTTATGGGCCAGAATGTTGGCTGTTACATACACCTTCACACCATGGTCATGGGCAAATCGGATGCCCTCTGCCATATCATCTCTGGAAAAATTCTTTGCCTTGGCACGAAGTCCGAAGGCCTCTCCACCGATATATACAGCATCTGCACCAAAGATTACTGCTACCTTTAATACTTCCAGACAGCTGGCAGGAACCAGCAGCTCGGGTAATTTCATTTTTTCCATAGTTTGCTCCTCTTGGGGTAGTTTACTTATTCTGCAGCATCCAGCTTCACGCTGATGGTGATTCCATCTCCCAGAGGAACAATGGATGTCTCCAGCAGGGGATGATGCTTCAGCTCATAGAGATACTCCCTCATTCTCTTGTAAATCGTTCTGTTTCTGCGCTCGATCAGATAATGGGACTCGATAAGATCTCCATCCTGCAGCACATTGTCAGAGATCAGAATACTGCCAGGTCTCATCAGACGGAGGATATCCGGCAGAAAATGGATATACTGTCCTTTGGCAGCATCCATAAAAATCAGATCATAGCTTCCCTCCAGGGTCTTCAGCACGTCCTGTGCATCTCCCTGAATCAGTGTGATCTGTTCCTCAAAGCCTGCTTTTCTGATATTCTCCCTTGCAATGGGAATCCTTTTATCGTAATTCTCGATGGTGGTGATCTTCACATCGGCAGGACCGTAGGTTGCCATAAATATAGAAGAAAAGCCGATGGCGGCCCCCACCTCAAGAATCCTTGCAGGTCGATTTGTCATTAAAAAAACTTTCAGGAAGCTTTGCATCTCCCTTCGGATGATGGGAACACAGGTGTCCCTCGCTTCCTGATACAGATTCTCCAGAAAGGGGGTATGCCCCCTGTCCAGAGAATTAATATACGTTGTCATTCGTTCATCGACGATCATGGTTGTTTCTCCTCGTCTTCCGCGTCAGTGGCTGCCATACTCTGCAGCATCTCATCCACCGTCATGCCTGTATTCAGCACATAGACACCGGGAAGGATCTGATTGTGATATTCGGAAAGAAATTCCTGCATGGCAAAGCTGATGGGCTGCTCATCGATGAGCCCCCAGTCACCAAGCAGTTCTCCGATCTCCAGCACCGACATATCGTCTGTGATCGTCACAGTAACATCTACTCCGTTCTCCTTTGAAACAGGAGCAGTGCTCACCACCTCATAACCGATGGTGTAAGCTTTTTTTCCCAGAAGAACCAATATGACAGCAGCCAGAATATAAAGCAGAATACGAAGAATACTCTGAAACCCGGCAAGAATAATCCTGTATCCCAGGTCATTGTTCTTTTTTTCGGTCATAAAGTCTCCTTTCCAGCTCATCTCCTGTGAGTCAGAGTTCCGGTATACATACCTGAGAACAAATATAATCCAGCACCTCTCTCATCATTCTGCATACACCGGCTTCCGCCTCAAAATATGCACTGACCAGAGGATTTTTTATCAGTTCCTGATACTC
The DNA here is from genome assembly GCA_030526405.1 of Lachnospiraceae bacterium. Lineage (GTDB taxonomy): Bacteria > Bacillota > Clostridia > Lachnospirales > Lachnospiraceae > JAKSRN01. Next base: position 133,239 of record JAUNCZ010000001.1, on the reverse strand, counting down.
CTGATTCATATCCCACAGTTCTGCTTCCGGATCCTCAGCAGAATTCTGAAGATCAAAATTTCTTTTCCGAAAGCTGTGAATCCGCTGGGCCAGTTCCGGAGTCTCCTCCAACTGCAGGCCAATACTGATAAAGTTCCTGTAGTCAGGATCCTCCTTCATCATCTCTGTGAGAAGTTCTGATCCTTCCTGTACTCCAATCTGCAATTTCTTCTTATGCCTCCATGATGATAGGCAGGATCATAGGACGTCTCTGTGTCTTTTTCCAGACATAATTGCCCAGAGACTCCTTTACTGCACTCTTGATTCTGTTCCAGTCACAGGATTTGAAGCTGATGCAGTCATCGATGGTCTCCTGAAGAAGTGCTCTCGCCTCTCCCATCAGATCCTCTGATTCCCGCACATAGACAAAGCCACGTGATACGATATCCGGACCGGCCAGAAGCTGATTGCTGTATCTGTCCAGTGTCAGAACTACTACGATAATGCCGTCCTCAGAAAGATGCTGACGATCCCGAAGAACAATATTACCCACATCGCCTACGCCCAGACCATCCACCATAATGGCACCTGCCTGAACTTTTCCGTTAATGGCAGCGGACTCCTCATTCAGCTCCAGCACCTCTCCGGAACGAAGAATGAAGATATTCTCTTTCTGGATTCCCAGATCCTTTGCCAGCTCCGCCTGAGCCTTCAGATGGCGGTACTCACCGTGCACGGGGATGGCATATTTTGGATGAACAAGAGTATAGATCAGCTTGATCTCCTCCTGACAGGCATGGCCTGACACATGCACATCAGAAAAGATTACATTGGCACCCTTTGCAGAAAGCTCGTTGATCACCTTGGACACCGCCTTCTCATTGCCCGGAATCGGGTTAGAGCTGAAAATGATCACATCCCCCGGCTTAATGGATACCTTTCTGTGAATATTGGAAGCCATTCTGGAAAGAGCCGCCATGGACTCACCCTGACTGCCGGTGGTAACCAGAGTCATCATCTCATCCGGATAATTCTTCATCTGATCAATGTCGATCAGTGTATTCTCCGGAATATCCAGATAGCCCAGCTTCTGAGCAGTGGTGATCACATTCACCATGCTTCGTCCTTCCAGAACCACCTTTCTGCCATGGGTATGCGCTGCATTGATGATCTGCTGCACACGGTCCACATTGGAGGCAAAGGTTGCAATGATAATTCGTCTGTTTTTATGTTCGTCAAATATATGGTCGAAGGTTCTACCCACTGTACGCTCAGACATGGTAAAGCCTTTTCTTTCTGCGTTTGTACTGTCACACATAAGGGCAAGAACACCCTTTTTGCCAATCTCTGCAAAGCGCTGCAGATCAATGGCATCCCCTACAACAGGGGTATAATCCACTTTGAAATCTCCTGTATGCACAACAATTCCCGCCGGTGAATAGATGGCAAGAGCTGCAGCATCCTGGATACTGTGGTTTGTCTTGATAAATTCAATGCGGAACTGTCCCAGATTGATGGACTGTCCGAATTTGATGGTTTTTCTTCTGGTGGAACGTAAAAGCCCATGCTCCGCCAGCTTGTTTTCAATAAGACCAATGGTCAGCTTTGTTGCATAGATCGGTACATTCAGATCCTTCAGGATATAAGGCAATGCGCCGATATGATCCTCATGACCATGAGTGATCACAAATCCCTTCACCTTATCCTCATTCTCTCTGAGATAAGTAATATCAGGAATACACAGATCAATTCCAAGCATATCTTCTTCCGGGAAGGCCAGTCCGCAATCCACAACGATAATACTGTCCTGATACTCAAAGGCAGTAATATTCATTCCGATCTGTTCAAGACCGCCCAGCGGAATGATCCGCAGTTTATTTGTTTCGTTAACGTTCAAAAAGCACCTCCGTAATTCAATCCGTCCGTGCAAAGCTTACTTCATGAACGAAGGTCCACGTCCTCCAACATCTGCTGGAATACACGGAAGACAGCGTCCAGTTCCACTTCATCCTCCACCATCTCGTATTCAGCCAGCATGTCGCCATCGGCAGACATATCCTTCAGAATATAAGCATTTGCCTCATCATCATCTGAATCAGAAACCAATAAATAGGATGTTCCGTTGATCCTGGTCTCCTCTTCAACATAAAATTCAAGTTTCTCTCCGTCTTCTGATTCTAAAAAAATCTTCTTATTTTCCATTTCGATCATCCTCGCCCGCAGGCAGTGTTCTGTTCATATCACAACTACAAGACCCGTACGGTCTCCTGACAGCGGATCATTCCCGACTACAGAGCCTCGCACGGATCTTCTGTTTATGTTTCCTATGTGCAGGGAATCCTCCCTGTAGTTAAACGCTGCTTACTCTCTCCCGCACAGCCATGCCTGGTGATGGATATACTCCTTCAGAAGTTCCTCTACCAGCTCATCACGCTCCACCTTCATGATCATGCTGCGTGCACCATTGTGACTGGTAATATAGGTTGGATCGCCTGACATGATATATCCAACGATCTGGTTTACAGGATTGTATCCCTTCTCCTCCATCGCATGGTATACCAGCTCCAGTACCTTTTTCACGGACACCTCAGGAGCAATATTTACTTTGAAATATTGAGTATTGCTAAGATCTGCCATATTCTCACGTCCTTTTGTATAAATTCTACTTTATTCTAATATAGAATTCTGAAAATAGCAAGTCTCTAAGCCTGCCAGATTTCACCGTTACGACAGCCGGATTTCACCAATGAGCCCCTCTCCGCCGAGAAGTCCTGTGAAATGTACCTCTCTGATCTCGTTCTCCAGATCCTCTTCTGAACGGAGGAATACCCTGCGATACTCCATTGTATAACCGCTCCAGTAAAGGACTCCTTCTCTGCTGACCTGCTCCTCAAACAGCACCTCTCCTGCAGTTCCCACTGCCCGCTGAAGATACTGCACCCGCTTTCTTCTGTCCAGCTCCTCCAACACATGGAGACGCTGTTTTTTCACAGCCTCAGGAAGCTGATCCGGCATAGCTGCCGCCTTGGTTCCCTCTCTTCTGGAATAAGGGAAAATATGGGTCTCGAAGAAATCCGTCTCATCCACAAATGCTGCAGATGCTGCAAAATCCTCCTCTGTCTCCCCCGGAAATCCGGTGATCACATCTGTGGTCAATGCGGGATCCTTCAGATGTTTCCGCAGAATCTGGCAGCGCTCTCTGTACTCTCCGCTGGTGTATCTTCTGTTCATGGCCTTCAGAGTTCTGTCACAACCGCTCTGAAGTGACAGATGAAAATGGTGACATACCTTGGGCAGTTCTGTGAGAGCAGTGACAAACTCCTCTGTAATAATACCCGGCTCCAGTGAGCCAAGGCGAATCCGGCGGATCCCCTCCACCTGATGGACGGCACGGATCAGGGACAGCAGATTCTCCTCCTCTGAAAGATCCACACCGTAGGAGCTTAAATGGATTCCTGTCAGAACAATCTCCTTACAGCCGGAGTCTGCCAGACGCTGTACTTCACTGATCACATCCTCTTTTCTTCTGCTTCTCACACGGCCTCTGGCAAAGGGAATGATACAGTAGGTACAGAACTGATTGCAGCCATCCTGCACCTTGATAAAGGCCCGGGTATGCTCCTCTGTGCGGTCGATCTGTAATTCCTCGTACTCTCTGGTTTTAGAAATATCGATCACCGATTCCCTCAGACAGGAAGGGACTGTTTCCTCAGGGGCAGTTGTTCTTCTCTGCTCCCACTCTGATTCCAGAAGAGAGATCAGCTCCTGCTTTTTGTTGTTTCCGATTACCAGGTCGATGGCCTCATCCTTCTCCAGCTCCTTGCCCTTGGCCTGGGCATAGCAGCCCGTTGCCACCACCAGAGCATCGGGATTCATTTTTTTCGCCTTGTGAAGCATCTGACGGGATTTTCTGTCAGCAATATTGGTTACTGTACAGGTATTGATCAGATACAGATCTGCTCCCGGTTCAAAGGGAACAATCTCATAACCGGCTTTCTCCAGCATCTGCTGCATGGATTCCAGCTCGTAGGAATTTACCTTGCATCCAAGGTTATGTAAAGCTGCTTTTCGCTTCATTCAACAACGCTCCTTACCACTTGACTTTTACAGATCAGAGGAATAAAATTATCCGTAGTTATTGTAAGAACAGGAGGAAATATAAGTATGCAGACAGTAAAAATCTCTCTGAATTCTATTGAGAAAGTTAAGTCTTTTGTTAATGATATTACAAAATTCGATTTCGATTTCGACCTGGTATCAGGAAGATACGTCATCGATGCAAAATCCATCATGGGTATCTTCAGTCTGGATCTGGCAACTCCCATCGAGCTGAATATCCACGCGAATGGAGAGGCTCTGGAAACAGCGCTGAAAGCTGTTGCTCCTTATATTGCCTGATTTCAGCCTGATAAAGATCGGCACCTGACCAGAAGATCAGGTGCTTTTTTTGTTTACCCTGCAGCACTTCTCTCCCTCTGTTTACGCCTCTACGTAAATCACCTCTGTTGTCTCCAGTGCTGTTTTCATCAGATCATCAATCACATCATCCAGCTTTCTCTCGGAACGCTCGATGGTTTTCAGCACAGGCTTTGTGACAGGATGTTTTGCCACAAAAATTGTACAGCAGTCCTCAAATGGAAGAATGGAAGTCTCATAGGTTCCGATCTTCTCTGAAATATCAACGATCTCCTGTTTGTCCATTCCGATGAGAGGACGGAATACAGGGATGGTGCAGGCTGCGTCTGTACAGTACAGGCTGTGCATGGTCTGGCTTGCCACCTGACCGATGCTCTCTCCTGTGATCAGGCTCAGGGCACCTGTCTTCTCAGCAAAATGCTGAGCGATCTTCATCATATAACGTCTCATGATGATGGTCAGCTCCTCGTGAGGACATTTCTCATAGATAGCCAGCTGGATATCTGTAAAGTTTACCACATGGAGGCGGATCGGTCCGGTGTAGACAGCGATCTCCCTTGCCAGATCCACTACCTTCTGTTTTGCACGCTCGCTGGTGTATGGCGGTGCATGGAAATAGACTGCATCAATGCTTACGCCTCGTTTGGAGATCATATAGCCTGCAACAGGAGAGTCGATTCCTCCTGACAGCAGCAGCATGGCACTGCCGTTGGTTCCCACAGGCATTCCTCCCGGTCCCGGAATGATCTCAGAGTAGAGATAAATCTTGTCACGGACCTCAACGGTGAGGTAGATGTCGGGATTGTGCACATCCACTGTAAGGTTCGGACAGGCATCCAGAATATCTCCGCCCAGCTCCATATTCAGTTCCATGGTATCCAGCGGATATTTTTTGTTTGCTCTTCTGGCAGCCACCTTAAAGGTTTTCTTCTCATCCCCGTACATGGACTTCATGTAATCCACAACAGCGGCAGATAACGCCTCAAATCCCTCATCCTTCAGGATTTTCACAGGACAGATTCCTGCGATTCCGAATACGGTCTTCATAGCCTCGATGGCACCCTCGTAATCAAAGTCTCCCTCTGTATTTACATAGATTCGTCCCATCTCTTTTGTTACCTTGAAGGTACCGTCAACCTTTTTCAGTGCACGGACAATATGACGCACAAGTGCATCTTCAAATAAGAATCGGTTTTTTCCCTTGATACCGATCTCTGCATATTTAATCAGAAATGTCTGAAACATTGTTTTCTCCTTTTTGAGGTATAATTATCTTCTTGTGTATTTTCTCAGGGCCGGAATCACTTCCCGAAGCACCTGCAATGTGTAAGCGATCTCTTCCTCTGTGGTGGTCTCTGCAAAGCTGAAGCGTACGGAGGATTCCATCTCCGGTCTGCTGCAGCCAATGGCTGTCAAAGTAGCACTTCCTGCTCTCTTATGGCTGGAGCAGGCGCTTCCTGCGGATACGAAAATGCCTCTGTCCTCCAGTGTATGGAGCAGAACCTCGCTTCTGATTCCCAGGAAGGAGGCATTTACAATATAGGGAGCTCCCTCCTCTTCACTCTGCCCGTGGATCACCACATCCTCCAGCTCAGAAAGGCCTGACAGCAGCTGATGTTTTGCTTTTCTCATCTGCTCCAGATTCTCATCCAGATGGCTGTACATCAGCTCTGCTGCTACCCCAAGTCCTGCCACACCGGGGACATTATCAGTGCCGGAGCGCATGCCCTTCTGCTGGCCGCCTCCCAGGATCATGGGATTGATCTTCACCTTGTCGCCAATATACAGGAAGCCCACGCCCTTTGGTCCGTGAATCTTATGTCCGCTGGCGGACAGCAGATCGATCTTCATACGTTTCGGATAGATTCTGTATTTTCCGTAGGCCTGAATGGCGTCCACATGGAACAGGGTATTGGGATTCTTCTTTTTGATCAGCTCACCGATCTGCTGGATAGGCTCCACAGTACCGATCTCATTGTTCACATACATGATGGAAACAAGGATGGTCTCTGGAGTAATGGCCTCCTCCAGTTCCTCCAGGCGGATGCAGCCATCCTTCTGTACACCCAGACGTGTCACTGTAAATCCCTGCTCCTCCAGGGCTGCCAGAGGCGCCCCGATGGCCGCATGCTCAATCTGGGTGGTGATGATATGGGTTCCTCTTCTTTTATTTGCCATGGCGGTTCCGTACAGGGCCCAGTTGTTGGACTCGGTACCACCGGAGGTAAAATAGATGTCCTTCTCCTGCACCCGCATGGTCTTTGCAATGGCAGCTGCAGAGCGCTTCAGATACTGCTCTGTCTCCACCCCTTTCAGATGCATGGAGGAAGGATTGCCAAAATCCTCCATCATGGTCTTTACTACAATGTCACGAACCTCTTCATAACAGCGGGTCGTGGCAGAATTATCAAGATATGCTTCCATTCTGTTCTCCTCTTTCATTAATCCTGTTCCAGCAGATACATCAGAATGGAAAGGGTGGTAAGTCCTGCTGTTTCTGTGCGGAGGATTCTCTTCCCCAGGGTAATAGGCTCAAAGCCCTTCTCCATTGCCTTCTGCACCTCTTTGTCATCGAAACCGCCCTCCGGTCCGATGAGGATACCGATGGACTGTCCCGGTTCAATACTCTCCAGCAGTTTTCTGGTGCCTGCCATTCCCTCTGCTCTCTCATAGGGGATCAGCCGGATATCCAGGGTTTCTGCATAGGCAAGGGCCTGATCATAGGTCATGATCTGTGATACCTCCGGCACCACCATTCGTTTTGACTGTTTTGCTGCACTTTCTGAGATGGCATTCCATCTTGTCACCTTTCCGGCAGCTCTCTTGCCATCCAGCTTCACCACACAGCGTTTGGAGGATACGGGAATAATCTCCCGGGCTCCCAGCTCCACTGCCTTCTGGATGATCAGCTCCATCTTGTCTCCCTTTGGAAGACACTGAAACAGACAGATGCGGGAGGCCAGCTCCTTTCCCGGCTTCTGGGCATCCAGGATCTCTGCTGTTACCTCCTCCGGAGTCAGCTGGCTGATCCGGCAGGTATACTCCCACTCATCCCCGCTGCTGATAAGGATTTCCTCTCCCGGACGCATCCGGAGAACACTGCGGATATGGTTCACATCTTCACCCAGGATCCGGATTCTTCCCTCCTGGATCTGGTCTGCATTTACAAAAAAACGATACATCTTGTATTCCTTCTTATGTCTCTTCCTTATTTCTGTGCAGTAATGGATACCCACTCACCCTGGTGTGTGATCTCAAGGACAGTAAGGCCGGCAGCCTCCACCGCCTCCTTCACCACCTCTTCCTTCACATCCAGGATTCCGGAGGTAATATAAACTGCTCCCGGCTTCATCTGGTTTACAATAACAGGAGTCAGAGGAATCAGTACATCTGCAAGGATGTTTGCTGCCACAATGTCGTATTTTTCATATCCGGCACGATCCTGCACTGCCTTGTCGTCAATGATATTTCCGATAAGCATATCAAAGGCTTCCTTCGGAATATCATTCACCTCTTTGTTCTCCTCCACTGCAGGAACTGCACATGGATCCAGATCTGTTCCCAGGGCATGACCTGCACCGAATTTCAGGGCAAGAATGGAAAGAATTCCGCTTCCTGTTCCCACATCCAGCACCTCATCTCCCGGTTTTACATGCTTTCTCAGCTGGCGGATGCAAAGCTGTGTTGTCTCATGCATTCCTGTTCCGAAGGCTGTACCCGGATCAATATGGATAATCAGTTTATCCTTGTCCTCCTCCTTCACTTCCTCCCAGGAAGGGATGATCAGGATATCATCCACATAAAACTGTTTGAAATACTGTTTCCAGTTATTGATCCAGTCCTTATCCTCTGTCTCAGAGGCGGTGATGGTGGCCTCTCCGATATCCATAAAGCTTCTGAGTGCCTCAAGCTCCTCCTTTGCTCTGGCAAGGATTCCTTCATTGTCCTCCTCCGGCTCCAGATAAAAGCTCAGATATGCGATTCCGTCATCCTCTCCCATTACAGGAAGGATATCCACGAACATCTGCTCCTTATCCTCCTGGGTCAGAGGCTGCTTGTCCTCAATCTCAACTCCCTGAATGCCAACCTCTGCCAGAGTAGCGATCACAATGTCCTCAGCCTCAGTCAGGGTTTTTAATGTGTATTTATTCCATTTCATAGATCTGTCCTCATTTCTCTATGTGTCTGTTATCAGTTTCAATACAAATTTCTGTAAGTTCCTGTGAAAGGAGACAGTGACAGTATTCCATACTATCTCCATATTACATCAAGTTATCATACAATAGAATTCAGGGGAAATCAACAGGGTAGAAAAAGGAGATGAATCAGAACTGCTTCTGACTCATCTCCCATGTCATCGGTTTCCAAATATTCTGTTACCCGGAAAAGGGTTGTAAAACGGACATTCACATCCGCTGTTTCTTCCTGAATACTTACTCTTCCTCACCCTCGAAGAATTCCTTTGCCTTCTCCACAAAGGATTTTTTCTTCTTTGTATGCTTTTCTTCGCCATGCTCCTCTGCACCGGCTGTATTGCCACAGGCTGCATCAAAGGCTCTCAGAGCCTCCTTTGCCTCCTCATTCAGTCCTGTAGGAGTCTGAATGATCAGAGTAACATAATGGTCACCGCGGATGTTTGCATTTCTCAGGGAAGGAACACCTTTTCCCTTCAGACGGATTCTTGTATCTGTCTGGGTTCCCGGTTTCACTGTGTAGAGCACATCGCCATCCACAGTTGTGATACGGATATCACCTCCAAGAGCAGCCTGTGCAAAGGTAATAGGCGCTGTGGAGTAGATATTTCTGTCATCGCGCTGCAGGAATGGATGTGGTGCCACAGAAACCTGCACCAGCAGGTCTCCCCTTGGTCCGCCGTTGATACCCGGTTCACCCTTCTCACGGATACGTACGCTCTGTCCGTCGTCGATTCCAGCAGGAATGGTAACCTTGATTTTCTTGCGACTGGAGGTATAACCGCTTCCGCTGCAGCTGGTACATTTTTCCTTGATGATCTTTCCAGAACCGCCGCAGTCAGGACAGGTGGTCACATTGCGCATCATTCCGAACATGGTCTGCTGTGTAACGGTTACCTGACCGGAACCGTGGCACTTGGAACAGGTCTCCGGTTTTGTTCCCGGTTTTGCTCCTGTACCTCCGCAGATGGTACAGCTGTCCTTCAGGTTCAGCTCCAGCTCTCTCTCGCAGCCGAAAACAGCCTCCTCAAAGGAAAGATGCAGGATCGCACGGAGATTTGCACCTCTCTGAGGTCCGTTGTTGGATCTTCCGCCACCAAAGCCTCCAAAACCGCCGAAGCCTCCGCCTCCGAAGATATCTCCGAAAATATCTCCAAAATCAAATCCCTCAAAACCGCCGCCGTATCCACCGGCTCCGCCCTGCTCGAAGGCTGCATGTCCGAACTGATCGTACTGCTGACGTTTCTGAGGATCACTGAGGATTCCGTATGCCTCTGTTGCCTCTTTAAATTTTGCTTCTGCCTCTGCATTTCCCGGGTTTGTGTCCGGATGATATTTTTTAGCAAGTTTGCGGTATGCCTTTTTCAGGGCCGCATCATCTGCATTCCTGTCCACGCCCAGGACTTCATAGTAATCTCTTTTATCTGCCATCTCTGTTTCCTACCAACTTTTTCTTTAACGCTCGTACAGGTCGGAGAAAAATTCCCCGACCTGAACAAGTAATCATGTTTCGTTTATATTCGATCCGAGACTTAAGATTAAACCTCTTTGTAATCAGCATCTACAACATCGTCATCTGCACCTGCTGCACCGCCCATGTCAGGACCTGCTGCACCCTGTGCCTGCTGCATGTTCTCATACATCTTTGTGAACAGTGCCTGTGCACTCTGCATCAGTTTCTCCTGGCCGGCTTTCATCTCTGCAACCTGCTCATCTGTAATGTTGTCCATCTGAACCTTTGCAACTGTCTCTTTCAGTGCTGCAAGATCAGCCTCAACTGCGCTCTTATCTGCGTCACCCAGCTTGTCACCTGCCTCTTCCAGAGCTTTCTCAACCTGGAATACTGCTGCGTCAGCATCATTTCTCGCATCTACTGCTTCTTTTCTCTTCTTATCCTGAGCCTCAAACTCAGCTGCCTCTTTTACAGCCTTCTCGATCTCATCATCAGACATGTTGGAGCCTGCAGTGATGGTGATGTGCTGCTCTTTTCCTGTTCCCAGCTCTTTAGCAGAAACATTTACGATACCATTTGCATCGATATCGAAAGTAACCTCGATCTGTGGAACACCACGACGTGCTGGTGGGATTCCATCCAGACGGAACTGTCCCAGAGATTTGTTGTCTTTTGCGAACTGACGCTCACCCTGAACAACGTTGATATCTACTGCAGTCTGGTTGTCAGCTGCTGTAGAGAAGATCTGGCTCTTCTTTGTTGGGATAGTTGTATTTCTCTCGATCAGGTGAGTAGCAATTCCTCCCATTGTCTCGATGGACAGTGTCAGAGGAGTTACATCCAGAAGAAGGATGTCTCCTGCACCTGCATCTCCTGCCAGTTTTCCACCCTGTACAGATGCACCCAGTGCAACGCACTCATCCGGATTCAGAGTTTTGCTTGGCTCATGGCCTGTCAGCTGTTTTACTTTATCCTGTACTGCAGGGATACGTGTGGATCCACCTACCAGAAGAACCTTTGTAAGCTCGCCTGCACCAATGCCTGCATCGCTGAGGGCTTTGCGAACAGGCTCTGCTGTCAGCTCAACCAGCTCATGTGTCAGCTCATCGAATTTTGCCTTTGTCAGGTTCATATCGAAGTGTTTTGGACCCTCTGCTGTTGCAGTAATAAATGGAAGGTTGATGTTTGTTGTGGATGCGCTGGACAGCTCTTTTTTCGCTTTCTCAGCAGCCTCTTTGATACGCTGCATAGCCATCTTGTCTCCGGAAAGGTCTACACCCTCCATTTTCTTGAACTCAGACAGCATGTACTGAGCGATCTTCTCGTCAAAGTCATCTCCACCCAGTCTGTTATTTCCTGCTGTAGCAAGAACCTCGATAACTCCGTCACCGATCTCGATGATGGAAACATCGAAGGTACCGCCTCCCAGGTCGTATACCATGATCTTCTGCTCTTCCTCGTTGTCAAGACCGTAAGCAAGAGCTGCTGCTGTAGGCTCGTTGATGATACGTTTTACCTCAAGACCGGCAATACGTCCTGCATCCTTTGTAGCCTGACGCTGAGCATCGTTGAAGTATGCAGGAACAGTGATAACTGCCTCTGTAACCTTCTCGCCCAGGTAGTTCTCTGCATCACTTTTCAGTTTCTGCAGAATCATAGCGGAAATCTCCTGTGGAGAGTATTTTTTGTCATCAATGGTAACTTTGTAGTCAGTTCCCATATGTCTCTTAATGGAAGAGATTGTTTTGTCAGCGTTGGTAACTGCCTGACGTTTTGCAGGCTCACCTACAAGGCGCTCTCCTGTTTTTGTAAATGCCACTACAGATGGTGTGGTTCTGCTTCCCTCTGCGTTAGAGATAACGGTTGGTTTTCCACCCTCCATTACTGCTACACAGCTATTGGTTGTACCAAGGTCAATACCGATGATTTTTCCCATAATCTTATCCTCCTGATTCTGTATACCAGATCTTCCTGACGGAGATCTGTATTATCTTTACTTATCTGTAAACTGTCTTTCAGTTTGCAACCTTTACCATACTGTGACGAACGATGGTGTCTTTATACATATATCCCTTCTGGAACTCCTCCACTACCACGTTCTCACCAGCTTCCTCATCCTCCACATGCATCACCGCATTGTGAAGATTCGGATCAAACTCCTGACCAACTGCCTCAATAGGAGTAACTCCCATGTCTGTCAGCACTGTAATCAGCTGTTTATAAATTTTATTCATACCCTCTGCAAATGCATCCTCCGGATCAGCTGTTGCCAGTCCTCTCTCGAAGTTGTCCACCACGGGAAGGATCTTCTCGATCACATCCTTTGCTCCAAACTGGAACATGGTGGCTTTTTCCTTCTCGGTACGCTTGCGGAAGTTGTCAAACTCGGCCATTGTTCTTGTGAGACGATCTGTCAGTTCATCAATCTTCTCATCTTTTTTGTCCTTTTTCTCTTTTTTGCGGAAGAAGGATTTTTTCTCCTCCGATTCCTCTTCAGCCTCAGTCTCAGCTGTCTCCTCTGCCTGCTGTTCTTCTGCTTCGCATTCCTCAGTAGCCGCTGCCGCAGCCTCCTCTGTTACTTCTTCTGTATTGATTTCTTCTGTTTCAGTTTCCGGAACATTCATCTCTTTATTTTCCATATCTGTCACAAATACTCTCACTTTCTGTTTTTTCTATTCTTTCGTATCAGGATTCGGCGGTGTGATCGCATCGATCGTAATGCTTACGTCCTGTCCGTTTTTTGCATTGCCTGTGCCAAAGATCTTGTCCAGCTGCACCTTCAGCATCTTCAGATTATCCACAACATTCTCATAATCCATACGCTTTGGTCCCAGAATACCGATGGTACCTTTCAGACCGCCTCCCAGATCATAGCTTGCAGTGACCACTGAGCAGTCCTTCAATGTCTGGATCGGCGATTCGTTGCCGATGTATACCTGAATGCCGGTGCCGGGATTTTCCTCCGCGTTCATTCCGCTTTCCTTCAGGATCTCCACCAGCTCTTTTTTCTCCTCCAGTGCATTGATCAGCGCACTTGCCTTTGAGGAATCTGCCAGTTCCGGATACTTGAAGATATTTGTTGCACCGCTGGTGTACACCGGTCTGTCCTCCTCATCTGGCTGAATGGCCTCTGCCACTGCATCCACAACGCTTCCCACAACGGAGCTGTGAATGCCCGCCTCCTGCTTCATACTTCGGATCATATCCAGATTGATCTCTCCGATGGTCAGTCCGTTCAGACGTGTATTCAGCAGAAGATTCAGCTTCAGAAGCTGTTCATCATCGATTGGCTCCTCCAGCTCCATGAACTGATTCTTCATGAGATTTCCCTCTGTAACGATCACTGCCAGCAGCTGTTTCTCGCTTACCTTGGAAAGCTGGATGAATTTCAGTCGATTCTGATGATAGGTAGGACCTGTGATCATGGTGGCATAATTGGTATTGGATGCAAGAACCTTCACCACATGCTTCAGCACATGCTCCAGACGATCCGTTTTCTGAATCATCAGCTCCTTGATATCCGCTACCTCCTTATCCTTCTCCCGGATCAGCTCATCCACATACAGCCTGTAACCCTTATCGGAAGGAATCCTTCCCGATGAGGTATGGGGCTGAAGGATGTAGCCCATCTCCTCCAGATCTGACATCTCATTTCGAATGGTGGCAGAGCTAAGCTTCAGATCCGAACATTTAGAAATGGTTCTTGATCCCACCGGCTCACCGGTTTCCAGATAATTCTGAATAATGGTTTTCAGTATTACTTTCTTTCTTCCGTCCAGTTCCATGGATCTGCCTCCCTTCCTTTTGTTTGTTAGCACTCATTTGACTGGAGTGCTAATATCTACGTTCTTAAGATAGCACCACCACCCTCTTTTGTCAACACCTTTCCTCCTGATTTTCCCATACAGAAGCCTGTCAACAACTTAAGAACGCATTTTGCGAGTTTCTCTAGTTATCGCGGCAGTCGCCAAGGTCCCGTGCAAGCACGGACTTTGGCTCGTTGCTCGCGTAAAAAAAGGCAGGCGATCACAGCACAAGGCTGCCAACGATCACCTGCCGGTAAAACTGTTTACTTTCCAAAGCGGTTTTTTCCTGTTACAGTTCAGAAAAAACTGCCTTTATGTTCGGAAATTCCTCCTCCGAACCCTCTCTTCAATCCAGTGCAACTACTTCTTTATAGAATTCAGAGTAATCATCTCTTCCCTCTTTTGTGAATGCAATGGCTGTTCTCGGATGCTGATTCAGCATACCTGTCATCATGTACTGGAGGTCATAACCCCACACAACACCCTGCTGCTTTAAGGCATTCATATGCTTCTCCACAAACTCGATTACAGGATACTGGTAGTATTTCGGATTGCGAAGCATTCCCAGAAGAAGCTCCATGGAACAGTTGCCTGCTCCTCGTCCCATTCCTGCGTAGGTGGCATCCAGGAAGCTTACACCATCGCCCACCGCCTCAATGGTATTGGCAAAGGCCAGCTGCTGATTATTGTGTGCATGGATACCGATTTTCTTTCCGTATTTTGTACACACATCCATGAAGGTATCCACAACACGGCAGATCTGCTCCGGATACAGAGCTCCGTAGCTGTCCACAATGTAAAGCACCTCCACAGGAGTCTGGCAGAGAGCCTCCAGAGCCACACGGTGATTTTCCTGCTGTCCGCTGGAAACTGCCATGATATTACAGGTGGTCTCATAGCCCTTATTGGCTGCATCCTCGATCATATCCACAGCTGCAGGGATTGTATTTACATAAGTAGCAACACGGATCATATCAATAGGACTCTCGTTCTTCGGACGGATATCCTCCTTGTAATTGCAGCGTCCTACATCTGCCATAACTGCCAGCTTCAGATCTGTCATGTTATCGCCAACAATGCTTCTGATATAATCATCCTCACAGAATTTTAAAGGACCGAACTTGCTTGTGTCAAAAAGATCCTTGCTGGCTTTGTATCCCATCTCCATATAATCCACACCAGCCTTCAGATTCGCTCTGTAAAGGGCCTGGGCAAAGTCCTCCGGGAAGAAGAAATCGTTCACAAGTCCGCCGTCTCTGAGAGTGGCATCCACCACCTTTGTATCCTTGCTGAAGCCCATCAGTTTTGCTAAATCTTTCATTATTGTATATCTCCTCATCTCAGTAATGCTAAAAGAAAACGCGTCAACACTTTTAACCTTTAAAGTGTTGACGCGTTTAAGTATACTATCATTTCCGTGAATTGTAAATACTATTTCACTTCTTTTTTGCTTTTTCTGCCTTTGTTTTTTCTGCCAGAGCCTTCATCTCCTGTGCAGTATGTTCCACAGCCTCCGTGATCTCCGCTCCTCCCAGGATCCTTGCCAGCTCTCTGACAGACTCCTCCGGGGAAAGGGTATAGATTCTGGTAACTGTCTCCTGCTCCTGCACCTGCTTCCTGATCTCATAATGATGATCTGCCATGGCTGCAATCTGGGCCAGGTGTGTAATGCACAGCACCTGATGGTTCCAGCCAATCTCCGCCATCTTTTCGGAAACCTTCTGGGCTGTTCTTCCGCTGATTCCCGTGTCGATCTCATCAAAGATCAGGGTCTCTGTGTCATCCTGATCCGCAAGGATCGTTCGAATGGCCAGCATGATTCGGGAGAGCTCACCACCGGAGACCACCTTATCCAGGGCACGGATTGCCTCTCCCGGGTTCGTGGAGATGCGGAATTCAATCTGGTCAAAGCCCGCTCTTCCGTAATCCGGGGTTCTGGAAAATCCGATTTCAAATCGCACATCCAGAAAATTCAGATCCTGAAGACCTGCGATGATTTCCCGGGTCAGTCTCTCTGCACAGCTTCTCCTTACTGCAGACAGCTTTTCAGAGGCAGCCAGCAGCTGCTGTTCTGTCTTTTCCAGACGCTGTTCCAGCTCCAGACGAATAGCCTCAAAATTCACCAGAGTATCCAGGCGCTTCTGCTTCTGCTCTCTGGCCTGGAGAATCTCCTCCACAGAATTTCCAAACTTTGCCCGGAGATGATTGATCAGATCCAGCCGGGACTCTGTATCGTAGAACTCCTTCTCAGAGAAGGTAAAATCCTCCAGATACCGACTGATCTCCCGGTTAAAATCAGAGAGGATGGCATCCACATCCAGAAGGGTATCCTGAAGGCCCTTCAGGCCCTCGTCCAGCTCTGCTGCCACCGCCAGCTCCCTTGCCGCACGGCCGCACTGCTCACCGGCTCCCTCACCGGAACCTGTCAGCTGGTAAACCAGCCCCAGAGACTGAACAATGCTTCTGCTGTTGTTCATCCTCCGGTATCTCTTTTCCAGCTCCGCCTCTTCTCCGGGAATCAGCTCCGCCTCTTCAATCTCATTGATCTCAAATTCAAGGAAGGCGATCTCTCTGGCTCGCTCCTCCTCCCCCAGCTGGTACTGTGCCAGCTCCTTTTTCAGCGTCCTGTATTCCTTCCAGTGCTGTTCCGTTTCAGCCAACGGCCCCTTCAGCTCCTCCCGTCCAAAGGAGTCCAGTATCTCCAGCTGCTTTTCCTTATACAGCAGTGACTGATGATCATGCTGTCCGTGGATATCCAGAAGCAGAGAAGATACTTCCTTCAGCTTTGCCATGGTACAGCTCTCTCCGTTGATTCTGCTGATACTGCGTCCTCCGGACAGCTTTCTTGTGATGATCAGCTGATCCTCCGGTATCTCCACCTCCAGCTCCAGAAGCCGACGGCGGATTTCCTCATTTTCAATATGAAAGATCAGCTCCACAAGGGCGGAATCTGCTCCGTCACGAATCATGTCTCTGGTCATCTTTTTTCCCAGTGCCAGATTGATGGAGCCTAAAAGAATGGATTTTCCCGCTCCTGTTTCACCGGTAAGAATATTCAGCCCCGGACCGAATTCCACATCCGCTTCTTCGATCAGGGCAAGATTTTTTACATGCAAATTTGTCAGCATATGATATGTTCCTGTCTTTACATTGATGCCAGGATCCGGCTCATTTTATCACGCACAGCCAATGCGTCCTCATTGGTCCGGATGGCACACATAATGGTATTGTCTCCGGCAATGCACCCTACGATCTCGGGCCAGTTCCACTCATCCAGAACTGCCGCCGCCGCCATGGCCATACCGGAAGCCGTCTTGATCACAAGAATATTCCCCGCAATATCCATTGAAACATAGGAATCCTTCAGCACCCTTGCAAAACGCTCTGCCTGATTCTGCTGGGCGTTCTGCGGAAGAGAATAGTGCAGTCTGCCTCTGTCATCCGCGATCTTTGTCAGCTTCAGCTGGCGGATATCCCTGGACACAGTGGCCTGTGTAACCGAAAAACCATTCTCATTCAGTCTGGATGCCAGCTCTTCCTGTGTTTCGATATGAAATTCTCTGATTAATTTAATAATCTGTTCATGTCTGGCTGATTTCATGTTTCTCTTCCCTCAACTTTTTAAAGATCTGTCATCTTTCTTCGCAGAACCTCCAGAAAACTGCTGTGATGGATTTTGATAAACACAGTATCCAGTACAGCCCGGGAGATTTCCACCCTGTCTCCCGTTACCAGCGGAAGCTTCGCATCACCATCAAAGTACACCATGGCCTCCTCCTGATCCACCTCACGGCCCGGTCCCAGCTGAACGGAGATCACATCCTCCGGTGGCAGGATCACACTCCTCTTATTCAGGGAATGGGGAGCCAGAGGTGTCATCACAAAGAGACTTGCCTGTGGAGATACAATGGGTCCCCCGGCAGACAGACTATAGCCTGTGGAACCGGTGGGGGTGGCAAGGATTACACCATCCGCCCGGTAGGTATTCAGATAGTCACCATTCACATAGTTATCAAACTGCAGCACCTTCAATCCTGATTTTCTGGCAATTACGATATCATTCAGCGCTATACTCTCGCCGATGAAATTCTTCCCCCTGAACACCCTGCCCTGAAGCATCATTCTCCGCTCCGTGGTATAACGGTCGTCCATCAGATGATCCAGTGCATGAAATACAGAATTTCTGTCCACTTCAGCCAGATAGCCCAATGTACCCAGATTTACACCGAACAGAGGAATTCCCCGGCCAGCCACATCTCTGGCTGCCCGGATCATGGTTCCGTCACCGCCAAGGACCAGAATACACTCCGTTCCCTCCGGAATCATGGATGGATTGGTATAGCCCTGGGCCTGCTGATTTCCGTCATTGCCGGAGGAGCCGATCTCATAGGTGGCACAGCTCTTTCCCTGCTCCTGTAGATACTCCACAATGGTACTGGTTACCTGAAGATCCTTATCCTTAGCCCGGTTGGTAATAATAAAAAACTTATCCATATATCACTCTTTTGTATTCAGAGAGCCATGGGCCTCTTTTACAATACCCTCTGCTGTCTTTTTCCACTGGTCCAGAGCAACCGCCTGCTCTGCCTCCTCCGGTGTTTTTCGAAGATGCAGAAGATACTCAATATTGCCCTCCGGACCCTTGATGGGTGAGAACTCCAGATGCAGCAGCTGGAAGCCCAGGCTGGCAGCGAACTCCATCACCATGGCGATCACCTCCAGATGTACCTTTGGATCACGTACAACACCTTTCTTGCCCACCTTCTCTCTTCCTGCCTCAAACTGCGGCTTGATCAGACAGACCATCTCAGCGGTGTCAGCCATCAGATTTTTCACAGGAGGAAGAACCTTTGTAAGGGAAATAAAGGATACATCGATGGAAACAAACTCCGGCGCCTCCTGAATATCCTCCGGCACCACATAGCGGATATTGGTGCGCTCCATACAGACCACCCGGGGATCATTTCTCAGCTTCCAGTCCAGCTGTCCGTGACCCACATCCACGGAATAGACCTTCACTGCTCCGTTCTGAAGCATACAGTCTGTAAAGCCACCGGTGGAGCTTCCCACATCCATACAGGTTTTTCCGCTGAGATCCAGGTCAAAATGCTTCACTGCCTTATCCAGCTTCAGTCCTCCGCGGCTTACAAAGGGGATTGGATTTCCCTTGATGGTAATTTTTACCGTATCAGGAAAGGTGGTGCCAGGCTTATCCTCACGCTGGCCATCCACCAGAACCTCTCCTGCCATGATCAGAGCCTTTGCCTTCTCTCTGGAAGGTGCCAGACCCTGCTGGGTTACTAAGATATCTAATCTTTCTTTCATACTTGTCTATTATCTCCTGTTGTTCAGGACAGCTCCTCCGCCGCCCTATTCTGCTGCTCCAGAAGCAGCTCTACTCTGCGGATCACAGATTCTGTATCCAGTCCCAGCATCCTTCGCTGCCAGCTCACAGAACCATGGCCCACAAAGGCATCCGGAATGGCACATACCTCCACCTGCACAGGAAGTCCCTGCTCCCTGACGCAGGCCGCCGCCTGCTCTCCGAATCCACCGATCCGGATATTCTCCTCCAGGGTCACAAAATGTGTGTGATCCGCTGACAGTTCTCTCAGCAGGTCTCCATCCAGCGGCTTCACAAAGCGGACGTTGACCAGAGTCAGTTCAATCCCCTTTCTAGAAAAATGCTCCCTCACCTGCTCAGCAATCTCCACCATGGCTCCCACCGCCAGAAGCGCAATGCCGCTGCCCCGGCTGATCACCTCAGAACGACCCGCCACCACAGGACTTCTGTGCTCCTGCAGGCCGGTATAGGCCGCTCCCCTTGGATATCGGATGGCAGAGGGGCCCGGATTCTTCACAGCAAACCGGAACATCTCCTTCAATTCCCAGTCATTTTTGGGTGCCATCACCGTCATATTCGGCATCATGGACAGATAGGACAGATCAAAACAGCCCTGGTGGCTTTTTCCGTCAGCCCCCACAAGTCCGGCACGATCCACCAGAAAAACAGAGGGCAGCTCCTGCATGCAGATATCATGCATCAGCTGATCAAAGCCCCTCTGCAGAAAGGAGGAATATACGGCAAAAACCGGGATCAGTCCTCCCAGTGAAAGTCCTGCAGCAAAGGTCACTGCATGCCCTTCGGCGATACCCACATCAAAGAAGCGATCAGGATTCTCCTCCGCAAACTTCACCAGTCCTGTTCCCTCTCGCATGGCAGCTGTAACCGCCACAATCTTCTTATTCCTTCTGGCCTCCTCACAGAGCACCTCACTGAGGGCATGTCCGTAGGAGGGGCCTGTTTTTTTCTTTGGCTGTCCGGTTCTCACCACATAAGGACCGGTTCCGTGGAATTTTGCCGGATTCTTCAGGGCCGGCTCATAGCCCCGTCCCTTCTGGGTGATCACATGCACCAGCACTGGTCCCTGAAAGCGCTTTGCCTCCTCAAACACACGGATCATCTGAGAGATATTATGTCCGTCCACAGGCCCCAGATAGGTAATCCCCATGTTTTCAAAAAACATACCGGGGATCACCAGCTGCTTGATGCTGCTCTTTGTCTTTCTCAGGGTATCCACCATCTCCTCACCGATTCCAGGCACCTTCTTCAGGGCGGAAGTAATCCCCATTTTGATGTCTGTATATGCGGAGGATGTACGGATCTTTCCAAGATATTTGGAGATTCCTCCCACATTTCTGTTGATGGACATCTCATTGTCATTCAGGACCACAACAAAATTCTTCTTCAGCTCTGCAAGATTGTTCAGGGCCTCAAAGGCAATTCCTCCTGTCAGGGCACCGTCACCGATGACGGATACCACAGAGTACTTCTTTTTCTGGATATCCCTGGCCTTCACATAACCAAGACCGCAGGAGACAGAAGTGGAGCTGTGGCCTGTATCAAAGCTGTCGCAGCTGCTCTCTGATCTTCTCGGAAAGCCACTGATGCCTCCCTCTGTGCGAAGATGTTCAAATTCTTCCTTCCTCCCGGTGAGGATCTTGTGGGTATAGGCCTGATGTCCCACATCCCAGACAATCTTATCCTCCGGAAGATGATAGACCCGGTGCAGAGCGATGGTCAGTTCCACCACTCCCAGATTGGAGCCCAGATGCCCTCCTGTCTTGCTGATACTTCGGATCAGAAACTGCCTGATCTCACTGGCCAGCTCAGGAAGCCGATCCTCAGGAATCCTCTGCACATCATTTGGTTTATTTATCTTTTCTAACATAGTTCACCCTATTTTCTGCGCAGTGCCATATACAGAAGCAGTTCCCGGAGAAATTCCCCGGAGGAAGCAGTTCCTTCTCTCTCCTTCTCTCTTCTTTCCATCAGAGAATCCAGAATTTCAACTGCCCTCTCTGTATGCTGCTGCACCTGCGCAGCGGCACCGTCAATGCCGCGAAGCGTAACATAGGTTACTTTCTGATTCTTCTCATCCGAATGCACCGGTTTTCCCAGCTCCTCCGTTGTGCTTGTTCTGTCCAGAATGTCATCCTGGATCTGAAAAGCAAGACCGGTGAGTCTGCCCACCTGCTCCAGCATACGGATCTCCTCCTCCTCTGCACCTGCCAGAAGAGCTCCCACCATCAGGGGCGCCTCCAGCAATGCAGAAGTCTTATTCAGATAGATATAATCCAGTTCCTTTTCTGTCAGAGCCTTTCCCTGATTCTTCTCATTCAGAACATCCACGCTCTGGCCCCCCAGCATGCCCTGCACACCGGTTTTGTGGGCAAGGATCTGCAGTGCCTTCATTCCCCGCAGGGCTGTCTCCTGATCCCAGTCTGTCACTGCTCTGAGCACTGTTTCATAGGCATAATTCAAAAGGGCATCTCCGCTGAGCACTCCCAGCGCCTCTCCAAACAGAGCATGGGTGGTTTTCTTCCCTCTTCTGTACTCATCGTTATCGATGGCCGGAAGATCATCATGAATCAGAGAATGGGTATGGATCATCTCGATGGCCGCCATAAAGGGGGCCGCCTTCTCCAGACATCCTCCGAACAGACGGTTGCTTTCCATCAGAAGGATGGGACGGATTCGCTTACCCCCTGCCAGCATACTGTAGTTCATGGCACGGATCAGGCTCTCCGGAAATCCCGTCTCCTCCGGCAGAAATCCGGAAATGATCCTGTTTGTCTCCTCTGTTTTTTTCCTTAATTCTTCTTTAAAATTCAACAAGTGTTCCATCCTCACTGATCTGGAGCATCTTTTTCTCCACCAGATCGATCTTGTCACTGCAGTTTTTCAGAAGCTGCATTCCCCTGGCATACAGCTGGAAAGATTCCTCCAGAGAAACCTCTCCGCTTTCCATCTGCTGAACAAGACGGTCCAGCTCCGAAAAGCTCTCCTCCACTGTCAGTTCCTGCATTGTTTTCTGTGCTGCTTTTTCTGTCATTGTGTCTCAATCCTCATCTTGCGCAGTTTCTCCCGGAAAAGTGCTGCGTCTGCTTATTTCCTTAACCTCTGCCAGAATCCTGCCGTCCCGCACATGGATGGTCAGCAGATCTCCCTTTTTCGTCTGCTGAATACTCTTCACCGACCGGCTGTCCTTTTCTGTATAGGAATAGCCCTGATCCAGCCGATCCAGAGGAGAGCATCCCTTCAGCCTTCCGATCCGGATCTGCAGCTGCAGCCGTTTCTCCTCCAGAATACGTCCGGAGGCAGTCTCCAGCCGCTGCTCCAGGTCAGCAAGACGCTGTCTCTGTTCCCGGATCTGATTTTCCGGACTTAAAAAATTCCATCTGTTCCGTCTGGCCTCCAGTCGGAGCCGCTGCTCCCGGAGTCTTGTTTCCATCAGAGTCTGCAGCTGTCTTCTGTACTGTTCTTTCCGCTCCAGAATTTCCCTGATATCCGTCACCGCCAGTTCCGCTGCCGCAGAGGGAGTGGGGGCATACAGATCCGCCACATAGTCGCTGATGGATGTATCCGTCTCGTGTCCCACCGCAGAGATCACCGGTGTATTGCAGGCAAAGATCGCTCTGGCAACCGCCTCCTCGTTAAAGGCCCAGAGATCCTCCAGGGATCCTCCTCCCCTTCCCACAATGATCACATCCAGATCCAGGGCATCCAGGGCAGCAATTCCCCGGCAGATGCTCTCCACCGCTCCCTCACCCTGTACCAGTGCGGGATACAGGATCAGCTGAACAAAGGGATTTCTTCTTCCTGCAATATTTCTGATATCCTGAACCGCTGCCCCTGTGGGGGAGGTGACAATCCCCACTGTGCGCACATACCGGGGCACCGGCTGCTTGTATTCGGAGGAGAACATTCCCATCTCCTCCAGCTCCGCTTTAAGCGCAAGAAACCGCTCATACAGAATGCCGGCCCCTTCTTTTACAATCGACCTGGCGTACATCTGATAGCGGCCATCTCTCTCGTATATATCCACACTTCCGGTCACCACCACTCTGTCACCATCGCTCATGGGAAATGCCAGCCCCCCTCTTGCGGAGGCAAACATCACACAGCTCAAAGAGGATTTCTGATCCTTCAGAGTGAAGTAGATATGACCGGAACCATGGTATTTGCAATTGCTGACCTCGCCTCTGATGGAGATGCGGGTCAGCATAAAATCCTGCTGAAACAGGTTTTTGATATACCCGTTGATCTGGGTTACCGAATAAACATTACTCAATCTTATGCCTCTGTATCACGGGCAACCTTACCGAGGATACCGTTGATGAAGGATGCGGACTCATCTCCTCCGAATCTCTTTGCGATCTCAACAGCCTCATTGATGGCTACTCCTGTTGGAATCCTGTCATCAAATTTCACCTCAAAAACAGCCAGTCGAAGAATGGTAAGATCCACCTTGCTCATACGGCCTGTCTTCCATCCCCTGGAATTTGCATTCAGGATCTCATCGATCTCCGGCAGCTTCTCCTGGATCTTCTGGTATTTTTCTCTGATATAGGCAGACTCCTCTGCACTTGGAATCAGCTCCTTCTCCTCCTCGGAGCCATCCTCCATGGTATCCAGATAGAATTTCATCTTCTCCGGCATCTCTTCCTCTTCATTGAACAGTGCCATAAACAGAAGTTTAAAAATTGCTTCTCTCTGCTCGCTTCTCTTCATTGTCATCTCCTTATATCCTGATAGTAAAGATAAGGGGGCTCTGAAATATGATTCTTCCAGTTCCCCCCTTGTTCAACTGCCTGTTATTTTTCCGGATCCAGTACCACGTCCGCAATACCAACATCCACGCCTGAAACCTCCAGACCTGTCATGTTCTCGATTGCCCCTTTTACTCTCTCCTGAACAGCCTTGCTGGTGTCCGGAATGTTGTAGCCGTATTTGATATTCAGAACGATTCTCACCTGAACTACGTTATCCTTCACCTCAACCTTTACACCCTTGGCAAGGTTTTTCATTCCCAGCTTAGCCACAAGCTCGTTTGTAATATTTCCAACCATAGAGTCTACACCCTCTACCTCAGTAGCAGCAAGACCCGCAATGATAGCCACCACCTCATCAGCGATCTGAACAGTGCCGATGGTGTTGTCATCGTAGATTGTATAAGTATTTCTATTCTTATTATCTGCCATGTCAGCCCTCCTTATGGATCATCCCTATGCAAATTTACTTTGCTCTTATTCTGTCACACCCTTACAGGATGCCCATTATCAGAGTCATTATAACAAAAAGCAGTACAAATGAAAAGCATCCTTTTCGGATAGTTCATTTGTCCCGGTCATTCCGGGCATCGGTGAACACCCTTAGTTTTTGCTGAACTCCTCCAGAATCAGACCCTCGTTGCGGTCCTCAACCATGCCCACACTCCAGGAATTGATAAACAGCAGCAGTGGATTGCCCTTCAGATCCATAACCTTCTTCATATCGGAGGTTCCCACCAGACGGTCAAGGTTGATTTCATCCTTGTTTGCGATCCAGCGGATGTACTCATATGGCAGCATATCCAGACGGATCTCCACGTTGTATTCATTTTCCAGACGATATTTCAGTACATCGAACTGCAGAACACCTACAACGCCCACAATGATCTCCTCCATTCCGCCCTTGGCCTCCTGGAAGATCTGAATGGCACCCTCCTGAGCGATCTGGTTGATTCCCTTCACAAACTGTTTTCTCTTCATGGAATCCAGAAGAGCTACACGGGCAAAATGCTCCGGCGCAAAGGTAGGAATTCCCTCATAGGCAAATTTCTTTCCCGGTGCACAGATGGTATCTCCGATGGCAAAGATGCCCGGATCAAAGATACCGATGATATCACCTGCATAAGCCTCATCCACCACATGTCTGTCATCCGCCATCATCTGCTGTGGCTGAAGAAGACGCATCTTCTTGTTGCCCTGCACATGGTATACCTCGCGGGTGGCATCAAACTTACCGGAGCAGATACGCATGAAGGCGATTCGGTCACGGTGATTCTTGTTCATGTTTGCCTGAATCTTGAACACAAAGCCGGAGAACTCCTCTGACATAGGATCGATGACACCGGCATCACTGGTTCTTGGCAGCGGTGAGGAAGTCATCTGCAGGAAATGCTGCAGGAATGTCTCCACACCGAAGTTGGTAAGGGCAGATCCGAAGAATACAGGGGACAGCTCTCCCTTGCTGATCTTCTCAATATCAAACTCTGCCGCAGCTCCGTCCAGAAGCTCGATCTCATCCTCAAGAGTCTGTTTCTGCTCCTCGGTGATCACATCCAGAAGGTGCGGATCATCCACTGCGATCTCCTCAATGATACCCTCCTTGGTACCCTTCTGGGTATCAGAGAATACCAGCACCTTCTCAGTGTTTCTGTCATATACTCCCTTGAAGTTCTTTCCTGATCCGATGGGCCAGTTTACAGGACAGGTGGCAATGCCCAGCTCCTTCTCGATCTCATCCAGAAGATCGAAGGTATCGTTGGCATCACGGTCCATTTTGTTGATAAAGGTAAAGATCGGAATGTGACGCATAACGCAGACCTTAAACAGCTTTCTTGTCTGGGCCTCAACACCCTTACTTCCGTCGATTACCATTACTGCGGAGTCTGCAGCCATCAGTGTACGGTAGGTATCCTCCGAGAAGTCCTGATGTCCCGGTGTATCCAGGATATTGATGCAGTAGCCTCCGTAATTGAACTGCAGAACAGAAGAAGTTACGGAAATACCTCTCTCCTTCTCAATCTCCATCCAGTCAGATACCGCATGTCTGGCTGTAGCCTTTCCCTTTACAGAACCTGCCAGGTTAATGGCACCTCCGTACAGCAGGAATTTCTCAGTCAGAGTGGTCTTGCCGGCATCCGGATGGGAGATGATGGCAAATGTACGCCTTTTTTCGATTTCTTTTGAATAATCAGCCACTAACAGCCTCCTAAATATTAATAGATTTGCAGCCACAGGGAACACAGACCGATTTTCCTGTCTCCTCCCTGCAGCCACAGGTTTTTCAGTTTATTTTGACAGATGCCAGATGTCTCTGTCGTAATCTGCGATGGTACGGTCAGATGAGAAGTAGCCTGCCTCAGCAATATTGATCAGGGCCTTCTTATTCCATGCCATGCGATCCTCATAGTCTGCAAACATTCTCTCCTTTGTCTGGATGTAATCCTCCAGATCCAGCAGAGTCATGAACCAGTCCTTATTGGTGAGCTCATGGTACAGTCTCTGAAGGGAGACAGGATCTCCTGTCTGCATCATTTTCTCAGAAACGATGAAGTCCACCAGTGTATGGATCTGTCTGCTGCCCTCATAGAAGGTCTTCGGATTGTATCCCGCAGCAGGATCCTCCTTCTTCTGGTCATACAGGCTGATAACCTCATCCGGCATCTTTCCAAAGATGTAGATATTGTCATCCCCCACCAGCTGATGGATCTCCACATTGGCACCGTCCTCTGTTCCCAGGGTAACGGCACCGTTCAGCATGAATTTCATGTTTCCTGTTCCGGATGCCTCCTTGGATGCCAGAGAGATCTGCTCTGAGATGTCAGCAGCAGGAATCAACTTTGCAGCCTTTGTTACATTGTAGTTTTCAATCATAACCACCTTCAGATATGGGCTTACCTCAGGATCTGCCTGGATCAGCTCAGACAGACACAGGATCAGGTGGATGATATCCTTTGCGATGGTATAAGCAGGTGCAGCCTTTGCTCCGAAGAACATGGTGATCGGAGTTGTTGGAATATTTCCTGCCTTGATATCCAGATATTTATAGATGATATACAGAGCATTCATCTGCTGACGTTTGTACTCATGGAGACGCTTGATCTGTACATCAAAGATAGAATCCACATTCAGCTTGATGTTCTGTGTCTCATAGAGATACTGACGAAGAGCCTTTTTATTGTTCTTCTTGATCTTCTCCAGTGTCATCAGCACCTGCTGATCCTCCTCAAAGTCATGGAGCTTTTTCAGGAGGGTAGCATCCGAACGGAACTCCGGTCCGATCAGCTCTGTCAGATACTCTGTCAGACCGCGGTTGCAGGACAGCAGCCAGCGACGGAAGGTGATTCCGTTTGTCTTATTGTTGAATTTGCCCGGATACAGCTTATAGAAATCATTCAGCTCAGATTTCTTCAGAATGTCGGTATGCAGAGCAGCAACACCGTTTACAGAGAATCCGTAGTGAATGTCCATATGTGCCATATGCACACGATTCTGACCATCGATGATGGCAACCTTCGGGTCATTGAATTTTGCATTTACCCGGTTGTTCAGCTCATGAATGATCGGAAGCAGGTGAGGTACAACCTCCTCCAGATAATCCATTGGCCATTTCTCAAGAGCCTCAGCCAGAATGGTATGGTTGGTGTAGGCACAGGTACGGCTTACCACATCAATGGCCTCATCCATGGAGAATCCCCTCTGCTGCAGCAGGCGGATCATCTCAGGAATGATCATGGATGGATGGGTATCATTGATCTGGATCACCACATGCTCCGGCATATCATGGAGATCCACGCCTCTGTCTGCACACTCCTTGATGATCAGCTGTGCCGCATTGCTTACCATGAAATACTGCTGGTAAGCACGGAGCAGCTGTCCCTGTCTGGTGGAATCGTCCGGATACAGGAACAGAGTCAGACATCTGCGGATATCGTACTGATCAAAGCCGATGGAATCCTCTCCCACCATGGAATCATCCACAGTATCAAGATCGAAGAGATGCAGACGGTTGCATTTTCCATGGTAACCTGGAATTGTGATGTCATACATGGTGGATTCCACTGTGAAATCACGGAATGGCACCTGGAAATGCTCACTCTGGCGAATCAGCCAGCTGTTCTCTGTAAGCCAGGTATTCTTTACCTCCTGCTGTTTGTTGTTTACAAACATCTGACGGAACAGACCATAGTGGTAGTTCAGACCCACACCGTCTCCGTAGAGACCAAGGGAAGCAATGGAATCCAGGAAGCAGGCAGCCAGACGGCCCAGTCCGCCATTTCCAAGGGATGGCTCCAGCTCGATCTCCTCAATATCTCCCAGATCCAGCTGATTTTTCTTAAGGATATTTCGAACCTTGTTGAACAGGTTCATATTGATCAGGTTATTGGACAGCAGTTTACCCATCAGGAACTCTGCAGAAATATAGTACAGCTTCTTTTTGCCCTGTACACGAGGCCAGCTCTCCATCTTGTCACGGAGCAACAGCATCAGTGCATCGAAGATCTCCGCTCTTGTGCAGTGCTTCATCCGGCGTCCGTATTTATTCTGAAGAGTGTTCTCCAGCCATGCCTCCATCTCCTCCTCAGAGATATCGTTCACCTGTGTCTCCTGGAAGCCAAGCTCCCGGGCCTCCTCTGCTCTCTGCTCCATCTCAGCGATAGGAGATACAACCTCCTGCTGAAGTGGTGCCTCAGTCACAGCATTCATCACGTGCTCCGCCATCTCCAGAGCCTCTTCCTGCTCTCCGGTGGTCTGGATCATGGCCTCCTTTGGAATACGGCTGTAGCGAACTGCCAGATCATGGATACGCTCCACCAGCTCCTCATTGAACTGTCCCGGCAGCAGTCTCCATTTCCAGTTCTCACCCAGAGTGGATGGGAAGTTCAGGCGGGCCTCAGAGCCCAGTCCAAGATAATCCTGCATAGGGATGATGGCAAGATCTGCAATGCTGGACAGTGCCATACGGATGAAATCCCAGTGGATCTCAGCCGGTGAAGTGCGGTAGTTGTCCATATAGGTCTTGGAGAACTCACGCTCTGCAGGGTTCATCTCCTTGTACCAGCCCACAGTTGTATTGTTGTCATGGGTTCCTGTATATACAACACAGTTCTGCTCATAATTATGAGGCAGATACATATTTTCGTAATCTCCGCCGAAGGCAAACTGAAGCACCTTCATACCCGGGAAGCCGCTGTCCTTTACCAGCTGGATCACACTGTCTGTAAGAGTACCCAGATCCTCAGCGATCACATCCAGCTTGCCCAGCTCCTTCTCAATGGCAGTAAAGAGATCCATTCCAGGTCCCGGCATCCATTTTCCATTGCGGGCAGTGTCATCGCCGTAAGGGATGGCATAATACTCGTCAAAGCCACGGAAATGATCCACACGGATCACATCATACAGCTTCATACAGTGTTTTACGCGCTGGATCCACCATGCATAGCCGGTCTCCTTGTGATAGTCCCAGCGATACAGGGGATTGCCCCAGAGCTGACCATCCTCCGCAAAGGCATCCGGCGGGCAGCCTGCCACTGCAGTTGGTGTACAGTCCTCATCAAACTGGAACAGCTCCGGATTACTCCAGGCATCGGAATTATCAAAAGCAACATAGATCGGAATATCACCGATGATGCGGATTCCGCAGCTGTTGGCATAGGCCTTCAGTGCCGTCCACTGCTGCATGAATTTGTACTGAAGGAAGGAATAGAAGCTGATTTCCTCTGCCAGCTCCTCCTTCGCAGCCTCCATTGCCTCAGGCTGACGTGTTTTATACTCCTCCGGCCAGTTTACCCAGCACTCTCCGTTCAGCTTGTTTTTCAGTGCCATGAACAGACAGTAGTCCTCCAGCCAGAACGCATTGTCCTCTACAAATCGACCATAAGGCTCTCCAGGCTGAAATCTGGAAAATGCCTTACGTAATACATTATAGCGGGTATTGTACAGCCAGCCGTAATCCACATAGGCCGGGTTCTCGCCACAGTCAGCTTCCATACACTCCTCTCTGGTAAGGAGTCCCTCCTCCATCAGTGTATCCAGGGAAATAAAGTATGGATTTCCCGCAAAGGTGGAAAATGCCTGATAGGGAGAATCACCGTATCCGGTGGGTCCCAGTGGCAAAACCTGCCAGTTGCTCTGGCCTGCACGTTTTAACTGATCCACAAAGTGATAGGCTTCTCTGGAAAATCCTCCGATTCCGTATCTTGACGGCAGAGAGGACACAGGAAGCAGAATTCCGCTTGATCTCATATTACTACACTCCTCTAATCCACTGCTCCTTGCCCCGGCAAAGGGCAGCATTTTTTATTACACACTGTTTCATTGTAAGAACACTGAGTACATACTGTCAAGTAATATATGAAGGATCCCCACCAACGACGCAGACAAAGCTCCTGTAAAACGAACAAAGCCGCTTCCTGTACAGAAGCGGCATGCATTTCTTATTCATTTTCAGGATTTCCCAGTTTTTCCAGCATTTTATCCAGATAATTCTCCAGATCCCGGAATACCAGTTCCCGCTCCTCCTCATTCAGCACCTCATGGCGCAGACCGGGATAGAGCTTTCCCTTTACATTTCTGTAGCCCAGACTTCTCATGGCCCGAAGAGCCTGATGGAAGGGAGCCGGTCCTCCGATATAAGGATCATCAGCACCCCCTACAAACAGAATGGGAAGCTCCGGCTTTTCGGTTCTCCACCTCTGTTTTTTGTAGGTATCCTGCATCAGATGCAGGTAGGTATCGTAGCCATCCACAGACAGTTCAAAGCCACAGAGAGGATCCTCATTATATTCCGCCACCACATCCTGGTTTCTGCAAAGCCAGTTGAACTCTGCATTTTCCCCCGGAAAACGTTTATCGTAGGGCACATGCATGATCTGCTTCAGGACTTTGCTTTTTTTCTTTACCTTCCTTCTGCGCAGCTTTGCGTAGATGATTCCCGGAGCAGTCAGAGGATTCTTGCTGTGAGAGCCGGACAGGATCACACAGAACACATCCTCCTCCCACTTTTTCAGGCAGCATCTTACTGCCAGAGAACCCATTCCGTGACCCAGCTGGATCAGAGGAAGTCCCGGCCATCTCTTCTTGGCCATCACAGTGATCTGATGGATATCTGAAAGAAGTCCCTTCTCTCCCAGTCCATACATATATCCCAGATCTTCCTGACTGCGCACACTTCTTCCGTGACCTCTGTGATCATGAATAATACAGGCATATCCTGCCGAAGTCATATATCGGATAAATGGCAGATATCTTTCCTTGTGCTCACAGTTGCCGTGAACGATCTGAATGATCCCCTTTACAGGGATCCCGGGATCCGGTTCCGCCGCCAGCACCTCCAGAAGAAGCTCATCTGCTTTTGACATTGTAAAAAATGTATCTGTCTTCATATACTACCTTCGTGTTCTATCCTTATCCGGGAGCCTGCTCAGCTCCACGCATCCCTGTCACTTTCCTATGACAGGCGCCTCATATACATCACAACAGCCACAAGACCGGCAATTCCGATCACAATTGTAACAACAGGGACCATTCTGTTCGCATTTCCAAATAATGCCAGAACAATCTCACACACTGCCACAACAGCACAGTATGCACCCATTGCCCTCTGAAACTTAAGCTCCTGCTCCTTTGTTCTCTTTTTTTCCACTTTCATGGACATCTGCCGGGAAGAGTCCGAACCAAACATCTTCATCAACCCATCCCCGTGTCCACTGAGAAGAAGAACTGCACATACAGTACAGATTGCAGCTAAAATCCAATCAAATGCTCCTGTCATATTTCCTCCGCCTTTCTTTTACTGCTGCTCACAGTCATTCCGGTACTCTTGTCATGATCAGGGCATCCTCTGTGGGTTTTTCGTAATAGTTCTTTCGGATTCCCACCTCTTTAAAGCCCTGCTTCTGATACAGTGCAATGGCTGCCTCGTTGCTTTTTCTGACCTCCAGAAACAGTGTGTCCACACCCAGTTCCTGTGTTCTCTTCAGCATCTCCTCCACAAGAGCCCGGCCAACGCCCCTTCTTCTGGCTCCGGAGCTGACAGATACATTGGTAATATCCCCCTCCGGCGGAGACAGGATCACACCACAGTAACCCAGCAGGGTTCCCTTCTCCTCAGCCACCAGAAACAGCCCTTCCTCCCTGGGAAGATATCCGGCAAAATCCGCCTCTGACCAGGGGGTGCTGAAATTCTCCTGTTCCAGAGGCACCACCTGCTCCAGATCTGCCATGCACATCTCTCTGATGATCATGCCTGCTTTGCCTCCCGCTCTGCTCTTTCCCTCTCTGCCTGGGACAGACGGAGATAATCCGGCTGGTACTCCATGGCAGACACCACCTGACCCTGCTCATACAGCACAGCTGCCAGAGCTGCCAGCGAGCCGGCTCTCTGTCTGTTCATATGCGCCGGTGCAAAGGAATAAGGAACAGTAAGAAGCTCACCGAGAAGCTTCTCATAAACCGGAACGCCATCTCCAAGAAACAGCACCGGTGCCTCCAGCTGATTCAGCTTTTCTGCCAGATCAGCAACAGAGAGGGGCACCTGTTCCATGACAGTTTTCATCTCTCTTCCCTCAAAGGTATACAGACCTGTATATACCTGGGAACGTCTTGCATCCATAATCGGACAGATATAGCCCGGTGCATAGACTGCATTGTAGGCCAGCGCATCCACTGTGGGCACAGGAACCACCGGCTTCTTCAACGCCAGTCCCAGTCCCTTGGCTGTGGCAGAGCCAATACGAAGTCCGGTAAAGGATCCCGGACCCTTTGTCACCGCAATGGCATCCACCGTATTCAGGTCCAGTTCAATCATTCCGGACACCTCATCCAGCATAGGAAGCAGTGTCTGGGAATGGGTTTTCTTATAATTCACTGTATATTCCGCCAGAAGGAGATCGTCCTCCCAGACAGCAATGGAGGCCACCATGCCTGAGCTGTCAATTGCCAGTAATTTCATGCTTCTTCCATCCCTTCTATTGTGATCATTCTGTAATCAAAGCCTTTTTCCGGATTCTTTTCGATGGTGATACTGATTCTGTTCTCCGGAATCAGTTCCTGAATCAGCTCCGCCCACTCAATAAGAGTGACTCCCTCGCCGAAGAAATAGTCGTCGTATCCGATTTCCTCCATCTCCTCCGGATCACCGATTCTGTACACATCAAAATGATACAGCGGAAGACGTCCGCTTTCATACTCCTGCACAATGGTGAAGGTAGGACTGTTCACCGGCTCATCAATCCCCAGACCCTTTGCCATTCCCTGGGTAAAAACAGTTTTTCCCACACCCAGATCACCATTTAATGTGAAGATCATTCCTCCCTGGGCCTGTTCCCCCAGCTTCTTTGCCAGAAGAAATGTCTCCTCAGGAGAATTTGTTTCAAATCGCTGCATAGATTATTCTTTCCTTTATTATTATACTACTGATTTCATATTCTGCTATCCTGGTATCATAGCACAAGAACACCAGCTTCGCAAATTTCTGCTGCTTTCTCTGGTTTTCCAGTCCCATCTCAGCTGTCTTCACCGTTCAGAGCTGCTCCTGTAAGAACCTCTCCGTTCACCTCCCCATAATAGCAGGTGTCCGTCTTCTCGATCCTGACCCCTCCGTTGGTGGCATCGATCAGCTCCGCTGTAAATGCCTTCTCCTCCGAAACAGGTACCATGGCCTCCAGTGCAACCGACTCTGTATACTCAGAGCCTAGCAGGGGAATTCCCCTCTGTCCCATAATATACTGAATCTTGCCAAGGCCCACATAATCTGTCTCGATCCGAAGAACAGCTCCCAGCTTCTTATCAATGAGAATACTCTCCTTCAACCCCTCCTGGGTCGCCTGGGAATAGGCCCGTACAAGCCCTCCTGTTCCAAGAAGAGTTCCACCGAAATATCTGGTCACAACTGCCACAATGTTCCTGAGTCCCTCTCCCTGCAGCACATTCAGAATGGGTTTTCCTGCTGTACCGGAGGGCTCTCCGTCATCGCTGGCCCGCACAGTCTGCTCCATGTCTCCGATAATATAGGCAAAGCAGTGATGCCTTGCATCCCAGTACTGCTTCCTTTTTCCTTCAATAAAGGCCAGGGCTTCCTCCTCGCTCTCCACCAGTCTGATATCTGCAATAAAGCGGGATTTCTTCTCCACAATTTCCCCTGTTCCGCCTCTGTATACTGTTCTGTAGGTTTCCTGCATATTCTGCTCCCCTTTAATAATACTTCAACTCTCTTCGCTGCAGCTTTTTCTGCATGAACTGTACTCATGGTATCACATTTGCGGTGAAAATGTGAACTTTCTTTTTGACACTTTCCCTGCAAAATGAATTTTGTTATACTTAACCTGAGAAATTGTCTGATTTCATAAAAGATCCTTTAAGGAGGTAAATAATATGAATCTAGGAAAAAGAGGCGTGCAGAAGAGGCTGAACGAGCTGGATTCTCACTCTGCCATGCTTGGAAACAAGGCAGGTGTCTCCGCACTCCGTATCGGACTGTTCGTCATAGCTGCGGTGATCGTCTGCTGCTCTCTGCTGGCATTTGGTGCCTACAGGGGAATCATCGACGGAGCACCGGATATTGAGGATGTAAACATCATGCCCCTTGGTCAGGCCACCATGATCTACGATGCAGACGGCAACCTGATACAGAAGCTGAACTCATCAGAAGGAAACAGAATCTCCGTTTCCATCAATGAGATCCCCGAGGATATGCAGCATGCCATTGTGGCCATTGAGGATTCCAGATTTTATACCCATAACGGAATTGATCCCCAGGGTATGCTCCGGGCCATGGCTGTGGCGGTCAGCACCGGTCTCAGAAGGACAGAGGGTGCCAGCACCATCACCCAGCAGCTGCTGAAAAACAATGTCTTTACCAGCTGGACCCAGGAGACAAAGCTCCAGCGAATCCGGCGAAAGCTGCAGGAACAGTATCTGGCTGTGAAGCTGGAGGCAGCACTGGCAGCAGAGGTCAAGGATCCCAAGGCGGTGATTCTTGAAAACTATCTGAACACGGTGAACTTCGGTTCCGGCTGCTACGGCATCCAGACAGCATCCCAGAAATATTTCGGAAAACCCAGCTCCATGCTGACCCTTTCCGAGTGTGCAGTTCTGGCGGCAATCCCCCAGAATCCCACCAAATGGAATCCCATCAATCATCCGGAAAAGAATGCGGACAGACGGGAAAAGGTGCTGCGTGATATGAGAGATCAGAGCTATATCACAGAGGAGCAGTATCAGGAAGCTCTGGCAGACAATGTATATGACCGAATTGCCGTTCAGTCAGAGTCCACCACCACAGAGGAACCCTATTCCTATTTCGTGGATGAGCTGATCGTTCAGCTGAAGAAGGATCTGATGCAGCAGAGGGGTTATACATCTGTCCAGGCAAACAATGCCATCTACAGCGGTGGTCTTCGCATCTATACCACCCAGGACCCCGAGATCCAGTCCATTATGGACGAAGAGTTCTGCAATGAGGACAACTATCCCGGACGTGTTACAGTGGCTCTGGACTGGGCCATGACCGTTCAGAATCCGGAGGGGGAACTGCAGAACTATAGCCGTGAGATGCTGCAGCTGTATTTCCGGAATTATGATCCGGATTTTGACCTGCTCTTTGATACGGAGGAGGAGGCGGTCAGCTATATTGACCAGTACCGTGCCGCCATGGTGCAGCCCGGTGACACCATCATAGCTGAATGGTACACCTGCACTCCCCAGCCCCAGGCAGCCATGACCATTCTGGATCAGAGAACCTCCTATGTGAAGGCCATTGTAGGAGGCCGTGGTGAAAAAACAGCCAGTCTCACGCTGAACCGTGCCACCGATGCCTACCGGCAGCCGGGATCCACCTTCAAGATCCTGTCCACCTACGGACCGGCTCTTGATTCCGGAGAGATCTCCCTTGCCACGGTACTGACAGATGAGCCCTACAACTACTCAGACGGAAGTCCCATCCACAATGCAGACAACTCCTTCCATGGAGATGTGACGGTGCGTACTGCCATCCAGAACTCCTACAATATTCCGGCTGTCAAGGTTCTGGACCAGATCACTCCCCAGACAGGTATGAATTACCTGCTGCGCATGGGCTTTGAAAAGCTCATCGATGACCCTGAATGGGACGTGATCCAGCCTCTGGCACTGGGCGGTATCACCAACGGTGTCAGCAACCTGGAGCTGACAGCCGCCTACGCAGCCATTGCCAACGGCGGTGTTTATACACAGCCCACCTTCTATACAAAGGTGGTGGATTCCGCGGGAAATATCGTTCTGGAGCATACACCTATCCAGACACGGATCTTCAAGGAAAGCACAGCCTATCTGCTGACCAATGCCATGCTGGATGTTATCACAAAAGGTACCGGTGTGGACTATCAGCTGAACAACATGACGGTGGCCGGAAAAACCGGTACCACCAACACCTTCCGTGATCTTGTGTTCGCCGGCTTTACTCCCTACTACACAGCTGCCATCTGGGCAGGCTGTGATGTCAGTCTGGATCTTCCGGAGGAATACAGAAACTATCACAAGGGACTGTGGACCAGGGTTATGAACCGGGTGGATCAGACAAAACATCTGGTTAACCAGTCCTTCCCTGTACCCCAGACAGTAAAGGAGGCCACCATCTGTCCGAAGACAGGACTTCTGGCAGGAAACGGCTGCAGCCGTGTTACAGAGTACTTTGACACCATGTATATGCCTGTCACCCACTGTACACAGTGCTATGTGCCACCTACTCCCACACCTACTCCTACTCCTGCACCTACTCCTCCTCCGAAGCCGGAGGAGGATAAGAAGGAAGAGGAGGAGCCTGAGGATGAGAAACCTGAGGATGAGGGGGAGGAGGCTGATACACCGGAACCCCCTGAACCTGATTCTGAGGAAGAAATCGCCCCTCAGTCCAATACAGAGGAATCCTGAAAAACAACCATTGCCAGTTACAGATATACAGAAAAAGGGAATGCCCCGGCAAAACTGCCAGGGCATTCCCTTTTTCTGTATACCGATCATCTCTGCACAGATTGTCTCTGTACAGTTCTTTCAGTAAAGGGGACATTCGCAGTCCCCTTCACTGCCAGTTCATGAACCACTTTCTGTGATCAGACTTTCTCTGGTTCCGGATACTCCACACCGAAGGTCTCCACAGTCATGGATGCGATCTTCTGAGGTACCACCGGACGATCCGCCCAGCCTGTAGTTGTCATTGCGATGTCCTCCACCACATCCAGTCCCTCTGTCACCTTTCCGAAGGCTGCATAGGATCCGTCCAGATGTGGAGAGGTTTTGTGCATGATGAAGAACTGGCTTCCTGCTGAATCAGGATGCATTGCTCTTGCCATGGAAAGAACACCCGGTGTATGAGCCAGATTATTTTCAAAGCCATTCTGAGAGAACTCTCCCTTGATGGCATAGCCTGGGCCACCTGTTCCTGTTCCCTGAGGACAGCCACCCTGGATCATAAAGCCTGCGATTACACGGTGGAAGATCAGACCGTCATAAAAACCTTTTTTCACAAGGCTGATGAAGTTGTTCACAGTGTTTGGTGCGATTTCCGGATACAGCTCTGCTTTCATAACAGATCCGTTCTCCATGGTAATTGTTACGATTGGATTTGACATAGTA
Organism: Lachnospiraceae bacterium; assembly: GCA_030526405.1. Classification (GTDB taxonomy): domain Bacteria; phylum Bacillota; class Clostridia; order Lachnospirales; family Lachnospiraceae; genus JAKSRN01. The sequence continues at coordinate 95,671 of JAUNCZ010000001.1, read as the reverse complement.
ATCTGCTCCTTTTATTTAAATTTTTATCATAAGCGTTTTTTTGCAAGATTTTCCTGCACGCGGCGATACAGCTCTTTGGCAGCATTGTAACCCATCTTCTTCTGTCTGTGGTTGATAGCTGCCGTTTCTACGATGATTGCCAGATTTCGTCCCGGACGAACCGGCAGGGTATGAGTAACAACCTTATTTCCAAGGAACTCAATATACTGCTCTTCCAGTCCCATGCGGTCATACTCTTTGTCCTTATCCCAGTCCTCCAGCTGGATGACCAGATCAATGGATTTTGTATTTTCAACACTCTGGATACCAAACAGGGTCTTTACATCAATGATTCCGATGCCTCGCAGCTCAATAAAATGTCTTGTCATGTCAGGGGCAGTACCTACCAGGGTAACCTCAGACACACGGCTGATCTCCACCACATCGTCACTGACAAGACGATGTCCTCTCTTTACCAGCTCCAGAGCCGCCTCAGATTTACCGATACCGCTCTCTCCCATGATCAGGATTCCCTCACCCATTACATCCACAAGAACACCGTGCACAGAAATGGTAGGTGCCAGCTGCACGCCCAGCCATCTCATCAGCTCCGCAGAGAAGGAGGATGTGCTTCTCTTGGTAGTGAAGGTTGGTACATTGTATTTCTTTGCCAGATTCAGGTACTCCTCCGATGGCAGCACCTCCGTTGTAAAGATCACACAGGGAATGCCTCTGGACATCAGTTCCTCATAGGCCTGGTATTTTTTCTCCTCACCCATGCTCTCAAGATAGGTATACTCCACATATCCGATGACCTGAATACGCTCTTTTTCAAAATGCTCATAGTAACCGGTCAGCTGAAGAGCCGGACGGTTCAGCTCCGGAACAGTGATGTAGCGATCTGTCAGATCCACCTCCGGAGTCGCATTCACCAGACTCATTGCATCCACAACCTTCTGAAGTTCAATTCTCCTCTTTTGCATTGCTTTTTCCTTCCTCTTTTTCTTCGTTTTTATGTAGGAATTCGTATACAGACACTGCTGCACGCTCATTCATTGTTTCCAGCTGCTTCAGCTCCTCCACAGAAGCCTCCCGCATGGCATCCAGGCTCTGATACCTCTTCATCAGAGCTTTCCTTCTGGCGGGTCCCACATTTGGGATATCATCCAGAACAGAATGCACCTGCCCCTTGCTGCGGAGCAGTCTGTGATATTCAATGGCAAACCGGTGAGCCTCATCCTGGATCCTGGTGATCAGATGAAAGCCCTCACTGGCGGTGTCAATTGGAATCTCAATATTATTATAATACAAACCACGTGTTCTGTGGCGATCATCTTTCACCATTCCACAGACAGGAATCTGAAGGCCCAGCTTTTCCAGAACGCTGCAACAGATGTTTACCTGACCTCTGCCACCGTCCATCATAATCAGGTCCGGCAGCAGTTCAAAACCTGCATCCTCCTCCAGCCCTCTTCTGAACCTTCTGGTAAGGACCTCCTCCATGCTGGCATAGTCGTTGGGACCCTCCACTGTTCTGATACGGAATTTTCTGTAATCAGCCCTTTTCGGTCTGCCCTTTTCATAGACCACCATGGAACCCACAGACTGAAAACCGCTGATATTGGAAATATCAAAGGCCTCGATCCGTTTCGGCGGATCCATGCCCAGCCACTGGCCGATCTGACGGACGGCACCGATGGTGCGCCCCTCTTCCCGTTTCAGCCGCTCTCTGTCCTGATCCAGAACAATGCCTGCATTTCTCTTCGCCAGCAGCACCAGCTTCTCCTTCGGACCCTTCTTAGGCACAAGAATATGTACCCCATGTCCCCGTTTTCCCGACAGCCAGGTCTCCAGCACCTCCCGCTCCTCAATCTCGTCGGAAAGCAGGATCTCCCGGGGAATAAAGGGCGTACCGGCATAATATTGCTTCAGAAAGGACAGCATACAGTCGCCCCTGGTCTCTCCCGGAGCTGTTTTCAGGAAGAAATGCTCCCTTCCGATGATCTTTCCGTCCCTGACAAAAAACACCTGTACCACTGCCTCGGAATTCTCCTCCGCCAGGGCGATCACATCCCTGTCCTCGCCGCTGCTGCTGGTGATCTTCTGATGTTCACCGATCCTCTTTACACTTTCAATCAGGTCCCTCAGCTCTGCCGCCTCCTCAAAGCGCCATTCCTCTGAAGCCTTCTGCATCTTCTCCGTCAGCTCTTTCAGCTCCTCCTGGAAATTTCCATTGAGAAATCTCAGCGCCTTATTCACCTGTTCTCTGTATTTCTCCGGATCCACCCAGCCCTGGCAGGGCGCCTTGCACTGATGGATGTGATAGTACAGACAGGGTCTGTCCTTTCCCTGCTCAGCCGGCAGCTTTTTGCTGCAGGCCCGAAGCTGATACAGCTTCCTCACCAGCTCAATGGTCTCCTTCACAGCACCGGCGCTGGTATAGGGACCAAAATATCTGGATCTGTCCTTTTTCATCTGCCTGGCAAAGAGTACCCTTGGATACTCCTCCTGGACAGTGACCTGAATAAAGGGATATGCCTTATCATCCTTCAGCATGGTATTGTACTTGGGCCTGTACTCCTTGATCAGATTACACTCCAGCACCAGAGCCTCCAGTTCCGAATCCGTAACAATGTACTCAAAGCGGGCAATCTGTGGAACCATGGATTCAATCTTCAGCCCCTTGTTCCTGCTGGTCTGAAAATACTGGCGCACCCTGTTTTTCAGGCTTACGGCCTTTCCCACATAGATGATCTCATCTCTGTCATTGTGCATCAGATACACACCGGGCCTGGCCGGAAGTTTTTTCAGTTCTTCTTCAATCTGAAATGCCATCTCACACCTGCCTGTTATTCTCTGTCCTGACCGGTCTTATTCCTCCTCCGAATCCTCGGAATCAAAAAAGTAATCAGGATCCTCTGTTCTCTGACGCTCCTCCAGCACCTGGTGATAGAGCTCCATAAACTGCTTTCCTGTGATGGTCTCCTTCTGAATCAGGAAGTCTGCAATGCGGTCCAGAACATCTCTGTTTCCGGCCAGCATGCTCTTGGCTGTCTCATAGGACTCCTTCAGAACACGCATCACCTCATGATCGATCTCTGTGGCAGTGGCGTCGCCGCAGTTCATCACAACTCGGCCTCCCAGATATTTATCCTCCTGCTGGGCCAGTCCGATGAGACCAAAGGCCTCTGACATGCCGTACTGGGTGATCATGGCACGGACAATCTTTGTGGCTCTCTCAATATCATTGGCTGCGCCGGTGGTGATACTGTCAAATACCAGCTCCTCTGCCGCACGACCTGCCAGCAGTCCGATCACCATAGCTTCCAGCTCATTCTTGGAATTCAGGTATTTCTCCTCCTCCGGCACCTGCATTACATAACCCAGGGCACCCATGGTACGGGGAACGATGGTGATCTTCTGAACAGGCTCCGCATCCTTCTGCAGGGCACTGACAAGGGCATGGCCCACCTCGTGGTAGGATACTATTCTTCGCTCCTCCTGACTGAGAATACGATCCTTCTTCTCCTTACCCACAAGAACCACCTCCACAGACTCAAAGAGATCCTTCTGGGAGACGGCATTTCTTCCATTCTTTACCGCCAGAATGGCAGCCTCATTCACCATATTGGCAAGATCCGAGCCCACAGCACCGGAGGTGGCCAGAGCAATCTCCTCCAGATCCACGGTTTCATCCAGCAGAACCTTATCTGCATGCACCTTCAGAATGTTCACACGGCCCTTCAGATCAGGGCGGTCCACAATAACCCGTCTGTCAAAACGGCCTGGACGCAGCAGCGCCGGATCCAGGATCTCAGGACGGTTGGTGGCAGCCAGGATCAGGATTCCCTTGGAGCTGTCAAAACCATCCATCTCTGCCAGCAGCTGGTTCAGAGTCTGCTCACGCTCATCATTGCCTCCGAAACGGCTGTCTCTGGACTTACCAATGGCATCGATCTCATCGATAAAAATGATACAGGGAGCATTTTTCTTTGCTTCCTCAAACAGGTCACGAACACGGGATGCACCCACGCCCACAAACATCTCTACAAATTCAGAGCCAGACAGGGAGAAGAAGGGCACATGGGCCTCTCCTGCCACCGCCTTGGCCAGCAGTGTCTTACCGGTTCCCGGAGGGCCCACCAGCAGCACACCCTTCGGCAGCTTTGCACCGATCTGAATATATTTCTCCGGCTCATGCAGGAAGCCCACCACCTCCTGCAGTGACTCCTTGGCCTCATCCTCACCGGCCACATCCCGGAAGGTAATACCTGTATCCTGCTGGATATAGGTTTTTGCCTTGCTCTTGCCCACTCCCATCATGCCGCCTTTTCCGGCCTTTTTCATGATAACGGACATTCCAACCATGAAAATGATCAGAGGAATGGCAATGTTCAGCACCAGTGAAAGCACCTCATTCAGAGCGGATGGTTCCTTTTTCTGGAGCTGGATATCCTTATCCTTCAGCAACTCCACAAGGGCGTTCTCATCTCCCACCAGCTTTGTCTTATACACCTCTGAGGCAGAAGTACCATGGAACACAATGGTATCCTCCTGCAGAGTCACCTCTGTGATCTGCCCCTCCTGGGCCATGGTCAGAAACTGATTGTAGGGCACCTCATTTTTGGCACCTGTGGAGGCTGTTCCCCCAAAATACACCATCAGAAGCAGCAGCGCTGAAATCCCCATCAGCACCAGCTGCAGAAGCTGAGAATTCTTTCCCCTGTTGGGATCCTCCTGCAATCTGTTGTTATTGGAGTTTGGACGCTCCGGCCGTTTCCTCAGGGGTCTGTTTCGCTCCGGCTCTTCGGACTGCTTCCTCTGAGGCCTGTTTTTCTCCGGCTTCTTCTGTTTTTCCGCCTGCTTCTTCAGCTCACGCTGAGCAGCCTCATTCCGGGCCTTCTGCTCCTCCTCCAGAGCCTCCTCCCAGTCGTATTCGTATTTTTCACTGCTCATGCATGTTCTCCTCTCCGTTTCTTCCCTCCAGTCTCTCCTGAAGGCGGCGGCGATCCGCCTTTTTTGGGTACATTTCGTAATATACCTGAATCATTGCCCTGGAAAAGGGCTCCACCAGTTCCTCAAAATGATGCAGGGCGGGAACCTCCCGGGTAAGAAAATATACCTTATCTGCAATTTTTTCAGTAAGCTTCTCCTTGCTGAGTTTTCCAACACCCAGAATCATAGTGCTGAAATTTCTGTCATCCTGACAGATGGTGATATAGGTGCGGGCCAGGTGTTTCAGCTCTTCAAACAGCAGCTCCTTTCCCATCTCCCCGTATTCCTCCGCCAGATCCATTCCCATGATTCCCTTCAGAGACTGAATCTCCTTCTGGATGAACCGGTTGGAAAAGAATCCCGGTTTTGTGCGCCCCAGAGTATCAATGGAGAGAAAGATCTTCATATAATGATCCACCGGTGCCTTTTCTCCCTTGCAGGGAACATACCTCAGCTCCCAGAGTTTTTTCCGGAATTCATTCTCCCTTGTCATTCCCTCTTCCTTCAGGCCGGCCTGGAAAATCTCCTCCCGATCCTCCTGCTCCGTTTCATGATAAAACTGCTCCAGCCATGTAGTTGCCATATCCATGTACAGTATCTCCTTTCCTCTCTTCCCCGTCAGCAGCAACAAAAACAGCCCGGTGTACAGCAGCTTGAACAGATACAGCAGGTACACAGATTTGCCAGTGAACTGCCGCAGCTGCAGGGCTCATAGCCATAACTGCCTCCTGTAGAGGTATACCAGCCTGTGCCGGAAGAAAGCATCTGTACCAGCTGTCTGTACAGCGGATTATCCGGATCCATCCGTGCAGCTGTCTCTGCATCCGAGAGGGCATTCACATTGTTTCCCAGACCTGCATTGGCCTGGGCATGGAGATAATACCATACAGCACTTCTCTGCTCCATGCGCTCCAGCACATTCATTGCCTCCTGATAATGACGGCTGTTAATATAATTGGCAGCAGCCTGCTGCTCCACATTCTCATAACGAACCTGGGATCCGGCGGAACCATAGCCAAAGCCAAAGGGACCAAACCCTCCGAAGCCGCCAAAACCACCAAAGGGATCCTCCTGCTGCTCATAGCCTCTGTTCCCATAGGGATTTCCATAGCCGTTTCCCCCGGCGGAATTCCCGTATCCATATCCGCTTCCCCCATAGGAAGTCCCATGTTCCTTTTCATACATGACCTGTTTATAGGCCTGCTGAATCTCCTTAAACTTCTCCTCAGCCGCATCCTTATCCGGATTGTTCACATTGGCATCCGGATGGTATTTTCTGCTGAGCTGACGATATGCTTTTTTTATCTCATCGGTGCTGGCATCTCTTGTTACGCCCAGCACCTGGTATGGGTCTTTCATGTTTTATCCATCTTTTCTTTCTGTATTTTTCTGTAAGTGTTCCAAATTCCAGAATACAATATATTCCGCAGGATGTCCACATTTTCGACAATGGGCAGCAGTTCAAATGCTCTGGCTGCCTCAGCTGCCATCATCATCAGGATCCTGTGTGCCCGCTCCTGAAAATCCGGCTCCTCCGCCAGAAACAGAAAGGGGTTGTAATTGCCGTTTTTTCTGTCCTTATCCACATCTGCCCAGGCATCCATCAGATAAATCCACTTTCCCAGGAAAAATCCCAGGGTTCTAAGCTCCTGTTTCCACAATGTGGCAGGGGCAGAAAACAGTTCCCCATCAGCACTCCTGTAAGACCGGAGGCCCTGTCAATATCAGGGGAATTCTCCTGCTCTGTTTTGTGAAGGGCCTCCAGATAGGTGGCAATGGCCCTGGACTGGTGGGGATACAGCTCCTCCAGCTTTCTGCAGGTACCCTTCATCAGTCCCGCAGCCATTCTGCTGTTCAGCTTTTTCTCATCCAGCCAGTCATCCATCAGATTGTGGTATACCAGCAGCACATTCATATCTGCCGCATACTGGGTCCACCGATTCGTGATACTCTCTGTTTTTCTCACCGGATGCAGACAGCAACGCTTCTTCTCCCTCTGCTCCTCATCCTCCGAAAGAGAGGACAGAAGAATAGCCAGAAAGGTCATGTCATATGTAAGAAACGCCCTGGGCAGCTGCCCGGAGCGTTTTTTGATATCCCGACATACTCCGCAGTAGTATTCTCTGTATTTTCTCTGGTCCTTTCCCTTTAACTCGTCCTGATCAATCGTAATATATCCAAACATTTCCTCACACTTTCCATCATGTCTTCTTCACAAAGGAATTTCTGCATTTGGGACAGGTAATCTGAATCCTGCCCTTGCCCTTTGGCACACGAATGGTCTGCCCGCAGCAGGAGCATCTGTAATATCTGTGGGTCTTATCCCCTGCCGCCCGGGAAAACAGATTGTATTTTTTCTGAAATCTCCTGTTCTCCTCATATCGTTTGGGAATATTTCTGGAAAACATCCGGAAATAGGTGTAGAACAACAGCAGCAGACCTGCCGTGTTTGTGAGACTGCCCAGCACCGGCACCCGCACAAGAAGTCCCGATAACAGCAGCAGAAGCACAGAAGCTCCAAGACAGAACCTGCCCAGGGAATCCACACCGTATCTTCCCTGCATCAATCTCTGAAGATTATACTTTAACCAATTCATGTTTCTCTATCCTTTCATTTTTCTGTTTTACAGCAGCCCCGGAAGGGTACCGGAACCATGCTGCTCCACCCTCTTATTTTACGCTTTTTCTGCCATTCTACCTAGTGAAATTTTTATGAACTATTTCCAACAGGGTGACTTTTATATCAGGAACCGATATAATGAAGAAAACAACAAAAAGGAGCAGCTATGAACAAATGCAAACGAATCCTGGCGCTTCTGGGTGTTCTCCTTCTGCTGGGTCTTTATGGCTCTACTCTGGTATTTGCCCTTCTGGACCATCCCAATGCAGGGGGCATGCTGATGGCCTCCATCTACTCCACCATTGTGGTACCTGTATTCTGCTATGCCGTTCTTCTGGTGGCAAAAACAGTCCGGGGCAAAGGAACCAGTGAGGAAACACAGGAGAATCCCACCCATGCAACAGGAAAAACAGCAAAAAAAGAAAGCGATGACTGATTGAAGTCACCGCTTTTTTTCTGCATTTTTCGCCTGTAAAGCCAGATACTCAGTTATGGACAAGTTTTCTGATGTGCTTCTTATCTCCCATCACATACAGGCTGTCCTCGGAATTAAACACATAGTCCGGCTCGATCATGGGAATCAGGATATCATTGCTCTTGCTTCCCAGAATATTCACCTGATAGGCAGCCCGGACATTCAGCTGGGCCACTGTCTTTCCGATCCACTCCTTCGGAGTACGAATCTCATAGACTCCCACCTCATCGCTGAGCTGGATATAGTCAAAGATATCATCCATGCCAAACTTCACAGCCAGGCGCTCCGCCATATCCTTCTCTGCATACACCACAAAATCCGCACCGTTTCTCAACAGCAGCTTTCTGTGTACATCCCTTGTGGCTCTGGCCACAATATATCTGGCTCCCAGATCCTTCAGCAGCACCACAATCTCCAGGGTGGTCTGAAAATCATCCCCCACAGCCACCACACAGAGGTCAAAATTCTCCACTCCCAGAGAACGGAGCACCTCCTCCTCACGGCAATCCATGATCTCAATGTTCTGCAGCATGTTTACAGCTGCATCAGCCCTTTCCTCAGAGATCTCCACAGCCAGCACGCTGTGACCGTCATCCTGCATCTTTCTTGCAAGATGCCTGCCAAAGCGTCCAAGTCCCACTACTAAAACAGATTTCATATTCGTTCTCCTTTATCCTTCCTCTATCCCACCTGTACCTTCTCCGCCGGATATTTCGGCTGGGGTTTTCTGGTACTGGAGGCAAACACACACAAAATGGTAAGTGAGCCGGCTCTGCCAAAGATCATCAGTGCCATCAGGATGCATTTGCTGAGCATTCCCACACCGGAGGTGATGCCCATGGTGACACCAACAGTGGCCACAGCCGAGGCAGTCTCGAACAGGGCCGTGACAATGGGAAGACCCTCCACCGCAGAAATGACATAGGCACTTACCAGAGCCAGAAACAGATACATGGTGGTGACACAGCCAGCAGTTCTCACAATGCTGTCCTCAATGGAGCGATGGAACACATCCACCTCTTTCCGTCCCTTGAACACAGCCACCACAGTGAGCAGCTGCACTGCTGCGGTGGTGGTCTTCATACCTCCTGCGGTGGATCCCGGTGATCCGCCGATCAGCATCAGTCCGATCATGGCCATATGGGTGGCTGAGGTCAGCGCCGAATAATCAACGGTATTAAAGCCGGCGGTTCTGCAGGTTACAGACTGAAACAGACTCACCAGAATCCGCTCCCCCGGACCCATGGAAGCAAAGACCTCTCCTCCCAGTTCCAGAAGAAAGATGGTCACTGCACCACTGATCAGGAGAAATGCTGACATGGCCAGGGCTATTTTTGACTGAAGGCGAAGGCCCTTAAACCTGAATTTCTGCTCGATCAGATCTCTCCATACAAAAAAACCGATTCCACCTATGATGATCAACAGCATCAGCACAAGGTTCACATACCAGTTTCCCGCCACCGTGATCATAGAGGAGCCCGGCTCCATCTGTCCCATCAGATCAAAGCCCGCATTGCAGAAAGCCGAAACGGAATGAAACAGGGAATACCAGATTCCCTGGGCCGGCCCCAGTCTGGGCACATAGAAAATGGCCAGCAGAACAGCGCCTGCCCCCTCCACAATGGCAGTTCCCTTCAGGATAAAGCGCACCACACCAGTGATTCCTCCCAGCTGGGGAGCGGAGATGGCATTCTGCATCATTACTCTTGAATTCAGACCGATCTTCTTTCCCGTCATGGTCATGATCATAATGGCAATGGTCATAAATCCCACGCCTCCCACCTGGATCAGAAGCAAAAGCACCATCTGTCCGAACAGTGTCCAGGTGGACCAGGTATCAAACCGGATCAGTCCCGTAACACAGGCTGCTGAGGTGGATGTAAACAGGGCATCACTGAAGGGAACTCTTCCTGCCCTGCTGGAAACAGGCAGAAGAAGAAGGATTGTTCCCAGTACAATGGTGCTGAGATAGCCCAGAAATATCTTTTTCATAATGGACATTTCCCTGAATTTTTTTCTGATTTTCTCTTTTATTTCCTCCATCCGATACTTCTCCTTTACTTCCCCTCATCATACCATTACAGAGCCTGGCAGGCAACACAAAAGGGGGCTGTCGCAACAGTTGTTGCGACAACCCCCTGAAAATTTCAGTAAGGAAAGCAGACCGTTTTCATCCGCTTCGCTGCTTACAGCAGTTCTTTATTTAGCCTGAGCTGCAGCTGCTTTACGGCGAGCTTTAGCTGCCATGTTCTCACGTGTTACGTCGAGAAGAACGGCTCCGATGATTACGAGACCCAGTACCATGTTCTGTACTGCAGAATCGATTGCCAGCAGAGAGAATCCGTTACGAAGAACAGAGATGATCAGAGCACCAAGCATGGTTCCGAACATTGTTCCTTTTCCACCCATGAAGGATGCACCACCGATAACGCAGGCTGCGATAGCGTCTGTATCGTATGGCTGGATAGCGTTTGTACCGTTACAGATACCGGAACGTCCAACAGAAACGATACCAGCCAGAGCTGCCATGAATCCGGACAGAGCGTAGCAGAATGTCAGAACGTTAGCAGAGTTGATACCGGAAAGTCTTGTTGCCTCCATGTTTCCACCTGCACAGTAGATAGAACGTCCAAGAGCTGTCTTGGTCAGAAGAATGTGCAGAAGGATGTAGATTACTACAACTACGATGAAGGATACAGGGAATCCACCGATTGTTGCAGATCCAAGCCACATAACACCAGGAGCTGCATTAAAGCTGATCATCTGAGATCCTGTTACCAGAAGAGCAGCACCCCACAGGAAGTTTTTCATACCCAGTGTGGATACGAATGGATGAGGCAGGTGAAGTCTTGTAAGCAGAGTTCCGTTGATCAGACCGATTAGAGTACCCATGATCAGGGCGATCACGATCAGAAGAACAGGATTTGTAACGCCTCTTGTTACCAGCATACCCATTACGCAGGCACTGAATGTAGCGTTAGCACCTACTGAAAGCTCGATACCTGCTGTGATCAGACAGAACAGCATACCGGTTGACAGAAGTGCGTTAAAGGATGTCTGTTTCAGAACTGACATAAGGTTGCTGTATGTCAGGAAGTTTTTGCTGAGGATTGTCCACAGCACACAAAGGATCAGAAGGGCACCGATTGTACCCAGATACGCCATAATTCCATTAGATTTCTTATTCATTTAAGTTTCCTCCCCAAGCTGCCTTCATGAGGCTCTCCTGATTGAAATATTTGCTGTCGCGCTCTACTTCGGCCATGATCTTTCCACCGCGCATTACATATACACGGTCAGACATTCCAAGGATCTCCGGAAGCTCGGAGGATACCATGATTACACATTTGCCGGCTTTAACGAGACGGTTCATTACATTGTAAACCTCGATCTTCGCACCTACGTCGATACCACGGGTTGGCTCATCGAAAATAAAGATATCACAGTTTGTGTTAACCCATTTTCCGATAACTACCTTCTGCTGGTTACCGCCGGAGAGCTGTCCAACACGCTCGTCAGCAGTTGGAGTTTTGATACGAAGAGCACCAATGTTCTCATCAGCAGCCTTCATGATCTTCTTATTGTCAAGGAACAGTCCTGAAGTGAAGCCCTTCAGGTTTGCAAGGATCAGATTGTTCTTTACAGACTCAGCCAGAACAAGACCCTGTCCTTTTCTATCCTCAGTCAGGAAAGCAATACCATTCTTGATTGCCTGTCCCGGATTTTTGATCACAACCTCTTTTCCTTTGACGAAAATCTTTCCGGAATCGATAGGATCAGCACCGAAAACAGCACGCATGGTCTCTGTACGTCCTGCACCAACCAGTCCCGCAAAGCCGAGAACCTGGCCGCCGTAAGCCTTAAAGCTTACATCATCCAGAACGCCACCCTCTACCAGGTTTTTCGCCTCCAGCATAACCTCGCCTTTTACTCCGAACTCCTTCGGGAACAGGTTATCCAGGGTACGTCCTACCATGGCAGCGATCAGGGAATCATTTGTCCAGTCAGCGATATCTCTTGTATCGATATACTGACCGTCACGGATTACTGTTACACGGTCACACAGTGTAAACAGCTCCTCCAGTTTATGAGATACAAAGACGATACCTACGCCCTGGTCACGCAGCTTACGACAGGTCTGCATCAGCTGCTCAACCTCTTTCTCTCCAAGGGAAGAGGTAGGCTCGTCCATAATAATCATCTTTGCGTCGATGAGAACCGCTTTTGCGATCTCGATCATCTGCTGAACACCCATACCGAATGTTCCTGCAGGTTTTGTTGGATCCACGTCCTGTCCAAGAGAGGCCATAACCTCTTTTGCCTTTTTGTGCATTGCCTTGTAATCAAGGAGTCCGCCAGGTCCTTTGATCCATTTGTTGATAAAAATGTTGTCTGTGATGCTCAGCAGCTTCTCAATGTTCAGCTCCTGATATACACAGGCGATTCCTGCTGCTGCAGAATCGTTAGGGTTTTTAAAATGCTTCTGCTCACCATTTACATAGATGGCTCCGCTGTCTGCCTGATGCACACCGGTCAGAACCTTGATCAGAGTAGATTTACCTGCTCCGTTCTCACCGATCAGACCCAGGATCTCACCTGGCTTTACAGCAAGCTGCATCTTGTCGAGAGCTTTTACGCCCGGGAAGATCTTAGTACAATCCCGTAATTCAACTACATATTCACTCATTGACATCTCACCTTTTCCTAAAAGAAGTGCCTGCTCCGACCCTGAAGCCAGAACAAAAACCTCGTTTTCACAATACCGCTTTCCCAATGCGGTACTGCCTGGTTGCCTTGCATCCGAAGGATGCGGATCCAGACGGTTATCTGAATTTCAGATCACGGTCCGGACACCTTCAGATATATCTCTTATATCTGAAGGATTTTTCATCTGCTACTGCCATCACTGCCCGGTCTGTTCCTCTTCTGTCACTGGAATAACAGGATGCTGCGGTGTCCTCTTTCTCCGTACATCAGTCTCACAGGGAGCAGTGCATGCACCTTTGCTTTACCATCCCTTTACGTGTCTGTCCTTCACCCAATAACGTTTTCCTCCCACAGAAAACTGAACCAGCCGGGCTTATGACATACACAATTTTACTAATAAGTACACATGTATAATAGCAAAAATGCACAATAGCCTACATAGCAGATTATACTAAAAATTATAATGTTTTTCAAGAATCACATATGTTTTTTTAGCAATTATACTAATATCCAATTACTTCTTTGTGACATTTGCACCACTGACAAACTGAAGCTCCGGAGTTTTTATACTAACCTTCATACCCTCCTCCACAGAGTTCACAATGAAGGCATTTCCTCCGATGGTGGTGTTATCACCGATCACGGTATCTCCTCCCAGAACGGTGGTATTGGCATAGATCGTTACATAATTACCAAGAGTTGGATGACGTTTATTGCCCTTCAGCAGCTGTCCCTTCTTTGTTGAAAGGGCACCTAAGGTCACGCCCTGGTAAATCTTCACATGCTCACCGATCTCTGTGGTCTCACCGATAACGATACCTGTACCGTGGTCGATAAAGAAATATTTGCCGATGGTGGCTCCCGGATGAATATCGATTCCTGTAAGGCTGTGGGCATGCTCTGACATGATTCTCGGAATCATTGGAATATTCAGCTTATACAGCTCATGGGCAATGCGGTAGGTGGTGATGGCATACATACCCGGATAGCAGAAGATAACCTCATCGGTGCTGTAGGCAGCAGGATCCCCCTCGTAGAAGGCCTGCACATCTGTATACAGATCTTCGCGGATCGCCGGAATCTTCTCCAGAAATGTATTTACCAGCTGCTCTGCGATCTCCATTGCCTGGGCTCTTGGGCAGCCTGCACATTTGTCCTGATTTCCCAGGGCTTTTGCCACCTGTTTTTTCAGATGATACTGAACGTACTCAATTTTTTCTCCCACAAGGAAGGTTACGTATTCGGAACGGACTCTGTTCTTGTCAAAAAATCCCGGAAACAGGATCTCTCTTATCTTATCCAGCACACTGATCAGAGTCTCCTTGTTCAACAGTGTATCCGCGTCCAGCTTGCAGGTAAGATCGTGTTTCTCATAGCTTTCAATAATGCTGCTGATGAGGCTCTCGCTCTGATTATTCATCTCTTTTTCCCTCCACGTCTAATAATTTTAAAAATTCATTGTGTATTTTTCCGTTGCTGACCACCACATCCGGGCAGTCCAGCACATTTACCTTTTTTCCTCTGAAGTCAGTAACCCTTCCGCCGGCCTCCTCCACCAGGATAATGCCTGCCGCACAGTCCCAGGGCTTCAGATAATGCTCAAAGTAACCGTCGATCCTTCCCACTGCCACATACATGTGGTCCATGGCAGCAGAGGCAGTTCTTCGGATATCCAGTCCCGCCAGAAACACCTGCTTCATCTGGGCAAAGGCAGTGTCTGCATACTCTGCCTTCTCATAGGGGCTGGTACCCACACAGAAGAGACTTTCCGCCGCTGTTTCCGCTGTACTGACGGAAACCGGTCTGCCGTTCAGCCTTGTTCCCTGGCTTCTCACCGCGGTGCAGAGCTCCTCTCTGTATGGATGATAAATGCAGCCAAAGACCAGATCCTCACCGTCCCACAGGGCAAGAGAAACCACACTCATCTGCAGGTCCCGGATCAGATTGGTGGTACCGTCCACAGGATCCAGGATCCACATGGGCTTCTGAGAGTCCCTGGCTTCCTTTCCCCCCTCTTCTCCTAAAAACTGGATCTCCGGATACAGCTTTTCCAGCTCTTTCTGTAGAAAGCATTGCACCGCAAAATCCACCTGGGTCACAAAATCGGCTCTTCCCTTCACTGTGACATCCCCGCGTTTATCCTCATCCGAAAAGAATTTCCTTGTCTGCAGCACCAGGTCCGTTACTGCATCAAAATCCACCTGTAGGTTCATCTTCTTTTCTCCTTTTGTAATAGATTTCTTTACTGAATTTCTTTGCTAAAGTGCTATATAGAAAAAAGCGGATGCGAAATTCTCATTTCTCATCCGCTATGGCAACAAAGATTATTTATCTCTCCAGATAATACGTCCCTTATCAAGATCATATGGAGATAACTCGATGGTTACTTTATCTCCTGGAAGAATACGGATAAAGTTCATACGAAGTTTTCCGCTGATATGTGCAAGAACAACGTGTTTGTTCTCCAGCTCTACTTTGAACATTGCGTTTGGAAGCTTCTCCAGTACGGTTCCTTCAACCTCAATTACATCAGATTTTGACATTATTTGTCCTCCTTCACCTTAATTGCTTTTCTGATTTCCATCTCAATGACACTCTGAGTCTGACATTGCTCTGAAATCTGTGCTATCTCTCTGGAAACCTGCACGTGTTTCCTTTTTTTCTTTTTCAGCCTGTCCAGTGTACGGATTCGGCCGTCTGTAAGATATACATAGGTTTCGTCGTACTCCCATACGACGTAAAGCTGTCCCTTGTCATGACCTGCCAGACTTCTGGCAAACATACCTTTTTCTATCTGAACCATAGGCACCTGCCTTACAGAGTCAGTGTAAGCAATTCAGGCTCACCATCTGTGATCAGGACAGTATTCTCATAATGCGCTGCAAGAGATCCGTCTTCTGTTACAACAGTCCAGTCATCGTCCAGCCATGCAACCTCCCAGGTTCCCATGGTAATCATTGGCTCAATGGCCAGTGTCATACCGGGACGGAGACGGATGCCGCGGCTTCTGCAGGCAAAGTTTGGAATCTGGGGATCCTCATGGAGATGAGTTCCGATTCCGTGGCCCACCAGATCCCGGACAACTCCATAGCCTCTGCTCTCGCAGTAATTACCGATGGCAGCGGAGATCTCATGGAGATGATGTCCTGCCTTTGCGTACTTGATTCCCTCAAAGAAGGACTCACGGGTCACATCCATCAGCTTCTGAGCCTCAGGAGAAATGTTGCCCACCGCGTAGGTTCTTGCCGCATCGGAATGATACCCCTCATAGATCAGTCCTGCGTCAAGGCTGATGATATCACCCTCGCGGAGAACTCTCTTCTTACTTGGGATTCCATGTACCACCTCATCGTTTACTGAAGTACAGATGGATGCGGGATAGCCGTTGTAATTCTTGAAGTTTGGAATACAACCCAGATCACGGATCATCTTCTCACCGGCTCTGTCGATATCCAGAGTGGTAATGCCCGGACGGATCATTTTTCCCAGTTCGTTGTGAACCTGCTCCAGCAGTTTTCCTGCATGGCGCATCAGTTCGATCTCTCTAGCATTCTTAATTGAAACAGACATTATTATTCACCTAAAATTTTAACAATATCCTGGAATACAACATCAATGTCCTGAGTTCCGTCAACCTCAACCATAGCACCAGCCTTGCTGTAGTACTCGATCAGTGGCTGAGTCTGCTCATGGTATACGTTCAGTCTCTTCTGAACTGTCTCTGGCTTATCATCATCACGAAGAACCAGCTCTGCTCCGCAGGCATCACAAACACCCTCTGTTTTTGGAGCGTTGAACTCGATGTGATAAGTAGCACCGCAGCCCAGACATGCACGACGTCCGCCCATTCTGTTTACGATGTTGCTGTCAGGAACCTCAACATTGATAGCGTAATCAATTTTCTCGTTTCTTGCATTCAGAGCATTTGTTAATGCCTCTGCCTGTGGGATAGTTCTTGGGAAACCATCCAGTACATAACCATTGGCTGCATCAGCCTGAGAAATACGATCCACAACAAGATCACAGGTCAGCTCATCCGGAACAAGGAGTCCCTGATCCATGTAGCTTTTTGCTTTCTTTCCAAGCTCTGTACCGTTCTTGATGTTTGCACGGAAAATATCACCGGTGGAGATGTGAGGAATCTCATATTTAGCTGCAATCTGTTTTGCCTGTGTTCCTTTTCCAGCACCAGGTGCTCCCAGCATAATAATCTTCATAATAGTGTACCTCTCATTTTTATTTTTTATAGACTTTTTCCACTTTTAATTGTTTGTATCCGGGAAGAGTACAGGGAAACCGTCTCCCCTCCTCCTCTACAGATTCCCACAGGAAAACACAGATTTTCCTGTTAAAAAGAAAAGGGTTGTGGTTCAACGAACCACAACCCCACTATAGCACAATCTTATCAATCATTCAAGAAACCTTTGTAATTACGAACAAGCATCATAGATTCAACCTGTTTCAGAGTTTCAAGAATTACAGATACGATAATGATCAAGGATGTTCCTCCAAAGGAAACGCTTGCATGGAACAGACCATTAAAGATAAATGGAATGACTGCAACGATCATAAGTCCTACAGCTCCGATAAAGATCACATATTTCAGAACTGACTCAAGATAATCCTGAGTTGGTTTTCCAGGTCTGATTCCAGGAATGAAACCACCCTGCTTCTTCATATTGTCTGCAACCTCAATTGGGTTGAAGGTAATAGAAGTATAGAAATATGCAAAGAAAATACAGAGTACCACATAGAGGACAAGTCCCAGAGATGAGAGCCAGTCGCTTGGATTGAACCATCTGCTTGAGCTCATCATATTCAGAAGTTTGCCCCAGATTCCTGTAGGAGTTTTACCTGCAAAGGAGCAGATAATTCCCGGGAAGGACATGATTGATGATGCAAAGATAATCGGGATAACACCTGCGGTATTAACCTTAAGAGGAATGTGAGAAGACTGACCTCCCATCATTCTTCTTCCGACCATCTTCTTGGAGTACTGCACCGGAATACGGCGCTCAGCTCCATTCAGGATCAGAACCAGAACGATTACTGCCAGAATTACAGCGATGATAATCATCCAGGCAAGAGATGCTTTCGCAATTGTTTTGCCCTTAGCGAAGTTATCATACAGAGTAATCAGATCAGCAGGAATTCTGGATACGATATTGATCAGAAGAACGATTGAGATACCGTTTCCAATACCTTTCTCGTTGATCTGCTCTCCGATCCACATCAGAAGTGCGGAACCAGCTGTTAATGCTGCAACAATAACAATCACATTCACTGCATTAAACTCAAGGATCAGCTGATTTCTGAATCCGATACACATGGAAACGGACTCAAAGATAGCAAGACCAACTGTGAGATAACGGGTGATGGCTGTCATTTTCTTACGACCTTCCTCACCATCCTTCTGCATCTCCTCTAAGGAAGAAAATGCAATTGTCAGCAACTGCATGATAATTGAGGATGTAATGTAAGGAGTAATGCTAAGTGCAAGAATCGAAAAATTAGAAAATCCCCCACCTGTAAATGCATTCAAGAAAGA
This sequence comes from Lachnospiraceae bacterium, assembly GCA_030526405.1. Lineage (GTDB taxonomy): Bacteria > Bacillota > Clostridia > Lachnospirales > Lachnospiraceae > JAKSRN01. Next base: position 77,347 of record JAUNCZ010000001.1, on the reverse strand, counting down.
AAATGCATCGTTATTCTGACTTGCAAAGAAATTACTAAAGAAGCTGGAATCCACACCAGGAACTGGGATCTGTGATCCTAAACGGATCACAGCCAGCATCATCACCACATATAAAAGTCTGCGGCGAATTTCCTTAATGCGAAAAGCATTCTTTAAGGTCTTAATCATTAGATCACCTCGATAGTTCCACCTGCAGCTTCGATTTTCTCTTTAGCAGATGCGGAGAATGCATTTGCTTTTACAGTAAGCTTTTTAGTAAGCTCACCGTTTCCAAGGATCTTAACGCCATCTCTTGGATTGGATACGAGACCACACTCGATCATAGTCTCTACAGATACCTCTGCTCCATCCTCAAATCTGTTAAGAGCGCTTACATTGATTCCGATGATTTCCTTAGAGCTTGGGCAGTTGAAACCTCTCTTAGGAAGTCTTCTGTATAATGGCATCTGGCCACCCTCGAAACCGATTCTTGGTGCTCCAGAACGTGCTTTCTGACCTTTGTGTCCTTTACCAGCAGTTTTACCATTTCCTGAACCATGTCCACGGCCTCTGCGGAAGTTATTGCTGTGTTTAGAGCCTTCTGCCGGCTGTAAATTACTTAAGTCCATTACGGTACCTCCTTCTAGGCAATTACTCTTCAACTTTCAGCAGATATGCAACCTGTTTGATCTGTCCGCGTGTTGCAGCGTTATCAGGAAGCTCTACTGTCTGATGAAGTTTCTTTAATCCCATTGCTTCTACAGTTTTTTTATGTTTCGGAACACATCCGATTGTTGACTTTACTAATGTAACCTTCATTCCGTGTCTCCTCCTTAAGCAAAGATCTCTTCAACAGATTTGCCACGAAGTCTAGCTACCTCTTCTGGAGTCTTCAGCTGTTTCAGACCCTCGATTGTAGCGTAAACAACGTTCTGTTTGTTGTTATTGCCCAGAGATTTTGTACGGATATTGGTGATACCAGCAAGCTCTACAACGGCACGTGCAGGGCCTCCGGCGATAACACCAGTACCTTCTGGAGCTTTTTTCAGAAGTACCTCAGAGCTTCCGAATTTTCCAACGAAGTCATGAGTTACAGAATTGTTCTCGTCTCTTGCTACAGAAACAAGGTTCTTCATTGCGTCCTCTTTACCTTTGCGGATTGCCTCCGGAATCTCAACTGCTTTTCCAAGACCTGCACCAACGTGTCCGTTACGGTCTCCTACAACTACTAAAGCAGTAAAACGCATGGTACGTCCACCTTTAACAGTTTTGCTAACTCTCTTGATGGCTACAACTTTTTCTTCCAGCTCGAACTGGCTTGCATCAATGATGTTGTGTCTCATGTGTTCTTCTCCTTTCTTTAGAATTTCAGACCGGCTTCACGTGCTGCATCAGCAAGTGCTGCAATCTTACCCTGGTAAATGAAACCACCACGGTCGAATACTACCTCTGTAATACCAGCCTCAAGTGCTTTTTTACCAATAACAGTTCCTAAATATGCTGCAGCTGCAACATCATTTGTTTTCTCAAGCTCTGCTTTAACCTCTTTCTGAAGTGTAGATGCAGAAACCAGAGTTTTCTGAGCCAGATCGTCGATGATCTGAGCATACATATGGTTGTTGCTGCGGAATACTGCAAGACGTGGTCTCTGAGCAGTACCAGCGATATGATTACGTAATCTTCTATGTTTTTTCTGGCGAACCTGAGTTCTTGATACTTTACTAACCATTATTCAAACTCTCCTTAAATTATTTCTTACCAGTCTTACCAACTTTACGTCTGATAACCTCATCAGCGTATTTGATACCTTTGCCTTTGTATGGCTCAGGTCTTCTCTTATCGCGGATCTCAGCTGCGTACTGACCAACTTTCTCTTTGTCAATACCTTTGATTGTGATCTTGTTTCCTTCTACTACGGACTCAAGACCTGCAGGATCCTCGAGCTCAACTGGGTGAGAGTAGCCAAGGTTCAGAACCAGTTTCTTTCCCTGTTTAGCTGCACGGTAACCAACACCGTTTACCTCAAGAACTTTTGCATAACCCTCGTTAACACCTGTCACCATGTTGCTGATCAGTGTTCTTGTCAGGCCGTGCAGAGATTTCATTTTCTTTAAGTCGTTAGGTCTGGTAACAACAACTGCTCCATCCTCAACAACGATAGACATTTCAGCTGGAAGTACTCTCTGAAGAGTTCCCTTTGGTCCTTTAACAGTTACGTCATTGCCCTCTTTGATCTCAACAGTAACACCTGCTGGAATGGCTACTGGCAGTCTTCCGATACGTGACATACCTTATTCCTCCTATAATAACTTAGATTCTCGGAAAGGACTCACATGTTCCTCTCTGTTTTCAGTTTCTATATAAAATCCTCGGCAGTACACCGAGGATTTTATTCAGTTGATCATCTTATTACCAAACGTATGCGAGAACCTCTCCGCCTACCTGAAGCTTTCTAGCCTCTTTATCAGTAATAACACCCTGGTTTGTGGAAAGGATTGCGATACCCATTCCTCCAAGTACTCTTGGCAGCTCCTCTTTATTTACATAAATACGAAGACCTGGTTTAGAGATTCTCTTGATTCCAGTGATGATTTTCTCATTTTTATCTACACCGTATTTCAGTGTGATGTGCATATTTTTGCCTGCACCTGCATCTACAAGATCATATTTTGCGATGAATCCCTCTCTTACAAGGATATCAGCGATAGCAATTTTCATCTTGGATGCCGGAACATCTACAGTATCATGTTTAGCCGCATTTGCATTACGGATTCTTGTCAGCATATCTGCAATTGGATCGCTCATTGCCATGATGTTTTCCTCCTCTCCTTAATTACCAGCTAGCTTTCTTAACGCCAGGGATCTGGCCTTTGTATGCTAATTCACGGAAACATACACGACAGATTCCGTATTTTCTAAGATACGCATGTGGACGTCCACAAATTCCGCAGCGAGTGTACTCTCTTGTGGAGAACTTAGCAGGACGCTGCTGTTTGATTTTCATAGATGTTTTAGCCATGAATTTCTCCTCCTAAATTACTTCGCAAATGGCATATTGAAACATTTCAGTAACTCGCGAGCTTCCTCGTCTGTTTTAGCAGTAGTAACGAAGATGATATCCATTCCACGTACTTTATCTACTTTATCATACTCAATCTCAGGGAAGATCAGCTGCTCTTTGATTCCAAGAGCATAGTTACCTCTGCCATCAAAAGCATTAGGATTTACTCCACGGAAGTCACGTACACGAGGAAGAGCGAGGTTGATCAGACGATCAGCGAACTCGTACATTTTCTCTCCACGAAGTGTTACTTTACATCCGATTGGCATGTTCTCACGGATTTTGAAGTTAGCAACAGATTTTTTAGCTCTTGTTACTACAACTTTCTGTCCAGCGATTTTCTCCAGGTCTGCTACTGCAGAGTCAAGCACCTTAGCATTCTCTTTTGCCTCACCAACACCCATGTTGATGACGATCTTGTCGAGTTTCGGCACTTCCATTACGTTCTTATATCCGAATTTCTTCGTCATAGCGTCGACGATTTCATTCTTGTATAACTCTTTTAATCTGCTCACGTTAGGGCCTCCTCTCTACTTAATCAATAACTTCGCCGGTCTTTTTAGCCACACGAACTTTTTTGTCTCCATCCATTTTGTATCCGATTCTGGTAGCCTGACCTTTGTGCAGATACATAACGTTGGAAATATCGATAGGAGCCTCTTTGTTTACAATTCCGCCCTGCTGATTCTGCATGGATGGTTTTGCATGTTTTGTAATCATGTTGATTCCCTCAACGATTACTTTGTTGTTCTTTACATCTACAGAAAGAACTTTTCCCTCTTTATCTTTATCTTTTCCAGCGATTACTTTAACAGTATCACCTTTTTTGATCTTAACTGACATTGCCGACCTCCTTATAATACTTCCGGAGCCAGGGAAACAATTTTCATAAACTGTTTCTCACGAAGCTCTCTGGCAACTGGTCCAAAAATACGGGTTCCTTTTGGAGTCTTGTCATCTTTGATAATTACAGCTGCGTTCTCATCGAATTTGATGTAAGAACCATCTTTACGATGTGCACCGTGTACGGTACGAACAACAACAGCTTTAACTACATCACCTTTTTTTACAACGCCACCTGGTGTTGCATCTTTAACAGTAGCAACAATGATGTCACCGATGTTAGCATATCTTCTAGTAGATCCACCGAGAACACGGATGCAAAGAATCTCTTTTGCTCCAGTGTTATCAGCAACCTTTAATCTGCTCTCCTGCTGAATCATGCTGGTATTCCTCCTAATAGCAGTTTCAATTATTTAGCTCTCTCAACGATCTCAACCAGTCTCCATCTTTTATCTTTAGACAGTGGTCTGGTCTCCATAACTTTTACAGTATCACCGATCTTGCACTCGTTATTCTCATCATGAGCTTTCAGTTTATATGTTTTCTTTACAGTTTTTTTGTAAAGTGGATGTTTAACAAAGTCTTCGATAGCTACAACGATAGTTTTGTCCATCTTATCGCTGATTACTCTTCCGACACGTGTTTTTCTAAGATTTCTTTCTACCACGATTTGTCTCCTTTCAATTCACAGGACTTGCCTTATGAATTTGCTTTCTGAGCAATTACAGTTGAAATTCTTGCGATATTTTTGCGAACCTCTTTGATTCTGCTTGTGTTCTCAAGCTGATTTGTCGCATTCTGGAATCTCAGGTTAAAGAGCTCCTTCTTTGCAGCTACTAAAGCCTCATTCAGCTCAGCAACTGTTTTGGTCTGTAAATCCTCTACGTATTTATTACTCTTCACTGTTATCACCGCCTTCTAAGTCTGCACGAGATACGATTTTACATTTACATGGTAACTTATGCATAGCAAGACGCAGAGCCTCGCGAGCTGTCTCCTCAGCTACACCTGCGATCTCGAACATTACACGGCCTGGTTTAACTACTGCTACCCAGTAGTCCAGAGAACCTTTTCCAGAACCCATTCGTGTCTCAGCTGGTTTAGCTGATACTGGTTTGTCTGGGAAGATTTTGATCCATACTTTACCACCACGTTTGATGTAACGTGTCATAGCAACTCGAGCTGCCTCGATCTGGTTAGATCTGATCCAGCATGGCTCAGCAGCTACAAGTCCGAACTCACCATTAGTGATCTTGTTTCCTCTAAGTGCTTTTCCTCTCATGGATCCGCGGAACTGTTTACGACGTTTAACTCTTTTTGGCATTAACATAATTATTTATCGCTCCCTTCCTTAGTTCCTTTGACCGGAAGTACTTCTCCATTGTATACCCACGCTTTTACACCAACTTTTCCGTAAGTTGTGTCTGCCTCTGCAAAACCGTAATCGATGTCTGCACGCAGTGTCTGAAGCGGAATTGTTCCCTCGTTGTAGAACTCTGTACGAGCCATATCAGCTCCACCAAGACGTCCGGAAACGGATGTTTTGATACCCTTAGCGCCAGCTCTCATAGCTCTCTGCATTGTAGATTTCATAGCACGACGGAAAGAGATACGGTTCTCAAGCTGAAGAGCAATGTTCTCTGCAACCAGCTGAGCATCGCGGTCTGGTCTCTTAACCTCTTTGATATCTACGATCAGTTTTTTGGAAGTAAGTTTGGAAAGCTCAGCTTTCACTTTCTCGATCTCAGCTCCGCCTTTACCGATTACAACACCTGGTTTAGCTGTGTAAACGATAACTTTGCAACGATCAGCTGTTCTCTCGATCTCGATTTTAGAAATTCCTGCGCTGTAAAGTCTCTTCTTCAGGAATTTTCTGATGTTATAATCCTCAACCAGATAGTCTGCGAAGTCGCCTTCTGCATACCATTTGGAATCCCAGTCTTTAATTACACCGACTCTGAGGCCGTGTGGATTAACTTTCTGTCCCATGATTGCTCCTCCTTATTTCTCATCAAGTACGATGGAGATGTGACTTGTTCTCTTCTCAATGCGGTATGCTCTACCCTGAGCTCTTGGATGAATTCTCTTCATTGTTGGAGCTTTGTTAGCGAAGCACTCTGCCACATACAGGTTCTCTCTGCTAAGTCCGTTGTTGTTCTCAGCATTTGCAATTGCGGACTCCAGCAGTTTTTTGATAACGCTGGAAGCATATCTTGGGTTGTATGCCAGGATAGCGATCGCGGTCTCTACATCTTTACCGCGGATAGCATCCAGTACGAAACAAGCTTTCTGAACTGATACTCTTGCGTATGACAGTTTAGCAGAAGGTCTTGTATCTTTGTTCTCATTTCTAGATCTCTTGATCTGACTTCTATGTCCTTTAGCCATTGCTAAATAACCTCCTTTCGCCTACTACTTATCGTCTAGATTTCTTCTCGTCTTTGCCGTGTCCTCTGTAGGTTCTGGTAGCTACGAACTCTCCGAGTTTGTGACCAACCATATCCTCAGTAACGTATACCGGCACATGTTTTCTTCCATCGTGAACTGCGATTGTAAGTCCTACGAATGAAGGGAAGATAGTAGAACGGCGAGACCAGGTTTTAATAACTGCTTTATCACCAGATGCGTTTGCAGCATCAACTTTCTTTAACAGGCTTGCATCAGCAAATGGTCCTTTTTTCAATGAACGAGCCATTGGTTACCTCCTTATTTTGTCAGTGTTTTTCCATCACGTCTACGAACGATCAGTTTGTTGGACTGTTTATTTTTCTTTCTTGTCTTCAGACCCATTGCAGGTTTACCCCAAGGAGTACATGGACCTGGACGACCGATTGGAGCACGTCCCTCTCCACCACCGTGTGGATGGTCATTCGGGTTCATTACGGAACCGCGAACTGTTGGGCGGATACCCATGTGACGTTTTCTACCAGCCTTACCAACGTTGATCAGGCTGTGCTCTCCATTTCCAACAACACCAACTGTTGCACGGCAGTTCAGAGGAACCATTCTCATCTCGCCTGATGGCAGACGAAGTGTAGCATATTTGCCCTCTTTAGCCATAAGCTGAGCGCCATCTCCTGCAGAACGAACCAGCTGTCCGCCTTTTCCAGGATGCATCTCAATATTGTGAATCTGAGTACCAACTGGGATGTTAGCCAGTGGCAGGCAGTTTCCTACACGAACCTCAGCATTCTCACCGTTCATAACTTTCATACCAACCTTAAGTCCTTCTGGAGCAAGGATGTATGCTTTCTGTCCATCTGCGTAGCAGATCAGAGCGATGTTTGCTGTTCTGTTTGGATCGTACTCGATAGCTGTTACAGTAGCTGCGATTCCATCTTTATTTCTCTTGAAATCGATCAGTCTGTATTTTCTTCTGCTTCCGCCGCCATGATGTCTAACGGTGATCTTTCCCTGGTTGTTACGTCCAGAATTCTTTTTCAGTGAAACAACCAGTGATTTCTCAGGTGTAGATTTTGTGATCTCACAGAAATCAGAACCGGTCATATGTCTTCTGGAAGGTGTATATGGGTTATATGTCTTAATTCCCATTACGGTATCTCCTTTCATCTCCGGAACGCTTTCCATGTTCAGCGTCCGTGTTTGTTATCACGCTTTACTGCGTATATCTTACGACAGCCTGGTACTAATTAAAGTCCCTCGAAGATCTCGATATCTTTGCTGTCCTCTGTTAAAGCAACGATTGCTTTTTTAGTCTTAGCAGTTTTTCCGAAAACCATTCCACGACGTTTTGTTTTTCCGTCCATGTTCATGGTGTTTACGCTTTTAACTTTTGTTCCCTCGAACATTTTCTCAACTGCCTCTTTGATCTGAGCTTTGTTAGCATCTGTATGAACCAGGAAAGTATATTTTTTCTCAGCCATAGCGTTCATGCTCTTCTCAGTTACAACTGGTTTCAGGATTACGTCAAAATACTGAATGTTTGCCATTATGCATATACCTCCTCGATAGAAGCTACGCTGCTCTTGGTAGCAATTACAGTGTTGTATTTCAGCAGATCGTATACGTTGATTGTATTAACTGCTGCAGTTGCAACTCCCTCAATGTTTCTAGCAGAAAGAACTACGTTCTCGCTGTCAGCACCGATAACAACCAGTGCGTTGTCAACTTTGAGGTTGTCAAGAACTTTTTTCATCTCTTTTGTTTTAACCTCTGCCAGCTTCAGCTCGTCAAGAACGATGAATTTGTTCTCCTGAACTTTGCTTGTCAGAACGGATTTCAGAGCTGCTCTCTTCTCTTTTTTGTTCATTTTGAAGGAGTAGTCTCTTGGTACTGGAGCGAATACAACACCGCCGCCAGTCCACTGTGGAGCTCTTGTAGATCCCTGTCTTGCATGACCGGTTCCTTTCTGTCTCCATGGTTTTCTTCCGCCTCCGCTTACCTCAGAGCGGGTTTTTGCTTTCTGAGTTCCCTGACGGTTATTAGCAAGCTGCTGGATAACTGCCTGATGAACCAGATTCTCTTTTACTTCTACACCGAATACGGCATCGGAAAGCTCGATTGTACCAACCTGAGCGCCTTCCATATTATAAACAGATACGTTTGCCATCTGTAGGTCCTCCTTTCCAGTCCCGAGTTAGGCCTTTACTGTCTCTTTGATTGTAACCAGAGATTTCTTTGGTCCCGGTACAGATCCTTTAACCAGTAACAGGTTGTTCTCAGCATCAACACGAACTACTTCCAGATTCTGGATTGTCACTTTTACATTTCCCATGTGGCCTGGCATTCTTTTTCCTTTAAATACTTTTGAAGGATCAGAACAAGCACCATTGGAACCAGCGTGACGATGATATTTAGAGCCGTGAGCCATAGGTCCTCTGGACTGGCCATGTCTCTTGATCGCGCCCTGGAAACCTTTACCTTTGCTGATTGCTGTAGCATCGATCTTGTCGCCTGCTGCAAAGATATCAGCTTTGATTTCCTGTTTTACTTCATAGCTTTCTGCATCTTCCAGTTTGAACTCTTTCAGGAATCTCTTGTAAGAAACACCAGCTTTGTCAAACTGTCCTTTTCTTGGTTTGTTCACCAGTTTCTCTCTGATGTCACCATATCCAACCTGAACTGCGCTGTAACCGTCGTTCTCAACAGTTTTTACCTGTGTTACTACACAAGGACCAGCCTGCAGTACAGTGACTGGAGTAAGTACTCCGTCTTCGTTGAAAATCTGTGTCATTCCAACTTTTGTAGCCAAAATCGCTTTTTTCATTGCTTGTACCTCCTGTTTTTCTACAGCGGAGCGCCCTTTCGGGAGCTCATTCTAGTTAACAGATATAAGTGGAATGCGCTTATATGTTCTTTGCGATTACTTCTATATCAATTAACTGATGTTATGGCTTAAATTATTTTGTTTTCATCTTGATGTCGATGTGAACACCAGCTGGCATCTCCAGTCTGGACAGCGCATCTACAGTCTTCTGAGTTGGAGCGATGATGTCGATCAGTCTTTTGTGGGTTCTCTGCTCGAACTGCTCACGGCTATCTTTATATTTGTGAACCGCTCTCAGAATTGTTACAACCTCTTTCTTTGTTGGAAGAGGAACCGGTCCACTTACCTGTGCTCCATTTCTTTTTACTGTCTCGATGATTTTTGCAGCGGATGCATCAACAATCTGATGATCATACGCTTTGAGTGTAATTCTCATTACCTGATTTGCCATAAAAAAAGTCGCCTCCTATTCGCACTTTTAATAGTACGACAAGTGGTGACTGTACACATCCCCGGGCGTGTCGTGAATTCCGCTCGGGCCCCGTCTCTTTGACGGTCATTTTTAATTGGGTACAGTGACTTGTCGCCAGTTTTTAAACTTGACATTCGCTCCACGGAAAACCTGCATCGTCTGCAGCAACCTCACGTTTCATTGCTATCATGTCACAACAGTGGTTATTATATGCTCTTTATGATGAAAAATCAAGGGTTTTTTCTATTTTTTTCATCCGTGGATTTTAAAAAATACCATACCCTCTCCCACCTTTTTTGTGCATTATCACAAGGAGCAGCCAAGACCTTTACGAACAGGTCTGCAAGCTTCATTATAGTACCTGTAGTGCCCATTCGTAAAGTACTGTTTTTAATACACCCTCTCTTCTGCCGGACTTTGATTCGTTGCCCCTGTTCGTTGCCCCTGCACAGAAAAAGGAGAGACATCTCTGCCCCTCCTCAAATCTCTTCTGTATCTGTTTCTACCATTATATATAGAAGAAACACCTCAGATTATCCTGTTTCCATGATTTCCTATGCAGATTACCTGCATCAGATACACTCTGAATAATCGATATAAGTTACTCCTGTAAGCTCATCCTTGACCACCACCGGATCCTGACCTGCTGCATAGGCCTTCTGAAGATATTCATCTACAGTATAGACCGGCATAGCCAGCTCAATCTCCTCCGGTGGAAGTTCCTCCTGCTCAACCTCCGGCTCACGGACAATATTGTTTCTTCTCACATGGCGCTGAATCTGCTGTGTATTCAGTGCCGCCTCAAGAGCCGCCTGCACTCCAGGGATATTACCCGTTCCCACAACGCGCTCCAGCTCCGATTCATCTTCAGATTCCTCGATCTCCAGGCCGCCATCAGCAGGATCAGCTTCCGCCTTCTCTTCTGACAGAGCAGTCTCTTCTTTCACCTCAGAAGCTTCCTGCTCCTCCATGGTCTCTGTCTCAGAATCCTCTGCAGTCTCTGTCTCCTCAAGAACCTCCTCAAGGGCAGATGAAATTCCAGACAGCTCCACATCGGAGTCTGCATCCTCCTCATCAAATGCCTCCTGTAGATCTGTTTTAAGTTCTGTATCACCGGCTGCCGGAAGCTCCTCGTATTCCTCATCCAGCGCCGGCTGAGCATTCTCAGCTTTTCCTGTATCTCCAGCATCGCGGCGGGCTCTGAATGCCGCCTCTGCCCGGGCATCTGCCTCACGCTTCTGTGCTGCAAGATTCTGGAAGAACTCGTTGTCCTCCTCATCCAGAAGATCCTCTTCATCCTCCTTCATGCGTTTGATCTTTCTCTTTCTGCACCAGATAGCAGTGAAGATACAAAGCAGAAGAAGCACAGCTGCTGTTGCCGCAAGGACAATCATGCCCTCCATGGTCTGCATGGCAATGGCAATATAACCCAGATAAGGAACCGTGAGCATCAGTTTATACACGTAGGATCTCACAGCAATCTGAGACGCCTCCGGATCCGCTGCAGTCACAACAGACTGCTCTGTGTCAACGGATGCAACTGTGTATACCATAACAGAATCCGGTTCCGTCACCAGAATCTCATCCCCTGCCTCAATGGTCCTCAGAGGAGTTCTCCAGGCATAATTCACAGAACCAAGTTCCTGATTCCCCGCTGTACCCTCCAGCGTTACTGTAGTAACCACACCCACCAGCGGAGGAACAAACAACGCAAGGGCAGCGGCAATATAACATATTAACAAGAGGTTGGATATTACTCTCAAAAATTTAGCCATCTTCTATCATCTCCTATAAATATTTCCAGAATATCAGGTTAATTATACCCCAACTCCCCTGCATTTGCAAGCAAGCTGTCCCTGTACAGCCTCAAACAATTTGATTTTTTTACCTTATATCATTATACTGTAGTCAGGAAATTCTGATACCCAAAACAGCCAGTATTTCTGAGCAAATCAAAGGAGACTGCCATGGACAAACACCTGATCAAAACAATTGAGGATCTGTCCCTTAACGCATGGCCCTCCCATCAGATTCAGTTTTATGATGGATGGCTGCTGCGCTTTTCTTATTTTTACACCCATCGTACCAACTGTGTAGAGCAGATGGGGCCCTCCACCATTCCCACAGAGGAAAAAATCAGCTACTGCGAACAGGTATACAAGGGCTGGGGAACCCCTTCCATCTTCAAGATTTCCCCTCTGATCCCTGCTGAATTTGATAATCAGCTCTGGAAACGGGGTTATGAGATCCAGCACTCCACAGACTGTATGATCGCCGATCTGACAGAAGCTGTACCGGTAAAAAACAGACAGCTCACAGTGGACATCAGCAATATCATTCCCGACAGCTGGATCCAGGCGCTGTTCACCCTGAAAAACACCACCAATATCATGCATCGGACCGTGGTTCCTTCCATGTATAATGCAATCCCCAAGCGCACCCTCTGCGCTTCCATTACCATCAATGGAAAAATCGCAGCCACAGGCCTGGGGATTCTGGACCGTGATTACATCGGCATCTATGCCATCCATGTACACCCCGATTTTCGGAGACAGCACGCTGCCAGCACCCTGTGCGCCACCCTTCTGAATGCTGGCAGAGAACAGGGGGCCACCAAGGCCTATCTTCAGGTGGTATCAGACAACAGACCGGCCATCGGCCTGTACCACTCCCTGGGGTTCCGTTATCTGTACACCTACTGGTTCCGGGTCCTGCCCCTGCACAAATAAAATCGATTCAAGCCAAAAGTGGCTGTCGCAACAATCGCTGCGACAGCCACTTTTCCGTATCTTTTTTCTCTGTTATTCAGAAATCACTTTTAAATTAATGGTCAGCACAATCTGCTGTGTATCCGCATTCATCTCTTTCAGTTCCTTCAGATTGATGACCTTATCAACAGAAAGCTCTTTCACAGGATTTTTTACTGCCTGTGCCCCTGTTGAAGCAGTCTCTTCTGCGAAACTTCTCTGCTGCACTCCCATGGCTGCTGCCAGATCCCCGGAAACAACCTTTGTCTTATCAAGATCCGCTTCCTTCTCCGGATCAGCCATCTGCTCCTTCAGCTGTGCCGCACGATTGATAGCAAAGAGACGAGCCGTTGCCATCAGAGACTCTGTAGCCTCTCTGTTATTCAGACTGTTATACAGGTCCTCATCGTCCACATCATCATGGAGCCAGGAATCTGCATCCTCATTATCCTCCTCCTCATCAAAAAACTGAGGTTCGGAGACCGGAGCTTTCACCTCAGCCTCATATGCTTTCTGAACATTCTGTTCCTCTTTCGGAGGAAACTCTTCATACTCATCATCATAGGCAGCCGCCAGACTCTGTTCTGCACGGCGCGCTGCAAAGTAGGCCTCTGCTCTGGCGTTCTGCACAGGATCGTATGTATTGTTCTGTCTCTCCTCTGCCTCACGCTGAGCCTGCTCAGCGGCAAGTCTGTCCGCTTCCGCCTGTTCCTTCTCCTGCTCTTTTTTTCTGCGTTTCTTCTCTTTAACCTTTGCACTCCAGATTCCTGTCAGGATGCAGAGCAGAATCAGAAGCACCGCGATCATCGCAAGCACGATCACTCCCTCCATGGACTGAAGAGCAATGATCACATATCCGATAAACGGAACAGCAAGGAGCATTCTGTATACATAGGTATGAACAGGAATCTCCTGATTCACCGTATCAGCAACAGTTACAACAGCTCTCTCTGTATCTACGAACTGCACTGTATAAACATTCACACTGTTATTTCCTGTAACAAGGATCTTCTCCCCCACATTCAGTTCCTGCAGTGGAATCCGTTTTGCATAGGCAACCGTTCCAATCTGCTGATTTCCTTCTGTAGTCTCCTGTACAGTTGCCGTTGTATATCCTATCAGCGGTGGTACCACCAGTGCCAGCACTACTGCAATATATGCAAGTAGCAGGACACGAAAAATAAACTTAAACAATCTAGCCATATGTTTCCCCTTGTAAACTTAAACAAACCCTACGCTAAATTATACCTTTTCCATTCCAAATATGCAAGTTCTGTTTCTTGCCAAACAAAAAAAAGAGCATAATTTCTTACACTCTCTTTATTGCTTCTGTAGGTTACAGACTGATTATTTTGTTGCAAGATAATCATTGATCTGTGCTTCCAGAAGATCAGCGTTCATTCCATGAACCATTGCCGCCTCTTCCAGAGACTCACCCTGTGCAGATGGGCATCCAATGCAATGCATTCCTGCTCTCATAAGGATTCCTGCAATATTGCGATCCATCTCAAGCAGCTCGCCGATTGTCATGCTTTTTGTAATTGTTGCCATCGGACGTTCCTCCTTTATTTTTTTGTGGAACCATTATAAACCCATTTGTACATTCCTGCAAGCCCACTGAAAACCATGTATGAAAAATTATACTTGTATTTCAATAAAAGGTATTATAGAATGAATATAAGCTTCAAATGAAGCGTATATTGATGGAAAATTTATAAGGAGGAAACTGAAATGGCATACGTAATTTCTAGCGATTGTGTATCTTGCGGAACTTGTGCAGGCGAGTGCCCAAACGAGGCTATCAAAGATGGTGATGGACAGTACGTTATCGAGGCTGACGCTTGCGTTGACTGCGGAACATGTGCAGACGCTTGTCCAGTAGGAGCAATCTCTGAGGGTTGATCTTCCGAATTTAAACAGAATCTGTTTAGTTGAGAGACTGATGTTTTCATCAGTCTCTTTTCTTTTATCTTCTCTCCTGTTCCAGGTTCATAAACTTGGTATAATCAGGCAACCATACCAGATTTACCGTTCCGATGGGGCCGTTTCTCTGTTTGGCGATGATAATCTCAGCCACACCCTTCATCTCTGAATCATGATTGTAATAATCATCCCTGTAGATAAACATTACCACATCCGCATCCTGCTCGATGGCTCCGGACTCTCGAAGATCCGACAGCATTGGTCGATGATCGGTACGACTCTCCACCGCTCGACTCAGCTGAGAAAGAGCCAGAACCGGTACATCCAGCTCCCTTGCAATTGCTTTCAGAGAACGGGAGATTTCCGAAATCTCCTGCTGTCTGGATTCATTTCCCTTGCCGCCTCCTGACATAAGCTGAAGATAATCGATCATAATAATGTCAAGCCCGTGCTCCAGCTTGTACTTGCGGCACTTGGAACGCAGCTCACGAATGGAGATTCCAGGGGTATCATCAATGATCAGCTTTGAATCACCGATGGCTCCCGCCGTCTCGATCAGACTGCTCCACTCATCATCCTTCAGGTTACCGGTTCGGAGATTCTGAGAATTCACCCTGGATTCCATGGCAAACAGTCGGTTCATCAGCTGCACCTTTGACATCTCAAGACTGAAAATAGCAACGGATTTATGCTGACGAAAGGCCATATGCTCTGCCATATTCAGAACCAGCGCGGTTTTTCCCATGGAAGGTCTGGCTGCCACCAGGATCAGATCCGATTTCTGAAGTCCGGATGTTTTATAATCCAGATCGGTGAAGCCGGTGGAGAGACCGGTTACGGTTCCCCTTGTTTTTGATGCACGTTCAATCCCCTCCAGCGCATCCATAACAACCTGACGAATCGGGGTCATATCTCCACTGTCCCTTGTCTGAAACAGACGGAAGAGCTTCTTTTCCGATTCCTCCAGAATGGTTTCCACCGGATCCTTGTTCAGATAGCAGTTGTTGGAAATCTCCTCCGTCAGCCGGATCAGTCTGCGGAGAATGGCCTTCTCACTTACAATCGTTGCATAATGCTTTACATTGGCAGAGGTGGGAACAGTATCCAGCAGATCCCTGACAAACTCCATTCCGGAAATCTCCGGCGGAACATCCTTTTCCCGCAGGCGATTCTGAAGAGTAACCACATCCACAGCCTTCCCTTCATTGTAGAGTTCCACCATGGCTTCAAAGATCACCCCATACTGACGCTGATAGAAATCATCACTGTTCAGGATTTCAGAGGCAGTCATGATCGCCTCTCTTCCCATCAGCATGGAGCCGATCACAGACTGCTCCGCCTCAATACTGTGGGGAAGTATTCTTTTTACTAATGCCTCTTCCATTACTCAGTTCTCCTTCTCGATAGAATAAAGCGGACATTCGCAATCCGCTTCGCTACTTGCTCATGAACCACTGCTGACTTCGTCAGCCCATCAGCAGGAGCTTTTACTCCTGCTGATGCAAGCATCCCCCTTACCCCCGCCTACGTCTCTACGCCTTAGAGGCGGGGGACTGCTTGAAGTGGGTCATCTTATTGGGAGGTCCCCGGAAAGCAAGTACCGGCTGGGTATATTTCAACACAGCCGGTCACAAAGGCATTTACGCCTCTTTTACTTTCACTTTCAGTTTTGCTGTAACCTGTGGATGCAGCTTCACAGGCACCTCACGAACTCCCAGCTCACGGATCGGACCCTCCAGCTGGATTTTCTTTTTATCCAGCTCAAGGGACAGCTGTGCTTTTGCAGCCTCTGCAATCTCTTTTGCAGAAACAGAACCAAAGACTCTTCCGCCCTCACCTGTTTTGATTGTTACGGTAACCTCACCGGCTTCAACCTTTACTGCCAGCGCCTTTGCAGCATCCAGAATTTCCTGTGCCACCTTCTCCTCATGCTTTTTCTGAAGCTTCAGATCATTCAGATTCTTCGGTGTTGCCTCAACACCAAGCTTTTTCGGAAGCAGCATGTTTCTTGCATATCCATCACTTACATTTACAATAGTTCCTTTTTTTCCAAGGGATTTTACATCCTCCAGAAGAATTACTTTCATACTAATATCTCCTCTCTCACACTTTTTTTCTTAATCCATCGCCTGTGGAGCCAGGGACTCCCGACCGGGTTAAATATCGCCGTCATCCAGCATCTCACCCAGCACCGTTTTCAGCTGTTCCTTCGCCTCTTCCACAGAACAGCCAAGAAGCTGACAGCCTGCAATATTCATGTGACCGCCGCCGCCCATACGTTCCATCACCAGCTGCACATTGACCTCATCAATGGCCCTGGCACTGACAAAAATCTTGTTATCATAGTCAGTAAGCACAAAGGATGCTTTTACTCCCAGCACATTCAGCAGCTCATTGGCCGCCTGGGCCCCCACAATGGTAGGACTTTCCAGATTATCCGCCGGGCAGGCAGATATAACAAAATGCTCCCGGAACACCTCTGCATCGGCAATGGCTCTTGCCCTTGCTACATAGACAGGAAGTTTTTCCCTGAACAGTTTTCGCACTCTTGTAACATCCGCACCGCAGCTTCTGAGATATGCCGCCGCCTCAAAGGTACGGACACCTGTTTTCTGAACAAAATTGTCTGTATCGATCATGATACCGGCATAGATCGCATCCGCCTCAATATTCTTAATAACCGGTCCATCTGCGAAATACTGCAGAATCTCCGCCACCATCTCAGAGGCCGAGGATGCATAGGGTTCAATATAGGAAAGCACCGTATTGTGGATCACCTCATCCGTCTGGCGATGATGATCCAGCACCACGATTGTTTCCGCCATATCAAGCAATTCCGGACACTCCGTATAGCCCGGTCGGTTGGTATCCACAATCACCAGCATCGTATCCCGGTCCATATATCCGATGGCCTGCTGACAGTTCAGGAACATATCATTATCATAGTCCGGATTATTCAGGAAGGGCTCCATCAGAGGTGCCACAGAGGTACTGGGCTTATCCACCACCACATGCACCTTTTTGTTCAGGGTTCTCGCCGCCCTGTAGATACCGATGGCAGCGCCAAAGGAATCCACATCCGTCAGCTGATGACCCATTACGATCACCTTATCCTTGCTGTCCATAAATTCCCTGAGGGCATGAGCCTTTACACGGGCCTTCACACGGGTGCTCTTTTCCATGGCCAGAGATTTTCCTCCAAAATAGGAGATCCTGTCTCCGTCACGAAGCACCACCTGATCGCCTCCTCGTCCCAGCGCCAGATCAATGGCAATGCGGGCAAACTCCGCATCCTTTACAAAGGAACCGCTGTTGGTACCGATTCCCATACTGATGGTCATGGACATATCATTACCGATGTTTACAGTCTTCACCTCTTCCAGAATGCTGAAACGCATGGTTTTCAGATCCTCCAGAGATTTCGCCGTCATGCTGATGAAGTATTTGTCCTTCTCATATTTTTTAACTACACAGTCCAGATCATTGAAATACTTCGTGATCTTTCTGTCAATCAGCGCGATCATCAGAGATCGACGCACCTCTTCCACACTTTCCAGCGCCTCATCGTAATTATCCAGATAGATCACAGCGCTGACCATCATCTCCTCTTCGCTTTTTCTGATGTAATAATTCAGCTCTGTCTCCTCAAACAGATACACCGCATACATACAGACATGGGCGTCCTCCACACGTTCCACCACATCCGCATTATCCATCAGCGAGTCAATGGAGATGGTTTTTACATGAACTCGAAAATCCCGTTCGTGATACCGGAAATAATAATCCTCTTCCCCGTTTTCCTTTGGAAATCGTTCCGGTCCAAGTTCAGGAAATACAGTGGTAATAGACTTATGGTACCCTCTGCTGTCCTTATTGATCACATCGGAAAATCCTCTGTTAAACCACATAAAATTTCCTGCCTCATCCAACACAGCATAGGGAAATTCCAGATCCATGATCAGCTGCTTCTGCACCTGACCATACTGAGCGGCAAATGTCACCAGCTCATTGAGAACGGAGTTTTTCTTTGTGTAGTAATAGGATACCGCGATCAGAATATAAACAAGCAGACCGCAGCTCATCAGAAATCCTGCATTTGCATCCAGCATATACATAGGTATGTTCAGCAGGATCAGAAGAAGCGTCAGGATCAGCGGTCCCACCAGATAATTGTGCAGATACCCCTTCAGTCTCAGTTTATTCGAACCGTTCATATTTTTACACCATCTGAAAACAGCCCGGGCAATCCGACAAAACACCCGGGCCGATATTCAGCTTCTTATTCTGTTTTAGTTAAATGGCAGCTCCTCATCAATTCCATCCGGAATATTCATAAATCCATCCGGTGAAGTGCTTGCTGCAGGTGCCGGAGCCGGTGCAGACTGACGCTGGTAGGAACCACCACCGTAGCCGTTCTCCTGAGCAGCTCCTTTGCTCTCTGCAAACTCCTGCTCCTCCACCACAACATCTGTTGTATAAACCTTCTGTCCCTCACGGTTTGTGTAGGATCCGGTCTGGATTCTTCCTGTGATAGCAATCTTGGTTCCCTGATGCAGATATTTCTCAGCAAACTCTGCCTGTCTTCCGAAGGCCACACAGCCAATAAAATCTGCGCTCTGCTCACCATCTCTTCTGAAACGACGGTCCACAGCCAGTGTATATCTTGCAACCGCACTTGCATTCTCGCCTGCAGAATAACGTACATCCGGTTCTCTTGTAAGTCTTCCCATTAAAATAACTTTGTTCATACTCTACCTCTTTCTATAAAAGATTCCGCGACACTTTATGATATCATATCCAGACTGAGAATTCAATCTTCTGCCCCTGCAATGATCACCTCATAATCAGAAGTGAACCGCTCAGCAATCCCCTCAGTGACAACCACCCTTTTATCCTCTGTCATCAGCACCATGTCAAATTCATCTCCGTACTGTCTCCAGTACTCCACTGCCTTCTCCTCGCCCAGAATATACAGGGCAGTGGAAAGGGCATCCGCCAGAAGACCGCTTTTACTTACAATTGTAACAGATACCAGACCGCTGTCAGCCGGGTATCCGGTGGCCGGGTCAATGATGTGATGATAGATCTGTCCCGTTTTTTCATCCGTGAAATTTCTCTCATAGGCACCGGAGGTGATCACAGCACTGTCCTTCACCGCCACAGCACCAAGAAGCTCCGATTCATCAAAGGGATCTCTGATTCCGCAGTTCCAGTAGCTTCCGTCTGTTTTTGTACCAAAGCACTCCACATTTCCTCCAAGGGTCACCACCCCGGAGACAAGTCCGTACTCCCTGAACAACTCCATGATCCGGTCAGATGTATAGCCCTTGGCGATTCCTCCCAGATCCATACCCTGCCCAGCTTCCAGAGTCACCGTTCCCTGCTCACTGTCAAAATCCACCTGGTGAAAATCCACCTGCTCCAGCAGTTCCTGCAGCCGCTCCTGTTCGGGAACCCGGAACTCACCGCTGGTAAAGCCCCATTCCACCATCAAAGGAAAGATGGTAATGTCAAATTTTCCCCCGGTGCGTTCTCCCACCTCCAGGGCTTTCTCCACCATCACCGCCGTTTCCCGGGAAATGCTGCCGGTGCCCTCACTGTTGATCACAGAGATCTCACTGTCTGGATTTCCCACAGAAAGCATTTTATCCAGACGGGTGATTTCCTGCAGGGAGGCAGCAACCGCCTCCTCAGCTCTCTCACCATAACCGGTAACACTCATATAGGTATCCATGGCAAAAATATCCTTCTGGACAACCGGGATCTCCCGGCTTTGCTTCTGAGCGCTTTCCCCCTGCTTTCCACAGCCTCCCAGGGCCAGAACGCTGCCCACCGCCAGGAGAGTCAGCCATATTTTTTTCCTCATCATCCTACATACTCCTCTCTGCCGGTATCTTTCCCAGTCGTTTTACCAGTTCGCCTCCCACCAGTCCGATCACCAGACCGGAAGCCAGACCACTGAACCAGAGAACCAGAAGATACCAGGCCAGGGCTGTGGTCTGAAGCAACAGCACAGCCACCAGGATCTGTCCGATATTATGGCAGATACCCCCTGCAATACTCACAGTTACGATTCTGAAATGCCCCCAGCGCTTCAAAAGCATCATTACCAGAGTGCTGAGCATACCGCCCGCCAGACTGTAGGCCAGACTCATGCCATTTCCAAAAAGCATGGCCACCAGAAGAATCCTTAAAAGGTTGATAAAAAAGGCACTTTTGTAGCTGATCCTGTACAGCGCAAAGAGCACCACGATATTGGTCAGTCCAAGTTTCATTCCAGGAACAGTAAAAAATGCCGGAATCTGAGCCTCCACATAGCTGAGGATCATGGCCAGGGCGATCAGAAGCCCATATTCAGCCACCCGTCCTGTTTTACTCTCTCTCATCCCTTTCCTCCTGCGATCACATCGATCTTCTGGGTGTCAGTTTCAGACTTCTCATCCGCAACCACTACAACAATCTCATTGGGAAGGCAGATGATAGACTGTCCCTCACTGTCAATCTCTCCCATCCCCTTGCAGACACCATCCGGACAGCTGGCCTCCTCCATATGGGCCTTTCCATTCTCGATCACAAGAAGGTTGGTACCCTGAAGACCCTGAATCTCATAACGTCCGGAATCCTCCAGAGATATTCTTCTGGTGGGGGCTCCTGTCACACGGATCTCAACGGTTTTTCCCGTCTTCTTTCCCAGCAGAAGTACCAGCCCCAGCACAAGACCAGCCAGAAGCAGTCCTCCCACCAGTACAAGATCTTTTGAAATACTTTTTTTCTTCATAACAAACCCTCATTATTCTCCTATCTGTGGATATTGTTCAATTATACTGACCTTTATTCAGAATCACAAGTGCCACAAAAGAACTTGCACAAAATAGTGGGATATGCTAGAATAACAATGCCTGATGGCAGGCCGGCTTGTCGGAATTGGCAGACGAGGCAGACTCAAAATCTGTTGGTGGCAACATCGTGCGGGTTCGACCCCCGCAGCCGGCATCTCTTACAGAACGAAAAAACCGGGAACCAGTATTCCTACTGTGTTCCCGGTTTTTTTATGTGCGCCTCCGGCAAAATGCCGGAGGCGCAGCGTATCGATTATTAACCAAACATTTTCTTGAATTCAGGAGTTCCGTCCAGTGTAGCAAAGTAATCCTTCGGCTCCTGTTTACGACGGATCTGCTCAAAACTTCCATCCTCTTTCAGAAGCACCTCTGCAGACCAGAGTCTTCCATTGTAGTTGTATCCCATGGCAAAACCATGCGCACCGGAATCGTGGATAAAGAGAAGATCTCCCTTCTCGATCTCAGGCAGCATGCGATCCACAGCGAATTTATCACAGTTCTCACAGAGAGAACCTGTCACATCATATTTATGATCGCAGGCAGCATCCTCCTTGCCCATAACTGTAATGTGATGATATGCACCGTAGATAGCCGGTCTCATAAGGTTTGCTGCGCAGGCATCCACACCGATGTACTCTTTATGGATATGTTTCTCATGGATTGCTGTGGTAACAAGTGCACCGTAAGGTCCCATCATAAAACGACCCATCTCTGTGCAGAGAGCCACATCACCCATTCCTGCAGGAACCAGTACCTCTTCATATACCTTGCGAACACCCTCACCGATCACCTTGATATCATTAGGCTCCTGATCCGGTCTGTAAGGAATACCAACGCCACCGGACAGGTTGATAAAGGTAATGTTTGCACCAGTCTCCTCTTTCAGCTGTACGGCCACCTCAAACAGAACCTTTGCCAGCATCGGATAATACTCGTTTGTAACAGTGTTGCTGCAAAGGAATGCATGAATACCAAACTCCTCCACGCCTTTGGATTTCAGAATTCTGAAGGCCTCAAACAGCTGCTCTGTGGTCATACCGTATTTTGCATCTCCCGGGTTGTCCATAATATCATTTGTGATAGTGAACATTCCACCCGGATTGTAACGGCAGCTGATTTTTTTAGGCATATAACCCAGTGTTTTCTCCAGGAAATCGATATGAGTGATATCATCCAGATTGATGATTCCATTGAGCTCAGCACATTTTACATACTCTTCAGCAGGAGTTACATTGGAGGAGAACATGATCTTGTCCCCTGTAAAGCCCATTGCCTCAGAAAGCATCAGCTCTGTCATGGAAGAACAGTCGCAGCCACAGTCATACTCCCCCAGAATCTTGATAAGGGTTGGATTTGGATTTGCCTTTACAGCAAAGTACTCACGGAAGCCTTTGTTCCATGCAAATGCCTCTTTTACAGCTTTTGCATTCTCACGGATTCCCTTCTCATCATACAGATGAAAAGGAGTTGGAATTACTTTTACGATCTCTTCCAGTTTTTCTTTTGTTACAAACGGTTTTTTCATAACTTTACTCCTTCGTATTATTCGCAGAAGGGAAGGACAGCTCCAGGCCATCCTTCCTCCCTGTGTTTGTGTTATTTAACCTGTACTACCTGCAGCATGTTGGTAGCATTTCCCTGATCCTTAACCTCGTTTGTATGAGGATCTCCCGCTGTAAATACCACCATATCACCGGAGGCAACCAGTTTCTCTCTTGTGATCATATATAATGCGTGAGAAATAATGTTCTCTGTGGAGTCCTCAACATATCCTGTCACTGTTCTTACACCCCAGAACAGACGAAGTTTTCTCAGCACTCTCTCAGATGGTGTAACTGCCAGGATCGGAATAGACGGACGCAGATTGGAAATTGTCATAGCAGTCTTTCCTCCCATGGTCGGAGTACAGATACATGCAGCATTCATGTTGTCCGCCAGACTTACTGCAGCAATACCAACAGCTGTAGATACTCTGTGATTTCTGTTGTCATTGGAACGGTAAGCAGCATGATCCAGGTGCTTCTCTGCCTCTTTTGCGATCTGAACCATCATGCGCAGTGTCTCAACAGGATATTTACCCATTGCAGTCTCACCGGACAGCATAACTGCATCAGTTCCATCGTATACAGCATTGGCAACATCACCTACCTCTGCACGGGTTGGTCTTGGGTTGCGGATCATGGAATCCAGCATC
This sequence comes from Lachnospiraceae bacterium, assembly GCA_030526405.1. Taxonomy (GTDB): domain Bacteria; phylum Bacillota; class Clostridia; order Lachnospirales; family Lachnospiraceae; genus JAKSRN01. The sequence continues at coordinate 54,062 of JAUNCZ010000001.1, read as the reverse complement.
TGTGTTGCAGTGATAACCGGTTTGCAGCGCTCATTACATTTAGCAATGATCTCCTTCTGTACATATGGTACCTCATAGGCAGGGATCTCAACACCCAGGTCACCTCTGGCAACCATGATTCCGTCAGAGAGCTCAATGATCTCATCGATGTTCTCAACACCTTCTGCATTCTCGATTTTGGAGATGATGCCGATATGAGCTCCGCCATTCTCCTCCAGGACTTTACGCACCTGTTTTACGTCATCTGCTTTTCTGACGAAGGATACAGCAATGTAATCGATATCCTGCTCAATACCGAAGCAGATATCAGCAACATCCTTCTCTGTCAGTGCAGGAAGATTGATTTTTACATTTGGAAGGTTTACACCTTTTCTCTCGCCCAGATCACCACCGTTTACAATTCGGCAGGTGATATCTGTACCGTTGATCTCCAGAATCTCCAGCTCGATAAGACCGTCGTCGATGAGAATACAGCCACCCACTGCCACATCTGAAGGAAGACCTTCGTAGCTTACAGAAATTCTGTCCTTGTTTCCAACACAGGTCTCTGTAGTCAGAACAATCTGCTCACCCTCGTTCAGATGAATCTTCTGTCCATCCTCAAGAACTCCTGTACGGATCTCCGGACCCTTTGTATCCAGCAGAATCGCAACCGGATTCTTTTTCGCCTCACGGATTGCTTTCAGACGATCCATACGCCCTTTGTGCTCCTCGTAGCTTCCATGGGAAAAGTTGAAGCGGGCAACATCCATTCCCGCATCAAAGAGAGCCTCCATAATGCCTGGCTTTTCCATGTTTGGACCCATTGTACATACGATTTTTGTTCTTTTCATTCAGATACCTCTTTTCTCTCAGTATTGTTGTTTCTTCTTATAAAAACTTTTCTTCTCTCACTAATTTAATTGCTGCACAGGCGGGATCTGCGCAAGGTAAATGCTCAGCTGGCGCTGACACATTTCTGCCCGGAGCACTGCAATCGCTCCACAGGAACAGGGATTACCGGATATGCTCATGGGTAAACAAATGGTTCTGGCAATACTCATAATTGCCGTTGCATTTTGAGCAGAATCGGAATTCCAGATCCGGATTCGTCAGCTCCGTCTGTCCGCAGACAGCACATTTATGACGGGAAATCTTTCCGTCAGATGTGACCTGACTCCGTCCCACTGCTCTGGCAAATTCCTGCTGACGCTTCTGATGCTGACGCCTGTTGGTGGTTCCATAGTTCCACCTGCCCTTTCTTGTCAGGAGATAGAACAGGAGAGTCCCCGCCAGCGAGCTGAGGATCATTACCAGCGTAATGATACCGCTGGATACACTGCCCATAAAGCTGCGGATCACATCATAAGTCAGAAATGCCAGATCCAGCACCGCAAGGTACTTGATCTTAACAGGAATCACAAAATACAGCAGCATGGTCTGCTCCGGATATGTCATGGCAAATCCAAGGAAAATGGAAAGGCTGACATAAAAGGTGGAATAAATCTGCAGATTACCAGCCCAGGCATAGGTATAGATCGCTCTTCCATAGGGAAGAAGCAGGATCAGAAATGCTCCCACAACGGTAAATACCAGACCTGTAAAAATATAGACATTATACAGGAAGGTACCCCAGGTCCGCTCCAGCAGACTACCCAGCTGATAATAACACAGCAGCATGATCAAAGTAAAGAAGCTCAGCTGTCCCGGAGGGCACAGCACCCAGGTGACCAGACGCCAGATCTGTCCATGGATGATCGCCTCAGGATTCAAGGTTACCAGTCCCAGGAGATTCCATCCGTACAGACGCTGAAAGATTTCCAGAAAATAACCGATCACGTAGGTAAAGATAATGTAGCGGGTCAGATTCGGAATGGCAAAACGGCCAAATCTCTTCTCCATTTTTCTAAGAAAATTCATAAAAACCTCTTATCTCTTTCATGACTAATATAAAATTGTATTTATTATACGCAAGGGGCTGAATATTTGTCAATTTCCCCACACATTTTTTACGTTTTCCAGCCGGCTGCCCATGCCCATCAGCAGTTCATCCACCAGTGTAATGGCAGTCATGGCCTCCACCACCACCACTGCTCTTGGCACAATGATAGGGTCGTGTCGTCCATGGATCTCCAGATCCACATTCTCACCGGAACGATTTACGGTGCTCTGCGGGGAAGCTATAGAAGGAGTTGGCTTGAATGCTGCACGGATCACAATATCCGATCCGTCACTGATTCCACCCAGAATACCACCGGCATGGTTGGTCAGCTTCTCAATGCTTCCATCCTCCCCCATAACAAAGGCATCATTGTTCTCGCTGCCCTTTGCTCTGGCTGCAGCAAATCCGTCACCAATCTCCACGCCCTTTACAGCACCGATGGAAAACATGGCCTGTCCAAGTCTTGCATCCAGCTTGTCAAACACCGGTTCTCCCACACCGGCCGGCATCCCCTTTACAATACACTCCACCACACCACCGGAGGAATCCTTATGGGCCATACACTCCTCCAGATAGGCAGCTGCTCTTTCTGCTGCTGCTGCATCCGGCATATACAGCTTATTGTTCAGGATCTCCTGCTCATCAAAGGTTTCCATCTCCACAGGACCGATGGATCTGGAATAGGCCAGGACTTTAACCCCCAGCTGTTCCAGAAGCAGTGCCGCAATGGCACCTGCCGCCACGCGTCCGATGGTCTCCCTTCCGGAGGATCTTCCACCGCCTCTGTAATCACGAAATCCATATTTGACATCAAATCCATAATCCGCATGTCCCGGGCGGTACAGCTCCGCAATATTACTGTAATCCTTCGAATGCTGATCCTGGTTAAATACCACCATGGAAATCGGTGTACCTGTAGTCTTTCCCTCAAACACACCTGAAAGGATGGCTACACTGTCACTCTCTGCACGTTTTGTAGTAAAACGGCTCTGCCCTGGTTTTCTTCTGTCCAGGAAGGGCTGAATCAGCTCCTCGGAAAGAGGCAGTCCCGCAGGACAGCCGTCCACCACAACACCGATTCCCTTTCCATGGGATTCTCCCCAGGTTGTTACTCTGAAAATAGTTCCGTATGTTGAACCTGCCATTCTGTTTATTCTCCTTTTTTTGCCTGAATTGCAGAAAAGTATTCTGCCCGGCAAATATTCATTTCACATTATACAGCGAAAAACACTTTTCGTCAGTAAAAAAAGTTCAAGTCGACGCTTGCGGAGACTTGGCGCGCGATTCTGGTCAGCTTTAGCTGACATCTTCCCCTCAGAATCGCTGCGCATCCTCGCGGAGCGTTTTATCTCAGTCAGAGATTGGACTCCCACTGAGACTAATTTGTCAACACTCACCACCTATAGAGGTGGGAGTCTTCTCGACTGAGATAAAGACAGAAAAAGGGACCGTCGCCCAAGCGACAGCCCCCTTGAATTCTCATCTTAACTTATAGCAAATTAAGCAAGTTTGCTTTTTGCAAGCTCAGCCAGTGTTGCAAATCCCTCTTTGTCGTTGATTGCCATATCAGACAGAACTTTACGGTTCAGATCTACGTTAGCAAGTTTCAGACCATACATGAATTTGCTGTAGGAAAGACCATTCAGTCTTGCAGCAGCGTTGATACGAGCGATCCACAGCTGACGGAACTGACGTTTTTTCTGTTTTCTTCCAGCGTAAGAGCTTGTCAGTGCACGCATAACGGACTGTTTTGCTACTCTGTACTGTTTGCTTCTTGCTCCTCTGTAGCCTTTAGCCAGTTTTAATACTTTGTTATGTTTTTTCTTAGCGTTTAAGCCGCCTTTAATTCTTGCCATCTCTATTATTCCTCCTTAACCAATTATAAATAAGGTAAAATCTTCTTCATGCTCTTTACGTTTGTGCAATCAACCTCGATCTGTTTTCTCAGATTTCTTTTTCTCTTGGTTGTTTTCTTGGTAAGGATGTGTCTCTTGTAAGCTTTATTTCTTACTAATTTACCGGATCCGGTAACTTTAAAACGTTTTGCAGCAGCTCTGCTTGTTTTCATCTTTGGCATTGTCTGTTTCCTCCTTAATTGTCATCAATTACGTTTTTCAGCTAAAAACATGGTCATGCTTCTGCCTTCTACCTTCGGTGCCTTCTCGATCACCGCGATATCTGACAGCTGCTCCGCAAATTCATCCAGAATGTGTTTGCTGCTGCTCATGTGTGCCATCTCACGTCCGCGGAAGCGAAGTGTGATTTTCACCTTATTTCCTTTCTCAAGGAATTTTCTAGCAGCACCTACTTTAGTATTTAAATCATTTGTATCGATGTTCGGTGAGAGACGAACTTCTTTAATTTCAATGGTCTTCTGTTTTTTGCGGGCATCTTTCTCTTTTCTGGCCTGTTCGTATTTAAACTTGCCATAGTCCACAATCTTACAAACCGGCGGTTTCGCCATTGGAGCGATCTTTACAAGATCCATACCAGCTTCCTGAGCCTTCATATAAGCTTCTTTAGCAGACATGATACCCAGCTGATCTCCGTTCTCGCCGATCAGACGGACTTCTTTGTCACGAATCTGCTCGTTAATCATTAAATCGCTAATTGTAGTGTACCTCCATCCAAATTCGCAGTTGCATGCGTCTTATCCGCCCATTGCCGAAGCAAAAAAATAGCGGATAGTCAGACTATCCACATTCATACACAGAAAAAGAATGCCAGCTGCATCAGGATCTCTTTCCATTATTAACCCGAGTCGTATCAGGTACGCTAAGGTGAGAGTGGATACTCTTCTTTCATTTCACACCTGTGTATCTTAGCATCCAATCACCTGTATGTCAAGGGTGGATTTGCACTTTTTTCCATACATTCCTATTGTGATGGGCAGGTATCTTCCGGACACCTGCCCACCGAAACTACTTTTCCAACATTCCCCTCAGCAGAGGCGAAATACTTCTGAAATGAGCCTGCTCTCAACAGAGCCAGCTGTCTTTTCTATATTACTGCTCAGTTACCACCTGACGGATCTCCTTTGTACGGATCTCGCGGCAGATGTCATCGATAAATTTCTGCAGTGGCTGAACGCCCTCATCACCGGCATAGCGGCTCTTAACTGCAACTGTTCCGTCAGCTTCCTCCTGTGCTCCCACAACCAGGAAGTATGGAACACGGGCCAGACGAGCCTCACGGATCTTGAATCCCAGCTTCTCGCTTCTTCCGTCCACAGTTACATCGATGTCATTCTTAGCCAGCTCTTTGCGAACCTGCTCTGCATAGTCCATATACTTCTCAGAGATTGGAAGCACACGTACCTGCTCAGGACACAGCCAGGTTGGGAATTTTCCTGCATATTTCTCGATCAGCCATGCCAGTGTTCTCTCGTAGCAGCCCAGAGAGGTTCTGTGGATGATATATGGACGTACCTTATCACCATTCTGATCGATATAGTACATATCAAATTTATCTGCAATGGCACAATCCAGCTGGATGGTGATCATTGTATCTTCTTTTCCGTATACGTTCTTAGCCTGGATATCTACCTTTGGTCCGTAGAAGGCTGCCTCGCCCTCTGCCTCAACAAATGGTACATTGTTCTTCTGCAGGATCTCACGAAGAACGCCCTGGGTGCTCTCCCAGTACTCCTCATCTCCCAGATATTTCTCTGTGTTGGTTGGATCCCATTTGGACAGACGGTAAGTTACATCATTCTGCAGTCCCAGAGTGGTGAGAATGTGGATTGCCAGCTCCAGACAGCTCTGCAGCTCCTCAACAGCCTGATCAGGACGGATTACATTATGTCCCTCAGAGATTGTAAACTGACGTACACGAGTCAGTCCGTGCATCTCGCCGGAGTCCTCATTTCTGAACAGAGTGGAGGTCTCTCCCATTCTGTATGGAAGATCACGGTAGGATTTCTGAGAGTTTTTGTATACAAAATACTGGAATGGACAGGTCATTGGACGAAGTGCCATGCATTCTTTATCCTGCGGATCACCGAGAACAAACATTCCATCCAGGTAATGATCCCAGTGACCGGAAATCTTGTACAGATCACTCTTAGCCATCAGAGGAGTCTTTGTGCGGACATAGCCCCACTCTTTATCCTCCAGATCCTCGATCCATCTCTGCAGCTTCTGAATCATCTTTGTTCCCTTCGGCAGCATCAGAGGCAGACCCTGTCCGATTACATCAACAGTGGTAAACAGCTCCATCTCACGGCCCAGCTTGTTGTGGTCGCGCATCTTGATATCCTCAAGGTGCTCCATGTAGGCAGCCAGATCCTCTTTGTTTGCAAATGCTGTCGCATAGATTCTCTGCAGTCTTGCTTTTTTCTCATCGCCTCTCCAGTAAGCCATGGAGGAAGAAAGCAGCTTATATGCCTTGATATTCTTTGTGCTCTGCATATGAGGTCCTGCACAGAGATCCACAAATCCACCCTGATCATAGAAGGAAATCTGTGCATCCTCAGGAAGATCCTGGATCAGCTCCACCTTAAATGGCTCACCCTTCTCCTCCATCATGGCAATAGCCTCTGCTCTTGGCAGTGTGTAAGATGTCAGCTTGTTTCCCTTTTTGATGATCTTTTTCATCTCTTTCTCGATGGCATCAAGATCCTCTCTTGAAAATGGTGCCTCCACCTCGAAATCATAGTAGAAGCCATCATCAATGGCCGGTCCGATGGCCAGCTTTGCTGTTGGGAACAGATTTTTTACAGCCTCTGCCATTACATGGGAGCAGGTGTGACGAAGAACACGAAGTCCCTCAGGATCATTTGCTGTGATGATATTCAGCTCACAGTCCTCTGTAAGCTCAGTGCGAAGATCCACCACCTCGCCGTTTACCTGACCGGCAACAGTTGCTCTTCCAAGACCTTCACTGATATCCTTTGCGATATCCAGTACAGTCATGCTCTGTGCATACTCTTTAACAGAGCCATCTTTTAATGTGATTTTCATCTGTATATCCTCCTATATTTCCTGTTAAACGATGAGAAACACGCTTTGCAAGTTTCTCAGGTTATCGCGGCAGTCGCCAGGGTCTCGTGCAGGCACGGACTTTGGCTCGTTGCCCGCGTAAATCAAAAAGCCCGTCCCATGTAATCACTGACTACAAGGGACGAGCTGACATTCAAACTCGCGGTTCCACCCTGATTGCTTCTATATTACTGAACATATAGAAACCACTCATTAGACGATAACGGAGTCACCGGGCCGGATTGGGGCCGCTCAGAGCTGGTCTTCAACTGCGTTCCGCCTGAGATACTCTCAACATCCGTATCTCTCTCTGTTGGTTTATCCGCAATCTACTCTTCTCCTCAACGCTTTTTACACAGGATCGGTTGCTACAGAGATCTGCATCTCTGCTGTATGGTTCCTATCTTACAACAAATATTTTATTTGTCAACAGTCTATTCGCCTGTGTGCTATATCCTTAGACTTCCGCCCCATCGGTAACAGGGGTATGTATCCCTGCGAAGGAAGCATTTATCCCAGCAGCTGCTCCACCATGGCAGGTGTAAATACCACCCGCTCCAGCTGATCCACCTCAATCTGATACAGGGCGTTGGCTGCCATATGCTCTGCTGCCTGCTCCAGATCACGGATTCCGCTGGTGTGTCTGTACAGTTCCATCACCTTATCCAGTGCATCCTCAGGCACCACCACCTCGCCGTCACGAAGTCCCATTCTCTTCAGAACCTTCGGAAGGGCGAAACGGGAGAAGATGATCTTCTTCTCTTCAATGGTGTAATCCGGAATATCGATGACAGCAAATCGGGACATCAGAGGCGCACTGATCATGTTCTTGTCGTTGGCGGTGGCAATTGGATAGACACCGCCAGTAGGGATCATACACTCAATATAGTTATCGGTAAATCCAAGATTATCCAGCAGTGTCAGAAGAACATCTGCAGGATTTCCGTTGCCTTTTCCGGAATTCGCCTTATCCAGCTCATTGATAATAAATACAAGATTGGACTCTCCTGCCATGGAAAATGCTTCCATAATGATACCCGGTTTTGCGTTGGCATAGATACGGGAACTTCCTGTCAGCTGCTCAGGATCGTTGATGGAACTCATATCCAGTGTGGTCCATGGCAGTTTCAGAATACGGGCTACCGCATAGGCAATCTGTGATTTTCCTGTTCCTGCAGGTCCCGCCAGCAGCAGACCATAAGCCGGAAGAGTATGGGTACGGTTAATCTGGATAACGGTCTCCATAATACGCTGTTTTACCTTCTCCATTCCGTACAGCTCTTCATCCAGAATCCTTCTTGCCGCTACAGGATCGATGGATGGGAAATAGTTATTCTTCCACTGGATGTTCATCATGATGGACAGGGCACGCTGTGCATGGCGGCGCTCCTCCTGGGTTACCTCATGGGATTTTGCCACTGCCAGGTTTCTTCTTGCCCAGAGACGGATATTATCAGGAAGGGTGCGTCCGGCACACATCATGAAGTCAGAGATGCTCTGAAGACTGGTAAGCTTCATATCATCTCCCTCTTCCTCCTTGTCCTCATCCTCCGGCGTGATATCCTCCGGTGCATCACTGGCCAGAAGGCGTTCGATCATAAACTGCAGAAAACCGTCTGAGGCAGAAAGCTTTGCTCCTCCCGCCAGTGTGGTCTCCCGGATCTTGTATACTGCGTAGCCATCCTCTCTGTTTTTACCGGAGAGAAGCACCGGAATATGATGCTCTCCCAGCCATTTTAACAGACTTGTAAAACGGGCATCGATCTGCAGGATATCTGCAGACATATTTCCACCCTCAATCTTAAACTCGAAGGAGGTTCTCTTTGCTGGATTGTTAAAGCTTCCAAGGGAATGATGTTCCCACTGTCTTTTACTGTTATCAAGAACCATGATGGGCTTCTCCGGAGAGGTGGTCTCCTCATTGGAGCGGAATACAGTATAGGTACATTCTGTTTCCACGGTAGTTCCCTTTGGTGAACTGCTGAAATCAAAAACTGGCATAATCTTTCACTCCTGTTTCTTCTATTATGTAATATACAGCGCCTCTGCACTGTGTTTTGTTGTCAGTACCTGGAAGTATAGCACAGAGATGTTGAAATTAAAAGGGTGAAGAAGAGAACAGTGTTGTATTTATGCAGTTTCTTATGTATATTTATGCATTTTTCCAACATGCAACGGGGTATTTCATCCAAAAATGCATCATATTACACCTGTCGGATTGAGTTTTTTCTTCATTTCTGCGATAATAAGAGCAGAATCACACAGCCGTCAGAGCCATGCTCCGGGGCTGTCTGTGGGATACTGATATGGTAAAGGAGAACCTGAAAAATGGCTTCTGGAAAAAAGAAAAATGTGGTGACCGCTTACTTAAACAAGGTCAATATTAAGAAAAAGGACAATCTGAAACAGCTTCTTACAGAGATGTACGGGGCAGAGGGTGCACGGAACATACGAGGCGCCTTCGACACCATCCAGATGAAAAATGGAAACAACTGCATCAACACAGAGCGCAATGATTTTATTCATTCTGATTATGACTTCAGCATGCTGATGAGCTGCTTCCAGGACGGCGAGATCATCCGCACCACCTGTGCATGGCTCAACAGTATCCGCCGTCATATCGGTAAGACTGTTCTGGATATCGGCTGCGGAAACGGAATCATTACCTGTTTTCTGGCCAGCATTCTGCCGGAGAGCACCTTCCTTGCTGTGGATCTCTCCGCCAACGGCATTGCTGTGGCAAAACAGCTCAGAACAAAGCTGAATCTGGACAATGTGGTATTTATGGAGGGAAACTATTCCAGTCTGAAGGACAAACAGTTTGACACTGTTCTGGCTCTGCGCATTCTGGATGAAAACTGCTCCCCTGTGAACTGCCGGTTCCAGGCATTTTCTCAGCAGCTGGAGACAAAGAAAACACAGTACAGAGAGCAGATGGAGCTGCTGGCATCTCTTACAGCCCCCTCCGGAAATCTGATCGTAATGGATATGGATAAGGAGGATGTGTCTTCCCTGGCCATGCTGGATCTGCTTCGTCTCTCCGGTATGGAGCTGACTGATTTCCAGTTTCTTTCCTGCCGGGAGGGGGATATGAAACTGGATGATCTCTACACAGCCTTTGTAACCAGAAAAACACCAACACCTGTAAGCTATTCCCGTCTCTTCTCCCAGTGGTCTTCCATGTATTTTGCCGGTTCCGGCAATGAGGGCTACAAAAATGCCGAGGCTGACTTTATGCTGGAGCTCTGTGAGGCAGGAAACAGAAAGGGCTATGTAACCAGCCATCCTGTCACCAAGGATCAGACAGGACAGTTCTTTATCTGTGATTATAAAGACAGAGAGGATTTCTTCATTCTTTATCAGAAAAATCTGTCTTTCTCAAGAATGGGAATCTACCCCATTTCCCAGAAACCTGAGGCAGAAACTCTTCTGAAGGAGGATCGGGAGCGGGATGCCGCCGCCGGCTTTATCACTCTGGAGCTGAGCTGACAGACAATTCCCAAAAAGCAAAAATGACCAGTGGTTCATCTCAGCCATTGGTCATTTTTTTATCCCACAAATCTTTTTCAGATCCGTTTTCTGTTATGGATTCTATTTCTGTTCCCAGTTCTTCCGATACTCCTTCAGACACTCTCTGTTGGCACCGCCGGAAAATTCCGGATCCCTGTTCTGAACAGGGTCATCCTCCCAGCCACATACCTGACAGATCTCATATCTTTCAGAAATCGGACTGCCGCAGCAGGCACAGCGGCCATTGTTTACGGTGCTCTGTCCCGGCTTTGCCTGCCCCTGGGCAGAGGCCATGGCAGCGCCCTTTTCCGCCAGTTCTCTCACAAGAGTCACCAGCTCCTCAGAGGGCTCTGTATCCTTTCCGAAGGCACCAAGAAAGCGGTGCTTTCCCTTCAGGGATTCATACACCCGGATCTCACAGTTATGTGGTTTCGGGCGCCATTTGATGCCATTTTCCCGATCCTCCAGATATCCGGAGAGGGCACGGATGATTCCTCCGTGGCAGGCTACCAGCACATCCTGATATCCCTTCTGCTCCAGCTCCCGCAGAAAATCAGAGCTTCTTTCCACCATGGACTGAATGGTCTCCACCGTTTTCGGCGCAGGCATCCGCTCCGGCCAGGCCCAGTACAGAGTCATAGCCGGTCCCATGAGATAGTATTTTGACTGCTCATATTTTCCAAAATCCGCCTCGATGATCCGCTGGTCAATGATCACAGATTCTCTGTCCACATTGCCGATGATGGATGCGGTGTGGATCGCTCTGTCCAGAGGGCTGGCATATACAGCATCAAAGACAATACTGCCAATCCGCTCCCTGGCAGCCCTTGCCTGAGCAATTCCGGTAGCATTCAGAGGTTCGTCTGTGAGCCCCTGCATCAGTTTCTTTTTATTCAGATTTGTCTGTCCATGTCTGGTCAGCCATATTCTCATGCTTTATTCTCCATCCTGTAGTTTCTGTTTTCATGTCAGCTAAAGCTGACATGAATCACGCGCCAAGTCTCCACAAGCGTCGACTTGAATTCAGAAGCCATCAGTCGATGTCATCTGCATAGATCGGAATCTCTGACTCAAACATCGGCATCATCTCCAGTTTGAATTTGTTCCATTTACGCTTGCGGTCAATGATCTCCTTTTTCTCCGGATCGTCAATTACGCCCTCACGGAGATAGCGGTCCAGCATAGCGTAGGTAAAGCCCAGATTATCCTCGTCTGTTTTTCCGCAGAGTCCGTCAGATGGAACCTTATCCACCAGCACATCCGGAAGTCCCAGTTCCGTTCCGATGGCCTTTACCTCCTGTACGGTAAGTTTTGCCAGAGGACTGAAATCTCCTGCTGCATCACCGTAGCGGGTGGAATAGCCAACCCAGTCCTCAGACTGGTTGCAGGTATTCACCACTCGTCCGTTCATACTCTGGCTTACTGCATATACAGTGGCCATGCGAATACGGGGAGCAAGATTGATCACGGTCTGTCTCTGAAGCTCAGAAACATCCAGACCATGCATCTCACCGTTTTTGATGGCATTCACAGCCCCGTCAAAGGCATCCTTAATATTTACAACAATATGAGGGATTCCCAGATGCTCCACAAGGAGTCTTGACATATCGATATCTGCCTGCTCTCCGTTTGGCATCAGAACACCGATTACTCTGTCCTTTCCAAGAGCCTCTACACAGAGAGCTGCGCATACAGAGCTGTCCTTTCCTCCGGAAATACCCAGTACCGCATTGCAGCCCGGTCCGTTTTTCTCAAAAAAGTCACGGATCCACTGCACAACTGCATCCTTCATTTTTTTTGCATCAAATGTATATTCTGCCATGTTCTATCTCCTTTTATTATGAAATTCAACCCGACGCAGCCGGAGACGGAAGCATTTTCCTGGTATGCAAAAATCCCCCCTGCTGTTCCATTATACTGAACAACAGGGGGGATTGTAAAGATTCTGGTTTTTCTCAATACCACAGCTTCACCACACGGCTGTCATCCCGGAAGCTCATGTGCATACTGACAGATTCCCAGTCCGGATGATTGGCAAGGATCAGATCAGCAAACGCTCCATCCTGGGTCATGCGAACCATCTCCTGATAGGAGGCAGCATCTGCAAACTGTCCATCCCAGTACCGCTCTCCTGCATCGATGCTTTCCTGAAAACTGATCAGTACAGCGTCGGAGCACTCTGTGAAGAAGCGCCCCTTCTGCGGATAATACAGGTATGTCTTCGATTCACAGGCAGGCAGCAGCTCTGCCCTCTTGAGGGTTCGTTCCTGCAGGATCATGGCTGAATCACAGCACAGATAGGAGTAATCCACCTGAAGGGCTCCCGGAAACTCGCCTCTCTCCTCCATTCCGGTATCCTGATAGGAGGGATCTCCGTAGGTGGGATCCACATGATAGTACTCTCCCTCACAGTTGACGATCAGCCAGGCATGGGGACCCTGTCCCGTCACTTCACCCTCCACACATACAGCCTGAATTCCAACCCGCTGCAGCAGATACTGCAGTTCCTTGGCATAACCGGTACAGACACTGACTCTGTTCACCATGGAACTGTACAGATTCTGATTATCGGTTGCATCCAGATCATAGGACACTGTGTTCACCACATAGGTATACAGTGCCTGAATGCAATCATAGCCTGACATCTCCTCCGGAAGCAGGGCCAGAGCCTCCTGCACTGTAGATTCCACCTGCTGCTGACGCAACTCCCTCTCCTCCGGGGAGCAGTTATAGACAGGTCGGATCTGCACCCAGTCCTCATACACTGAATAATTATAGGACTGCTCTGCAAAGAACAGCTCCGGATGATCAGCAAAGACCATCTCCACCAGCAGTTTCATGGTCTCCTCCTCCACAGCGAGACCAAACTCCGGTTCCATATTCTGCAGGGAATGAAGAAGCCGCAGATACTCCAGCTCCAGCGAATCCTCCAGCTGCCAGTAATAGTAAGCACAGGTATTTTCCCTGTGACCCTGCTCCAGCAACTCCACCATTTCTTCCTCCGTATAGTCAGCAGGACCGTTTTTCTCCCGAATCCGCTCCTGTATCTTCTGGCGGATTTCCTGCACATGTTCGGAAGCCCCCTCCGAATCCGGCAGTCGCTCCCGCAGCAGATACAGTCCACACAACAGCAGAAGAAGACACACCAGCCAGCGGCCGATGCCTGATTTTCTTTTTTTCATAGTTTTACTCTGCTCTTTTCCTTATTTTTATCTCCACTGGAAGGTCCAGAGACCATAGATATAAATAAATATAATTGCCACTGGAACCACATACTTAAACAGCGGCTTCATCCAGTTCTGAACCTTTAAGCCCTTTCCTTCATTGGCTTCCTCCATAAAGTTCTCCCAGCCCCAGCCAAAGGACCAGCTGCAGAACAGGGCAATCACAAGGGAGCCTAAAGGAAGAATATTGGTGGATACAATGAAGTCCCATAAGTCAAGCCATGCACTTCCCTCTGCGAAGGGCTGGAAATGCAGCACACTGTATCCCAAAGCGGTGGTCAGTGCCAGCGCAAACACAACCACTCCACAAAGCAGACAGCCCTTCTTTCTGGTAATGCCTGTCAGCTCACACACCATAGCAAGGATATTCTCGCATACACCCAGAACAGTGGACATGGCTGCAAACACCATAAACAGGAAGAATACAGTACCCCAGATCCTTCCTCCGGTCATATTGGCAAACACACTGGCCATGGTATCAAACAGAAGACTGGGACCTGCATTTACCTCCAGACCATAGCTGAAGCAGGCAGGAAACATGATCAGTCCCGCCATAACAGCCACAAAGGAATCCAGAAGGATTACTGTCACACTCTCTCCCATCAGACTACGCTCTTTGTTGATATAGCTGCCGAAGATGGCCATACTGCCCATTCCGATGGACAGGGTAAAGAATGCCTGATTCATGGCAGCCACCAGCACCTGTCCGTTGATCTTGGAAAAGTCCGGAATAAGATAAAATTTCAGACCCTCAGTTGCTCCCGGAAGGGTAATACTGCGTCCTGCCAGCACCAGAATCAGTACCAGCAGACCGATCATCATAATCTTTGTGATTCTCTCAAGACCGCCCTGCAGTCCCATACTGAGAATCAGAAAAGCAACCAGCACAGTAACCAGCAGATACCCCACGTTCACCCCCGGATTTGTGATCATCTGCACAAAGCCGAAGGACTCATTGCCACCGGTCAGGAATTTCACAAAATAGTAGATCAGCCAGCCGGCAACCACTGTATAAAATGCCATCAGACAGATATTTCCGATCAGACAGATGATACCGATACCTCCCCATCTCTGTCCCGGTTTCTGCAGCTTTTTATACATGTTCAGTGGACTGGTCTGCGCTCCTCTTCCCAGAGCAAACTCCATTGTCATTACAGGAAGACCAAGGACCAGAAGACAGATGATATACAGCAGCATAAAGCCACCTCCTCCGTTCTGACCGCACATCCATGGAAACTTCCATACATTTCCACAGCCGATGGCACAGCCTGCGGACAACATGATAAAGCCCAGACGACTTCCCAGATGTTCCCTTTCTTTCATAGGTAACCCTCTCTTTCAAAAAAAATATTTACCCATATTTTAAAGGGCACAGATATACTTGTAAAATCGAATTTTCCAAAGTACTATACCTATTATTTCGATGGTCTTTTCTGTATATTCTTTAAATTCTCTGACACTTCCCCCGCAACATATGCTATGATAATCAGAGCATATGTTACATTATAGTCTCATACAGTATATAAAGAAAACATATCTTCAGTATTATTTACAGGGGGATTATCATCATGTCAAAACTGATCAACTGTCCTGTCATTACCATCAGCCGCGAATATGGTGCCGGAGGACGAAGCGTAGCAAAAAGACTGTCGGAGCTTCTTGGAATTCCATGGTATGACAAAGATTTTGTAAAGGCAACTGTCTCAATCAGCGGCTTCTCCGAGGAGGATATTCTTCGGGAGGGAGAGGAGATGTCCAGCCGTCAGGTTTTCCTGGACTCCATTCTGAACAGCATGGTAAGCTATACCAGCTCTGGAGATGCGATTTTCCAGGCCCAGAAGGAAGAGATCCTTACCCTGGCAAAGGAGCCCTGCATTATTGTTGGCCGCTGCGCCAATATTGTTCTGAAGCAGGCAGGTGTACCATCCTTCGATGTATTCCTGTATGCAGATATGGAGCACCGTCTCCAGCGTGCAGCTGAGCTGAAGGAAAACGGCGACATGGAGCTTCAGAGATATATCGAAACAAGAGACGAGCTCCGTGCCATCTATCACAAACATTATACCAAATCAGAGCTGGGTGATTATCACAATTACGATCTGATTCTGAACACAGGTATCCTGGGATTTGAAAAATGTGTTGACATTATCCTGCATGCCCTTTAATCTGAATATCTGTGACTAACGGATAACAACTGCCCCTGTTTCCTTTGGAAGCGGGGGCTTATTTCATTGATAAAGGAGAATCTATGGCAGAACAAGCTTTTTCTGAACTTACCTTTCAGGAACTGGAAATCAGCAGCGAACTGAAAAGGGCCGTTGCTGATATGGAATTTGTAAACATGACCCCCATTCAGGCCCAGGCTATCCCTGTGCTGCTGACAGGTCGGGATGTGATTGGTCAGGCTCAGACAGGAACCGGAAAGACAGCCGCCTTCGGTCTTCCTGTACTGGAAAAAATCGATCCGGACAACAAAAATCTTCAGGCAGTGATCCTGTGTCCCACCAGAGAACTGGCAGTGCAGGCAGCCAATGAACTGCGTTGCTTCACAAAATACATGCACGATGTAAAGGTACTTCCTGTGTACGGCGGACAGGATATCAGCCGCCAGATCCGGGCTCTGAAGGGGGTTCAGGTAATCGTGGGAACCCCCGGGCGTGTGATGGATCACATGCGCCGCCGCACCATCCGAATGGACCAGGTATCCATGGCTGTACTTGACGAGGCAGATGAGATGCTGAACATGGGCTTTCGGGAGGATATGGAGGTGATTCTGGGGGCCATCGACCATCCCCACCAGACCTGCCTCTTCTCCGCAACCATGCCTCAGGAGATCCTGGAGCTGACCCACCGCTATCAGAATGATCCGGAGCTGATCCGAATCACCAAAAAGGAGCTGACCATGGACAGGATCAGCCAGTACTACTACCCGGTAAAGCATGAATTCAAAACCCTTGCCCTGATCCGACTGCTGAAATTCTATCAGTATAAAAAATGCATGGTCTTCTGCAACACCAAGAATATGGTGGATGAGCTTTCTGCAGAACTCCAGCGAGCAGGTTATCCTGCAGACGGACTTCACGGAGACCTGACACAGAAACAGAGGGATTCTGTTATGGGACGCTTCCGCAGCGGCAGTGTACAGATTCTCATTGCCACCGATATTGCCGCCCGTGGTATCGACGTGGATGATGTGGAGGCAGTTTTCAATTATGATATTCCACAGGAAAGTGAATACTACGTACACAGAATCGGAAGAACAGGAAGGGCCGGCAGACTGGGTACCTCTCATACCCTGTGCAGAAGCAAGGACTTCCGCAAGCTCCGTGACATTGAGCATATCTGCCATACCACCATGGAGGAGCGTCGCATTCCTGATTCCCATAACATCAGAGAACAGCAGCAGCAGGCAGCTCTCACAGGCATTCTGCAGGTGCTGAACGAGGGACACTCCGGCAGTCTGATCCCGGTGATCCAGAAATACTGTGAAGAGCAGGGCATCTCACCGGAGGCATTTGCAGCAGCCTGCCTGAAGAAGGAACTGGGGGCCATCGAGGAGGACAACGATACAGAGGTAAATCTTCCCGACCGCAGAGAAAAGAAAAGAGAACGCACCTCCAGATTCTCCTTCAGAGGACGAGAGGACCGAAATCAGGAAACGAGAGACCGCAGGGACAGAACTTCCCGCAGAAGAGACCGCTTCGAAAAGAAACCGGAAAGATTCGAAAAGAGAAAAGGTTTCGAAAAGAAATCGGAAAAAACCGAAAAGAGAAACATCACCGAAAAGAGACCGGAGAAAGCCGAAAAGAGAAAGAAAGTGCGTGATGTCCGCCGCGACGGATCACCAAAACGCCACAGCTTTTACAAATAATTTCATCTCCCTGTGGACCAGATCCCTCCACTAAAATGAAAGACCCCTGTCACAGGAATTCAATCGAATCCTGTCACAGGGGTTTTTATGCTTTCAATTCCCGAAAGCTGATGTGTTTATTTGATTTGCTGTTATACGATAGCAGCTACCAGGTAGATCAGACCAAGGAGAACCATCTCTACCGGTACACCCTCCATCTCCTCTTTGTTATCCGAGAATTTCAGAAGGGTACGTGAAGCAAGATAAACAGCCAGAACCAGGATCATTCCCACGATCACGGACACTGTTTTCTCTGCAACATAAGGTGCCTCCAGGATAATAACAGGAATGCACACCCAAAGTGCCGCATCCTTTGCACATCCTGAATCCAGAATCCTGTTAACAAGTCCCAGAGCAATTCCGCCAACTGCAAGAGCGATCATTGCTCTTCCCAGTTCCCCGGACATCAGAGTATTCTTCTTCAGCATCATTGTGAATACTGTACCGGAGGCAATATACTCTCTGATGATTGCCACAAGAACCATTGCTCCGTAGCTAAGTGCATCGGCAAGAAGGATATCATTGAAATCAGCTTCTCCCTCTGCATCCATTCCATGCTTAACGATCAGAATACCGATCACTACTGCTGCTGCTTTCTGCCAGATTGTCATCTCCACACCGGCAAAGAGGCCGAACAGCACGATGGCTACTGCGGTGAGAATGCCGCTGACAGCTGCACACACAAGCTTCATGCTTTTTCCTGTGTTATCTGCCAGCACATTCATAAGTACATGTCCAAATACAACCGCAACACCTGCGAGCATGGCTTCTTTCATACCTGTTGAGAATAACACCATTGCAAGGCCAAATGCCTCGATTGGGTATCTTACATTTCTTTCCATACTATCAATCCTTTCGTCAGGTGCAGGTCAATTACTGAGCATCTGCGTAAGCACATGCACTCTGAGCTGAGATACGTCCGAATACAACGATATCAGCAACAGCGTTTCCACCGATACGGTTTCCACCGTGAACACCACCGGTTACCTCACCTGCTGCGAACAGACCTGGGATAGCATTGCCATCAGCATCCAGAACCTCTGCAGCTGTGTTGATCTTCAGACCACCCATTGTGTGATGAACACCAGGAGCAATCTTGATAGCTGTATAAGGAGCCTGATCCAGAGTTACAAGACCGTTGTTTCTTCCGAACTCGTCCTCAGCCTCTCCGTTGCATACTGCATTCCATTTCTCAACAGTAGCTGTGAAGTTCTCAACAGCCTCTCCCTCAAGACCCATCTCTGCAGCCAGATCCTCAAGAGTATCTGCGGAAACTGTTAAGCCGTTGGTTACATATTTCTGATACAGTTTCTCCTCTGCATATTTGGAATCGTAAACGATATATGCATAAGCGCCTGGCTGTTTCAGCTCAGCCTGAGATACTGCATCACGTGTTGCAAGGTCATTTGTAAATCTGTTTCCTTCGCTGTTTACAAGGATCGCACCATTGGAACGAAGACGCTCAGAAACAAGGAATCCGTTCTCCTGGAATACTGTTGGATGAAGCTGGATATACTCCATATCAACTGTGTCAGCACCGATCTCCTGTGCCATAACGATTCCGTCACCTGTTGCTGCAGGTGTGTTTGTTGTAACTGCATCAGCAAGAGCAGGATCGAAGGATGCCAGCATATCAAAGTTTGCACCGAATCCTCCTGTTGCAAGGATTACAGATGCTGCATTTACAGTAAGGTGTGCTGTTGGAGACTCAGCCTTCACACCTGTAACTTTTCCTTCCTCGGAAATCAGCTCAGTTGCCTCTGTATCCAGAAGAACCTCGATTCCCATCTCATCCAGCTTCTGTGTATAGAACTGAACAAGGAACTCACCTACTGCACTTCCATCCTCTGGCTCATGCAGGTAGTAATGAACAGTACCGCCTGTAGGAGCAACAACTGGAAGTGGAGCACCGATGGACTCCAGCCAGTCAACAGCGTCAGAAGAATTCTCTGCCATTGTTCTTACCAGCTCAGGATCATTGATATCATGTCCACCAGCCATTGTATCGGTAATATAGTTCTCTACAGTACTGTCAAGAAGGGCTTCTCTCTCAGCCTCATCCTCTGTAGCATCTGCCTGAGCCTGCTGCATCTTTGTGCCTGCAGCGTTCATACCACCGGAAGCCTTTGTTGTATTTCCTCCAACATATGGCATCTTCTCAAGAATCACAACGTTTTTGCCATCCTGTTTTGCCTCGATTGCAGCAGTCATTCCTGCTCCACCGGCACCAACTACAACAACGTCAACATCCAGAGTCTCCTCTGTTTTCTCAGCTGCCTCACTTACAACACCTGTAAGTTTGGAAGAATCGATGCCTGCCTGTGCAAGACAGTCATCCAGTGCTGCCAGAATTGCTGTGCTGGATACAGTTGCTCCTGAAATCATATCTACGTTCAGGGACTGTGCTGCCAGAACTGCTCCTGGAAGCTTCTCTACAGCTACAGAACCAAGACCCTCTGTCTCATTTGGTCCCATAACCTGTACATCTGCAATCGCACCACCTGCGATTGTAACATCAGCAGTAATATCACCGCCGAAGCCTTTTGCTGTAGCAGTATAAGTACCGTCTACTGCGCCCTCAATTGCAGCGCCGCCGGCAGGAGCTGCCGGAGCAGGTGTGCTGATATTCTTAACACCGAACACAACTGCAAACATAAGTGCCACTACGAGAATCAGTGACACAAATCCTGAAATTTTTGTCTTTTTCATGATCTCTCTCTCTTTCTTAAGGTACTAAACACATCTTGATTTTTTTACTGACTTTAAACTTTAACAAGATAAAAATCAGCAGTTCCCTCGGGATTTAAACAGCTCTCCTTTCAACTTTTTATTTTATCCAGACTGCCGTGTTTTGACAATATCAAGAAAGACAGAACTTTCCTTTTTTACTGACATAATGTTGCTTTCTTGGCAAAAAAACCTGTCATAATTGCTATTTCCCTTTACCTTGCCAAAGAAATATCTGACAATCTCTGTTCTTTTTCCTGTCTTTCTCCTGTTTTCTCCCTACAGGAACCACTCTGTCCAGAGTACGGTATCATCTGTCAGGCAGCTCGATCTCTGTATATTCGTAGCCGTTTACCACTAATGTGTCCTTATATTCCAATACCTTCGGTCTTTTTAATCCGTAATTTCCATGAATATGACCATGTACCATAAAGGTGGGTGTATACTTCTCCATCAGTGTTCTGAAACAGGCAAATCCCCGATGAGGAAGATCCTCCATATCACCGATCCCCTGTGCCGGTGCATGGGTGACCAGAATGTCAAAGCCTTTATGCCAGAACAGCTTCCAGCGAAGCTTTCTGATCCTCTTTTTCATCTCCCACTCCGTGTACATGTTTTCGCCGTCCCTCCTGTAGCGCATGCTGCCGCCCAGGCCCATAAAACGGACTCCGTTATAAACAAAAATATCATCCTCAATACAGATACAGCCCCCGGGCGGGTCCTTGATAAAAGCATCATCATGGTTGCCCCTTACATACAGAAGGGGTTTTCCCGACATAGTCACAAGAAACTCCAGATAACTTTTATGCAAATCTCCGCAGGCAATGATCAGATCATAGGGATCCAACACCCCCGGTCTGTAATAATCATAGAATTTTGCAGCCTCTTCATCAGCGATCAAAAGGATCTTCATTCATTTTTCCCCCCAGATGGCAGAAGTTCTTCCCCTTTTTCCTTCTCTGCCATATCCACTTCTTTTTTCCTGTTGCTTAAGGAACGGATTCCCAGCACATCCACCAGCCTTCTGGCTGCATCATTCAGCTCCTCATACTCAGGAACACGCCCCAGGATATTATCCTCCAGCTCCTCGTACTCCAGGAACACCTCCGGTTCCACAGACTGCTCCAGATTATCCCAGTCCGGATGACCGTCCTCTTTCATATCCGGTTCAAAGAAAGGACTGCAGATTCCGTCTGAGATAGATCGACAGAGAAGCTCACCCAGATATCTCACATGCTTTGGAAGACGTTCTGCAAAGAGCAGCTTCACAGCCCCAGAGGACATACCCCAGTAATACTGGAGAGAGCGCCGTGTTCTGGCAGCCTCTGTTTTATAGCTTCCGTTCAGCATACTGTTCAGGATCCATTCATAATACACGGTCCAGTTCCAGACAGGCAGTACAAGGGGAACAAAGGTATTCTCCATCGCCATTTCCAGACCGTACAGATGACGAACCCCCTTTTCCTTATCCTGGTAATCCATCATATAGATCAACTGGATTCCCTGCTCCTTCATCTCTGCCACCACGTTCCGATCTTCCTTCAGAGCACACCACTCCAGATAGAGTTTCGCTGCAGGATTGGTCATCTTCAGACCTCTTGCAAAGGCATTGATACCGGCAATACTTCCGTATACCGGATATTTGCTGATATAGCCAACCTTTCCATTTTCACACATGGCCCCGGCCACAGCACCGGCCACAAACTGGGCCTCATGCATTCGCGGATAGTAAGCCCGCACAACCCGGTGTGGTTTGTTCAGGGTACAGTTCATAAATACCACCTCCGGAGCATTTACAGCAGCCTTCAGACAATCAGGAAGCATTTCCCCCGAGGTTGCAAAGATCACATCTGCGCCGTCGGCAATGGCCCGCTCCAGCTGATCCTTCACTGTGGTATCGCCGCCACAGATATAGACAAGGGTTTCCACCTTCCCCTCGAAATTTCTCTGTACCTGATTGCGTGCCAGCTCATGACCGGTCACCCAGCTGGATTCCCAGCTTTCCTTCATATAAAGAAATGCTGCCTTCAGCTTTTTCGGCGCCAGCATCTTCGAGATCATGCTCTGGGTCTGTTCCTCCGGATTCAGCATCATCTCAACCTTTGTAGATTCCTTCTGCAGCAGGATCTCCTCCCAGGTCTTGCGAAGGGCATTCTTCAGCTCAACCTCAGAGAACTGAACCATTTCATCAAAGCCCACCACATTCAGACATGCCAGAAATGCATCCCCTTCCTGCACCTCGATCTTCTCTCCTCCCAGGGAGTGAAAGGAATCACAGAAGCGGTGGAACAGAGTTTTCACCCTGCGAACCTCATCCTCATCCCAGGCCTCATCCTTGGCTTTTCCCATCAGTGTGCAGAAGCTCCCATAGGCCCCGGGTTCTGAGAATTCCAGGAATGTGATCCCGGAAATCTTACTGAACTCCAGAAATTCATAATATGCCCTCACAAGGGGATCCTCCGAACGTCTTGGCAGAATCCTTCTTACAACAGCAGGAACCGTCACTGCGCCAAAGAATTTCAGCACGCTGACTCTTTTATTTCCCTCCTGCACATAATAACGGTTCATATACTCATACAGAAGTACCGGCTCTCTGATTCCCTCCTTCTGCTGACTTTCAGCCAGACATCGCCACTTTATCGCAAACTCCGACTGCATCGGTGATGCAGGCATGAAATTCCCCATAAAACTGTTACTTCTGGATTTTGTCAGAGTTCCCACAATCTTCTCGGCAGGCACATTCATCAGTCCCACCTCCACACTGGCAGCAGTCATCTGCTCCGGAAGGATGGCCTGCAGCGCAGGCAGCCAGGGACTGTTTCCCATCAGAATACTTTTTCTGTAATGCTTCTGACCTGCCTTATATGCTTCTTCATAATAATTCTCCATTATTGCTGTTCCTTTCCTGAATAAGAGGTAAAGCGGACATTCGCAATCCGCTTCGCTACTTGCTCATGAACCATTGCTCCTTTGGCAGCTCATCAGCAGGAGCTTTTACTCCTGCTGATGCAAGCATCCCCCTTTTCCCCCGCCTACGTCTCTGCGTCTTAGAGGCGGGGGGCTGCTTGTAATGGTTCAATTAGCAGCTTTTGTTCATTATATCCAGATTGCCCACACATTTCTATCCTCAATATACACTTTTGTATTTTATTACCCTCTTTTTCCAGTTATTTCTGATATATATTACATATTTTTCACAAAATAATGACAAAAATAGGATATTTACCATTCCACTTTCACAAAAAACACAGTATAATAAAAATGAAGATTTATCTTACAGAACTGGTATCTGATCCTTGACAGACTGAAAGGCACAGCCTGTCAACAGATGCAGGTAATGTTAATAAACAGGAGGGTTATCAAATGGGCAAGGAAATAGTTGCTATGCTTCTTGCCGGTGGACAGGGTTCTCGTCTTTATGCGCTGACTCAGAAACTGGCAAAACCTGCAGTTCCATTCGGAGGAAAATATCGTATCATTGACTTTCCTCTTTCAAACTGCGTAAACTCAGGAATCGACACAGTAGGTATCCTGACACAGTATCAGCCGCTGGTACTGAACGAGTATATCGGAAACGGACAGCCATGGGATCTGGACAGACTCTATGGTGGTGTACACGTTCTTTCTCCATATCAGCAGGCACAGGGTTCTGACTGGTACAAAGGTACAGCCAATGCGATCTACCAGCAGCTGGCATTTATTGAGAGATATGATCCTGAGTATGTAATCATCCTCTCCGGTGATCAGATCTGTAAACAGGATTACAATGACTTCCTTCAGTTCCATAAAGAGAAAAATGCAGAGTTCTCTGTTGCAGTTATGGAAGTTCCATGGGAAGAGGCATCCCGTTTTGGTCTGATGGTAGCTGACGAGAACGATCGAATCAGCGAGTTCCAGGAGAAACCAAAGAATCCAAAATCCAATCTGGCATCCATGGGTATCTACATCTTCAACTGGCCGATTCTGAAACAGTATCTGACAGAGGATGAGAATGATCCTGATTCCGAGAACGACTTTGGAAACAACATCATTCCTAACCTCCTTCGTGACGGAAGAAGAATGTACGCTTACCATTTCGAGGGATACTGGAAAGATGTAGGAACAATCTCCTCACTGTGGGAAGCAAACATGGAAGTTCTTGATCCTGAGAAGAGCGGAATCGACCTGTTCGATGACACATGGAAGATCAAGAGCCGTACACCAGGTCTCCCGGCACAGAAAATCTATGATACAGCCGTTGTAACAGACTCCATGATCACAGATGGATGTAAGGTTGCCGGCGAGGTAACACATTCTATCCTTTTCGCAGGCGTTACTGTTGAGGAAGGTGCAGTTGTTGAGGACGCTGTAGTAATGGGCGGAACACTCATCAAATCCGGCGCAGTTGTAAAACATTGTATCATTGCTGAGAATGCCATCATCGGCAACAATGCAGTAGTTGGTGCAATGCCTTCAGGCGACAACAAGGGTGTAGCTACAATCGGTTCCGGCGTTTACGTTGGTGACAACGCTAAGATCGGTCCTGATGCTATGATCGACGAAAACGTAAAGGATGGTGAAGAAAGATGGTAAATGTTAAGACTGACGCTCTGGGAATCCTGTTCCCTAATGTTTACGATGGTCTGGTTCCTGAACTGACCAGCGCTCGTGTTATGGCATCTATTCCTTTTGCCAGCCGTTATCGTATGGTAGACTTCGTTCTTTCCAGCATGGTAAACAGCGGAATCGAAGATGTCTCTGTAGTGGTTCGTGAGAACTACTTCTCTCTGCTGGATCATCTGGGATCCGGACGTGAGTGGGATCTGGCTAAATCCAGTGGCGGATTAAAGCTGTATCCTCCATACTCTGAGAAAGGTCTGGGTGTCTACAAAGGACGTGTAGATGCAATCTACGCTCTGACACATATGTTAGGCAAGAAAAAACAGAAATATATCGTTATGGCAGATACCAACATTGCTACCTGCTATGACTTCAAGGATATGCTGACCAAACATATCGAGTCCGGTGCAGACGTAACTGTTGCTTATGTTGAGCAGGAGCTGCCAGAGGGATTAAAGAAAGCTGAGAATATCAGCAAAGCTTCCATCTGGTATACCTACGACGTTGAGGATAATTTCGTTAAGAAAATCAACATCTGTGATCAGACTGACGGCGTGAAGAACATGGCCATGAACGTATTCATCTGCGAGCGTGAGTGGCTGATCAACATCGCCAAAGATGCTTATATGCAGGGCAAAGAGTTCTTTGAGCGTGACGTGATCATTCCTATGATGGATCAGATCAAGGTATACGGTTACAAACATGAGAACTATTCTGTTCGTGTAACAGATATGAAGACATTCTTCGATCAGAGCATGGATCTGCTGGCAGGGGATAACCTGGACAAGCTGTTCAACGGCCAGACTGTTTACACCAAGACAAATGACGACAACCCAACCAGATACATCAAGGGCTCCAGGGTGAAAAATTCCATGATCGCCGATGGCTGTGTAATCGAGGGTGAGGTTGAGAACTGTATCATC
Organism: Lachnospiraceae bacterium; assembly: GCA_030526405.1. GTDB lineage: Bacteria > Bacillota > Clostridia > Lachnospirales > Lachnospiraceae > JAKSRN01. The sequence goes on along the minus strand of JAUNCZ010000001.1, from coordinate 28,269 downwards.
CACAGACAGTGCCACATCAAGAAAGGTGCTGTTGTTAAGAACTCTATCATCTTCAGCCACGGTGTAGTTGAGGAGAATGCAAATCTGAACTACGTAATCGCTGACAAGAAGGTCGTTGTTTCTGAGGGCAAGGAGCTCATCGGAAATCCTGATTTCCAGGTATTTGTTGCAAAGGGAACAAAGATCTGATTCTCAGGTAAAGCATCTGAATAAAATGAAAAAGCATCTGTTCTGATTTTAGATCAGACGGCAAAGGGGCTGTCGCAACAACTGTTGCGACAGCCCCTTCTTGTGTATTTTATAATTGGAAGAAGAAAAAAACTATGATAGCATCAGCCCTTTACAGAACCGGCGGTAACACCCTTGATGATGTATTTGCTCAGGAAGATATAAACGATCATTACCGGCAGGATTGCCAGAAGAATGAACATGTAAACCTTTCCCATGTCAAACTTGGAGTAATCGGCGCTTCGCAGCTGTGCGATCATAATCGGCACTGTCTTGTACTCTGCCTTTGTAAGGATAAGGGATGGAATAAAGAAGTTATTCCAGGACTCAACAAAAGCAAAGATCATCTGTACTGCAAGAGCCGGCTTCAACATAGGAAGAATGATCCTGTTGAAGGTGCTGAACTCACCGGAACCATCCACTCTGGCAGCCTCCACAACCTCAAGGGGCAGGGTACTCTCCATATACTGAATCATATAGAAGAATACGATAGGCGCCGCAATAGCCGGAATGATCAGGGGCAGATAGTTATTGTTCAGGTGGAATTTATTTACCAGCTGTACAAATCCAACTGCAGATACCTGTTTTGGAATAACCATGATGGCCATAATAAAGGTAAATGCAATCTTTTTTAACTTAAATTTATAGGCATGAAGACCGTAGGCTGTCAGTGCTGAAAAATAGGTGGTCAGCAACGCTGAAATAAGCGCAACCACAAAAGAGTTCAGCATACCTCTCGGAATATCAATGGATGCATCATTCCAGGCATTTTTCAGGTTATCAAGAAAATGTGTACTTGGCACCAGTGTAAATCCCGCCTGCAGCTCTCCGTTGGATCTGGATGCATTGACGATCAGCAGATAGAAGGAAAACAGACTGAGAATGGTAAGAAATCCAAGAAATATATAAACCAGCGTTCTGGCCAGCAAAAGCCTTGCCTTTGCACCGTCGCTTGTAGCTTTCGTATTCATATGCAGACCTCCTTGTCAATCTTCTTTTGTCAGGTTTCTGTATACAAATATACTGATGATACCTGTAATGATGAAAATGTAAACTGAGATTGCTCCGGACATTCCATAGTTCTTGCTGGTGCCCAGGAAGTTGTTCAGATACATGATCAGAGTTGTTGAGGTACGATCTGGCATTCCGAGACCTTTTGTCAGGACCTGAGGAACATCGAACATCTGCAATCCTCCGATGAGAGCTGTCATTACTGTATAGATCAGGATTGGTTTCAGCAATGGCAGTGTCACTTTAAAGAATGTCTGAACCGGAGTAGCACCGTCAATATTGGCTGCCTCGAACATATTCTGGTCGATACCCATGATACCGGCCATCAGAAGGATGGTGGTATTTCCATACCACATCAGAAAGTTCATGATGCAGACCATGCCTCGCACCGTAAAGGTATAGGCAAAGAAATCAATCTGCTTATCTGCCAGTCCTGTGGACAGAAGCAGCTGGTTCACCGGTCCCACATTGGAGAACAGAGTGAAGAACAGCATGGAAAATGCGGATGCCATGATCAGGTTTGGCATATAGATAACCGTTTTAAAAAACTGCTGTCCCCTGATCTTCAGTCGATAGCTGGTGAAAAATACTGCCAGCAAAAGTGCCACGATGATCTGGGGAGCTGCACCGCAGGCCCAGAGGATCAGGGTATTGCCAGTGTATTTCAGAATATCAATGGTACCCTCCGCGGTGGGGGTAAACAATTTTACATAATTGGCAAGACCTACAAATTTCGGTCCCACCTGGGTCAGTCCTTCGCGATAATTCTCAAAGAAACTGTTGTAGATGGTAAGTGCCTGAGGAATAAAGTGACAGGTAAAGTATACAAGGAAGAAGGGGAGAATAAAAATGTAGCCCCACTTCGCATAGCTGACACTCTTGATCTTTTTTTCAGGCTCCTTCTTCGTATTCTTCATAGAAAGCACCTCTTTCTCAAAAACAGTAACAACATCAACCTAAAAATGTGCATAGATAGGGGGCAGGGTATCCCCTGCCCCTTTGCTGATTCTACTATTCAGAATGTGAACGCTTATGAGTTTTGTCCCTCAGCACAATTATGGAGTAACGATGGATGGGTATTTCTCGTTCACCAGTTTATAGAAGTTGCTCATAGCTGTCTCTTTGTTAACAGAGCCTCTGTAGAACTCCTGCAGGTTGCTCTGAAGACCCTCATTCAGAATCTGATCATAGATTGTCTGATTCTCAAATTTGATATTGTCAGCCATCTCTGCAAATACTGCTGTATCGTTCTGTCCGCCAAGGAACCCATTGCCGTAGTCAGGATCGGATGCGTATTTGTCATTGACTGCTTTGTTGTTTGTGAACTGTGCCTCTTTCTCGATCAGGTTAGAGCATACTTCCTCATCATTGATGAAGGTGTTCATAACGTCTGCCAGCATGGTTGGGTTATCAGATCCAGCTGCTGCCAGGAGCCATGTTCCGCCCCAGAAGTGAGCTGCAGGTCCCTCACAGATTGCCCAGTCACCGTAGCATCCTTTTTCCTCATCCTGTGCATTGCCCATACAGAAGTTGAAGTACCATGCAGGTCCGAAGAAGCACATTGTTTTTCCCTCTGCGAACATCTGAGCATTCTTCTCATCCTCCCAGATACCGGATGTCAGAGTGTACTCGTTCTCCATGAATTTATCTGTCTGGTCGATCCATGCCTGAATCTGCTCATCCATCTGAAGATTGTTGTTCTCATCTACCCATGCAGAAGTTACGTTGTTTGAGAATGGACGATAGGTCTCTGCGAAGGATGCTGTCATATAGTAACCTTTATCTTTAGCATCTTTTGCAACTGCCTCAAATTTTGTCCAGTCAGAAAGTTTCTCCTGAACCTCTGCAGGATCATCTGTTCCAAGAACATCTTTTGCGATGGAACGACGATAGATCAAAGCGGATGGACAGCACTGGAAGGATACACCCTTTGTGATTCCCTCTGTATCTGTACAAGCCTGAACAGTGTACTCATAAGTATTAGAGAAATCTGTAACACCAAGTGCGGTTACATCCTGTGTTGCATCGGAATTTACATATTTCAGAATGTAATCTGCCTCTGCCAGGAACATATCTACTTTATCATCATCTGCTGCGTCAGCCTGGGAGAGCAGTGCATTGTCAAGAGCCTCCTGGTACTGTCCGTTGTCAGATGGAACGATGGTCCAGTTTACAGTAACACCGTCCGGAACTTTATAATACTTCTCGAAGAATCCCTTGTACTCCTCGTTCCATGCATAGATGTTAAATACTTTTCCTTCATCTGCTGAAGCTTCCTCTGCAGGTGCTTCCTCTTTTGTCTCCTCTTCTGCTGTGCTTGCTGCAGGCGCTTCCTCTTTTGTCTCCTCTTTAGCACCACATGCCGCCATGGACATTGCCATAGATGCCACTAACAGAGATGCGATAAGTTTTCTCTTCATACGTGTTTTCCTCCATTTTTTCCTTCTTTTTTCCTTTTTGTTCAACTGCCTTCCGCAGATAAACGATTCCGTGTTAATTGTTCTCCACTGCATTCAGATCCATTACACTGTCTCCCTCCAGGATTCTTCCTGAAACCATGATCTGCTCAGGGACGGTTGTCTTTGGCTCCTCAATGGCCCGGATCAGATGTTCAGCTGAAAGAGCTCCCAGCGTGGTAGTGTCCTGCCAGCAGGTTGTCAGATGCGGAGTGATTGCCTGTGAAAGATAGATTCCATCGTATCCTACAACAGAAATATCCTCCGGAATCCTCAGACCCTTCTTACGAATCACATCCAGACCACCCATGCCGCTGAAATCATCTGAGAAGAAGATACAGGTAGGCGGTTCCTGCAGCTGGAGCAGTTTTTCCGTAGCCTCTGCACAGGCGATGGGATCATGATAGCGACTGCTGACAATGTATTCATCTGAAACATCCATTCCCAACTCCTTGCAGGTTCTGTGAAAGCTGGTTACTCGATTCTTGGTAACATTGGTCATCTCGCCGTGGATCATTCCCAGTCTTCTGTGTCCCTTTTCGTAAACATACCGAACCAGCTCACTCATACCCGCCACATTATTTGACATGATTGCGGTGTGATTGTTATAGATATGATCGATAGTCACAAGGGGAATCTGACTTTCCGCCAACTCCAGCACCTCCGGATCCCCAAAATCCGCACTGGCGATCAGCACACCATCCAGCCCCCTGTACTGACAATGCTGCAGATAGGTTGTCTTTCTGGTTCCCACATAGCGATTGATAAATGTGATAGAATACCCTCTCTTCTCAGCTTCCACCTTAAAGCTCTGTAGAATAGCAGAAAAATAATCATGAGTAAGACCACTGAGCTGTTCGTCCACAAACAGTACTCCGATATTGTAAGTACGATTTGTTTTCAATGCTCTGGCTGCTGCATTGGACAGATACCCCATCTCATCAGCCATTTTGCAAATCCGTTGTCTGGTATCCTCACCGATATCTTTTCTTCCGCTCAGCGCCTTGCTGACAGTGGCAACAGATACGTTGCAGCGAAGGGCTATGTCTTTCATTGAAACCATGTATTTTTTCCTCCGTTGCATTTACTTAATCGTATTCGTTAAGTAAGGTATATCGCATATTGACTAAAAAATCAATAGAAAATCCGAAATTTTACATATTTTCACCATTTTTGTTTATTGTTTCTAATTTTTTCTCGTATAAAATGTTTATTTTCCCGGTTCACATCGGATAACCAACAATTATTTCCCTTTTTTTTCATGTTTCTATTGATTTTTTCTACTATATAGGATATGTTCGAAGAAGAATTTCTTAATCGTTTGAGTAGATATTTTGCGTACCCTCGGAGCATCACTTCGTTACGCACTTTGTTTCAGAAAAATGATCATTCCATGAAAGGAGTACAGAACTATGAAATTCGGATATTTTGATGACAATATGCGGGAGTACGTGATCACATCCCCTCGCACCCCTCTTCCCTGGATCAATTATTTAGGAAGTGACAACTTTTTCACCCTGGTTTCCGGAACAGCAGGGGGCTATTCTTTCTACAGAGATGCACGCCTTCGCCGACTTACACGTTATCGCTATAACAACAATCCCCTGGATCAGGAAGGCTTCCGCCTCTATATCAAGGATGGGGACACCGTATGGAACCCCGGATGGCTGCCGGTGAAAACACAGCTGGACAGCTACAGCTGCCATCACGGAATGGGTTATACCACTCTGAACGGAAGCAGGAATCAGGTGAAGGCAGTTCAGACTCTCTTCGTTCCAAGAGGAGAGGATGCCCTGATCAACCATCTGACCCTGACCAACCACTCTTCTGAAAAGAAAGAGCTGGACATCTTCAGCTATATCGAGTGGTGTCTCTGGGATGCCAACGACGATTCCACCAACTTCCAGAGAAACTATTCCATCGGTGAAGTAGAGGTGGAGGGCAATGAAATCTACCATAAAACAGAGTACAGAGAGCGCCGCGACCACTACGCTGTATTCTGGTGTAATAAAGAGATTACAGGCTTTGACACCAGCAGAGAGGCATTTATGGGACCTTACAGCGGCGTATCCATGCCGGATGCAGTGGCTAATGGTGCCTGCACAAACTCCGTAGCCCATGGCTGGCAGCCTATCGGTGCCCACCAGATCCACATCACTCTGGAGCCGGGCAGCAGCTATACCGTACTGTTCGGTCTTGGCTATGTTGAGAATGAAAGAGAGAACAAATGGGCAGCTCCTTCTGTCATTAATAAAGAGAAGGCAAAAGCACTGATCAGCCGTTTCTCCTCCGACCAGCAGGTAACTGCCGCCCTGGATCAGCTTCGTGCTTACTGGGATGAGCTTCTGTCTCACCTGAGGGTGGACAGTGCCGACGAGAAGATGAACCGTATGGTCAATATCTGGAACCAGTACCAGTGTATGGTAACCTTTAACATGAGCCGAAGCGCCAGCTACTATGAGAGTGGCATGGGCCGGGGCATGGGCTTCCGTGACAGCTGCCAGGATCTCCTTGGCTTTGTACATATTATTCCGGAGCGAGCAAGGGAGCGAATTCTGGATATCGCAGCAACACAGTTCCCGGACGGAAGTGCCTACCATCAGTACCAGCCTCTTACAAAGAGAGGAAATCTTGCTGTTGGAAGCGGTTTTAACGATGATCCGCTGTGGCTCATTGCCGGCGTGGATGCTTATCTCCGTGAGACCGGAGATTACACCATTCTGGATGAGATGGTGCCTTTCGATAATGATGAAAAACTGGCACAGCCACTGCTGGAGCATCTTCGCAGAAGCTTCAACTTTACAGCTACCCATCTGGGACCACACAAGCTGCCTCTCATCGGCCGTGCTGACTGGAATGACTGCCTGAACCTGAACTGTTTCTCTGACCAGCCGGGCGAGAGCTTCCAGACCTTCGGACCAAGTGAAGGTCCTGTGGCAGAGAGTGTATTTATTGCAGGTATGTTCTGCAAATATGGTCCTGCATGGAGCCGTATCCTGCGCAAAAAAGGCCTGGAGGAGGAAGCATCCACTGCCGATGCACTGGTGAAAGAGATGGAAGCCACTGTTCTGGATGCAGGCTGGGATGGAGAATGGTTCATCCGTGCCTTCGATGCCTTCAGTGAGCCAATCGGAAGTCATGTATGTGAAGAGGGCAAGATCTTTATCGAGCCACAGGGTATGTGCGTAATGGCAGGAATCGGAAAAGAGACAGGAGAAGCTGCAAAAGCCCTGGAGAGCGTTGCAAAACATCTGGATACAAAATACGGTGTCATGCTGCAGCAGCCAGCTTATCGGAAATACTATCTGAATCTTGGCGAGATCAGCAGCTACCCACCTGGATACAAAGAAAATGCCGGTATCTTCTGCCATAACAATCCATGGATCACCGTGGCTGAGACTGTTCTGGGTCACGGAGACCGTGCCTTCGAACTGTACAGGAAGATCTGCCCGGCTTATCTGGAGGAGATCAGCGAGATCCACAGAACAGAGCCTTATGTATACTCCCAGATGATCGCCGGCAAGGATGCACCAACCCACGGCGAGGCAAAAAACAGCTGGCTTACAGGAACAGCAGCCTGGACCTTCCTGAGCATTTCCCAGGGTATTCTTGGAATCGTTCCCACACTGGATGGTCTCCAGGTAAATCCTTGTCTCCCATCTGATATGAAGGGCTTTCAGGCCGAGCGTCTCTACAGAGGTGCAAAATATCTGATTTCCGTGGATCACAGTGCCGGAAATCAGGCTGGTATCGCTTCCTTTAAAGTAAACGGAGAAGAGATCCAGGGCAATGTAATCCCTGTATTCCCGGAGGGAAGCACTGTAACTGTTGAAATTATCATGGGGTAATCCCTGATAGAAATCTTTTTCTACTAATCTTCCTTATATTAAGAACAGGGGCCCCGGAATCATTCCGGGGCCCCTGGCCTGTTCAGCAACATACTGCTGCTTTTTTATCTCAGTGGAGAAGACTCCCACCTCTACAGGTGGTGAGCACTGACAAATTAGTCTCAGTGGGAGTCCAATCTCCGACTGAGATAAAACGCTCCGCGAGGATGCGCAGCGATTCTGATAGGAAGATGTCAGCTAAAGCTGACCAGAATCGCGCGCCAAGTCTCCGCAAGCGTAGACTTGAATCGCCTTAAGAGCTGTGCCTGCTTCGGTCTGCTTCCGCAGATATCCACCAGGCAGCCTCACTTCTTACTCTCTGATATAGTTATACATGGTTCTGTGTCCAGTCTCAGGAACAGGAACAGCCTCTTTTGCATAATTCAGGGTTTTCACCATCCAGGCCATATTTCTTCCCAGCTTTGCAGCCACTTCCATACCCTCCAGATCCTGCTCTGCTTCTCCTGGATCCGCACCATGAACTGCTCCCCAGTAATCAGAGGTAACCACCACCATCTCAAAAGCGTCCATAATGCTCAGCAGCTGATGATAGGTGCTGTGTCCTCCGCTTCTTCTTAATGTACAGAGGGCGCCTCCCACCTTATGATGCAGCTGATTTTCTCCGCAGGCTGCTGCCAGTGAAAGACGGTCCAGCACACACTTCATTCCACCTGCGATTCCTCCATGGTAAACCGGACTGGTAAGAAGGATTCCATCCGCCTCGATGCAGGCTTTGATGATATCATTTACCCCATCGTCCTTCTGCACACACTGGAAATCTCCGTTATCCAGACATTTATAACAGGCAAGACATGGATGCACCTTTGCTCCCGGCTGCAGCACTTCAAATTCCACTCCTGCAGCTTCCACTTCCTTTCTCACCACCTCAAGCACCTGTGTAAGATTTCCGTCCTTTCTTGGACTTCCGTTGATTGCTACAATCTTCATCTTTATTTCCTCCTGATATCAGTATCCTCCCAGTTGTCAGACACTCTTCTCTCTCCTTATTCAGTATACTGTATTTTTTGCAAATTGTACAACTCTCACCTTGCGAATCCCTCTATTTTTCCACATGCATTTTTCCCATTGTCTGGTATACTTTCCTTAGTTCGGACCATTGCCGGTGAGCAGCCGGAGACAACAGTGGTTCATGAGCAAGCATCGAGGCGGATTGCAACGATCCGTTTTAGTATTTTAAGGAGGACAATATGAACGACAGACAAAATTTTACTACTGGCAGTGTTCCAAAGAAGCTTCTTGGCTTTATGATCCCGATCCTGTTCGCCCTGATCATGCAGGCCATGTACAGTGCTGTGGATCTTCTCATCGTGGGACAGTTTGGAACCACGGAAGGCATCTCCGGTGTCACCACCGGCAGCAATATCATGAACATGGTCACCTTCACCATCAGTGCCCTTACCACCGGTGTCACCGTTGTGATGGGTATGTATCTGGGTGAAAACAAACCGGAAAAACTGGGCAGACTCATCGGCAGTGCCGTGAGCTTCTTCCTTACTGTGGCACTGGTGATGACTCTGCTGCTGCTTGTGTTTGCAAGACAGCTGGCAGTGATCATGCAGACTCCAGCGGAGGCTCTGGAGCTGACGGTACTCTATATCCGTATCTGCGCCGTGGGCTATGTATTTATCGTATTTTATAACTTTATCAGCAGTATTTTCCGTGGTCTGGGAGATTCCAAGATGCCCCTGGTCTTTGTTGCCATTGCCTGCGTGGTAAATGTCATCGGAGATCTGGTGCTGGTGGCTGGACTTCATATGAATGTGGCAGGTGCTGCCATCGCCACTGTGGGAGCCCAGGCCGTCAGCGTTCTGTTATCCCTGTACCTGATCTGTAAAAAGGATCTTGGTTTTACCATCACCCTTAAGGATATCCGCTTTTCTTCTGAGATAAAACGATTTCTGAAAGTGGGACTTCCCCTGGCTTTCCAGGATTTTCTTACAAATCTCACTTTTCTGGCTCTCTGTGCCTTCATCAACAAGCTGGGACTGGATGCCTCCTCCGGCTACGGCATTGCCCAGAAGATCCAGTCCTTTATCATGCTGATCCCTGTTGCCATCATGCAGTCCATGTCTGCTGTGGTGGCTCAGAATGTGGGCGCCGGCAAGGAGGACCGTGCCAAAGAGGCCATGTTCTGCGGAATGGGCTTTGGCTCTGCCATCGGTCTTGTGGTGGGACTTCTTGTCTTCTTCCGGGGCGATCTTACAGCAGCTCTGTTCACCAGAGATGCTGCCGTTATCCTCCGGGCCTTTGAATTCCTGAGGGGCTTTGCACCGGAGGCAGTGGTAACCTGTATCCTTTTCAGTTTTATGGGATACTTCAACGGACATTCCCAGTCCCTGTTTGTAATGATCCAGGGTCTGGCCCAGTCCTTCCTGATCCGTCTGCCACTGTCCTATATCATGAGTATTCAGCCTGATGCCACCCTGACAGGAGTGGGAGCTGCCGCTCCTGCGGCCACCTGTTTCGGCATCCTGCTCTGCCTGCTCTACTATCTGCACAACAACAGAAAACTTGCTAAATCAAAAAGGATGCTTTATGATTAATGTCAGACAATAAAATATTTTACAGACAGGAGGAAATAATATGTCAGAGATTACAAGCTTATTCTCATCCGTGATCATTCCTTGGATCACCTCCACAGGAATCAAGGTAATCATTGCAGCGGTCATTCTTCTTATCTCATTCAGAGTGATCAATACTGTATGTAAAAAGCTTACCTCTACCCTTGAGGTACAGAAATCCCTGGATACCACCATCACAAGAACCGTGGGCTATGCAGCCTCTGTATCCCTGAAGGGACTGGTGCTGATCTGCCTGGTAGGATATCTCGGAATTGATACCAGTGGACTTTCTGCTGTGATCGCATCCTTAGGTGTCTGCGTAGGTCTTGCTGTAAACGGAACCTTAAGCAATCTGGCCGGCGGCGTAATGCTTCTGATCACACGTCCTTTTAGCATCGGAGACTATATCTCCGCCATGGGAAATGAGGGTACCGTTGAGAACATCTTTATCTGCAATACCCAGATCACCACTGTGGATAACAAGATCATCTATCTTCCAAACAGTTCCCTTTCCACCGGAACCATCGTGAACTTCTCACGAAAGGAAACACGCCGTGTGGACCTGACCTTCTCAGTGGCAGGCAACGATCCTTCTCTGGTTCGTGCAACACTGCTGGATATCTGCGATAAAGAGGAACTTGTCCTCACTGATCCGGCACCATTTGCCAGAGTCAGCGATTACGGTGCAGGAAACGGAGTGAAGATGGTGCTTCGTGCATGGTGTAAAACAGAGGATTACTGGGATGTATATCACAATCTGCTGGATGCGGCTCAGGCAGCATTTGAGGCAAAGGGCATTGTTGTACCTTTCAACCAGCTGGATGTACATATGAAGTAAGCAAACCTTCAGAAAAATCAATCAAAGAAATAAGCAGGAGCGGAAGAGCAATCTTCCGCTCTTGCAGAATAAAAAAACAAACAGGGGGGAAATTATGGCTGACAACAGACCAAGAAGCAGAGAAAAACATGTAACCGGCCAGTCCGCCGGTGTCCATCGCCGGGGTAATGGACTGGGCACCGGACCGGTGGGAAGCGGTTCACGCCCCTCCGGCGGAGGAGCCGGCGACAGCTCCGGACCCAAAAGAAGTGGCGGCAGCAAAAGTCCGCTGGCAATGATCATCGGACTTCTGGTGCTCTTATTAGGCGGAGGCGGTGGTGCCATGTCCATGCTGGGTGGCAGTGATCCTGCTCCTGCACAGCAGCAGGAATCCTCTATTCAGCAGCCCCAGCAGCAGAGCTCCGGCTTTGGCGGCATGGGCTATTCATCCACAGCCCCTTCCATGGCCATGAATGCCATCCCGGCAGAGACCCATGTCCAGTCCTCTGCCACAGAGGCAGATCTCACCACCATGGATGGCATCAGAAACAGATATACAGCCATCAAGGGAAACAACAGGGATCAGGTTACTGTGATGATCTATATGTGCGGTACAGATCTGGAATCCAGAAGCAGCATGGCCAGCAATGATATTCAGGAGATGACTTCTGCTTCCTTTGGCGACAATATCAATATCATCATCTATACAGGTGGCTGCAAAAGCTGGAAGATTCAGGGAATCAGTAATAAGGTCAATCAGATCTACCGTGTACGAAACGGAAAGCTGGAGCGCCTGGAGGACAATATGGGGGACAAAGCCATGACGGATCCCGCCACCCTCACAGAATTCATCCGCTACTGCGGTAAAAACTTCCCTGCCAACAGAAATGAGCTGATCTTCTGGGATCACGGTGGCGGCTCCATCACCGGCTATGGCTATGATGAGAAGCGTCCTGCCTCAGGATCCATGAACCTGACAGGAATCAACAAGGCCCTGAAGGATGCCGGCATGAAATTCGATTTTATCGGTTTTGATGCCTGCCTGATGGCCACCACAGAAACTGCACTGATGCTGGATCCCTATGCAGATTATATGATCGCCTCTGAGGAAACAGAGCCCGGAATCGGCTGGTACTACACCCCATGGCTCAATGCTCTGGGCAAAAACACCTCTATGGATACGGTATCCATCGGAAAGAACATCGTGGATTCCTTTGTTGAGGAATGCGGTCGAAAATGCCGCGGACAGCAGACCACCCTCTCCGTTGTGGATCTGGCTGAGCTCTCTGCATCCATTCCTGATAAGCTGAAGGAATTCTCCAATGAGACCATTGAAAAGCTCCAGTCCAACTCCTACAAGGAGATTGCAGCAGCAAGACAGGGTGCCAGGGAGTTTTCTCCATCCTCCAGAATCGATCAGGTGGATCTGACCGATCTGGCCAGACGCATCAATACAGAATCCTCCAGAGCACTGGCAGCTGCTATCCAGTCTGCTGTAAAATACAACAGAACCTCCTCCAATATCAGCAATGCCTACGGTCTTTCCATCTACTTCCCAAACAAGAAGCCGGGAACTGTAAGCAATGCCGTTCAGATCAACAATGCTCTGGGGCTGGAGAACGAATACAGCAACTGCATCAAGGCCTATGCTTCCCTTCAGATTCCTGCCCAGAGCGTCGCTCAGAGCATGGGAAATACAGGAAATCCCTTTGATATCCTTCTTGGCGGAAGCAACGGAGGAACAGCAGGCGGCGATGCCACCCTGCAGCTCCTTCAGGCACTGCTGAGCAGCAGTTCTGATCTTTTCAGCGGCAGAAGTCTCAGTCTGGAAGATACAGCAGCCTATATCACAGAGAATCAGTTCGATGCCTCTCTTCTTACCTGGAGTGAGGATGGTACTCTGGAGCTGCCAGAGGAGCAGTGGAGTCTGGTAACGGATATCGCCCTGAATATGTTCTATGATGATGGTGAGGGCTTTGTGGATCTGGGTCTGGACAATGTCTATGACTTTGATGAGAATGGAGCTCTGATCCCTGAAACAGATAAAACCTGGCTGGCCATCAACGGACAGCCTGTGGCCTACTACTATACCGGCACCCTGGAAAACGGAGAGGACTATTCCATCCAGGGCTATGTTCCGGCTATGCTGAACGGCACCAGGGTAAAACTGCTGCTGGAATTCACACAGGAGGATCCCTATGGTCATATCACAGGCGCCTCCACTGATTATCAGAACGGAGAAACCGAGACCATTGCCAAAACAGATCTGGAGCTGGTGGAGGGAGATACTCTGGATTTCCTCTGCGACTATTACAGCTATGACGGAGAGTATCTGGACAGCTATTATCTGGGGCAGCAGATGACCGTGACAGACAGCATGGAAATCAGCAATGTATATGTGGACGACGGGCCAGTAAACATCACATATAAGTTCACAGATATTTATAACAATTGTTACTGGACACCGTCTTTATCAGAGTAAAATACTGTCCTATTCTGAACATTTCATTGACTTTTCCATAGTTTATTTTACAATAGATACTATAGGAAATTGTTCCTGTACTTTAAACTCTACTAGGAAAAAGGAGAATAGAAACTATGTTAAAAGCAGGTATTATTGGATGTGGAGCTATCGGTAAAGACCACTGCAGACGTCTGATCGAGACTATCCCTGGTGTTACTGTAGTAGCAGTATCTGACTACGTAGCAGCTGCAGCTGACGAGACAGCAGCAAAATACGGTATCAAATCCTACGGAAATGACTGCAACGGAATGATCGCAGATCCAGAGGTTGAGGCTGTTATCATCACATCCATCGATCCAACTCACCATGCATATGTTATGGAGACTCTGAAATATGAGAAATGGTGCTTCTGCGAGAAACCACTGTCTCTGACAGGTGCTGAGTGCGAGAAGATCATCGCTCGTGAGCAGGAGATCGGAAAGAGACTGGTACAGGTTGGATTCATGCGTCACTATGATCGCGGATACGCTGAGATGAAGAGAATCATCTCCTCCGGCGAGCTGGGTGCTCCACTTCTGATCAAAGCTGCACACAGAAACGTATCTCAGGGACCAGGATTCAAAACAGAGAACGGTATCACAAACGTAGCTATCCACGAGCTGGACATCTGCCGTTGGCTGCTGGATGACGAGTATGAGGATGGACAGGTTGTTAAAGTTCGTCAGTCCGCTAACTCTGACAAAGGATATGACAACCCACAGGTAGTTCTTCTTCGTACCAAAAAAGGATGCTTCATCGACGTTGAGGTTCAGGTAGCTGACGGATACGGATACGACATCCAGTGTGAGGTTGTATGTGAGAAGGGAACTGTTAAACTGCCAGATCCATACGCAGTAGTTCGTCGTTCACGTGCTCAGGGATGGGATTCTGTAAATCCATCTGAGTCTATGCCAATCATGACAGACTGGAAAGAGCGTTTCATCGAGGCTTATGACATCGAGTTCTGTGCATGGGTACAGTCCATCGAGAATGGTGCTCTTACAGGACCTTCTGCATGGGATGGATACATCGCATGTGTAGCTGGTGATGCTCTGAACGCTTCCCGTGGAACAAGCCAGTTCATGAAGATCGAGACAATCGAGAAACCAGAGATGTACAAATAATTCAGCTTCTGAATTGTATTTCTGAAAATACTCAAGGGACTGCCTCAGGGCAGTCCCTTTTTTAGAGAGGATTCCTTCCATGATCAAAGACAGAAATTTTTACAAAAGTTTTTTTGCCATGTTCACTGTTCTGGTGCTTCAGAATGTGATCACCCTCAGTGTGAATCTGGCGGACAATCTGATGCTTGGGGCCTACAGTGAAACTGCCCTGTCCGGCGCAGCCGCAGTAAACCAGATCCAGTTTGTGTATCAGATGATCCTGCTGGCCTTCGGTGAGGGCGTGGTGGTGCTGGGCACCCAGTATTTCGGTAAAAAGGATCTGGATCCCATCAGAAAGCTCTCCTCCATCGCCATGCGCTTTGGATCAGGAGCAGCTCTGCTTCTGTTTCTTCTTGTAACCCTTTTTCCTGAGAAGGCAGTTGCCATCTTTACCACAGATGCAGGTATCATAGCGGCGGGTACAGAGTATCTGTATCTGATCCGATTCTCCTACTTCTTCTTTGCAGTGACTCAGATTCTGCTGGCCACACTGCGAAGCACCGGTGTGGTAAAGATCGCCCTTGGACTTTCCATCCAGTCTCTGATCATCAACTGCTGCATCAACTTCACCCTGATCTACGGACACTTTGGAGCTCCTGAGCTGGGAATAAAGGGTGCAGCCATCGGAACCCTCACAGCCAGAATTCTGGAGATGCTGACCCTGTTTCTGTTTATCAGAAAGAAAGAGAAAAACCTGCAGCTTCGCTTCCGCAGCTACAAATACTTCGACAGATCTCTTCTTGGGGATTATGTGCGACTGATGGCTCCTCTTCTTTTCGTGAACAGTGTATGGGGCTTCAACAATGCTGCTCAGAACGCCATTCTGGGCCATATGACAGCCAGGGCCATCGCTGCCAACTCTGTGGCCTCCACCCTGTTCCTTCTTGTAAAATCAGGGGCTCAGGGCGCCGCAGGAACTGCCTCCTTCTTTATCGGAAGGACCATCGGTGAGGGCAATATGGATAAACTCCGCTCCTATGCAAAAACCATGCAGATTCTCTTTGTATTCATCGGAATCGCTGCCGGCATCCTGCTTTTCCTCATCAGGATCCCTATCCTTGGCATCTACAAGCTGGAGCCGGAAACCCTGGAACTGGCCAATCAGTTTTTGCTGATCCTGTGTGTGGTCGTTGTCACCATGTCCTACCAGATGCCCACCAATTCCGGCATCATCAAGGCCGGTGGAGCCACCAGATACTGTATGGTGCTGGATCTGGTATCCATCTGGTGTATCTGTCTGCCGGCAGCATTTCTCATGGCCTTTGTATTACACGCCTCACCTGCTGCGGTAATCTGGATGCTGAATGCAGATCAGATCTTCAAGTGCATCCCTGCTTTTATCAAATGCAACTACTGTACCTGGGCCTACAAACTCACCAGGGACTGAAAAGAGCTGTCTCAGCTGCATGGCTGGGGCAGTTTTTTATGTCTTCCCATCTGTTTTTCACCCAATCTGACCCTGTACCGTCCCCACTGCAGCTGCACTTCTGGTACATATCTTTCCGTTCTTTATAAAATCTTAATGCCCCTGGTCCTTTCATTAACACCTTCTTTATATGGATTCTGCGATAATAAGCACAAATGAAACAAGGAAGTGAGCCTTATGGAACGAATATTAAATCGAATTCCTTCTTTCTGGCTGGTGATACTGGGCTTTTTGGGAATCATCCTTGCAGGGGCACTGCTTCTGATGCTACCCTTCGCCACCCGCCCCGGTGAGAGTACTACCTTTTCCGATGCGCTGTTTACCGCCACCTCTGCTGTATGTGTAACAGGGCTGGTGGTTCATGACACCGTCTCTCACTGGACCCTGGCAGGTCAGGGCATCATTCTGCTTCTGATCCAGCTGGGTGGTCTGGGTGTGGTAATGGCCGTCATCGGTCTCTCCATGATTCGAAGGAAACAGATTGGTCTGAAGCAGAGAAATCTGATGCAGGATTCCGTATCCGCCCCGTCACTGGGTGGAATCATGGATCTGTTTCTCTTTATCATCAAGGGATTTATTCTCTTTGAAACAGCAGGAGCACTCTGTTTTCTGCTGAGCTGGCATTCCAGTATGCCTGAGCTGCAGAATATCTGGTACTCTCTGTTTCACTCCGTGTCCGCCTTCTGCAATGCAGGCTTTGATCTGATGGGCGCCAATGCTCCCTTTTCCTCCCTGACCGCCTGGTCCGGTCATACGCTGATCAATACCGCTGTTATGCTTCTGATCATTTTCGGCGGTATCGGCTTTGTCAGCTGGAAAGATATCATCCAGCACAGACTGTCTTTCCGGAAATACCATCTGCAGACAAAGATCATTCTGGTCACCTCCCTGCTCCTGGTTCTGCTGCCTGCTCTGTTCTTTTTTCTGACAGAACTGAAGAATCTGCCCCTTAAGGACAGGCTTCTTGCTTCACTGTTCCAGTCTGTCACCACAAGAACAGCCGGCTTCAACACAGTGGATCTCACAGCCTTCAGCGACCGCGGAGTGGCAATTATGATCCTTCTGATGCTGACAGGAGGTTCTCCCGGTTCCACAGCCGGTGGAATGAAGACCACCACCCTGGCAGTTCTGGCTGCCACCGCCTGGTCTGTCCTTCGAAAATCACCGGATACGATTCTGTTCCAGAGAAGAATCCGTTCAGAACAGATCCGTACCGCCATGTCTCTTCTGTTTGTCTATTTCACTCTTTTTTTTCTGGGTGGAATGGTCATCAGTGCAGTGGAGGAGCTCCCTCTTCTCACCTGCCTGTTTGAGACAGCTTCTGCCATCGGAACGGTGGGACTGACCCTTGGCATCACCCCCTCCCTTGGTCTGTTCTCCAGGATCATTCTGATGTTCCTTATGTTCCTGGGCAGAGTGGGGGGAATGACCGTTTTCTTTGCTCTGATCCCTGCCGAGCACACAGCAGGAAAATATCCGGCTGAGCCCATTGCAATCGGATAAACCATAAATTACAGGAGGATTTTCAGCTATGAAATCTGTTTTACTGATTGGCGCAGGCCGCTTTGGCCAGTGCATTGCAAAAAAGATGTATGATGAAAACTATCAGCTTATGGTGGTAGATAAAAATGAAGAAAAGGTAAATGCCATCCTTCCCTACTGTACCAGTGCAAGGATCGGAGACAGCACCAGTGAGGAATTCCTCGCTGGCCTTGGCATTCGACACTATGATGTATGTATTGTAGCCATTGGAGACGATTTTCAGAACTCCCTGGAAACCACCAGTCTTCTGAAGGAAATGGGGGCACGTCGCGTGGTAGCCCAGGCATCCAGAGACAGACAGGAAAAATATCTGCTGAACAACGGTGCAGACGAGGTAATCTATCTGGATAAACTGGGGGCCTCTCTTCTTGCCATTCGCTGTTTTTCCGATTTTATTCAGGATTGCATCGACCTGGATTCCAGCTATTCCATTATGGAACTGCAGATTCCTGCATCATTTTCCGGGAAAACAGTGCTTCAGTCCAATGTCAGAACCAGGCATGGCATCAACATTCTGGGAATCAGAAACAACGAAAGCTGGGATATGAACATTACACCGGACACCATTCTTCCGGAAAACGGAAGTCTTCTGGTGCTGGGCACAAAAAAAGCAATTATAAAATGCTTCCACATCTGAAAAGGAGTATACTGATATGTATGGTTTTATTATACTGTTGACAGGTTCCGGGCTTCTGGCAGCGGGTCTGCTTCTGCTCCGGCAGAAAGCCCCCAGAAAAAGCTATCTCTTCCGACAGCAGAGCCGAAGGCTTCCCTCTCTGTCACTGGACTATGAACCACTGGTCATCGGCTGTTGTCAGACTCAGCTGAGGGATGAACTGAAGGCTGCTCTGGAAGACTTCAGACAGGAGAATCCCTCTACCCATATCCGTCTGGTCCAGGAGCCCCTTCACCACATGGTTCGCCGTCTGGAGCAGGGACATATCCATTTGATCTGTTCCTTTGCAGAGGATATGGAAGCCATGGAAAGCAGACCGCGCCCCATTAACGCCGCTTTATCTGGCCGGGATTCTGCCCGTTTCTTAAAAGAAAACTGCTTTTCCAATCCGGCGCTTACCGGTATGCTCTATGTCCTGTGGCACCCGCAGAAAATCTCATCTACGGCAAAAGAGGTCATAAACTATCTGAATTTTAATACCGTCACACTCCATACCGGCTACTGCAGCTATCGCTCGTGAAGCAACATCCTGCCGGGGAATTCTGCAGGAAAACCATCTGGTATCTGCTGACCGGAACCAGACTCGCAGAAACCACAGACTCCACAGAAAAGAAGGAACTTGTATGAAATCCGGAAAATCTGCTCAGAAAGAGCATATCCTTGTATGTCTCTCCTCTGCCCCCTCCAACGAACATGTGATACGGACCGCTGCCCGGCTTGCCAAAGCTCTTAAGGCAGCTTTCACAGCACTCTATGTGGAAACCCAGGACTACTCTGTGGCTTCCTCAGAAAACAAAAAAAGACTGCAGCAGCACCGCCTGCTGGCAGAACGGCTGGGTGCCAAATGCGAAGTGATCTACGGGGAGGATATTGCCTATCAGATTGCAGAATATGCCCGCTTTTCCGAGGTAACCAGAATCATTCTGGGCCAAAGCAGAAAAAACAGGATTTCTGTTTTTTCCTCCCCCACTCTGGAGGATCGTCTTCTTTCCTATATGCCGGATGCGGAGATTCATATTCTTCCTGACAAAGACAAAAAAAACAAAACCTATCTTCCAAGAAAAACTTTACCCTTTACCGGGAAAGGCCTGTTTCTGAATATTTTCTGGAGTCTGTTGATTCTTCTTCTGGCCACCCTGATCAGCAGCTGTTTCTATCAGCTGCATTTTACCAATGCCAATATCATCATGGTCTATATTCTGGGAGTTCTGCTGACATCCATCGCAACCTCCCATCAGATCTACAGCCTTGTATCCTCCATCGCCAGTGTTTTTATCTTTAACTATCTGTTCACAGTTCCGAGATTTACACTGAACGCCTATGAAACGGGCTATCCTGTTACCTTTATTGTAATGTTTCTGACCGCCTATATTACAGGAACCTTTGCCATCCGGTATAAGGAACAGGCCCGGCAGTCCGCCACCATTGCAAGACGATACAAAATCCTTCTGGACACCAGTCAGCTGCTGGCAAAGGCCTCCGGCAATCAGGGCATCCTGAATCTGACTGCCCAGCAGATCATCAAGCTGCTTCAGCGCAATCTTGTCATCTACACCTGTGAGGATCAGACCCTTTCCTCCCCTGTTCTCTTTCCTGCAGAGCCAAGGAAGAGCTTCCCGTATAATCAGGAAAAAGAGGAAAAGGTCATACACTGGGTGCTTGCCAACAACCATCTGGCAGGAGCCTCAACCGCTCATTTTCCCGATGCCGATTTCCTGTACCTCTCCATCAGAGTCAATGACAGGGTTTACGGGATCCTTGGAATTGAGGGAACAGATTTTCCTCTGGATTCCTCAGAATACAGCATTCTTCTGTCCATTCTGGGCGAGTGTGCCCTGGCACTGGACAGTGAAAAAAATGCCAGAGACAAGGAAGCTGCGGCAGTATTGGCAGAACGGGAACAGCTCAGAGCCACCCTGCTCCGATCCATCTCCCACGATCTGCGGACACCCCTGACCTCTATTTCCGGTCATGCCAGCAATCTTCTTCGCCAGGGAGACTGTTTCGATCAGAAAACACGGCAGCATATGCTGCAGGACATCTATGACGATTCCCTCTGGCTCATCGAGCTGGTGGAAAATCTTCTGTATGCCACACGGATCGAGGATGGACGGATGATCCTGAACACCTCCACAGAGCTCCTGTCCGATATTATTGCAGAAGCAGTCCGGCATATGAAACCGAAAGCCGAACATCATCAGCTGTCCTTCCAGGAAGAGGATGACTTTATTTTTGTAAATGCCGATACCCGGATGATTCTTCAGGTTCTGATCAACATCATAGACAATGCACTGAAGTATACGCCTGTGGGCTCAAAAATCCATATCTCCTCCCGGTCGGTGGGAGATATGGCAGAAATCTGTATCGCAGACAATGGACCCGGCATCTCCGGGGCGGAAAAAGAGCATATATTTGAAAAATTCTACTCCGGAAACCACAGTATTGCAGATAACCGGCGAAGCATCGGTCTGGGACTGTTTCTCTGTAAATCCATAGTAGAAGCCCACGGAGGCACTATTACAGTGGCAGACAACACGCCTTCCGGAGCGGTCTTTTCCTTCACCCTGCCAATAAAAGATCTGTCTCCCTGTCAGCTGACTGCCACATAAAATCACCAAAAACCATCGTGTCAGAAACCCACCGCCTGAAGGTAGTGGGTTTCCGCCTGCAACAAAGGAAAGGTTCATTACTATGAAAAACTATCTGATTTTAGTGGTGGAGGATGATCCACCGATTCAGCATCTGATCACCACCACCCTGAAAAGCCGTGATTACAGCTTTCTTACCGCTGCAACGGGGGAGGCCGCCATTATGGAAACAGCTTCCAACAATCCTGATATCATCCTTCTGGATCTGGGTCTTCCGGATCTGGACGGAATCGAAGTAATCTCCAGAATCCGTTCCTGGTCCAACGTTCCCATCATTGTGCTCAGTGCCCGCAGCGAAGACAGTGATAAGATCGATGCCCTGGATGCCGGTGCCGATGATTACCTGACCAAGCCCTTCTCTGTGGAAGAACTGCTGGCAAGACTTCGTGTTGTACAAAGACGCCTGACCCTGATGCAGGCAGAAAACAATCAGCCTTTATATGAGAATGGGCAGCTGCAGATTGATTATGCACTCCGGTGCGTTAAAATCTGTGGGGAAGAAATCCGCCTGACTCCCATTGAATACAAACTGCTTTGCCTGCTGGCCAAAAACACCGGCAAAGTACTGACCCATAAATACATCATCCAGAATGTGTGGGGAAATCCCCTGGAAACCGATGTGGCCTCTCTCCGGGTTTTTATGACCACCCTTCGCCGGAAACTGGAAAAGGGCTCCAGTGATATCCGGTATATCCAGACCCATGTGGGCATCGGCTATCAGATGATCCGAGTATGAAAGAACACTTTTAAATATTCTCCAGCTCCTTCAGCCAGATGGAAGCACAGCCATCGGTGGGCATCCTGAGATCCCCTCTTGGCGAAAGAGCCACTGTTCCTACTTTTGGTCCGTCCGGAAGGCAGGTTCTCTTAAAATGCTGCCCGAAAAATCTTCTGTAGAAGTTCTTTTCCCACTTCAGAATATACCCCGGCTCATACACTCCATGGAAGGCCTGTTTCGCCATACGATAGATTTTTCCGGGACTGCTTCCCCAGCGCAGCATGTGATACAGGAAAAAATCATGGAGCTCATAGGGGCCCACCAGATCCTCTGTTTTCTGGGATATGCTGCCATCCTCCTCCGGAGGAAGAAGCTCCGGAGACACCGGTGTATCCAGCACATCCAGAAGAGTTCGCTTCAGCAGCTCATCTGCTGCAGTCTCCGCATAATATTCCACCAGATAGCGCACCAGGGTCTTTGGAATGGAGACATTGACCCCATACATGGACATGTGGTCTCCGTTGTAGGTGGCCCAGCCCAGGGCCAGCTCCGACATATCTCCCGTACCGATCACCATCCCCCCGGTTTTATTGGCCAGATCCATCAGAATCTGTGTCCTCTCCCTGGCCTGACAGTTTTCATAGGTCACATCCCGCAGCTCCGGATCCTGTCCGATGTCCGTAAAATGGCCCAGAACGGCATTTCCAATGGGGATTTCCCGGAATTCCGCTCCCAGACAGAGGATCATCTGCACTGCATTTCTGTAGGTTCTGTCGGTGGTGCCAAAGCCCGGCATGGTTACAGCAAGGATTCCCTTTCGATCCAGCTTCAGCAGATCAAAAGCCCTGGCTGTCACCAGAAGAGCCAGAGTAGAGTCAAGACCTCCCGATATACCGATCACCGCTCTTTTGCAGCCGGTATGCTCCAGCCGCTTTTTCAGGCCCATGGCCTGGATGGTAAGGATCTCATCACATCTCTTATTTCTGGCTTTCAGGTCAGAGGGCACAAAGGGCCGTGGATCAATAAACCGCTCCAGTTCCGTTTCTGTATGCTTCAGAGAAAAGCTGATTCTGGTGTAGGTATTGCCCCCTGCCGCATCGTAGGTGGTCATTCTCCTTCTGTCAGCCTCCAGTCGCTTCAGATCCAGCTCCGCCAGGGTGATCCCCGTGGAAAACAGCTGAGATTCCGCCAGCACGGTCCCGTTTTCCGCCAGGATATTGTGTCCCGAATACACCACGTCCTGGGTGGATTCCTGTCCCCCTGCAGAGGCATAGATATATCCGCAGATCAGCCTTCCCGACTGTCCCTTCACAAGCTCTGTCCTGTAGCTGCTTTTTCCCGTGATCTCGTCGGAGGCAGAGAGATTTACAATCACAGTGGCCCCTGCCAGGCAGTGCTGCATGCTGGGGGGTGCCGGAACCCAGAGATCCTCACAGAGCTCCGCTCCGATGCGAAGAGAGGGCATCTCCCCACAGCAGAACAGAAGACGGCTGCTGACAGGGACAGACTGTTTCCCCAGTGTAATCACCGTATCCAGCTCTTTTCCTGAATAAAAATGCCTTGCCTCATAAAATTCATTGTAGTTTGGCAGATGGATCTTCGGTACAATTCCAAGAATATGTCCCCCGGATACAGCCGCCGCCCCGTTGTAAAGCTTTCCATCAATGGCAACAGGCAGTCCCACAAAAAACAGTGCGTCCATGCCTCTGCTGTGGCGGGCAATCTTCAGCAATGCCTCCTCCGCCTTTTCCAGCAGCTGCTCCTGTAAAAACAGATCCTGACAGGTATAGCCGGTAATACACAGCTCAGGAAACACCACCAGTTTACTGCCCTTCTTCACCGCCTCTGTCATGTAAGAGCAAATCACATCACAGTTGAAATCCACATCAGCAACCCTCACCTCCGGGGAAATGGCTGCCACCCTGATAAAACCATCCTTCATCTATATACTCCTCTCCGAATTATCTGATTTATTTGGCTCGCTGCTCGCGTAAAAAAAACAGACAAGGAAGACCCATACAGGCCTCCTTGTCTGCTTTTTTTACTATATTACTTTTTCAATTCCGAAACAAGTCCTATTACTCGAACTCCACTGTTCCTGTTGGCTTTGGTGTGAAATCATATAATACACGGTTGATTCCTGGAACCTCATGGGTGATACGGTCTGTGATATGCTCCATCAGCTCAAATGGAATCTGTGCCGGTGTAGCTGTCATAACATCTACAGAGTTTACTGCACGGACGATGCACAGCCACTCAAAGGCTCTCTTGCCATCCTTAACACCAGTAGATCTGAAATCAGGAACAACAGTAAAGTACTGCCATACAGTCTGATCCAGTCCGTTCTTTGCAAACTCCTCACGGAGAATTGCATCAGACTCTCTTACCGCCTCAAGACGATCCCTTGTGATTGCTCCAGGGCAGCGCACTCCAAGACCTGGTCCTGGGAATGGCTGGCGATATACCATGCCGTGAGGCAGTCCCAGCTGCTCACCGATCACACGAACCTCATCCTTGAACAGGATCTTGATTGGCTCAACCAGTGCAAAATCCATATCCTCAGGCAGTCCGCCTGCATTGTGATGGGCTTTGATGCCATCCTCAGACTCAAGGATATCCGGCCAGATAGTTCCCTGGGCCAGGAATTCGATTCCGTCTAATTTTCTTGCCTCCTCAGCAAATACCTCGATGAACTCTCCTCCGATGATTTTTCTCTTCACCTCAGGATCTGTAACACCTGCCAGCTTGTCAAGGAAGCGGTCTGTTGCATCCACGTAGATCAGGTTTGCCTTCATCTGATTGCGGAACACCTCGATTACCTGCTCCGGCTCACCCTTACGAAGAAGTCCGTGGTTTACATGAACACTTACCAGCTGATCACCGATTGCTTTGATCAGCAGAGCTGCAACTACAGATGAATCCACACCACCGGAAAGTGCCAGGAGAACCTTCTTATCTCCCACCTGCTCACGGATTGCTGCAATCTGCTCATCGATAAATACCTGAGCCAGTTCAGGGGTTGTGATTCTGACCATGTCGGCCGGTCTTCTGTCTGGTACCATAATGCTTATTTTCCTCCTATGTACAATAATAGTCTGTTCTATACTACACAGTAAAATTCTATCGTGCCTGTCCTCTGGGGTCAATAGAATACTGAAGAATCATTATGGTTCCCTGTATTTTTCAGAAAACTGCTTAATATCTCGGCTTGCAGGAAATGCCGATTCCCAGACCGCCGTAGCCAATATGGCAGCAGGTTCCAAGAGCCAGCTCATCGCTGAGTACAGGGATACCAGGAAACTCCTTTTTCACTTCCTCAACAAAGGCCCTGTCATCCTCCTCTGACACTGCAGTTGCAGTCATCAGATAGAAATCCCCCTTTTCGTACCAGTCCTTAAAGCGTGTTTCCAGGTCCTTGCGAACCGCATCAAACATGGCTTTCTTTGCTTTCTTCATGCCGCGGCATTTCTGAAATACATCAATGGAGCCTGTATCAAACATCATAACCGGCTTGATATTCAGCACAGAAGCCACCAGAGCTGCACCTGGGGAGATTCGTCCGCCTTTTTTCAGATGCTCAATATTGTCGATGGCAACATAGATTACCTCCTGAGCCGCAAATTTCTCAAGGGTAGCCTTAATTGCCGCAGCATCCAGACCATCCTCCACCATTTTCAGCGCATCCAGAACGGTACAGTGCAAAGGAGTGGATACACGTCCGTTATCCACAACAAAAACCTTATCCTCATACTTCTCGTCCTGAGCCAGAAGAGCTGCTGTTCCGTAGGAACCGGAAAGCCCGCTGCTGATGGGAATGTAGATGATCTGCTCATACTCTGTAAGAGCCTGATCCCAGAAATCCATTACCTCTCCGGGAGATGGCTGAGAGGTCACAATATCCGCCCCCTCCAGCTGAAGCTTAAAGAACTCCTGCCGGGTCAGATCCACGCCCTCATGATATAACTGATCATTTATTGAAAATGGAGCGGGAAGAACCAGTACGCCCAGCTCTTTTGCCAGTTCCGGTGTGATACTGCTATGACTGTCTGTTGTAATACCTATCTTTTTCATTACCTTGCTCCTTTCAGTAGCTGTAATACAATATCATAATACATTTCCGACAGAATAGCAACCGAAGGAGCAAAGGAGCCACAGCACCTTATCGCGATCCACTCCTCCAAAAGACACAGCTTAATGCCATGCAACCAATCGTAGCTGCACATCCTCGTTCTTTACCGATGCTCTCTCCAGTTCAGCAGTGCAACAGAATTAAGGATCACAAATACAGAACCGGAATTGTGCACCAGCGCCCCGGCCACAGGATTCAGAATTCCCGTGATGGCAAGCAGGATTGCCAGGGCATTCAGGATCAGGGAAAATGCCATATTCCCCCGGATGGTTCTCATCATCTTCCCGGATAAAGCCAGAAGGTGGGGCAATTCCTCAATTCTGTCCTCTGCCATAACAATATCTGCCGCATCCACAGCGATATCGCTTCCTGCAGCACCCATGGCAATACCCACGTGGGCCTGCTTCAGTGCCGGTGCATCATTGATCCCGTCTCCGATCATGCAGACCTGATGTCCCAGGGACTGGGACTGCTGAATATACTGAAGCTTATTCTCCGGCAGACAGTCTGCCATCACCTTTGCAATATGCACCTGCCCCGCAATTCTGTTTGCAGCTTTATGATTATCCCCTGTCAGCAGCACCGGATTTACACCTGTTTCCATGATCTTCTCCATGGTGTCTGCCATCCCCTCTCTGAGGCTGTCTGCCATGGCAATAAGACCGGCTGCCTCACCGTCCACAGCCATATATACCAGAGTGCAGCCCTGTTCCAGATATTCTCCTTCCATCTCCTGAAATGGACGGATATCCACACCCTCTGCCTGCAGATAGCTGAGATTTCCTGCCAGCACCTGTTTTCCCTCTACCGTGGCAGAAACTCCCCGGCCGGGAACCATAACAAAGTCCTCCGCTTCCTTCAGACCACAGCCGGACTCCTGAAGATAACAGTCCACAATGGCCTTTGCCAGGGGATGCTCTGACAGCTTTTCTGTCATTGCCGCAATACGATAGAGTTCCTCTCTGGTACATGCTGCCTGAACAGGCTGTACCTCCAGTACCTTTGGTTTTCCCACTGTGAGGGTACCGGTCTTGTCGAAACAGATTTTAGAAACCCTGGAGAGGCGCTCCAGCGCATCCCCCTCCTTAACAAGAAACCCATGTTTCGAGCAGTTGCTGATGGCCGCCATAATGGCAGTGGGAGTAGCCAGCACCAGTGCACAGGGACAGAATACCACAAGGATGGTCACGGCCCTGATGATCTCGCCGGTGAGGGCCCAGGTAAAAGCTGCTGCAGTCAATGCAATCACCACGATCCAGGTGGCCCATCTGTCTGCGATTCCCACGATTTCCGCCTTTCCTGCATCTGCAGACTGCACCAGACGGATCATTTTCTGAATGGAGCTGTCCTCCCCCACCCGGACAGCCTCCATATCGAAGCTGCCGAACTGATTGATGGTGCCGGAAAACACCTCACTGCCCTCTTCTTTATCCACCGGCACTGACTCACCGGTGAGAATTCCCTGATCCACAGAGGTCTGTCCAGACAGGATCACCCCATCCACCGGGATGGTCTCTCCCGGCAGTACACGGATCCTGCTGCCTGCCTCCACCTGCTGTACCGGAATCATGCGCTCCTGGCCCTGCTCCACCACTCTGGCAGTCTGGGGTGTCAGCTTCACCAGCTTTTCAATTCCTGCCCGGGCCTTTCCAACGGTGAACTCCTCCAGAAATGCACCGATCTGCATAATAAAAGCCACTTCACCGGCAGCAAAAACCTCTCCGATGCAGAGAGAAGCAACCAACGCAATAGAAACCAGCACATCAGCTTTGATATCAAACTCTGTAATCAGGCCGATGATCGCCTCCAGAATAATAGGAAGACCGCACAGTACTACTGCAATCCAGGCCCCCTCAAAGGGAAATGGAAGTACAGGAAACATGCTGCACAGCAATGCAATTCCCGAAATAATAAGACATGCCAGATCCTTTTTCATTCCTCCCAGCTCCAGAAGCTGTTCCAATCTGTCTGTAATTCTTCTCATTGTACCCTCCTTCATATGGAATACTGTTGTTGTTTTATGGCGCCATTATACCTATAGGGGTATAAGTATGTCAAGAAGATAAAAAGAAAAAGAGGCGGAATTATATCTCGCCTCTTTTTTAGTCTACGCTCGCGGAGACTTGAATCAGCCCATATTGGCAAATCTTTCCACAGCCTTGGCAAACTCATCGATGGTCTTGTCCACATCTCCATGCTCTAATCCATCCTTCACACAGTGTTTGATGTGTCCCTCCAGCACAATCTGCCCACAGCGGTGAATGGCAGATTTTGCCGCATTCATCTGAGAAAGAATATCCTCACAGGGAACATCCTCGTCGATCATCCGGTCAATGGCATTCAGCTGACCGATGATTTTCTTTATTCTTCTGTGAAGATTCGCAGAATCCATACATTGCTTCATGTTTCATTCCTCCTCATTCCTTTTGGTAGTGTCAATCAAACTACCTTTTTTATTTCTATAAACCTTATATTTTCAAGGA
>JAUNCZ010000055.1 GCA_030526405.1 Lachnospiraceae bacterium | reverse complement strand
TCAAGGTTTTTAAAGGATTTAGAACATAAAAACAAGGTAGTTTTTGACACTACCGTTTACAAACAGGGGGTATATTTTATGATATTTTCAAGCCTATTTTTCTTATGTGTATTCTTCCCGCTGTTTCTGTTCCTGTATTTCAGAGCAGACAGCATTGATACACAAAACAGGACACTGTTAATTTTTTCATTACTCTTTTACTGCTGGGGCGGATTTCGCTATCTGATCCTGTTGCTGATCATGACAGGACTTGGCTTTCTGTCCGGCAGACTGATGGACAGAAAACAGGCAGGAAGGGAAAGAAAACTGATTCTGATTTTCTCTGTGGCAGCATTTCTGGCTGTACTGGGATTTTTCAAGTATACAGGTTTCTTCCTCAGAACCGCCGGAACCCTGTTCCGACAGGATTGGGATTTCTTCCGGATTGCACTTCCTCTGGGAATCTCCTTCTATACTTTTAAGCTGATCTCCTATGTGGCTGATGTGTATACTGAAAAATGCAGACCTGCAGATCGATATCTGGATCTTCTGCTGTACACAAGCATCTTCCACCAGAGTGTTTCCGGACCGATTGAGCGCTACACTGACATGGCTCCTCAGATTCACCAGAGAAAGGCCACTCTGAAAAATCTGGTAAACGGACTGACAAGATTCTGCATCGGATTAGGGAAAAAGGCAGTTCTTGCTGATCACTGCGGTGCATTAGCAGCAACTCTTCTTCCACTCTCCTCCGAGATCAAAACAGTTCCGGTTACAGGTGTGTGGCTGGGTTCTGTCTGCTACATGCTTCAGCTGTATCTGGATTTCTCCGCCTACTCTGATATGTCCCTTGGTCTTGGCCAGATGGTGGGCTTCCAGTATAAGGAAAACTTCAACTATCCTTACATCGCTGTTTCCATCAAGGATTTCTGGCGCAGATGGCATATTTCCTTAAGTTCCTTCTTCAGGGATTATGTGTATATTCCGCTGGGAGGAAACAGATGCTCTGCAAGACGTATCATGCTGAATCTTCTCGCAGTCTGGGCACTGACAGGTCTCTGGCACGGTGCCAGCTGGAACTATATTCTCTGGGGTCTGTACTTCTTTGTTTTTATCACGCTGGAAAACCGCTACGGAACCAAAGAAGGAAAGAAATTCCCGGCTTTTGTGGGACATATCTACACATTGCTGGTTGTGTTCTTCGGCTGGATCCTCTTCCGATTTGAAGATTTCGGCCAGCTGGGCATGGCATTTAAGGGCCTCATCGGTTTAAATGGCAATGCGTTCTCCAGTGCAGCTGTAGGCGTTGTTCTGAAAAACAATGTTTTCTTCCTGATCATCGCTGTTCTTGCCTGTACACCACTTGTACGGGATCGTGCCCAGCTGCTGAACAAGCAGCTGAACAAGCGTTACAAGAATGTCAGCAAAGCCATGCTGCTGCGTATTGCTGTCTGCATTCTGATGATTGCAATATCTGTTTTTGCTCTGATCGGCAACAGCTATACACCATTCCTGTACAACCAGTTCTGACGAAAGGATTTTTAGACGTATGTCATCAGATAAATTATCAAAGGACCAGGAGCTGAGAAAAAAACGAATTGCTCTTGCCCGCAAAAGAAAAAAAGAACACCAGAAGCTCTGGCATCAGAATTTTATAAAAGTCTTTACCTATCTGTTTGCTGCTCTTCTTGCCATCAGCATCCTTCTGATTCCTATCCGTCCGAAGGAGTCAGATCTGGAGAAGCGAGAGCTGGCAAAATTCCCCGGATTTTCCATCTCCGGTATTTTTACAGGAGCCTGGTTTTCCGATGTGGATACATGGTTTTCCGACACATTCCCCTTCCGTGAGTTCCTCTTATCCTGTCAGTCAGGTATCGAAAAACTCTATGGACTCAAGGGGGAAGAGCTGTACGGCTCTGCCGGTCAGGGAGACGAGATCCCCGAGTCTTCTGAGGTAGCTCCGATTCTGCTGCCTTCCACCACACCGGACCAGTCCTCTCAGGAGACCGCGCCGGAAGTTCCTGCAACCCCTGACACTGCTGCTCCGGCTCCGGAGGAGGCCATCCAGGAAGAGCCTACAGTGGATGGTACCATCCGCAATCAGGGCGAGGTGGCCGGAACTGTCTACATTGCAGACAACAGAGGCTTTGAGATCTACTATTTCAGCAACGAAAGCGCAAAATACTATGCGTCCATGATCAATACCGTCCATGCTATTCTGGGAGACAGCGTCACCATCTACGACATGCTGACTCCAACCAGCTTCGCTGTATGTCTGGACGAGGAAATGCAGTCCTCTCTTGGAGGCTCCAGCACAAGGGATGCTTTCAATTATACCTACAGCATGCTGGATCCTGCCGTTGTTCAGGTTCCGGTGCTCGACACTCTGGTAAAACACAATGCTGAATATCTCTACTACAGCACAGATCACCACTGGACTCAGCTGGGTGCCTACTATGCATACCGGGAGTTCTGCAAGGCCAAGGGCTTCACACCCCACGAGCTCAGTGAATTTGCCGAGGCACAGTATCCTGGTTTCCTTGGCACCTTCTATTCCTACAGCAACCAGTCAGAGGCTCTGGGCAACAATCCTGACACACTGTTCACCTACACACCAATGGGCGTAAACGAGTGTATTATCTCCGACGGACAGGGATACGATTACACCTATCCGGTGGTGGATGATGCAACAGAGTACAGTACAGGCGGAAAATACAGCGCCTTTATCGGCGGTGATCATGCACTGACCACCATCAACAATCCGAATATCACAGATGGTTCCTCCTGCGTGGTGGTGAAGGAATCCTACGGAAATGCCTTTGTTCCTTTCCTGGTGGATCATTATCAGACTGTATATGTTGTGGATTATCGCTATTATCCCAACAATCTGACCACCTTCATCCAGCAGAACAATGTCAGTGATGTACTCTTCCTGAACAATGCTGATGCGATCCTGCAGTCCAATGCAGAATCAATGCTGGGATTGTTCCAGTAAAACACTTTGATTCCACGAGAATAGTAACAGACAGGAAATTACTGAATTCTCCGAAACAGAAAATGGGCTGTCGCAACCACCGTTGCGACAGCCCATTTTCTGCTTATCCTTCTTCTCACTTTATCTCATTAGAAAAGACTCCCTCTGAGATAAAACGCTGCGCAAGGATGCGCAGCGATTCTGACAGGAAGATGTCAGCTAAAGCTGACCAGCATCGAGCGCCAAGTCTCCGCAAGCGTCGACTTGAACAGGCAGGATTCCTTATGAATCACTGCTCTCCAGCACAAAAAAGGAATCGGTCCTGTTTTTATTTTCCGCCAGATTATTATACTGCAGATATTCATATTCCAGTTCCAGCTGTGCCTCCTTTTCTCCTGCATCCTCCCAGCTGTGCCAGATCCCCTCTGTATCCTGATAGCCCAGATGATTCAATGCCGGAATCTGCTGCTGCAGCCACAGCAGATACCGGTTATATTCCGGCATCTGAAGTCCTGCCTCCTTCAACATCATACTGCCCAGATAATTGGTACTGGTCACCACCCCTTCCGCCTCCTCAAGGCCGTAATTACTCCAGATAAAAAAGGGAGTGGAGTAGTACAGCTGCTGCTCTTCAAGGGTGCTGTCCTCGTAGCTTTTTCCTGTAAGATATTCCGTGAATGCCTCCGGAAGATCCGGATAATGATCTCCGAACATAAGAATCAGGGTAGGTTCCGGACACTGCTCAAAATAGCGGATCAGCTTCTCAAGAGCCTGATCGCTTTCTCTCAGAAGTGAAAGATACTGATTAACAGTGCTGTCCTCAAAGCCCTCCACCTGCAGGGTGCTCACATATTTTTTCGCCTTATATCCCCCATGATTCTGCATGGTGATATCAAAGAGAAAGAAGGGCTCCTTACTGCTCTCCTTCTCCTCCACCAGTTGGATGATGGCATCGTAATTAGCCTCATCCGAAATATGAGCCCGCACTCTTCCGGCATTTTCAGGGAAATCCTCGATGGTGTAAAATCTGTCGGCTCCCATCAGTCGATAAGCCGTGTTTCTGTTCCAGTTTGTTCCCTTGTTTGGATGCATGGCTGCAGTCCGATACCCCTGGGCCTCCATGATCTCAAACAGGGAATGCTGCTCATGGGTAAAGTAGCTGACATAGGGAACCATTCCCGGAAAGCGCTTTTCTGAATTACCGGTGAGAAACTCATACTCTGTCTTGGCAGTGCCTCCACCCCGAATACATACAAGGGTGGTTCCCTTGATGGTATTTTCTTTCATGGAATCATAGAAGGGCATCACAGGCTTCGTTGTCTGCAACTCTCCCAACAGACGGCAGTCTGCCCAGGATTCATTCATTATGGCGATCACATTCACCGGCTTCTGTTTTTCCTCAGAGGATGTACTGTCCTGCCCGCCATTCTCCAACTCTCCTTTGACCCGCAGTTCTATGGCTTCTGTCTCATCCACAGAATATCCCTCCGGTTCTGTAAGCCGCATATACTTGGCAACGCTGAAAAATCCCACCTGCGTCCCGTATTCACGGTAGGTCTTAATGGGTGCCCACAGATCTGTCACAATTCCAAGATCTCCATTCCAGCTGGTATTCAGATACAGGTAATATCCAAGAAGCATACCAGCAAAGGCCCCCACCCGCAGCAGAACCTTTCCCTTCCTGTTTTTCACCACCTGCTTTTTCGGCAGACGAAGATAACACAGCAGAAGAACCAGGGACATATTCAGCATGACAGCCGCCTCTGTTGTCAGCTCAAAGGGATATTCCCCTGCCACCTCCAAAGCGGTGCCCAGAGAAAATATATCGATAAACTGCAGTGGCTCTCCTCTGCTTGCATACACATGGGCAAAAAGCAGCCCTGCCCCGGAATACACAGCCAGCACCAGAATCAGTGTTTTCCGCAGAGAATTCAGCCACAGCAAAAGAAATACGGAAATAATCAGAATTCCAGCAATGTTCAGCAGCCTGTACCCCCACTCCATCTCCATCAGATCCGGATTGGATACATATTCCAGCGAAAAAAATCCATAGCAGGAATTGATAAATAACAGGATCCAGCTCCAGATTCCCATTCTGTCCTTCTTTCTCTCTTCCCCCATTCGTTCTGAAGTATTCATTTTCAAAACACCTTTCCACCTAGCTTTTCTTTTCTACGCTCTATATTAGTCCTTCTGCAGAACTATTGCAACGCTCTGTAACGCAACTTTGTTCCGGTGCTCCGTGAGGATATGCAGGATTTCTCCGGTTATTGCAGCAGTCTTCAGGGTCTCGTGCAGGCACGGACTATGGCATATTGCTGACATAAACAGAAAGCGCAGAACAAAATGTTCTGCGCTTTCCATGTGTATAGAGTAGTAATGGGTTATCAATTATTTGTATATCTGTATTATACCCATGCTTTCACCATTCTGCAATCCATTAAACAGTTGACTTTTAGAGATTATGACACTACAATTTGTAGTGTCATAATCTCTTTTTTGACCTTTACACACCAAATCTGTACTATCTCAATTTTGAAAGGAGATACCGATGAAACTGAATGCAGATACCATATACCATCATCTGAAGGATCATTTTCCTTTGGACTATATCCGCCCCCAGGGAAAACAGAAGGAGCTGGGACGCCCGAGACGCTTCATCAGCAGCAGACAAAAGGGAGCATTTTTATGGATCTGCCTGGACTATGACGCCCCCCTTCCGGAGGGCACCTTTATCTGCACCAGAATGCCTGTGCTCACCCATCCGGAGAAAACAACTGTGCTCCTCTTAAAGGAGCCTGTCAACGAGGCCCTTCTCTATAACCAATTGCAGGAAATATACGATTATTACGACGATTGGAGCAATACCTGTATGCAGAACGTGGAAGACTTTCAGGATTTCAGAAGTCTGATCAACCCTACCTTTCAGATGCTGGGCACTCCATTGTGTCTGATGGACAATCAGTTTTCCATTGTTGCCCAGGCACAACCCCCGGAATCCTCCTGCATTCTGTTCGGCGAAAACGGTCATGTTTCCATCGATACCGTAAACGATCTGATATCCAATCCTCACCTGCGTCACCTGGAAACCACCAGGGGCGAACTGGATTTTGACTATGATCAGAACTACAAATTGTACAATTTCTATTACCACGATCGCTTTTCCGGTCGTCTGATCATGGCATTGTCGGATTCCGAGCACCCGGAACGTGAATCCCTGATTCTGAATCAACTGGCTGAATGCATCGAATATCTTCTTCGCCGCTTTGGATCCTTCCACACCACCTCCAATGCCCAGAACCTGCTGAGAAAGTTTCTTTCAGACAGTCTCTCCGGTATGGTTGCTTCCCCGCAGGAATGTAACCAGCTGCTGAGAAATACCGGATGGACCGATCAGCATGACTATATGATGGTTTCATTTCTGCCGGAGCACCGTCTGAAGAAGGAGCTGTATCCTCCCTATCTCATCTCACAGGTGGAGGAGCTCTGGAAGGATTCCTGCGCCGTGGAATCAGACGGAAATGTGGTGATGATCATCAATCTCTCCATCAACGGCGAAAAGAAGCTGACAGACTTTTACCAGTCTCTGGCCTATATGGTCCGCGATGGTCTCATGATCGCCGGATGCAGCAGGATCTTCCACGATCTGAAGGATATTGATCTGTTTTATCGCCAGTCCCGCTACGCCATCGAGCTGGGTCAGAAAAAGGACAGTACACGATGGTATTTCCGGTTTGACGATTATGCCCTTGATTATCTTCTCAGCTATGGAACAGGTCTCTTTAAACCAGAACAGGTCTGCCATCCTGCCCTGCTCCAGCTTCAGGAGCACGACCAGAACAGACAGACCAGTTATTACAGTACATTCTATATGTATTTTAAATGTCAGTTTAATATGTCCCATGCTGCGTCCAGGCTCTATATCCACAGAAGCACTTTCATCAGCAGGATGGACCGTATTCTTGAGATGACAAAGCTAAATCTTGATGATTATGAAACCAGATTATACCTGGAGGTATCCTTCTGGCTTCTGAACAAACCGGATCCTGCTTCTATCTCTCAATTTTATGTATAAATAATCCACTTCTGAGCTTTGGCTCGAACCAGGTGGATTTCGGAGGCATCAGCAGGCCTGCATCTGCCACTGCAAACAGCTCTCCAATGGAGGTTGGATACATGGAAAATGCTGCCGCACAGTCTGTTGCACATCGCCTTTCCAGCTCCTCCAGACCGCGGATGCCTCCCACGAAATCAATTCTGTTATCACTTTTCGGATCCTGAATTCCCCAGATGGGCTTCAGAATCTCTCTCTGAAGAAATGCCACATCCAGCGCCTCCACCGGATCCTCCAGCATATATTCTTTTTTTGCGGTAAGTCTGTACCAGCAGCCTCCCAGATAGAAGCCCATTTCGCCCTTTTCTACAGGATGCCAGGGACTTTCCGGTGCCTTCTCGATCTCACACACAGCGGCAATGCGATCCAGCAGCTCCTGCTCTGTCATCCCCTTCAGATCCTTCAGCACTCTGTTATAATCCAGAATCAGAAGCTCATCATCCGGAAACAGTACAGAGAGGAAATAGTTGAATTCCTCCTCCCCTGTATACCCGGGGGTTGCCTCTCTTCTCTTCAGAGAGACATTCACTGCAGATGCTGCTCTGTGATGTCCATCTGCAATGTAGGTGTGCTCCATGGAAGCAAATGCTTCTGTGAGAGCACAGATATCCTCCTCACTGCTGATGACCCAAACCCGGTGTCCGATGCCATCCTCAGATACAAAGTCCACCTCAGGACTCTGGGATTTACATCTGCTGATCAGGTTCCGTACCTCTTCCCTGGCTCTGTATGCCAGAAAAATCGGGCCTGTCTGGGCACTGCAGACATTTACATGATTGATTCTGTCCTCCTCTTTCTCTTTTCTTGTATTCTCATGCTTGCGGATCACCTCATTCATGTAATCATCCACAGATGAAGCTGCCACCAGACCTGTCTGGGCCCGTCCCTCCATGGTCAGCTCATAGATGTAATAGCAGGGCTTTTCATCCTGCACAAACACACCCTGCTCTTCCATGCTTCTGAGCATCTCATCAGCCTTCTGATACACCTCCGGTGCATAGATATCATACCCCTCCGGGAACTGTGTCTCCGGACGGTCAATGCGAAGAAATGAAAGAGAATCACCTTTCACCTTCTCTCTTGCCTCCTGGCGGCTGTATACATCATAGGGAAGTGCTGCCACAGAGGCTGCAGTTTCTTTTGAAGGACGAAGCGCCTTAAACGGGCGGATCACTGCCATATTTTTATCCCTCCTTATATTCTCTTGATAATCTCTTTTCCAGGATCAGGAGCGCTTCCAGCGGAAGCCCCCTCTCCCGGCTTACGCTAACACAAGAATGCAGTAAATGTCCACTTCTGACACTTACTGCATCCATTGATTCTGTCTTGAATACTTATTTAATTACACGCACCTTCAGAACGCTTGGAATTGCACGAAGGCTCTCAAGGATCTCCGATGTTACAGGAGAATCTACGTCAATGATAGAGTATGCATACTCTCCACGGCTCTTGTCAGTGCAGTGAGCGATGTTCACACCTGCATTTCCAAGGGCACCGGCATACTTTGTGATCATGTTTTTCTCATTCATATGAACGATGGCAACACGGCCTGCACTCTCACAGACACCCATCTCACAGTTTGGCATATTTACAGAATTCTTGATATTTCCGTTCTCGATATAGTCTCTGAGCTCATTTACCGCCATTACTGCACAGTTGTCCTCAGCCTCCTCTGTGGAAGCACCAAGGTGAGGAGTCACCACCACATTCTCAACACCTGCCACTGTCTGGTTCGCAAAGTCTGTCATGTATTTTCTCAGTCTTCCCTCTTTCAGGGCCTCCACAACAGCTTCCTCGTCCACCAGAACATCACGGGCATAGTTCAGGATCACAGTAGTCGGCTTCATCATTGCAATGGCCTCTTTGCTGATCATTCCTTTTGTGCTGTCCAGAGCAGGAACATGGATGGTAATATAATCACACTCTTTATAGATATCGTTCACATCCTGAATGTGAGTTACGGAACGGGAAAGATTCCATGCCGCATCAACTGAGATATATGGGTCGTAACCATATACATCCATTCCCAGATGGATGGCTGCATTGGCAACCAGCTGTCCGATGGCACCCAGACCGATGATACCCAGTTTCTTTCCGGAAATCTCAGTGCCGGCAAATTTTTTCTTCTCTTTCTCAGCCAGCTTCGCGATCTCAGGATTCTCCTGCTCCTCCTTTGCCCACTCAATTCCACCAACGATATCACGGGCAGCCATGAGCATTCCTGCGATTACCAGCTCTTTTACACCATTTGCATTGGCACCTGGTGTATTAAAGACAACGATTCCTTTTTTAGAGCACTCCTCAAGGGGAATATTGTTTACACCTGCGCCAGCACGACCGATAGCCAGAAGGCTCTCCGGCAGCTCCATATCGTGCATCTTTGCACTTCTTACCAGTGCAATCTCTGCCTCATTAAAATCATCTGTTTTCACATACTCTGCTGTGAAATTTTTCAGACCGATCTCAGCGATCGGATTCAGGCAACTATACTTAACCATGATTAAAGG
The DNA here is from genome assembly GCA_030526405.1 of Lachnospiraceae bacterium. Lineage (GTDB taxonomy): Bacteria > Bacillota > Clostridia > Lachnospirales > Lachnospiraceae > JAKSRN01. The sequence goes on along the minus strand of JAUNCZ010000055.1, from coordinate 7,776 downwards.
TTCTCCTCTTCAAATTTCTTCATGAAGGCTACCAGCGCTTCAACACCCTCTTTTGGCATTGCATTGTAGATGCTTGCACGCATTCCACCAACAACACGGTGTCCTTTCAGATTCTCAAAGCCTGCAGCCTTAGCCTCGGCGATGAATTTCGCATTCAGCTCATCACTGTCTGTAACAAACGGAACATTCATCAGAGATCTGTCCTCTTTTACAACTGTTCCGCGGAACAGGTCGCTGGAATCCAGATAATCGTACAGGATCTTTGCTTTCTCTTCATTTCTCTGCTGCATAGCCTGCAGACCGCCGTTTTTCTTCAGCCATTTGAATACCTTACCGCACATGTAGATACAGTAGCAGTTTGGTGTATTGTACATGGAGCCTGCATCAGCCTGAGTCTTGAATTTCATCATGGTTGGTGTTCCCTCAAGCACATCATCTGTGATCAGGTCTTCTCTCACAATGGAGATTACCATACCTGCAGGTCCGATATTTTTCTGTACTCCTCCGTATACGATGCCGTATTTCTCCACATCCACCGGTTTGGACAGGAAATTGGAAGAGATATCTGATACAAGAAGCTTGCCCTTTGTATTTGGCAGCTGTTTATACTCTGTACCAAAAATTGTGTTGTTCTCACAAATATATACATAATCCGCGTCAGGGCTGATTGGAAGGTCTGAGCAATCCGGAATATAGGAAAATGTCTTATCCTCAGAGGAAGCAATTTTGTTAGCTGTACCGAATTTCTGTGCCTCCTGCCATGCTTTTTTCGCCCACTGACCTGTGACGATATAATCAGCAACACGGTTCTTCATCAGGTTCATAGGAATCTGGGCAAACTGAAGGGATGCACCTCCCTGAAGGAACAGAACCTTATAATTCTCAGGAATGTTCATCAGATCTCTGAGGTCCTGCTGCGCCTCTTCCATGATCTCATCAAACATTTTGGATCTGTGGCTCATCTCCATTACAGACATGCCGCATCCACGATAGTTCATCATTTCCTCCTGCGCTTCCAGTAATACCTCCTCAGGAAGTACTGCCGGTCCTGCAGAGAAGTTGTACACACGATTAAACATTTTTCACATCCTCCTCGACCAGCGCTTTATTGCTTTACCGGTCTAAAATTTCTAAGATAAACGCTATACTATACCCTTGTTACATTCTTGTCAAGGGTCACCCTGCAAAAAACAGGGATTTTTACCGGAACAAGATGCATTTGTGTCTCTCCCGCAGGAATCCGACAACCAGCATCTGGATTTACATTATAGAAATCAACATATTTTCTATAAACGTAAAAGGATACGGCCATTCTGAATCAGAATGACCGCATCCATCAAGCATACTTATTTGTTCTGAAGATCTGTCTCGTCAAATACCTCGTGATTTGATTTTCCTGCAGGTACCATTGGGAATACCTTGTCGTCGCAGTCGATCACACACTCAATTACGCATGGCTTATTCAGAGCAATTGCTTTCTCCAGTACCGGAGCCAGCTCCTCTTTTTCGGTTACACGGAAGGCTTCCGCTCCCATTCCCTTTGCCACCATACAGATGTCAAGGCCATCATTCAGGATTGTGTTGGAATATCTCTGTCCGTAGAACAGTGTCTGCCACTGACGAACCATTCCAAGTACATGGTTGTTGATAACGATCTCAATGATCGGAATATTATTTCTTGTTGCAGTTACAATCTCGTTCATGTTCATACGGAAGCAGCCGTCACCTGCAATATTCACTACCACACGATCCGGACATCCGCATTTTGCACCGAGAGCAGCTCCCACACCATATCCCATGGTTCCAAGACCACCGGAGGTAAGAAGTCTTCTCGGAGATGTGTATTTATAGTACTGTGCAGCCCACATCTGATGCTGTCCTACATCGGTACACACGATGGCATCGCCATCTGTTACACGGTACAGCTCCTCAATAACGAAAGGACCTGTAAGGCTGTCCTTGCGATAATTCAGAGGGTATCTCTTCATGGAGCGCTCTACTTCTTCGATCCACTCCTCATGGGTCTGCTCAGTGAGCAGAGGAAGCAGCTTCTGAAGAACTGTCTTCATGTCTCCAACCAGGCTGGCATCCACAAGTACGTTTTTATTTACCTCAGCTGCATCCACGTCGATCTGAAGAATCTTCGCCTGTTTTGCAAACAGAGCAGTATTACCTGCACAACGGTCTGAGAAACGGGCTCCCAGAACGATAAGAAGATCACATCTGGACATTGCCAGGTTTGCTGTCTTTGTTCCGTGCATACCCAGCATTCCTGTGTACAGTTCATGGGTTCCCGGGAACACACCCTTACCCATCAGAGAGTCACAGACAGGTGCCTGAATTCTCTCTGCCAGCTCACGAACCTCATTCTGAGCACCGGAGCGAACACATCCGCCACCAACGAAGATCATCGGGCGTGAAGCCTTGCAGATCATCTCTGCTGCATCGTACAGCTCATTCTTTGTGGTTTCATCCACCAGCTCAGGATCAAATACTGCAGCCGGCTCGTAATCTGTAACAGTAGCTGTGAGATCCTTTGGAACGTCCACAAGGACAGGTCCCGGTCTTCCGCTTCTTGCAATGGTAAATGCACGGCGGATTGTCTCAGCCAGCTTTGTAACATCCTTTACAATAAAACTGTGCTTTGTGATAGGCATTACAACACCTGCGATATCCACCTCCTGGAAGCTGTCCTTTCCAAGAAGTGAGCAGCCTACATTGGCTGTAATGGCAACCATAGGAATAGAATCCATGTATGCTGTGGCGATACCTGTTACCAGGTTTGTTGCTCCAGGTCCGCTGGTAGCAAGACAAACACCGACTTTTCCTGTTGCTCTTGCATATCCGTCAGCAGCATGGGAAGCACCCTGCTCATGGGAGGTCAGAATATGTCTGATCTCCGGATGTTTATATAATTCATCGTATACATTAAGAATTGTTCCGCCCGGGTAGCCGAATACTGTATCAACCCCCTGCTCCTTCAGACACTCGATAATGATCTGAGAACCGTTTAATTTCATACCTACACTCCCTCCTGTTCTGGTTATTTATTCTGGAATCTCCAGAACCGCACCGCGGTTTCCGCTGGTAACCAGTTTTGCATATCTTGAAAGGTAACCTGTTGTGATCTTTGGCTGACGTGGTTTCCAGTTTGCTCTTCTCTCTGCCAGAACCTCATCAGATACATCCAGATCCAGTCTGCACTCAGGGATATTGATCTTGATGATATCACCCTCCTCAACCAGAGCGATCGGTCCGCCCACAGCAGCCTCAGGGCTTACATGGCCGATGGATGCTCCTCTGGATGCTCCGGAGAAACGTCCGTCAGTGATCAGAGCTACAGAAGATCCCAGACCCATTCCTGCGATGGCAGAGGTAGGATTCAGCATCTCTCTCATTCCAGGACCACCCTTTGGTCCCTCGTAACGGATTACAACAACATCTCCTGCAACGATCTTTCCGCCCTTGATTGCATCGATGGCATCCTCTTCGCAGTCAAATACTCTTGCAGGACCCTCATGCACCATCATCTCCTCGCAAACAGCAGAACGTTTTACGATTCCTGTGTCAGGAGCAAGATTTCCCTTCAGTGCAGCAAGACCGCCTGTGGTACTGTATGGATTCTCAACTGGACGGATAACCTCAGGATTTCTGTTGTATACATGGGCAATATTCTCTCCCACTGTCTTTCCTGTTGCAGTCATGCAGTCCAGATTCAGCAGGTTCAGTTTTGTCAGCTCATTCATAACAGCGTATACACCGCCGGCCTCATTCAGATCCTCCATGTAAGTTGGACCTGCAGGTGCCAGATGGCAGAGGTTTGGTGTTCTTGCACTTACCTCATTGGCCAGCTCAGGGCTGAATGGAATTCCCAGCTCATGGGCGATTGCAGGCAGATGCAGCATACTGTTTGTGGAGCAGCCCAGAGCCATATCCACAGTCAGAGCGTTCATAAATGCCTCCTGTGTCATGATATCTCTTGGACGGATATTTCTGTTGTACATCTCCATAACCTTCATTCCGGCATGTTTTGCCAGTTTGATACGCTCAGAGTAAACAGCAGGGATGGTTCCGTTGCCCTGAAGACCCATTCCAAGAACCTCTGTCAGACAGTTCATGCTGTTTGCAGTGTACATACCGGAGCAGGAGCCACAGGTAGGACATACCTTACACTCATACTCATATACCTCTTCCTCTGTCATATTTCCTGCAGCATATGCACCAACAGCCTCGAACATGGAGGAAAGACTTCTCTTCTGTCCGTTTACACGACCAGCCAGCATTGGGCCGCCGCTTACAAATACAGTAGGAACATTGATTCTTGCAGCTGCCATCAGAAGTCCCGGAACGTTTTTATCACAGCTTGGAATCATAACCAGAGCATCAAACTGATGAGCCAGTGCCATTGCCTCTGTGGAATCTGCGATCAGGTCACGGGTAACAAGGGAATACTTCATTCCTGTATGTCCCATTGCGATACCGTCACATACAGCAATTGCCGGGAACATGATGGGAGTTCCGCCTGCCATTGCAACACCCAGTTTTACTGCCTGTGCGATTTTATCCAGGTTCATATGACCCGGTACGATTTCATTATAAGAGCACACAATACCTACAAGAGGTTTCTCCAGCTCTTCTTTTGTCAGACCAAGAGCATTGAACAGACTTCTGTGAGGAGCCTGCTGCATTCCGGTTTTTACTGCATCACTTTTCATCATTAACCTCCTTATCAGGATCCGGAGATCCCGCTTATATTTTTTATCATGGAAAGGGAATCAGACCATTTCACTCTGTTTCCTTTACATTCCATCGGAAAGAATCAGCCGATATTCTCGCAGATCAGCTGTCCCATCTCTGTGGTGGATACCTGGGTACATCCCTCAGACATAATATCCACTGTTCGGTAGCCCTTTGCAAGAACTGCCTTGATGGCTGCCTCGATGGCATCTGCCTCTTTATCCAGATCCAGAGAATAGCGAAGCATCATCGCAGCAGAAAGAACTGTAGCGATGGGATTTGCAATATTCTGACCTGCAATATCAGGTGCAGAGCCGTGGCTTGGCTCATAGAGACCGAATTTTGTCTCATTCAGACTTGCAGAGGAAAGCATTCCGATGGAACCTGTTACCATGCTGGCCTCATCAGAGAGAATATCACCAAACATATTCTCTGTAAGGATCACATCAAACTGTCCAGGATTTCTCACCAGCTGCATTGCACAGTTATCCACCAGCATATGCTCCAGTGTTACCTCAGGATAATCCTTAGCCACCTCTTCCACCACTGCACGCCACAGACGGGAAGAATCCAGAACGTTGGCTTTATCAACGCTTGTAACTTTTTTTCTTCTCTTCATGGCAATATCGAAACCGCGCTTTGCAATGCGACGGATCTCATTCTCATTATAGCTGAGGGTATCCACTGCAGTTTTCACTCCGTCGATCTCCTCTGTTTTTCTTGCACCAAAGTACAGTCCGCCTGTAAGCTCACGCATGATCATCATATCAAAGCCATCTCCGATGATGTCATCTCTCAGTGGGCAGGCAGCCTTCAGCTCATCATACAGATAAGCCGGGCGCAGGTTAGCAAAAAGATTCAGGGATTTTCTGATTTTCAGAAGTCCTGCCTCAGGACGTTTGGATGGCTCCAGTTTATACCATGGAGAAGTTTTTGCATCTCCTCCGATGGAGCCCATCAGAACTGCATCACAGCTTTTTGCTTCTTCAATTGTCTCATCTGTCAGGGGAATACCATGCACATCAATGGATGCGCCTCCCAGCAGAAGATTTGTGTATGTAAAGGAATGTCCGTACTTCTCACAGACAACATCCAGTACTTTCTTTGCTTCATTCACAATTTCGGGACCAATACCGTCACCGTGGATCAGACCAATCTTACACTCCATTTTCAGTAACCTCTTTCCTTTTTTTCAGCATTTTCTGCTGTTAGCACAATGGGACTTATGCCGCCGGCACAAGTCCCATCCAATCAACACGCTTAATTTTCCAGACTGTGGACAGAGAATTATTTCTTCTCTGCAGCAGCCTGCTCTGGTTTCTCAACCTGGGCGATTGCAGCTTTTCTCATTGGAATTCTGCAGTTTTTATTGTTTCCAAATTCAACGATCACATCTTCATCAGCAATATCAATTACGATTCCGTAGAAGCCGCTTGTTGTTACAACTGCATCCCCAATTTCCAGTGCGTTCAGCATTGCCTGAATCCTCTTCTGCTCTTTGTTCTGAGGACGGATCATGAAGAAATACATCACTGCGAAGATTACCGCCATCATTCCAAAAAACATAAGATTGCTTGTTGTTGCATCTGCTGCTGTACCAAAAACCATCAGGGTTTCCTCCTTGTATTCATATTCATCAGTTTAGCACACTAAAACAAACTATTACCATAATACACAATCATGGGGGTTCATTCAAGTGATTTCATAAAAAAATTGAGGTTATCCGATAGGATTTTCGTTAAATCCATCCAGTCTCATCCGCTTATAGGAGGAGAAGGTGCCTGCATCCAGAGCGTCCCTGATCTCCTGCATCATGTTATTGTAGTAGTGCAGATTATGGATGACGCAGAAACGCATACCCAGCATCTCCTTGGCCTTCAGAAGATGACGGATGTATCCTCTTGAGTAGCCTCTTCTGCACACCGGACAGTTGCACTCCTCTGAGATCGGACGCTGATCCAGTTCATATTTTGCATTCAGCAGATTCAGTTTTCCCTGATTGGTATACACATGGCCGTGGCGACCATTTCTGCTTGGATATACACAGTCAAAGAAATCCACTCCACGGTCCACTGCCTCCAGAATATTGGCGGGGGTACCCACACCCATCAGATAGGTTGGTTTCTCCTTGGGCAGATACGGTACCGTCTCATCCAGAATGTGGTACATCTCCTCATGGGATTCACCTACAGCCAGTCCGCCCACTGCATAGCCATCCAGTTCCATCTCTGCGATGCGTTTTGCATGCTCCACACGGATATCCGCAAAAATTGCTCCCTGATTGATTCCAAACAGCATCTGCTGCTTATTGATGGTATCCTCCAGGCTGTTCAGCTCCTGCATCTTAACCTTGCATCTCTCCAGCCAGCGTGTGGTTCTGTCTACAGAATGCTGTACATAGCTGCGTTCAGCCACACTGGACGGACATTCATCAAAGGCCATGGCAATGGTGGATGCAAGATTGGACTGAATCTGCATACTCTCCTCCGGACCCATGAAGATCTTTCTTCCATCAATGTGGGAACGGAAGGTAACTCCCTCCTCCTTGATTTTTCTCAGGGTTGAAAGAGAAAACACCTGGAATCCGCCGGAATCTGTAAGAATCGGCTTCTCCCAGCTCATAAACTTATGAAGGCCTCCCATTTTCTTCACCACCTCATCCCCTGGACGAACATGAAGATGATAGGTGTTGGACAGCTGTACCTGTGTTCCGATCTGCTCAAGATCCTCGGTGGATACAGCTCCCTTGATGGCAGCCACAGTACCTACATTCATAAACACCGGTGTCTGGATGGTTCCATGCACTGTCTTGAACTCAGCTCTTTTGGCCCGTCCCTCTCCGGTAAGTAATTTATATTCTCCCATCTGAAATTTCCTTTCGTGGTATTTTGATAGTCTGTCAGTTTATCTTAAATGAAAATGCTTTTTCAGGCAATGATTTATTCCTGTTTTTTGTCAGTTTTCCTTTATATTTTATATTTTTTTCGGCTCAATCACAAATTCTGTGGGATTTAGGATTCCTCTCATAGCTCCGACGGC
>JAUNCZ010000112.1 GCA_030526405.1 Lachnospiraceae bacterium | reverse complement strand
CTTCAGGTGCCTGTGGTAGCAATACCGTGCGGGTTCAAGTCCCGCTTCCTGCACTATTTTTTTGTCAATTTCAAACCAAAACAATTATTTTTTTCCAAACCAAAACAGAGGACATTGCTCAGGATAACCGGGCAATGTCCTCTGTTTTTTATCTCAGTGGAGAAGACTCCCACCTCTATAGGTGGTGAGCATTGACAAATTAGTCTCAGTGGGAGTCCAATCTCCGACTGAGATAAAACGCTCCGCGAGGATGCGCAGCGATTCTGATAGGAAGATATCAGCTAAAGCTGACCAGAATCGCGCGCCAAGTCTCCGCAAGCGTCGACTTGAATTGAGGGGAAAACTGTTCAGCATCTGCTGACTTGCTGTGCAGTACTGTTTTTGTAATAACACCTTATTTTTTGTGGGCCATAATAATGTCGTAGATCTTCTGTCTGTTGGAGAGGTTTCGGATCACCACACTGGTGCGGGGATCTCCACTGTCCAGAAACAGCACCTTTGACATGCTTACCTGCTGGAGCTGTCCAAAGTAGAGATTGAATTCCTTTCCTCCGGCCTCTCCCAGGATCCTTTTGTTGGTGACCAGCAGGCAGGAATTATTCAGATCGTACACCACCCTTGCTGCATCCACCATCATCCACATGCCAAGAATATTAAAAAAGATCACGATATAGAATTTGTCCGGGAACAGGCGTCCTGCAATCAGTGTGGCGATGGCAACTCCGAAGAATAGCACCAGCCTGGCTGTTCCGGAAAACAGTCCTATTTCCTGTACCTTTTCATTGGGACCAAGCTTTGCGGAAAGCTCCCTCAGTTTCTCTTCCTTTTTGTTGAATTTCATAGGCTGTTCCTCCCTTAGTTTCTTCATTATAGCATTCCCTCTTTCTGAGACACATAGAGAAAAGGGACAGGAAAGGGGTAGAAACACCAGTGGTTTGTGAAAAATACTATAAAAAACGGACAAACTTAATGAATAATTATGCATAAAATGCAAGGCAATGCAGAAGAATGATAGGAATGGTGGGCAATGTGTCGGTGCTGTCAAGGGTATTTTGAGGAGTACATTGGTATAATACACACAACTCATTATCGTGAGAAAAAATATGGAAAGAAGGAGGAGAACAGATGAAAACATTATGCGGTGTACGGGTTGGCGACATGAAGAATCCGGATCCTGAAAAAAAGGGTCTTGTTGACTTTGTGGATCTGCCGATGCCGAAGATGGGTCCGCAGGATGTGAGGATCAAGGTAGCCTACTGTGCAATCTGTGGTTCTGATCCACATGTGGTTGCCGGATGCTTCGGTCAGGAGGAAGGAGATACCACTCCAATCCCTCTGGGACATGAGATTTCAGGTATTGTTGTGGAACTGGGACCGGAAGCAAATCACAAGGGGCTGAAGGTTGGCGATAAGGTTGCCGGCAACTTCTTACGATTCTGCGGTGGCTGTTACTACTGCCAGAACGGACAGCAGCAGTTCTGCGAGAATGCTCAGCTGTACAATCGTCCAGGAGATGCCCCGGAGCTGATCTGGCATGAGGATCAGGTGTACAAGCTTCCAGAGGGTGTTGGCCTGAAAAAGGGCTGTCTGCTGGAGCCTATGTCCATTATCGTGAGAATGCTGGATAAGGCAAACATGAAGGCCGGAATGACTGTATGTGTCTGCGGCGGCGGCCCCATCGGACTGATGGCGCTTCAGGCCTTTGGCATGTATGGTGCCTGTGAGCTGACAATGATCGAGCCTATTGCTGACAGACTGGAGATCGCAAGGAAGTACGGAGCTGTGCATACCATCGATCCCATCCATCAGAACGTGGAAGAGGAAGCGATGAAGATCACAGAGGGTCGTGGCTTTGACGTGGTGCTTGATTGCTCCGGCTCAAAATTTGCAGCACCTACACTTCCGCCTATCACAGCAAAATGCGGTATGTTGATTTACGGTGCGCAGTATCCAAATGACTATGAGATGCCATTTAATCTTTCAAAGTATCTGTATTTCAATGAGATCACAGTTACAGGTGTAATGGTTGCACCATATGCATATCCAAGAGCGCTGCAGATGCTGAAGAGAATGCAGCTGGATGAGCTGACCCAGAAGATCTTTGATCTGGATGACGGAATCGAAGCCTTTGAGGCACAGCTTACAGGAAAATATCCCAAGATTCTGATTCGGGGAAATAAAGACATCGACGATTGAAAGGAGGCATGACAATGGCTGACAAACAGGTGGTAAAACGTTTAGAGGATCAGGCATATGAGCTTCGTGAGAAACTGATCAACCTCTGTGGAGAGTATTCCGGAGCGGTTCATATCGGCGGAGACCTTTCCATGGCAGATATTCTTACCGGACTTTTCCAGTACGGTCTGAAGCTGAATCCGGAGGATATTAAGGATCCCAATCGTGATCGTTTTATCTTAAGTAAGGGCCATGGAGCTGTTTGTATGTATATTGCCATGGCGATCCGTGGCTTCTGGGACTATGACGAGATCGTTAAGGTTTACGGAAAACTGGATTCTCCATACGGCATGCATCCCTGCCGTGTACAGCTGCCCGCTCTGGAGTGTTCATCAGGATCTCTGGGACAGGGACTTGCCATGGCGGTAGGAATGGCAATTTCTGGAAAATATAAA
>JAUNCZ010000054.1 GCA_030526405.1 Lachnospiraceae bacterium | reverse complement strand
TTAGAAAGTGTATATCGTGGTCGCGTCAATCCCACGAGAAAAATGATTGACCCAGAAAAAGCAGGAATTGTGGCACGGGTCATGTTCCTGCTTTTTGACTGTGGAGGAAGAATAACCAGTATCAACCTGGTTCTATCCTGTTACAAACGTTCTGGTAACGTTTTTTTATAAATACATTATTTACAATGATTTTCACAGATGATAAGATGAAATGGCCATTTGTTATTGGAGTTTATCCATAGATTTATGTGCTGAATCATATTTTGAGTGCTTTTTTGTATATGAGGTGAATATTTCATGACAATTCCCAAACGAAAGAATTTTAAGATCCGCTGGATGCTGGTGCTGTACGATTTCCTTATCTTTTCCTTTGTAACCTATACGTTTCTCTGGCGTTACAGAGGAGGAGGCATTCTCAGTCTGGATCAGGTGGCTGTCCATGCAGGGCTGTCCTTTCTCTGTGTCGCTGTTCCCCGGTTTCTGGGGGGCACCTATAAGCAGATCTGGCGTTACGGTGGTGTGGAGAGCTACATGCATCTGATTTTCTGGGATACTGTAGGAGCGGCAATCTACTTTGTGCTGGATCATGCTCACATCCCCGGGGTGGTATGTATCGCCACATCCAGAATCGTGTCCATCATGGGCATCAACATGCTGATGGCCCTGTCTCTTCGTATGCTGTACCGGTATTTCTTCAAGCATGCAACCTATGACACAAAAATAGGCCGCATGATGATCTTTTTTCTGAATTTCCTGGGTGGCAGTCACATCATCAGCCAGCGTGATGCCATGCGCCATCGTAAAAAGATCGCCATTATCGGTGCAGGCCGTGTGGGTGTAGCCCTGGCGGAAAACCTGCTGAACAATCCGGAATCCGGCTATCTTCCAGTGTGCTTCATTGATACGCTGAATTATAAGATCGGCAGAGAGATTGTGGGCCTTCCTGTTCTGGATGAGAATCATCTCACTGTGGATAAGATGAATGAGCTGGATCTGGATGAGATCGTCATCGCCATCCCTACCATGTCCGCCCAGGAGAAGAAGGATCTGTATGACAAGATGAAGCCCTACGGCTTTGACATTAAGATCTACGATTATCCGGTGATGGAAAAGGCAGGCGGACGGCTGCAGCTTCGTAACTTCGAGATTGAGGATGTGCTGTTCCGTAAGCAGATCACCATGGAGGAGGATCTTACCACTGAGTATTACAAAGATTCGACCATTCTTGTTACCGGCGGCGGTGGTTCCATTGGATCCGAGCTGTCCAGACAGGTGGCTGCCATGAAGCCAAGAAAACTGATCCTTCTGGATGTGTACGAGAATGGTGTCTACGATGTACAGCAGGAGCTGCGCATGAAGTACGGCACTGATCTGGATCTGCAGCTGGAGATTCTCTCCATCACCGACAGACCTGCACTGGAGCAGGTATTCAGGGCATACAGGCCGGATATCGTGATCCATGCAGCAGCCCATAAGCACGTGCCCCTGATGGAGCACAACTGTGTGGAGGCTGTTCGAAACAATGTGTTCGGTACCCTTAACGTGATTCAGCTGGCGGAGGAGTATGGAGCGAAACGATTTATGGCCCTGTCCACCGACAAGGCAGTGAACCCCACCAACGTGATGGGTGCCACAAAGCGCATGTGTGAGTTCATCATGCAGGCCTACAGCACCAAGGGAACCCTTCGCTGTTCCGCCACCCGTTTCGGAAACGTACTGGGCTCTGCAGGCTCTGTGATCCCTCTTTTCAAGCGTCAGATCGCCAGTGGAGGCCCCATCACCCTGACCGATAAGCGTATCATCCGCTACTTTATGACCATTCCTGAGGCCAGCCAGCTGGTGCTGCAGTCAGGAGCCATGGCCAGGAACGGAGAGCTGTTCGTGCTGGATATGGGCCAGCCGGTGCGCATTCTGGAGCTGGCAGAGAATATGATCCGTTTAAGCGGACTGGTTCCCTATAAGGATATCGATATTGTGGAGACAGGACTCCGTCCGGGAGAAAAGCTCTACGAGGAGCTGCTGGTGAAATCCGAGGAGCTGGATAAGACAGACAACGATCTGATCTTTATTGAGCGGGATGCCCCCATTTCCATGGAGGAACTGCAGCAGAAGCTGGATGTTCTTGATCAGGCCTGCGACACAATGGATAACTGTATAGTAAAAGAGGCTTTAAGAAGCGTTGTTCCAACCTTCTACAGACCTGAAGAAATCAATAAGAATGTGTAAGAATAAGACCATGTATTCTGGAGGTAGTATGCATATATCGTCTTCGGGATAGATGGTCTTTTTAGTGGAATATCGCATTCGCTGACATAAAAAGTCTCCCGGGATCCGGAAATGCAGAAGAATTCGTCTGATTAATCGAAAAATTGGATGAAAAACCTCTGTCAAGCGAAAAAATTTGATGGGCGACATCCGCTCATATTTACATAAAATGCCAATCATCAGGTACAATTTGTTCTGGTGAGGAATATGGAGAAAATACTATTAGACAAGATTAAAAAAAGTGAGCCACTCTTATATCTGCGGTTAAGAGAGCAACGTTACAAATGCAGAGAAGAAGCTATTGAGAAAGGAATGAACGACCTGTTCAGTCAGGAATATGTGGCGAAAAAACTGAATGTAGACAGAAGTACCGTGAGTAAACATGAGAGAGGTGAGATGCCACCAACTGTGGCCCAGTTCTTTCAGTACGGCGCAATCTATAATTGTGATGTGTACTATCTGATGGGACTTACTGAGGAAGAAAAGCCATTTCCCGAGACGATCAAGCAGGAATATGAATGAAAGGTGACAGAATAAAAAAACGAAGGTGAAGTTCACTTTCGTTTTTTTATAGCAGTAAAATAGTTTGGGGGTAAAACTAAATGATGGAAAATGGCTATCAGGCATCGATGCGTATCAGCATCGCAAACCTGCATGTGGGAGAACTGCGCCTGAAGCAGAACAAAACCCGCTCTGAACTGGCAGAGGCAGCAGGTATCAGTGAAGAACTGTTACAGCAGATTGAGGAGAGAAGAATCTATCCTCCGGATCATGTGCTGTATCTTCTAGCAGAACAGCTGGGGGTAACCTATGAGCAGATCAGGGGAATTGAGCCAACAGGGTATCCCTCCCTGGATCAGCCCTGGATGAGATATTACAGGGAAGAAGCTTTTTGTGAGCCTCTGCCTGTGGGCAGTATCTTTTATCAGGTCTGGAACAACAACAGAAACAGGGGAGAGGAACCGGCCATTGAGTATAAGGGCACGAAGGTATCTTATAAGGAGATGTTCTCCTATATTGAACGTGCCCGGGACAGTTTTCTGAGAATGGGAGTACAGGCAGGGGATATCGTAACCATGGCACTTCCCAACATCCCGGAAAATGTCTACTGTCTCTATGCTCTGAATCGCATTGGAGCCGTTGCAAACATGGTGGATCTCCGTCTGTGCGGTGAAAAGCTGGTACATGCCATTACCAGCGTTCATTCCCGCATCGTGGTATGCAGTGATGTGTTTGCTGAGCACATTGCTGAAATCCAGAATCAGGTGCAGGTGGATCACTGGATCATGCTGTCACCCTACGATTCCACTCCAAAGCTGGTACAGGGTTTCCTGAAGTGGAAAAACAGAAAGCCTGAGGCGGATACAATTGCCAATAAGCTTACCTGGGGCGAGTTTCTGAAGCTGGGTGCCGGATATCATGGAGCAGACTATCCTGGAAGAGCAGAGGATTCTGCCTGCATCTTCCATACCAGCGGTACCACAGCCCTTCCAAAGGCAGTGATGCTGACAAACGGAAATATGAATGCCCTGGCATTTGCTTACAAGTATGCACCATTGGAATCCGGTGCCGGAGACCGGTTCTTAAGCCACATTCCGCCATTTCTGGCTTACAATACAGTGCTTACTATCCATATGCCACTGTTTCTGGGCATGACAGTGCTGGTTATTCCAATCTGTCCTATTGAGGACTTTGGAAAACTGCTGATCAGCAAAAAGCCCAACCACGTAGGTGGAAGCGCAGCCTTCTGGAGAGAGTTTGTAAAGGATCCGGCAGTTCGCACAGCGGATTTTTCAGGACTTCGAGGACTTGCCAGTGGCAATGATTCCCTGTCTATTGAGACCATGGGTGAGGCTAATGAGATCCTGAAGCAGGGCGGATGTACATACCCTATCATTGAGGGCTATGGCATGACAGAGGCCAGCTCAGCAGCCATCACCAACTGGCCCACCATCCATCCGGAGGGTTCCATCGGAATTCCTCTCTGTGTGAACAATGCAGCCATCTTTGATATGCAGGATCCGGAAAAAGAGCTTACCTACGGAGAACTGGGAGAAATCTGTATCCAGGGACCAACAGTGATGAAGGGCTATTACGGGGATCCGGAAACCACCGGTGAGGTATTGAAGCTTCATAAAGACGGAGGGCTGTGGCTGCACAGTGGAGATCTGGGCATGGTGGATGAGCAGGGCTGTTTCTGGTTCAAGGGCCGCATGAAGAGAACCATCGTTACCTATGAGGGCTTTAAGCTGGCGCCCCTGGAGCTGGAGCGTCTGATCTCCAGAGTGGAGAATGTGGAGGTCTGCTGTGTGGTGGGGCATCCGAATCCTGAAACTGATGCAGGTCAGGTACCGGCAGTATTCCTTGTTCTGAAGGACAGGGAGACAGAGGAGCAGACTATTGCAGAGGTAAAACAGCTGATTGAGGAGAGTATGGATCACTTCTATCATCCTTACAGTTACACTGTACTGGAGCAACTGCCCTTAACACCCAATGGTAAAGTAGACTATCGAAGTCTTGAGGGATAAAACAGAATAATGTGATTGTATGATTAACAGGGAAAGCAGAGGAACAGAGAGAGTTTTTCTGCTTTTTCTTTGTTATAGAAGTAATAATAGACAAAAAATTCAAGTATCAGGTTTATATTTCTGGGAACATAAACTTTGCTATTCCTGACTCAACGTGATACAATGACATTGGTTTACTATGCCCAAAAGCAGGTATTTGTGACAAAATGTACGTGATTCAGATAAATCTTTTGTTTGGAATCACTGAGAAGGAGTGTAATTGTGAGTAAAAAGCTTTTTCACACAGCTGATAACACAAAAAAGAAGCAGAGAATAAAAACGGATATGCCCACCCATTATCCAAAGGCAAATCCGGTTTACAGAGATAAAATGAAACGTATTCTGGACATTGCAATCTGTGCTCCGGTGCTGGTCATCGATCTGATTCCCATGGCAATCACCGCTGTTGCCATCAAGCTGGAGTCAAAGGGGCCGGTTCTGTTCAGACAGAAGCGTCTCGGTCTCCATGGCGAAGAATTTGAAATTCTGAAATTCCGTTCCATGTGTGTGGGAGCGGAGCATACAGGGTCAGGTGTATATTCCGGAAAAGGAGATTCCCGTGTTACAAAGGTGGGAAAATTCATCAGAGCCACAAGTATCGATGAACTTCCGCAGTTGATCAATATCCTGAGAGGTGATATGTCTCTGATCGGTCCAAGACCGCCTCTGACCTATCATCCATGGCCCATTGACCAGTACACCCAGGAGCAGAGAAGGATGTTTGATGTTCGTCCAGGTATTACAGGCTGGGCACAGACCCATGGACGTAAGGATGTGGAGTGGCATCACAGAATCGAGCTGAACGTGTGGTATGTGGATCATATCAGCTTCCGACTGGATATGAAGATCTTCTTCTCCACTATCTTCAAGGTACTTGCCAATGCGGACAATGAGAATACAGGTGAGACATTAAAGAAAGAGAAATAAGCTCTTTCAAACACATATTTCAGCAGTATTGATAAAGGAAGAGAATCATGGCTTTAGAGTTAATGTATATTACCAATGATCCTGCGGTGGCTGTTATTGCAGAGGAGGCAGGGGTAGATCTGATCTTTGTGGACATGGAGTTTATCGGAAAACAGCTTCGTCAGGGTGGCATGGATACAGTGCAGTCCAGACATACCATTGAAGATATCAGAGCAATCAAGGCAGCAGTTAAATCCTCCAGAGTAATGGTTCGTATCAATCCGATCCATGAGGCAGGAGAGGAGAATGGTGTTGCTTACACAGATTCCAGAACAGAAATCGATGCAGCCATCGAAGCGGGAGCGGACATTCTGATGTTGCCATACTTTAAGACTGCTGAAGAAGTTCGGAAGTTTGTGGCGTATGTGGATGGCAGAGCCATTACTTTTCCTCTTTTGGAAACACCCGAAGCAGTTGCTGTGTTGGATGAGATTCTTCAGATTCCAGGAATTGACAGAATCCACATTGGTCTCAATGATCTGAGTCTTGCAAAGAAAAGCGGATTTATGTTCGGACTTCTGACAGATGGCACTGTGGAGCAGATAGCAGAGACCTGCAAAAAATATCAGGTTCCCTTTGGCTTTGGTGGCATTGCAGCCCTTGGCCAGGGACTGCTTCCGGCAGAATATATTATCGGAGAGCATTACAGACTGGGTTCTTCCTATGTAATCCTGTCCAGAAGCTTCTGTAATACCCAGCAGATTACAGATCTGGAGCAAATCAGAAGCATCTTCCAGACCGGGGTTTCAGCAATCAGAGAGCTGGAAGAGAAATTAAAGGTAAAGGTGAAGGAGCAGGATCATGACTTCTTCACAGATAATATGAAGCACATCGAATCCGGGGTTCAGGCAGTTCAGGAGCTGATTGCTTCGAGAAAACAGGAGACTAAGTGATGAATATCCTGATCACAGGCGCCTGGCAGCAGGCCGGGGAATATATAGAACAGATTGAAGCCCTGGGACACAAAACGGTGTTTCTTCAGTGGGAGAAGAATCCTCTCCCCTGTGACCCGGAATGGGTGGAAGGAATTATCTGTAATGGATTTTTTCTCTATCACCCCATAGAGCAGTTTGTGAATCTGAAATACATTCAGCTTACAAGCGCAGGCTTTGATCGTGTTCCAATGGAATACATCGAAAAGCATGGAATAGAGATCCACAATGCAAAGAATGTTTACAGCATACCAATGGCAGAATTTGCTCTGGCAGGGGTGTTAAGCCTGTACAAGCAGCTGCCGTTCTTTTATGAGAATCAGAAGCAGCACAGGTGGGAAAAACATCGTTCTCTCCTGGAGCTGGCAGGAAAAAGAGTTCTTATTCTGGGCTGTGGAAGTGTTGGAAAAGAATGTGCAAAAAGATTTGAGGCATTCGGTTGTGATGTGGTTGGTGTGAATCACCGGATCCGGCCGGATGAAGTGTTTTCCAACATGATCGGCTTTGACCAGTTGGATGAGGAATTGAAAAAAGCAGATATTCTGGTTCTGGCATTGCCGTTGACAGAAGAAACGTATCACTTTATCAGTGAAAAGCGCATTGCCAGTATGAAGAATACAGCAATTCTGGTTAATGTGGCCAGAGGTGCTATTGTGGATCAGAGTGCATTGGAGCGTGCTCTGGAAGGGGAGCAGCTTGGCGGTGCAGTGTTGGATGTGTTTGAGGAGGAGCCATTGCCCGAGGAAAGTCGGCTATGGGAGTTGGAGAATGTCATTGTGACTCCGCACAATAGTTTTGTGGGGGAAAGAAATCCTGAGAGAATTAATTCTTGCATTGTTCGAAATTTGGAGAAAAGTATAGCGCTCTGAGAAATATGATCAGAATTGAAGTAGGTGAGGTTTGGTATATATGAAGATATTATTTGTAGCTACAGTAAGGAGTCATATTGGTCAGTTCCATATGCCCTTTATTCAGTATCTTGTGGCACAGGGACATGAAGTACATGCTGCGTTTAAAGATAATTCAAAGGATAAAAAGGGGTTGGATTTGTCTGGAATTTCAAAGACCTTTGAGATTCCTTTTGAGCGATCTCCTTTGCGAAAGAATAATATTACAGCATATAAAGAGTTGAAAAAAGTTATTTATAACGGAAATTATGATATTATCCATTGTCATACACCTATGGGGGCTGTGATCACCAGACTGGCTGCAATAAAAGCAAGAAATAACGGGACAAAAGTCTATTATACTGCTCATGGTTTTCATTTTTTTAAAGGAGCGCCAAAGCATTACTGGATGATGTTTTATCCTGTTGAAAAGCTTCTCGCTCATTTTACAGATTGCCTGATTCTGATTAATGATGAGGATTATAGGCTCGTAACCAGAAAACACTTTAAGGCAAAGAAAATTGTAAAAACTCATGGTGTTGGAGTAGATATCAACAAATTTAACAATATGCTTTTCGATGATAAAACTCAGCTTCGAAAGAAAATGGGTTTTCCTGAAGATATGTTTGCCTTGATTTATCCGGCAGATTTATCTGATCGAAAGAATCAGGATATGCTGTTTAAAACTGTGGCTCTATTAAAGAATAAGATTCCAGAAATTATATTATTACTTCCGGGGCAGCCTATCAAGTTAGAAGAGTATAAGAAGATTTGTTATGACTATGGCATCGAGGAAAATGTTGTTTTTTTAGGATATAGAAGAGATATTCCGGAATTACTTGCAATATCGGATATTTCAGTTTCCTCCAGTAGACAGGAAGGATTACCAATCAATCTTGTTGAAGCAATGTCGATGAAAAAGCCTATTATTGCAACCCGAGTACGCGGCAATGAGGATCTGGTTGTGAATGGAAAAGGTGGCTATCTAATTACTCTGAATGATTCAGAAACAATGTCTGAAAAAATCCTGTATTTATATGAAAACAGAGAATTACTGAGTCAGATGGGTGTTTTCAATAAGAAGAATGCGGAATTGTTTTCAGTAGAAAATGTAATCACAGAACTGTCTGAGGTTTATGGAATATAGTAATAAAGAGCTGGTCAGGAGTGCTTGAATGATAAAGTATAGTGTTATTATTCCGGTTTACAAAGCGGAAAAAACAATAGAGCGATGTCTGAATAGTCTTCTCTTACAGGGGAGAGAGGATATTGAAATTATTGCTGTAGATGATGGTTCTCCGGACAATTGTGGTATGATTTTGGATGATTATCAGAATGAATATTCATGTGTTCGGGTTATTCACCAGGAAAACGGTGGTGTTTCAAGTGCCAGAAATGCAGGTATCAATGCAGCAATTGGTGATTATATACTGTTTGTGGATAGTGATGATTACGTGTCAGGTAACTATTTTGAACAGTTGGATGGATTTTCAAACGAGGATTTATGTGTCTTTTCCATTGGTATTTTGGGAACGGACGATACAGATGCGGATCGATTAAATCATTTTGACAGTAATTCTGGTTTTGGAAATCAGTTGGTGAGTTTGATCACAACTCGCAGGATTCTTTCGCCAATTAATAAACGTTTCAAAAAAAGTATTATCGAAAAGAATCGGATTCAATTTGTTTCCGATTTTGCTATTGCTGAGGATTTTGACTTCTGTATGAATTATTCTGTTCATTGTAAAAGTGCAGCAGTATGCCTTGAGGTGTTGTATCAAGTAGATGTATCAGACCAGAATTCTCTTTCACGTAAATATCGACCATACCTGACAGAACAATTAAAAGCTGTTTTTTTACATATAGAGGAGCTTATTACTGCCAGTTCTATGCAGCCCGAGGATAAGCAGAAGATATTATCTGCAGTAGATTATTTATATGCTAGAAATGTTGTGGCATGCTTTGCGGAAGAATCAAAGAATGGTTCTGCCAGTTACTTTAGAATGAGAAAACAATACAAGGAAATCAGTTCATCCTTTAGTAACATTATTGGAGAATCTGAAAGATATATTAACCGTATTCATAAGATTGCCAGATTTATGATTCGAAAAAAACTTACTTTTGCAATTTATTGTATTGCATATTTGATTAAACGATAACTATGACTGGTCTGATATAAGGAATATTTATGAAAAAAATTAAGGTATTAATGGTAGCTGGTTCCATGGATGTTGGAGGTATTGAAAGCCAGCTGATGCATTTGTTTAGAAATGCAGACAAAGACAAATTTCAAATTGATTTTACATCTACCATGGCGAATGCTATTCATCGTAAAGAAATTGAAGAAAATGGAGGAAAGTTTCTTCTGATTCCTCATATGAATTGGACCAGACCGTGGGAGTACTGTGGTGCAATGTTAAAAATAATGAAAGATGGTGGATATGATATTGTTCATTCCCATGAACTGTTTCACAGTGGAGTCACTCTGTTTCTGGCCAAAATGGCAGGCATCCCAGGTAGGTTTGTTCATGCTCACAACTGGTGTGATGGAGATGGAACCGGAAGAAAAACCAGTATTGTTCGTCGATTCTACAATAGTGTTATGAGAGTGTTGATCAATAGTTGTTCAACAGTTCGAATCGCTTGTTCTTCCTGGGCAGGAGAATTTGTCTACGGGAAAAAGATGATTCAGAAACCAGGATATTATCTAGTTTACAATTCAGTTGATACAGCAAAGTTTTTGGATCTTTATGATAATGAGGAAGCGGGAGAATTTGTTGATCCTGAATGGATAAATGTTCTTAATGTGGGACGTTTTACACCCGTAAAGAATCAGCTCTTTCTTGTTGATATTGCAGAAGAGTTGAGAAGAAAAGGAAAGAAGATTCGTTTTCTCTGCGCTGGAAGTAATTCTGCAGGATATCTTGATGCAGTACAGCAAGAAGTGGAAGAAAAAGGACTTCAGGAATATGTGAAGCTCCTTGGGGTCAGGAAAGATATTGATAATTTGATGAGAAAATCTCATGCGTTTGTTCTTCCGTCTAAATATGAGGGAATGCCACTTGTAATGATTGAGGCACAAAGTTCAGGATTACCTTGTGTGTCCGCAGCTACATATTCTCCAGAGGTGGACTTTGAAATAGGAAAACTGACATGGTTATATCTTGATGATGGTCCTGCAGTGTGGGCAGAGCATATTGAGAATGCGATCAACGGGAAGCGTGCTTCAAAGGAGCAGGTTGAGAAAGCAATTGAGAATAAAGGCTTTGACTCCAGATGCTTTTCAGAAAAGCTCTGCTCTCTGTATGAAAAAGAGGTCCGATTACGAGGTGAAAAATAGTGAAGAAGATTTTGTTTTTAATTCCCGGCCTGTCTGAAGGTGGAGCAGAGAAGGTTCTTTGTAATCTGGTCAATAATATGGATCAGACAAAATATGACATTACTGTTCAGAATATTGACCCCTATGATTATAGAAGTTATCTGGCAAAAGGGATTCATTATAAAGCGATTAACAACTGCAGAACCCGTGTGGGACGCAAATTGTTTGCTCTGTTTTTCAGACTGTGTGCAGAATTAAAGCTGGCGTATCCTCTTTTTATTCGAGGGGATTATGATCTGGAAATTGCATACCTTGAAACTATTGCAACCAAATTACTGGCCCAATCTACAAATAAAAAAGCAACAAAACTTGCCTGGGTTCACTGTGATCTGTCGCTGAAAGACAATATGAAGAATTCAGTGGATAAAGTCAGAAAACAATACCAGAGGTATGATCGGATTGTGTGTGTGTCTGAGGATGTGAAGAAAGGGTTTTGCAGGCTTTATGGCGACAACTTCCATACAGAAGTTTTTCATAATATTATCGATGACACAGAGATTCTGAAAAAAGCAGCAGAACCGATGCCGGCATGTCTTGATGTTTCTGTTCCCAAACTTCTTGCCGTTGGTCGGTTGACAGCGCAGAAGAATTTTTCTTATCTTATCCGCTCCTGTGGGATGCTTCGTGATGCCGGATTTAGTTTCAACCTCAATATCCTTGGAGAAGGACCGGAACAGGAGAAGCTTCAGAATTTGATTCATGAATTGAACCTTGAAGAGTATGTTTCTTTACAAGGCTTTCAATCTAACCCTTATCCTTGGATTGCAAATTCTGACTTAATGGTGTGTTCTTCCAGATATGAGGGAATCAGTACCTTTGTACAAGAGGCATTTGTTCTTGGAAAACCCATTGTTACTACTCCATGCACCGGAATGTCAGAGTTATTAGGTGATTCCGAATATGGCTTGGTTGTAGAAGACGATGAAAATGGATTATTCAATGGCATCTGTAGTATGTTGAAAACTCCTGCCTTAATGTCAAAGTACAGAGTTGCATCTGCAGAGAGATACAAGGTTTTTTCAAAAAAAACGCTAATCAGAGAAACAGAGAGCTTGTTTGATAATCTAATTAATAATAGGAAGCAACTGGAGTAAGTATATGAATATTTATATTAAGGTAATAGCGATTACAGCAGTTTTAGCTGTTATTTTTCGCAATAATAAAAAGATGTTTGTAATATCTGCATCGCTGGTACACTTGTTTGTCAGTGGTTTCAGATATAAGTATATGCATGGGGATCTTCAGAAATATGCCTTTGAGTTTGGAAATATCAGTGGTTATGATTGGAATAGTGATGAATTATTAAAAGGTGGAAGAAATTCTCTTTTTTATCTGTTGAATAAGGCAGTTGCTATTTTATTTAATGGGGAATTCCAGGCACTCTTGTTTCTTGTTGCTTTGATTTCAACTGTTTCGATTGCGGTGTTGGTATACAAATATTCAACAAAACCTTTTATCAGCTTTCTGATGTGGAATTGTTTTGGATTCTATATCTTCTCTTTCTATTCAATAAAGCAGACGCTCGCTATGGCTTTTATTATGTTTGCAGGTATTGCAATACTAGAGAACAAAATGTGGCGTTTTTTGGTACTTGTAATTATCGCTGGATTTATTCATTTACCTGCTTTCGTATTCTTACCTGCATATATTATATGTGGTCTTCGTAAGACAGAAAACATTATTACAATCTATATAATTCTATTTCTTTCAATCTTCCTTGCAAGAAATAAAATTGTGGGTATTCTGGTTGATCTTTACTACGAATCTGAGAAATATACATCTGTAAATATGGGAGGTTTAGGAGGAAAATGTCTTTTGATGATTTCATTACTGGTTGTAGGCTTTTTGTTCTGCGGATTAAGTGATGAAAAATTCCGAAAGATATTCATTCTGCTTACGCTGGCATCATTATTGCAGATTTTCTCGATGTATGACAATGTTTTTACTCGTTTAGCAGATTATTACTTTCAGTTTATCATTTTGTTTGCGCCGCTTATGCTTTCGCAGGTTCATAAAAAAAACCAGTATCCTGCATTATATTTTGATGTACCAAGTCAGAAGATTATAGTTTTGCTCTTTGTAATGATGGCGCTTCTATTTTATCAGAAAACAAATCTGACTGAAAGAGTAGGTATATCGGATAATGATAATTTGTTGAATTATCATTTTATGTGGGATGAGGAAGTATCAGGTAATTATTAGTTTTGAAAGAAGGAGAAGGATACTGATGAATGACAAAGAAAGGGATGTTGCATTTGACAACTTAAAAGCATTCTCTGCTTTTTTAGTAATAATTATTCATGTATGTGCAATGGAGTGGAGAAAAATTGATATCCATTCTATACAATGGATGATACTACATTTTTATGACATGATATCCAAAGTAAGTGTTGTTCTTTTCTTCATGGTGTCAGGACGATATTTTCTAGATCCGAGTAATGAAGTAACGGGAAGAAAGATTATTCAGAAGATTGTCAGAATTGTAAAAGCATTTATATTCTGGTCGGCTGTATATTGTGTATTTACTGGAATAAGAATCTACTTAGATGGTGGCAATATCAGAGAAAATCTTAATTGGATTCTAGTGGAGTTTTTCACCGGAGAATATCATATGTGGTTTCTATATGCTATTGCAGGCCTGTATCTTGTGACTCCTTTTCTCAGAAAAATCACAGAGAGTAAGTCGTTATCAGAATATTTTTTGGTCTTGTTTGTACTATTTGGTCTTAGCAAACCAATGTTGGAAAAACTCCCCAAAGTAGGTGTCTTCTTAAGAAGTATGAATTTTTCGGATAGTGTGAACCTGGTTTTAGGGTTTGCAGGCTATTACGTTCTTGGATACTATTTATATCGTTATACACTGAAAAAAAGACAGAAAAAGGTTTTATATTTCATGGGAGTGTTAGCTACTATTTTCACGATTGTCAGTACATTTATCATGACACAGAAAACAGGAGTTGCTAATGAGGAGTTAGCTACTTATTTGACTCTCAATGTGGGAATATCATCTTCTGCAGTGTATGTGTTCTTTTTGACTTTTTTTGAAGAGAAAAAATCGGATAAGTTTGTTTCAATCATTTCAAAGTACAGTTTTGGGTGCTATCTTGTACATCCTATGTTTCTTTGGATTTTTGAAATGAATGGATTGGTTCCGTCGTTGTTTTCTCCGGTAATCTCAGTACCTGTGATAGCTGGCATTGTAATGGTGTTTAGTATTGTAACATCGTTTATCTTTAGTAAACTACCGATTTTGAAAGAGGTTGTATAATGGATATAGATTTTGTGATCCCGTGGGTGGATGGTAATGACCCCCTCTGGCAGGCTGAGAAAAACAGATGCCAGGGAGAAAAGAAGAGTGACCTGACAAATTGTGAAAGTCGATACAGGGACTGGGGACTTATGAAATATTGGTTCAGAGCTATTGAGAAGTATACTCCGTGGTTTCGTACAGTGCATTTTGTTACATGGGGACATTTTCCGGAGTTTTTGAATCTTGATAATCCAAGACTACACATTGTACGTCATAAAGATTATATCCCAGAAGAATATCTCCCAACATTCAGTTCCCATGTACTCGAATTAAATCTTCATAGAATTGATGGGCTTGCTGATCATTTTGTGTACTTTAATGACGACACTTTTATTATTCGCGAAATGAGAAAAACAGATTTTTTTCAGAATGGACTTCCTTGTACTGTAGGGTCTGAAGCAGCATTTGATTTTTATGGAGAGATTGGTGCATGGCAACACGCAGCAGTAAATGATCTGGGTATTATCAATGCTCATTTTAAAAAAAGTGAGCAGGTACATAAATATAGAAACAAATATATTAACTCCAAATATCATTGGAGAAGTAATATTAGAACATTTACGAGTGAAAAACTGTATCAGAATTGTTTTGTAGGATTTCCTGTTTTGCATGCTCCAGCCGCTTATATGAAGGACACATTCTTCAAAGTATGGGATGCGGAACCAGAGATCTTAAAGAAAACATGTATGCATCCTTTCAGGAAGAATTCGGATGTAAATCAATGGGTGATGTTATGGTGGCAGATTGCTGAAGGGTGTTTTACTCCTTGGAAAGTGGATAATCGTACATACTGGGCACATCCTAGGGATATCGAGTCCATCGAGAAGGATATTATGAATCAGAACAGAGATATGATCTGTATAAATGATCCTGATCAAATTACAGATTTTGAAGAAATTTCAAAGAGAATTATTGACTCGTTTGAAGCGATTTTGCCTGATAAATCAAGTTTTGAAAAGTGATGAATGATATATGAAGAAAGTATTGTTTGTATCCAAAGCATTATGGATTGGTGGTATTGAAACTGCTTTGGTTAATATGCTGAATCGAATAGACTATAATAGTTATGATGTGACATGTCTTATTTTAAATAACTATACCGAGATGGCGGATCGTATTACTGGGAACTGTAAACTAATAGTGGCAGATAGACATGATACGGTTTCTTTTGAATCGAAATATAAGTACTCAAAAGTATATAATTTGAAGACAGTACCTTCGGGAGCAGGTATCCTTAGAAGATTTGCCGGTTGGATTACCAGGCGATTTGCATGGTTTGAGAATGCTTGCTATGCAAGATATATTCATGACAATTTAGATAATACTGAGTATGACATTGTAATAGCATTTTGTGGGGATGCATGTGAAGTTGCTGCGAATTCAGTTTATTCTTCGAAATTGTTTTCTTTTTATCATTATGGTGATATGCGTCGGGTATATCATGATTATTTGGGTTATAAAAAGAGTGAAAAAATATTTGCAGTTTCTGATATACTTGCAGGTCAACTTAAGGAATATATGCCAGAATATGCAAATAAAATAGAAGCTTTACCAAATATCACTGATATTAACTATATTCGCAAACAGGCAGAAGAGACATGTGAGATCGTTCGGTACAATGATACTATTCTTATGTCCTGCGGTCGAATTGTTGATGACAAGGGATTTGATATTGCGGCAGAGGCTTGCAGAATTCTTGTTGATCAGGGGTACAATATCAGATGGTATATTGTGGGAGATGGCCCTGAGCGAGAAGAACTGGAGAAGAAAATAGTTTCTTTGAGACTTCAGAAGTATTTCATATTAGTAGGAATGCAGTCAAATCCTTATAAGTATATGAAAAAATGTGATCTTTATGTTCAGCCTAGTAGGAATGAGGCATACGGATTAACAATTCGAGAAGCGATGATTATTGGAAAACCGATAATTACGACAAAGACGCCAGGAGGATTACAGTTGGTTCGGGATGGATTTAATGGTAATCTGTGCGATACGACTCCAGATTCCATCGCTAATACTATAGCTGAGCATTTGAATAACAACGATATTACTGACAGAATGATGGAAAACATAAAACAGTTAGATTTCGATAAATCAAATAGAGAAGTAATGGAAAAGCTGTATCATTACTTCGAATAGTAAGACTGGTAGAAATCTATTGGAAAGGATAGTTACTATGTCAAAAAAAAGAAGTACTAATTTTAACACTTCTATGAACATTATCAGTGGTATTGGTGTCCTGATTGTCAATGTTGGGATTAGCTTTTTGCTTTCTCCTTACATTATTCGAACGATTGGTGTGGAAGCAAATGGATTTGTAAATTTGGCAAATAACTTTGTTGCATACGCTGATATTCTTGTAACAGCATTAAATGCAATGGCAGCTCGATTTATTACCATTTCCTATGTGAATAAAGATTATAAGAAAGCAAATCTGTATTATAATTCTGTGTTTTGGGGCAATCTGATTATTGTAGCTACATTATTGATTCCTGCCACTGTTTTCATTCTGAAACTGGATGCGTTGGTTGATGTTCCATCTGGAATCGTAACGGATGTAAAAGTATTATTTGCAATAATCTTTTTGTCATTTTTCCTTAGAACAGGAATGCCAAACTGGGATTGTGGTCCGTATATATCAAATCGTATGGATCGTTCTTCCTTTGCCAGTATTATTACATCGGTTTTGAAGTGTGTGATACTGGTATGTGCTTTTATGCTGTTTGCACCTCATGTCTGGTATGTAGGCTTTGCAATGACATTCTCCGGGGCAGTTTTTCTGGCAATGCAGTGGTATAATACCCATACATTAACCCCAGAGCTGAAGGTGTCGCTGAAATCTCCGGTTTGTTCATTTGCAGTGATTAAAGAATTGGTTGGCTCCGGAATCTGGAGTTCTTTTGCAATTGCGGGTAATACCCTGATGAGCGGACTGGATCTGCTGGTATGTAATAAGTTTCTTGGTGCTACACTGATGGGTGTATTGGCTATTTCAAAAAGTATTCCTAATATTTTGAATACATTTACTGAGTCTATCCGAGGTGCCTTTGGTCCGGAACTTACCATCGCATATGCAAGCGGGGATAAAAACGGTCTGTTAAATGCGATTGAGCGGTCACTGAAGATTTCAGCTGTAATCTCTACTATTCCAACAGCGGGAATTATCATCATGAGCGGTGATATGTACAAATTGTGGATTCCTTCTCAGGATGCGCATCTGCTTCAGATTCTGACTGCCTTGGCAGTTTTAAGATATGTATTCAGCAGCGGTATTACAAATCTGAATACGGTTTTTGTTACAGTAAATAAAGTGAAATATAACACAGTTGCGTTGGTGATTACTGGATTGGTATCAATAGGTACTACCGTGTTAATGATTCTCTTTACGGATCTGGACCTTTATGCAGTTGCCGGAGTCAGCAGTATTGTTATGATTATCAAGGATCTGTGCTTTATGGTTCCTGTTACATCACATTTTCTTGGATATAAGTGGTATCAGTTTTACCCATCAGTTTTTACATCAGTGATTAGCTGCGTTGTAATCTGTGGAGTTGGTGCTATTGTACGTTGGATTATTCCTGTGAATTCCTGGATCATTTTCTTCCTAGATGTGATTATTGTTGCTGTAATAGGTCTGATGGTCAATATGCAGATTGCGTTGAATAAATCAGAACGAGCATATCTGATTGGGATATTTAAACGTAAAATATTAAAAAAATGATGGATTAACTGTTCTTTATTATTATAAGAACTCTTTATCATGAGAATAGTAGGTTTTAGTGTGAAAGAAAGTAGAGGAAAGCCATAAACTGGCGCACTTGAATAAGCTGTC